>CAZDCK010000009.1:0-17616 GCA_964503965.1 uncultured Enterobacteriaceae bacterium | reverse complement strand
TGGCGGCCTTCTTGGCGACCTTCTTTGCTACCTTTTTCTTGGCGGCCTTCTTGGCGACTTTCTTCTTTGCTACCTTTTTCTTGGCGGCCTTCTTGGCGACCTTCTTCGCTACCTTTTTCTTGGCAGCCTTTTTAGCAACCGTCTTCTTCGCTACTTTTTTCTTGGCAGCCTTTTTTGCAACCTTCTTCTTCGCTACTTTCTTCTTGACGGCCTTTTTGGCGACCTTCTTCTTCGCTACCTTTTTCTTGGCGGCTTTTTTAGTGACCTTCTTCTTGGCAGCCTTTTTGGCAACTTTTTTGGCCACTGTCTTTCGTTTAGCGGCCACCTTCTTTGCCTTTTTAACAACTTTCTTTTTCGCCACTTTCTTCTTGGTCGCCTTTTTAGGGACTTTCTTCTTCGCTACCTTTTTCTTGGTTGCTTTTTTAGCTACTTTTTTCTTGGTCGCTTTTTTCTTTGCTGCTGCCTTGGCATTGGCCTTTTCCTTTGCAGCAGCTTTTCTTGCAGCTGCTTTAGCCTTGGCTTCAAGCTTTTTCGCAACAGCTTTGGCCTTGGATTCGGCTTTTTTCTTCGCTGCTACAGCCTTGGCCGCTTCTTTCTTCAACTTGGCAGCCAGTTTTTTGGCATCTGCCTTGGCACGCTTTTTAGTCCATGAAGCTTCAAACTTCTTAAGCGCTTTCTTTAAATCCTGGGCCGATTTCTTTTTAAGGGTGTTTTTATAGGAGGCTACTGCTTTTGCCTGTTCAGCAACTTTTGCTTTTGCGGCATCAGCAGCCTGAGCTTTAGCCATACTCTGTTTTGCTTTGAGGACCTTGTTTTTGGCAGAGTTTAATTTAGTGGTGGATTTTCTGACTGCTGCTTTTGCGGATGCTGCTGCTTTTTTTGTTGAAGCAATACTGACTTTTTTTCTGGCAGTGCTCAGGGCCTTTGACTGTTTGGTCACTTCCCTTTGCGCTTTACTCAACGCAGATTTAGCTTTTGATGTTGCTGAAACTGCACGTCGTTTAGTCGGTTTAGTGGCGGCTTCATTAGAAGCTGCACTTACTGCTTTTTTTTTCGCTTTGGCAGTAGCCATATTTTTTTCTCCTAATAAAAATAAAAGTTAACGACCTGATTTAATGTAACTTCAATTTGTCTCAACTTTCACGTCACAACATATCATAAAATTTTTTATTTATATAGTTTAGCACCTTGATTTTTCTTAAAAATTTACCAGTAAATTTCCGAATAAATTCCGGCAATTTACTAAAAAATATCGTCCTGAAAAAATAAATGCCTGTATACCGCGAAAAAAAAACAGCTTCCTGAAATCTTGCGATTACAAACCAAGTGATGCCTTGATATCAGCTACGATATTCTCTATTGAGCCAATGCCATTAATTTTTACAAACCTTACTCCTCCGTAGTTTTTCTCAATATCCTGGTAAAAATCTACTAATGGTTTAGTCTGCTCATGATAGACTGACAACCTTTTTCGCACGGTTTCTTCCTTGTCATCATCCCTTTGAATGAGTGGTTCACCCGTTTCATCGTCCTTGCCTTCTTCTGCAGGTGGATTGAATTCAATATGATAAACACGCCCTGATTCCATATGGACACGTCGCCCACTGAGTCGTTTTACAATCTCTTCATCTGGCACATCAATTTCCAGTACGACATCAATATTTACGCCAGCATCCCGCATGGCTTCTGCCTGTGGAATGGTGCGGGGAAACCCATCAAATAAAAAGCCATTTTTACAGTCATTCTCGGTAATACGTTCTTTTACCAGGGCTATGATGATCTCATCCGTGACGAGCCCACCACTCTCCATAACAGATTTTGCCTTCAGACCAATTTCACTCCCCGCCTTGACTGCTGCACGTAACATATCACCGGTTGAAATTTGCGGTATACCGTACGTTTCAGTCAGGAATTTGGCCTGGGTACCTTTACCGGCACCAGGAGCGCCCAAGAGGATCATTTGCATTGTGTTTTCTCCAGATTCTGGGGGTGTAATATTGATGTTTTTTTTAGATAGTTATAATAGTACAGGGTTGCTGCCTAGTTATTAAGCTCACTTTCCTTTTTATCCTGTTTAATTGCCTGCCAACGTTCTTCAAGTTCTTCTATGGAAAGGGTATGGATCGTTTCTCCATCTTTTTCTACCTGTTCCTCCAAGGCGCGAAAACGATCTTCAAACTTATTTGTTGCACGGCGCAGGCAGCGTTCAGGCTCAACATCGACATGCCTTGATAGGTTGACGAGACTAAAAAACAGATCTCCCAGCTCATCTTCAATACCATCCTGGTTGCTTGTTTCAATGACTTCTGCCAGTTCCTCGAACTCTTCCCTGATTTTTTCCAGAACACCTGATGTTTCTGGCCAGTCAAAGCCAATAGAAGCAGCCCTTTTCTGTACTTTACGCGCCCTGGTTAATCCAGGTAGGGCAGCCGGTACATCTGCAAGAACACTTTGGTCTGTATACCCCTTGCTGTCACGCTCAGCCTGCTTGATTTTTTCCCAGGTCTGTTCAACCTGCTCAGGGCTCAAACGCGCCTGTGAACCAAAACTTTCCATTGTCGCCTGCGGAAAAACATGAGGATGGCGCGTTAGTAATTTTCTGCCTATTTCTTCAACAATATCTTCGAAATCAAAGTAACCGGACTCCTTGCCCAACTGGGCATAGAAAACGATCTGGAATAGCAGATCACCTAACTCATTGGCCAGATGGTCATAATCGTTTCTCTCAATTGTATCGACTACTTCATACACCTCTTCGAGGGTATGGGAGGCAATGGTATGGAATGTCTGCTTGCGGTCCCAAGGACATCCGTGCTCCGGATCCCTTAGCATAGACATAATGGTCAGAAGATCTTCAATTTTAATGGGTCTCTCCTTGGGCTCAGGTGATTATCCCGACACCTTTTTGAACATGGCCATGGACTCTACATGGGCTGTCTGGGGAAACATATCCATGGCCCCGGCACAAAACATGCTATAGCCATGCTCTTCCAGGAAAGCGGCATCACGCGCAAGGGTAGCGGGGTTACAGGAGATATAGACAATTCTCTCAGGGGCGAGTTTTACAATTTCGGGCAGGATTTCTGTCGCTCCTGACCGGGGCGGATCCAGAATAACCTTGTTGTAATCCTGCTTGATCCATTCTGCACTGGTCAGGGGCTGAGCCAGGTCGGCCGCATAAAAGCTGGTATTGGTCAGGCCATTTGCCCTGGCATTCTCACTACCCCGCTCCACCATCGTCTCGGACCCTTCAATCCCGATTACCTGTTTACAGTGACGGGCAACGGGCAACGTGAAATTTCCCAGGCCACAAAACAGATCGAGCACACTGTCCTCAGGCTGTAAATCCAGTAATTCCATCGTTTTTGAAATCATCTGGCGGTTTATCTGTGCATTAACCTGCGTAAAATCCGTTGGATGAAAACCAAGAGTAAGGTCAAATTCAGGCAAGCGGTAATACAGGCGATCAATTCCTTCCATTGGAAACACTTTATGAACAGTCTCCATGCCGCCTGGCTGCAGATACAGGGCAAATGACTTTTCCCTGGCAAAATCCAGCAGACTCTGAACATCCCTCTCAGGCAATGGCTCCAGGTGCCTGAAAATGAGTGCAAATGTCACTCCTTCCAGCTCTGGATCCCCGGCTGCCACTTCAATCTGGGGGATGGCTCGGAAAGTGGTCAAGCCACCAATCAGTCCCGGTAATTCTGGCAAAAGCCCTGCAATTCTTTCATCAAGTACTTCGCAATGATCCATGTGAGTAATGAAAGTTGAATGCTTTTCTCGGAACCCCACCAGCACCTGTTCTTTTTTATGAACATAACGTACTGCCAACCTGGCCTTGCGTCTGTAGCCAAGAACAGGACCCGTCATTGGTGCAACTTTTTCATACTCAGCGTGGCCAACCGCATGGGTCAGCTTTTCAAACAACATGTTCTGTTTGAAGGTAATCTGCGCTTGCGCTTCCAGGTGCTGAAGACTGCATCCACCGCACATTGAGTAAAACTGGCAGGGCGGCTCTACCCTGGCTGGTGAGGATGAAAGCACGGTCTGAACACGCGCCTCATCGTAGCTGTCCCGACGTGAAGTCAATACAGCTTCGACCTTTTCCCCTACCAAAGCCCCTTCAACAAACACAACCTTGCCTTCGTGGTGAGCAATTCCCCTGCCTTCATGACTGAGTTTTTCTATATCCAGGGCAATCGGTTCTGTCGGTAACTTTTTCCGTCTACGTCGTCTCATGGGGGTAATCAGTCAATCCTGTCCGGTATTGAACAAACCCGAGGAAAGATAACGATCCCCCCGGTCACAAATAATGGCCACAATAACCGCATTCTCGACTTCCCTGCTCAGTTGCAATGCGGCAAACACAGCTCCACCTGATGAAACTCCACAGCAGATACCCTCTTTCCGGGCCAGTGCCCGCATCGTGTTCTCTGCATCTTCCTGGCGAATATCGATAATACGGTCTACCCGGTCCTTATCAAAAATACCGGGGAGATACTCTGATGGCCAACGCCGGATTCCTGGAATCTTGGCCCCTTCTCCAGGCTGCAGGCCGATAATCTGGACATCCTGATTCTGCTCTTTCAGGAAACGACTTACTCCCATGATTGTACCCGTCGTCCCCATGGAACTGATAAAGTGGGTAACCTCACCACCGGTATCCCGCCAGATTTCAGGGCCCGTATGTTCAATGTGTGCAGCAAAGTTGTCCGGATTGCCAAACTGGTCAAGAACTTTACCCTTGCCTTCAGCTTCCATTTTCTTTGCCAGGTCCCTTGCACCCTCCATGCCTTCCTCCGCCGTCACTTCAATCAGTTGCGCACCATAGGCCGTCATTGAATCCTTGCGTTCCTGCGTTGAGCTATCAGGCATGATCAGAATCATACGGTAGCCCTTGATGGCGGCGACCATGGCCAGGGCGATACCTGTATTACCACTGGTAGCTTCAATCAGCGTATCACCGGGAGAAATGTCACCCCTGGCCTCTGCCTTGCTGATCATGCTCAACACCGGACGGTCCTTGACGGAGCCTGCGGGATTATTACCCTCAAGCTTCACCAGGATAGTGTTCGTGGTATCTCCAGGCAGTCTTTGCAGGCGAACCAGGGGTGTGTTGCCTACGGTATCTTCAATGGTTGGGTAGTTCATGTCAGGCATGGAAATGTCAGGATTGAAAGCACGGCATTTTATCCTTTGCAGGCAATAAAACCCAATCGGTATTCACTTTCTTGAAAACAGGGAGCGACTGCCAAGTGGCCTGGAGCCAAGATGGCTGTTGAGAATTCCCCGCAGTACCGACTTCGCTGTCTTTCGGGTCTGGACATCCTGAAAATTTCGTTCATGAATATTCAACAAATGATCTCCCCTGAAAACGCTATGCCCTTTATTCTGTGATTCTACGACTGCATCAGGATTCTGGACTTTAATGAATCCGTTTTCTGTCTGGAAGTAGTACCAGGCCCGGGGATCGATATCGAGTGCAGTATCAGCTTCCGCCGTGAAATCAACGCCGTATCCAAGTGTATCCAGCAAGGACAGCTCAAAGCTCCTGAGAACAGGCTCAGGCTCCTGCCTGGCAGCCAGGCTTTCCAGGGCTTGTTCGTATTCATGAAAAAAACCTGGATCCGCTTCATGGCTTTGAAACAACCTTACAATCAACTCATTCATGTACATGGCACTGAAAAGCCGCTCACCATGCAAGACAGGTAAAGCCTGGCGCACTTCAATGGTTTTCAGGGTTTTCAGTTCACTTTTCCCAGCCAGTGAAATTTGCACAGGGATGAAAGGTTGCAAAAGCCCCCTGGATTTTGAACCGGCACTTCGTCCTCCTCTTGAAACAGCACCGAGACGGCCGTAATCAGGAGTAATAAAGTCCAGAAGAAAGCTGTTGTCGCGAAATGGCCTGCTATGAAGCAGATAGGCCGGCTGTAATTCAATATGTGTTGCCAAAACAGCGCCTGCCTGATCTTAAAATTACATTCAGATTCATTTATCCCTGGAACATATCATCATAGCCCAGACTCTTCAGGGCTCTTTCATCATCTGACCAGCCTCTCTTCACCTTGACCCACAGGTTCAGCATGATTTTAGTACCAAGCAGCTGCTCAAGTTCCTTCCGTGCTTCGGTACCTATCAATTTAAGGCGACTACCCTTGTCACCAATGATGATTTTCTTCTGTCCGGACTTCTCTACAAGAATGAGGGCACTGATATGAACTGTCTTTCCTTCCTGTTTGAACTCTTCTATTTCAACGGTTGTTTCGTAGGGTAATTCATCACCAATCTGGCGGGTTATCTTTTCACGGATGAATTCCGCCGCCAGGAAACGCGCATTTTTATCAGTGAGTTGGTCATCCGGGTAATAAAAATCCCCTTCAGGCAGATGTTTGATGATAGCTGATTCCAGGGCGTCGATATTATGTTGCCTCAGGGCAGACAAGGGGAATATTTCTTTAAAGGGATAACGCCCTTCCAGTGCTTCGATAAATGGCAGGAGCGTTTCCTTGTTTTCTACCAGATCGATCTTGTTGATAACCAGAAACACCGGTGCCTGATTATTCTGTAACTGCTGGAGGACCAGTTCATCCTCTTCTGTCCATTTCACCCGGTCAACAATAAACAGTATAAGGTCTACATCCCTGATGACTCCCTGCACGGTCTTGTTCATATACCGGTTGATAGCCTTGTTCTGGCCGCTGTGAACCCCCGGCGTGTCCACGAAAATCATTTGATTATTCTCATGGGTCTTGATGCCGAGAATCCGGTGTCGTGTTGTCTGGGGCTTGCGTGAGGTAATACTGAGCTTTTGCCCAATCATGTAATTCAGAAGAGTGGACTTACCCACATTAGGCTTGCCTACCAGGGCGACCAGGCCACAGTGGGTGAGAGTAGTTTTGGAGTCAGGAGAATCAGAAGTCATTGGCGCATGATAACAGCCTTTCAAGTTATCCGTAGTCCCGGCTTGGAAAGTGGGACTAGAGATCCAGGGCCTTGAGAACAGCGGTGGCCGCTTCCTGTTCTGCCTCTCGGCGCGTTGACCCATGACCTGTGACTGGCTCGGAAAGGAGCTCTATACGACAAAGCACCGCGAAGGTCTGCTGGTGATCCTTGCCAGCCACTTCCAGGACTTCATAGTCAGGGAGAGCAATTTTATTTGCCTGCAGGTACTCCTGCAGCCGTGTTTTCGCATCCTTGGTCTGGGCATCCAGATCAAGACTTTCAAGTCTGCCGGCAAACCAGCCCAGAACAATATTCCGACACTCCTCAAGTCCCGCATCAAGGTAAATAGCGGAAATCACGGCTTCCAATGCATCGGCCAGTATGGAATCACGGTCAGGTCCACCGGACTTGAGCTCTCCGGATCCCAGGCGCAGAGCCGGTCCGATTTTAAGTTCCCTGGCCAATTCAGCAAGAGTGCCACGTTGAACCAGGTCTGCCCGTAAACGGCTTAACTGTCCCTCGCGAGCCTCTGGGAAACGGCGAAACAATTCTTCAGCAATCACAAAGCCAAGAATTGAGTCACCAAAAAACTCCAGACGCTCATTGTTATCCTGACCGCTGCTGCAGTGGCTTAGTGCCAGTTTTAACAGGGCGTCATTGGTGAAGGTATAGTCTAGTGAGGGAATATCAGAAGCCACTATTTCTCAAAGCGTTGATCAAATTTCACGACCGCATCAATGTTCCAGAACATGGGGACACGGGTCTCATACTCGATAACAATATAATCAACTCCGTTTATTTCGACCTGATCAATAGAATCGCTGGGAATGCTTGCCCCATTGGCCTGCATGGTTCTGGTGACCCTTGCACGGATTTCACGCAGAGGCATCCCTTGCAACTCCTCATTTTCAGACAGGTTACGAAGCACATTGGTGACAGTCTGGTTATCGATGTAGGCAGGAGAGATTTTCAACCCCATCAGGATCACAATACCCAACAAGGTCATTACGATGATAAGGGCATAAAGTGAAGCCCCCTCCTGCTTTCTGGGTCGTTGTGACGTCATTTTCAAGCTCACTCCTGCATCAAAACTTATCAGGGATTTTCAATCAAGCGATTCTGGCTGAAGCTCGGTAAATTTAATCCCGGCTCCTTGTGCATCCATACAGCGACCGCCTTACCCACGATTTTATCCTCGGAAACCGGTCCCCATACTCTGCTGTCGCTGCTGTTATCCCTGTTATCACCCATCATGAAATAATGCCCCTCGGGAATTACCCGACCTTCCGGCCATAGCCAGTTACCTGGTCTTATATAAGAGGGCGATGGCGATGTATAGATGTCATGGGTTATTCCTCCCACCTCTTCCAGAGAATATACCACCGGTGGGCGCCTGTTGTTGATGAAGTCCACATATTCCTGATTTAGTGGTTCTCCATTGATATAAATGGTTTTATCGGCATAACGTACATGATCACCAGGCAGACCGATAACACGCTTGATATAGTAATTGGGATCATGGGGTGGAATAAACACCATGACATCCCCTCTTTTTGGCTCACCCACATCCACCACTTTGGTTCCAACGACGGGTAGTCTGACGCCGTAGGCATACTTATTGACGACAATAAAGTCTCCCACGTTGAGGGTCGGGATCATCGATCCTGTGGGAATCTGGAAAGGCTCAAAGAGGAAGGAACGCAGAATCAGGACAGCGAAAATGATCGGGAAAAATGACTTCGCATAATCAACGGCTACAGGTTCCTGGTAAAGATCAAAGGCCTGTTCAAGTTGTTTCTGGTTCTCAAAAACCGGGCGGGCATTCTCCCCTTTTAATGCATGCTCCGGAGCCTCACCAGTGTGAAGGTAATGCACAAAACCACTGAAATCCTCTTCACTGAGACCATTACTTTTCAAAAATTCACTGACTCTGGATGTTCGTGGTTTCCTGAACAGAAGAATATCTGCCAGCCAGATGATGCCGGTCACTGCAGAAAAAATCAGAAGGATTAGGGAGAAATCAAAACTCATTATTCAACGCCAATCGGTTACGGGTTAATTGTCCACTTTCAATATGGCCAGGAAGGCTTCCTGCGGCACTTCAACATTACCTACCTGCTTCATACGTTTCTTGCCTGCTTTCTGTTTCTCAAGCAGTTTCTTTTTTCGGGTTATGTCTCCACCATAACACTTGGCGGTGACATTCTTTCTCAATGCTTTTACCGTTGTTCTTGCCACGATCTGTCCACCTATGGCGGCCTGAATTGCGACATCATACAACTGTCTCGGGATCAACTCTTTCATTTTTTCGGTCAGCACACGCCCCTTGGCATGCGCTTGATCCCGATGAACAATAAGAGCGAGTGCATCCACTGTATCACCGTTGATCAAAACATCCAGCCTCACCAATTTGGCGGGCTGAAACCGGACAAAGTGGTAATCCAGCGAGGCATAACCTCGGCTGACAGACTTGATCCGGTCAAAAAAGTCGAGCACCACTTCATTCATCGGCAACTCGTACTTGATTGAAACCTGCTGACCAACGAACTGCATGTCCTTCTGGACGCCCCTTTTTTCGACGCACAGGGAAAGTACATTGCCCACATGTTCCTGGGGAACAAGAATACTTGCTTCCACGATGGGCTCACGCATCTCTTCAATCGTTCCTGCCGGCGGCAACCGTGAAGGACTGTCCACCTTCAGGACTTCACCCTTGTTGGTCAACACCTCGTAGACAACCGTTGGTGCAGACGTAATAAGGTCAAGATCATATTCTCGTTCCAGACGCTCCTGCACGATCTCCATATGCAGCATGCCCAGGAAGCCACAGCGAAAACCGACACCGAGCGCATCAGAGTTTTCCGGTTCATATTGCAGCGCGGCATCGTTCAGTGTGAGTTTTTCCAGTGCATCCCTGAAGTTATCAAAATCATCACTGGATACGGGAAACAGGCCAGCATATACCTGGGCCTGGACCTGTTTGAAACCGGGGAGTGAAGGCACCTCCGGAGTAGACGCATGGGTAATGGTGTCACCGACAGGCGCTCCCTTGATTTCCTTGATGCTTGCCTCTATGAATCCAACTTCCCCCGCCTTCAATTCACCGGTGACGACGCGTTTGGGGGTAAAAATACCTACGTTATCGACCACATGGGCCTTGCCTGTGGACTTGGTAATAATCTTGTCACCTTTTTTCAGTACCCCTTTCCTCACCCGTACCAGGGAAATAACCCCCAGATAATTATCAAACCATGAGTCAATAATCAATGCCTGAAGGTCACGGTCTGTTTCACCGGTTGGAGGAGGAACATCAGTGATGATTTTTTCAAGTATGTCACGAATGCCATCACCGGTTTTTGCACTACAGGGCACAGCCCCATCAGCACTGATACCAATAATTTCTTCTATCTCCTGCTTGACCTTTTCCGGTTCAGCCTGGGGAAGATCCATCTTGTTAAGCACAGGCAACACTTCAAGTCCCTGATCAATAGCCGTGTAACAGTTGGCAACAGATTGCGCTTCAACACCCTGTGCAGCATCCACAACAAGAAGTGCTCCTTCACAGGCAGCGAGCGAGCGAGAAACTTCATAGGTGAAGTCCACATGTCCAGGGGTATCGATAAAGTTCAGTTGGTAGACTTTTCCATTATCAGCCGTGTAATCAAGGGTTACACTCTGGGCTTTAATCGTGATGCCACGCTCACGTTCGATATCAAGGGAATCAAGCACCTGTTCCTGCATCTCACGATCGGAAAGCCCACCGCACAAATGAATGAAACGGTCAGCAATCGTCGACTTGCCATGATCGATATGGGCAATGATTGAAAAGTTGCGTATGTGGTCCAGATTGCTCACAGAATTGAAAGTCCACCTAATCCCCCAGGCCGCTTGAGGGAGGAAAATCAGCCTTCGAAAAAAAAGCGCAAGTCTACAGGAACATAGCGAGTGACGCCACGAAATCCGAGGGTTTCCAAGCTATTCAGGTAGACGCAAAGTCAGATAGGACTGAACTCCGTCACGCTCGACAAGTGCTGGCAAGGGGCGTTCCCTGCCGAGGTCAGGGACCAGTGCATTCAGGGTATCAACATCTGTCGTCTCTACACCGTCTATACTGAGCAATATATCACCTGCCTGAAATCCGGCTTGTCCGCCTATATCGCCATCGACGCGGATAACCATCACGCCAGACAATCCATTTTCCCTTACTGCATCAGTGACAACCAGACCCAATTCGGTATTGCTGCCCTGGCCTGTTTCTCTGGACAGGCCGGCAGAAGCGAGCTTACCCACTGTCATGGCAATGGTAAGCGGATCTCCTGCACGAATAACATCCACCCGTGCTTCTGACTCCGGAGCCGTGAGGCCCACGTTATAGGGCAGATCACCGCTACTGACAATTTCACGACCATTGAAATGGGTAATGATATCCCCTGCAAGAAAACCTGCATGCTCAGCAGGACTTCCCTGTATTACCTGCGTCACGAGGGCCCCTGACGGACTTTTCAATCCCGCTTCGTCTGCCATTTCCTGGCTGATTTCACTGATTCCCACGCCCATCCAGCCACGCTCAACAACGCCTTTGGCTTTAAGTTGTCCGATCACGTTTTTTGCCACATCCACCGGTATGGCAAAAGAGAGACCCATGGAGCCACCAGTGCTGGTAAAAATCTGGGAGTTGATTCCGACAACCTCTCCAGCCAGGTTAAAAAGTGGTCCACCGGAATTACCGGGATTAATGGCTACATCTGTCTGAATAAAGGACACATAATTACCCCCACTGCCATTGGGAATATTTCGGCCCATGTAACTGATAATACCGGCAGCTACCGAGAATCTCAGGCCCATCGGCGAACCAATAGCAAGCACCCATTCCCCGACCCGGAGCTGGCTGGAATCACCTAGAATAACAGGACTGAGCCCTTGGGCATCGATCTTGAGCAAAGCCAGGTCTGAGCTGGCATCCGAACCAATCAGGCGAGCCGCAAATTCACGGCGGTCATTCAGTGTAATCGTAATCTCATCAGCATCCTGGACTACATGGTGATTAGTGATGATGTATCCATCTTCACTGACAATAAAGCCTGAGCCCAGTGATGGTCGTTGTTCAAATTCACGAAGACGCTCCTCAGGTATGTCAGGTAGTCTGTCGCCAAAGTAATAACGAAGTATTTCATCCAGTCTCTCATTTTCACCATCAGAATCCGAGCTGCGCTGGATACTGTTGACATTGACGATGGCAGCCGCATTGTTTTCAACCAGAGCGGTAAAATCCGGTAGCACCTGGGCCCGTAAATGGCTGCTGCCGTGAAGAAGTAACAGGGCTAACACAATGACAGGGAGTGGGCGATTTACCTGTAGCGCGGGCATATTCATGATCCTCTGGTCAATAATCAGGGTGAATCGGACTGATGCGATATTGCAGTCAGGGAGACCGCTTCCCGGGCAAAATGATTTCCAGTTATTTTTACCGTCCACAATCCGCTTACAAAGAAAAAAGCTGCAATCATTACAATTATGATCTCACCGGGAATTGATAATGTGACCAGATGATTTGCAAGCCATGTTCCTATCAAGGTACCAGCCAGTAAAAACAGAATTGGCAACCCGTAAAGTAGCAGTGACATTCGCACCATCGCACCGTCGTCAATAGATATGGCGACAAAATCCCCTGCCGCACTTGCCGGCAAGCGTCCCCCATTGAGCGTAAATGTTTTTATGACGTCAGTCCGTCCAAGAGATGTGTCAATAAGGTGATGCCCACAGCTGTTTCTTGCCTGACAGGCACCGCACGCCGATTTTTCCCGTATATTCAGGACAAGTTCATCGCCAATGCGCTCAATGATTTGAAGTTTTTCAACTGCCACAAAAAATCCCCGCGGGCAAAGCCTCTACGGGGATCATCATAACAGCTGAAAAAAATACGGTGAAACGAATCAGAGATTTTCTTCGGGACTAAACGTCGCTGGTGTAGATTCGAGAGTCTCTTCCATTTCCTGGGAAACAACCTGCCTGAGCCGGTCCATCTCTGCCTGATCCAGGCCTTCCTGGACAGCAACACGTGTCTTCATGGATGGATTCAACTGGCCGGTAAATGTCGGTTGCTGGTTTTCATCCAGTGTATTGCCTGCCAGTTCTGCATTACCGGAACTGTCCGGATTATCGGCATTTAGAGCGAGGTCAGCTGTAAACAGGACAGCCATGGCGACAGAAGCAGCTATGGCACCCTGACCTATAAGTCTGACGAAATTGCTATGGGGCCTGACTGGTTTCATTCCCTGGCTTTCAGGCACTGCTTCATTCGCAAGCTCTTTGCGGATCCCTGCAAGCAGGTTTCTTGACGGCGCCGAATGAATCTCCTGCTTCAGGCTGGCACTGACAACATGGTAACGATGCCAGCGGGCTTTAAGCGCCTGGCTGTCACTGTCTGCCGCAGCATCCATTTCTTTAAGGATCCTGCGTACTTCCAGTTCACCTGCTTCGTTATCCATGAGTGCAGATAGTGATTCGTGTAAATTATTTCCCATTTAGCCCTCTTCAGCCATTAATGCCTTGAATACTTTCTATAAAACGCTAAAGCTTTCTTTAACACATTATAGCAATCTATAAATTTATACAGCCCAGGACTTTAGGCAGCATCTTTTTTTTGGTCAAAACTTTTTTGGTTAAAACCTTTTTATGGTCAAAAAACAAACCAGATGCGTAAATTGATGTCCGTGCCTGATTTCATATTAAGCCCCCGTTAAGGAGCGGATACTAACTAGACAACCCTGTTTGGTAAAAATTCCCTGAATTCACGAATTTTTTGGAATTTTGTGCTTTTACCCCTGGCAAGCCTTCCAGATACCGCTATCACGGGGATTCAGGCCACATTTTCTTCATCCGTATTATCAATCAACGGCCTGATCTTTTTGTCCAGCGCCTCCCTGGCCCTGAAAATTCTTGAGCGAACCGTGCCCACCGGACAATCCATTATTTCCGTGATTTCTTCATAGCTCAGGCCACTGAACTCCCGCAGGGTAAAAGCCGTTCGCAAATCCTCCGGCAGATCCTCAATAGCCTCGTTGATTACTCGCTGCAGGTCTTCCTTTTCCTGATTGGCCTCAGGAGTTCCTATGTCAGTAAGCAGGGAATTGCCTTCAAGGAATTCGGCATCTTCAACATCAATATCAGTCGCAGGGGGGCGACGCCCACGGGCAACCATGTAGTTTTTAGCGGTATTGATAGCAATTCGGTACAGCCACGTATAAAAAGCACTATCACCGCGGAATTTGGGTAGTGCACGATAGGCCTTGATAAAGGCTTCCTGGGCAACATCTTCAACTTCAGCGGGATCACGAATAAAGCGGCCAATAAGACCGAGAATTCGATGCTGGTAACGCAAGACCAGAAGATCAAAGGCATGTTTATCCCCTTTGAATACTCGGTCTACCAGTTGTTGATCTGTATCTTTTACTTCGTTTGAGGCCAAAAGCCTGGCTCCACTTGATGATTGATAAAACAGAAGCCTGGGCTCTACTGCTAACCAGATAGACAGGCCGGAAGGACAAAAGTTCGCCCTGATTCATGTTATTCGCCAACCGGAACAACAGGATTTCTTTATATTGTATCCCACAAGGTAGAATAGCGTCAGGAATTACCCGTCATTGATACGATTTTATGCCTGACACATCTGTTTCCCCTGCAATACAGGACACCGACGTTCTCATCATCGGTGGAGGAGCGGCCGGCCTGAGCCTGGCCCTGAAAGTGGCCGATACAGCCCGGGTCACGATCTTGTCCAAAAGCTCACTGGACCAGGGGTCTACCTATTGGGCCCAGGGCGGTATTGCGGCAGTGCTGGATGAACATGACAGCAATGAATCGCATGTGGAAGATACCCTGGCGGCGGGCGATGGTCTTTGCAACCGGGAGGTTGTTGAGTACACAGTGTCCCGAAGTCGTGAATGTATCGAATGGCTTGTCGAACAGGGGGTCAACTTCACGCGCAACAACAGTCACGACAGATCCCTGCATCTGACCCAGGAAGGAGGACATAGTCACAGACGAGTCGCCCATGCGGCTGATGCCACAGGCAAGGCTGTATTCAAGAGTCTGTCAGCCCAGGTTCTTCAGCATCCGAATGTCACCTTTCGCATAAACACTGTTGCCATTGACCTGATTACAACCGGTAAGATGGGACTTGGCGGCAGCCAATGTGTAGGAGCATATGTACTCAATGAAATCAGTGGCCAGGTAACAATTTACCGTGCCCGCTTTGTCATACTTGCAACCGGAGGGGCCAGCAAAACCTATCTGTATACCTCCAATCCAGATGGAGCCAGCGGCGATGGCATCGCCATGGCCTGGCGTGCAGGTTGCCGGGTTTCCAACATGGAGTTCAACCAGTTCCACCCAACCTGCCTGTGGCACCCCAAGGCAAAATCCTTTCTCATCACAGAGGCGTTAAGGGGTGAAGGTGGCCTACTGAAGCTCCCTGATGGCAGTCGGTTCATGCCCGACTATGACAGCCGTGCCGAACTCGCCCCCCGGGATATAGTGGCACGCGCTATAGATGCCGAGATGAAACGCATCGGTTGCAACTATGTGAATCTGGATATCAGTCACAAGCCCGACAGTTTCATCCTTGAACACTTTCCGACCATTTACAGGAAATGCCTCAAGTTCGGTATCGACATCACCCGGGAACAAATTCCTGTGGTGCCGGCCGCCCACTACAGTTGTGGCGGTATTGTGGTGGACCTGAATGGAAAAACTGACCTGGAAAATGTCTATGCCATTGGCGAAGCAAGTTCAACTGGGCTACATGGGGCCAATCGAATGGCGAGCAACTCCCTGCTGGAATGTTTTGTTTTCGCCTTTGCCGCAGCGGAGGATATTCTCTCCCGGTTTGATGACTTTGCCCTGGAGGAAAACATTCCGCCCTGGGATGAAAGCCAGGTAACGGATTCTGACGAGGATGTGGTGATCGCCCATAACTGGGATGAGGTCCGCCGTTTCATGTGGGATTATGTCGGCATTGTTCGAACCAACAAGCGGCTTCAAAGAGCACAGAATCGTATTGAACTGCTGCAGCAGGAGATCAGGTGGTATTACAGTAATTACCGGGTCAGCAGGAACCTGCTTGAATTGAGGAACCTTGCACTCGTCGCGGAATTAATTATCTCCTCGGCGCTCAGCAGAAAAGAAAGCCGGGGACTGCACTCCACACTGGATTATCCGCAGAAACTCCCCGTGGCGGAAAATACCGTGCTGTCCCCGGATAATTTTGCAGGACACTCCGGGAACTGATCAGCCGGTCAGGGTTTGAGTACCAGATCTACCGTAGACTGCAGATCCTTGTCGGGCGCTGGCGTTTTCCTGACCAGCCACTGAAACAGATCCTGATCTTCTTCCTGCAACAAACGGGCATATTGCTGCTGTTGGGCATCACTGAGTCCGGGCAGTGTTTTTTCAGCAAACGGCACCAGGATCAGGTCAAGCTCAAGCATGCCTCGCCGACTGTGCCAGTACATTTTTTTCAGGTCGGATTCAGCCATTTATGTTTGTCAGCCTCATATTGTCAATGATTGGGTAATGCCCGTTTATTCAACATTGAACACCCTATATACTGAAATCCGTAATTGTATTTCAGGCATTCACACAGCGGGCATTGTCCGCCAATTCAATTCCACCATGCAAAGTTTTTATACATCACTCGATTTCCAGAACCTGCTAAAAGTCAGCGGGGACGACAACATCAAATTTCTCCAGGGGCAGCTTACCTGCGATCTCGACCAAATCGATGAGCGAACACTGGGGCTAGGTGCTGCCTGCAACAACAAGGGACGCATCTACACCAGCTTTAGAATTCTAAAACTGGAGGGTGACATCTACCTGTCCATGCCTGTGGGAGTTCTTGAGAATACCCGTCAGGTGCTCCAGAAATTTATCCCCTTCTACAAGGCCCAGATGACTGACGCCACAAAGGATTTTCAGAGAATTGGCGTTGCCGGTGACAAGGTGGAACCGTTACTCGAATCAATTTACGGCATGCTTCCCGAAGCGGGTCAACATAGCCGGTTAGACAATACCACTATTCTCCATCTGCAAGGTGAGTTCCCGCGTTATGAACTGTGGTTGCCTTGGGATGCTGCAATGCCCGACCTCACCTCTCTGGAAGCAGCAGACCGCAACTGCTGGCAGTTACTGGATCTGCAGCAGGGACTTTACTTCATGCCGGCTGACGACACAGAGCTTTTCACTCCTGAAGAGGCGAATCTGGATATCAATGGTTTTGTGAGTTTTGACAAGGGCTGCTATACAGGACAGGAAATCGTTGCGCGTATGCACTACCGGGGCAAAGCCGGCAAGCGCCTCTTTCTGGTTCAGGCCAAAGCCCTGACTGACAGTGAAGATGCCGAGCTGACCAATAGCCAAGGTAAAGCTTTAACAAAGCTTTCCAATGCATTGATTTATAATAATAATATATATGGATTAGCTGTATTGAAAACAGCCACAGAATTCGAAGACACATCCCTGCAAGTGAAAAGTGGGCAGGTCACTGCTCCAGCGGTAATTACGCCCTTCCTATGACATTTCGGGTGCTTTTTGATGGGCTTTTTACATTTAATCGGGACACTTCAGACCTCAACCAATGAATTTGTGACGGATATCAACTTGACAGCAGATTTT
>CAZDCK010000008.1:65031-96461 GCA_964503965.1 uncultured Enterobacteriaceae bacterium | reverse complement strand
AAGATAGCCGAGTCGCGGATGTTAATCTACAAGACAATCATATTGAGATACTTGTTGAAAATAGCATTCAAACCGTGAAAGTTACCGCAAAACAGATTGTGGATACCCGAATTCCTGACAATGTTGATGTGAGCTCTGCAGTTCTAAAACAAATATTTTTCGGGTTTGAAGTTGTTATGAATAGATCTCACCGGTTTCCGGATGTCGCAAGAGTCATGGAAAATATGCGGGTCGATGAAAAAGGATTTGCTTTTGATTACGTCCTTCCAATAGATAGCAATTCGATCCTTGTGGAATTCACTCGCTTTGCTAAAAAATCTCTTTCGCCTGAGAGTCTACGAAAAGACGCTATGGAATCACTTCGCCGTGTTTGTGGAGGTTCTGGCTATCATATAGTCAGAGAGGAATATGGCATGATTCCAATGGGTCTTCGAGGTAAGTTGAAGCCCAAAGATCCCCGGTGGGTTTACACAGGCCTTGGTGTTGGAGCTGCCAGACCGTCCACGGGTTACGCATTCAAACGAATTCAAAATTGGGCAGATAGGTGCGCTGAAAAAATTCTTGAAGGCGGAAATGTACATGGATTTTTGCCTGACAACTCTCTATTAATGTGGATGGACAAGGTTTTTCTTAGGGCCATTGCGAATAATCCAGCAATTGCTCCGCAGTTTTTTCTTTCTCTAGCGCATAAAGTTTCGCCAGAGAGTTTGTTGCGATTTCTAACTGATAAACCAACCACAAGAGATTTAATTTCTATTATGCTGGCGCTGCCAAAGCTTTCTCTTTTTCACTCTGCACTTGTAGAAATATATCACGAGATAAGAGCATTAAATTGGAGCCTTGCATGATAAGAAGTTCTGTTGCGAAACTCCCTACCCGACTGTCTTTTTGTGTTATCACTCTGGCCGCAATAGCGATTTATAATTTCTGGTTAAGTGAAAATGTAGAGGCGAATCTCATCATACTTGGGGTACTTCTTGGTATGACCGGTCTGCCTCATGGTGCAATTGACCCAGCTATCGCCAGGCATGCTGGTAGGTGGGAAGGAGCATTTGGTCTGCTAATATTTTCACTAGGATATATGACGCTCTCGGTCATAGTCATCGCTGTATGGCTAATTGTTCCCGAATTGTTCATCGTACCAATGCTTGTTTTCTCCATATGGCACTTTTCTGAGGACTGGCTTGACTATTTTCACCGAAAGGCTAGCTTAGCCATCAGTACCTCGGTGATTACTCTACCGGCTTTATTCTACCCTGAAGAGCTTCTTGCAATATTTGCAGTTCTTACACCCTCTGGTTACCAGATCATAGTGGATACAATGGGATTAGTATCAGTAGTTAGTTCATTAGCCATATGCACCTTCTGTCTTCGGGCTCATAGACCAAGTAAAACAGCACTCGTAGAATTAACAGTTTTGTTTTGTAGTGCATTTGCCCTGCCACCTATAGCGCATTTTACAGTTTACTTTTGCGTTTTACATAGTCCATTACACCTTGGCCGGTCACTGAAAAAACTTGGCGTCAAAAAAACTTTAATCTACGCAGTGCCTTTTACCGTTCTTAGTTTTGTGCTCGGTGCAATATTATTTATAAGTTTGCCTAATATTGATGTCAGCACCCAATTTATACAGGTCATATTTGTCGGTCTGCTAGCATTGACGGTACCTCATATGCTTCTAATAAGTATGTCAAATTATAAGCACGATAGGATCATGTAATGACAGAGATTCTCAAGCGTAAAACAGACCATATTGACTTGGTCCTAAAGCAGCGGTTAGTTGATGCAGAACAGGTGAGTCCGTGGGATAAAGTAATCTTGACTCACAATGCCTTGCCTGAAGCAGACTTACAAAATTTTGACCTGTCAACTCTATTTCTTGGCAAGCAGTTTAAACTTCCTTTCATAATAAGTTCGATGACTGGAGGCCCATTTAAGTCAATGAAAATAAATGCCCATTTAGCAGAGGCTGCGCAGGAACTAGGCATAGCAATGGGGGTAGGGTCACAACGCATAGCCTTGTTGAGTAAAGGTGACAATGGTTTGACTAAAAGCTTACGAAAATGGGCGCCAGATATACCCCTTTATGCTAATCTAGGAGCAGCTCAACTACGAGATGATTTTTCGCAGTCGGATGTCCAAAAAGCGATAGAGATGATTGCGGCTGATGCACTTATTATTCACTTAAACTGTCTTCAGGAATTTATTCAGAAAGACGGCGATACAAACTGGCACGGCCTTTTAGATGCGATTGAAACTGTGTGCGCTTATCTTGATGTTCCCGTGATAGCTAAAGAAGTTGGCATGGGTATCTCAGCAGGAACCGCAAGAAGGCTGGTTAATGCAGGTGTTCAGGCAATTGATGTTGCAGGGAAAGGAGGGACAAATTTCATTAAAGTTGAGGCAGAACGCAACACTGATCCAAGACTTCAAGCACTAGCTGAGATATTCAAGGACTGGGGCATTGCCACGCCTGATGCGGTGAGAAATATTCGTGCCGCGTTACCTGACATTCCAGTGATTGCCTCAGGCGGTATTCGCCACGGCCTTGACGCAGCTAAAGCCATTAAGCTGGGCGCAAATGTTATCGCGCAGGCTGGCCCCGTGCTTAGGGCTGCAACTGAATCAACTCAAATGGTACTTGATCATTTCGAGTTCATGGAGTCAGGCTTGAGAATTGGCTTGGCCTGTTCCGAATAAAAAAAATACCCTCATATCTTAAAGCTAATAGAAAATATATAAAAACAATCTTGTTACATAGTTCAAAAATAATCACCAATATTTGTTAAATTTCATAAAAATATTTTACTTTTCGGCTAGAAAAATCAATCAGAAGAGGTGGATTGAGTAGAATTTATTACATAATTATTGCAATACAATTATTAATATTTACCATCCGATATAAGCTATTTGTATTTACCAAAAAAGAGGCTTGTAAATATTTCGTACATAGCATTAAGATATATTTCATTAATTGATGAAATATGGATTAAAAAGGCATTTGTACTTACCTCTTGAGCCGCCACTTATGACGAAGTTCCCATATGCGCCACCATTGTTAGACATAACGAACTTATCGGGCAAGGATAGAATCAACCGTTTAAATCAAAATATCCAACCGCTCATTTGAGAATCAAGACAATAATAACGAGGCACATATTTTTGTATGGAATCCGCCATCTAGCTGCCTTCTTTTAATTCGATGAATTTTTATCGAATCTTGTCGACGAAGGCTGTGATGTTCGAGCAAGAAACTTAGCTGGATATTTCCCTATTGATCTTGCAAGGAATGAGGATACAGAAAAATTGGAGAAATACTTCTGCCAATAACATTCGAACCAGAAAAATGCAGACAAGAAGCGCTCATATATGCTGCATAGATTAAAACTAGTATTAGTGGAGACCTTGATTAAATCTGCTATAGACTTAGAGTACATTCTTTATTGAGAACCAACGCCTTTATTTCTTTGATCATTGTGCTGACATTCATGTCCAAGTAGATTATGGCAATTTTTCATTAAAAATTGTCGATACTTTGTACTAAAAAGATCAGATGAAATCTATCATTTGTTGCATAATTGTATACAAACTACGGTCTAGATGATTCGTAATAAGGGAGTTTTCTGCGCGGCGATAGCTTTTGTCACATCATACGATAGTGTACGAATTGCCACTGTTACAAAGCTTGTAAGAGCGAATACTGTAGGCGTTTGATTGCCAATAGGTTTAAACAATCATATTTTGTGGAAAATTGGGCATAGATTTGCAAAGAAGTTACAAGCCTCATTTCAATTAGCGTAACCTGCTCTTTAACAAAAATAAAATATATATCTCTAATATTGAGTGGGAGTTTTATTATCTGTTTGTAAAAAAATATAAAGCAGCTATTGGTATATATATTTTCTAGTCAACACGATTCCAATCGTCGTGGGCTCCAAAGCTCAGGTTGGCGCGTATAAAAGATTAAACTATAGGATCTCCGATGTACCGACACACACTGCTCTGGTTTACCAACAACTTGCGTTTTGATGACAACGTCGTCTTTAGTCAAGCCAGCAATAGCGAGCTGTTGACGTGCCTCTATATCAAACCCCCGAGAGATAGGTATATCAATCGATTTGGTTTTAAAGGTATTGGTAATCATAGGCAACAATTTTTAGACCAAGCATTGGCTAGCTTGGACAGAAAACTTGGCACAATGAATCAAAGATTAGAAGTTTTTCAAAGCGATTACGTTGATGCCTTAAGTCAGGTCATCTTGCGTGACCAAACAGAACATCTGATTACCTCTCGACACGCGGGGAGTTATGAAAAAAACGCTCTAAAAAAGATCGCTACACGCTTTCCGCATCTGGAGATCACCGTAACAGAGACACACACTCTATTCAAAGAACGGCAACTCCCCTTTGCTTTATCGAAACTACCTGATAGCTTCACCCAATTCAGAAAAAAGGTCGAACAGCTTGAGATCGAAGCTCCGATCGTTGAGCCAAAAACTCTGCCTCCACGGGTAGTAAATAATAGTTCCAAACTATATAGCGCGTGCTCTAATGAGAGTCCCTTTCAAGGTTCAGAGCAGAGCGCCTTAGAACATCTGGAAGGCTATTTTTCCACTGACCTACCAGCATCCTATAAAGAGACAAGAAACGGATTGGATGAGTGGGAGTGTTCAACGAAGTTCAGTCCTTGGTTGGCACTAGGCGTATTATCACCAAAGCGAATCATTCAGCGATTACATCGGTATGAGGAAGAGGTTGTTACTAACGATTCAACCTACTGGATTTACTTTGAACTGCTGTGGCGCGACTACTTTCAATGGTATGCTTATAAGTGGGGCAACAAGATTTATCACCAAACGGGTCCTTTTAACCGCAAACCGCTCACTTCTTTCTGCCCGGAGCGAATGAAGTCCTGGATAGAGGGAAATACTTCCTACCCTATCGTCAATGCCGCTATGCGTCAGTTAAAAGCAACCGGTTACCAATCTAACCGCGCCAGGCAACTGGCTGCTAGCTGTTTGGTACATGAGCTGGCAATAGATTGGCGTTATGGTGCGGCTTACTTTGAGGAGGCATTGATCGATTTTGATTTAGCCAGCAACTGGGGGAATTGGCAATACTTAGGGGGTGTTGGTGCAGACCCGCGCGGTCATCGGCAGTTTAATCTGGCAAAGCAGACACAAACCTACGACCCAAAGGGCCTATATATAAAGCGTTGGGTGGGCTACAAAATATGATGCTTCCAATGGACCCTATCGACACCCGCGACCTATTCATCAAAATGAAATAATGCGCCACAAGCGTAATTTAATCAGAAAAATCTGTGAGTATGACCATATTCTCTTCAACTGAGCAAATACTAAGTGTGCGATTGGCAGTAAGTAGAATGCTGTTCAGTACGCTCTCGAAGCAAGGTTAAGCCATAACGATGAGTACACTTAGATTGATATTCGGCGATCAACTCCACGCCAATCATAGCTGGTTTATTGAAAAATCAGATGATGTCACCTACCTAATCGCAGAGCTTCACCAAGAGCAGAGCTACGTTCAGCACCATGTGCAAAAAATAACCGCTTTTTTTATAGCGATGCAGCGGTTTGCCAAGGCCCTTCAAAGTGCAGGACATCAAGTTATTCATTTAACGCTTGATGAAACAGCTGGATTTGAATCTTTGGACTCGTTGATCAACGGATTAGTCGAACAGCATGGCTTCTCACAAGTCGACTATCAGCGACCCGATGAGATACGCCTATTAGAACAATGTCGTAACCTATCCCTTCCTGAAGGTACCGGTTTGCGTGAGTACGACAGTGAACACTTTTTTCTTCCATTTGAGGCGATCAGAAAAGAGTTCAAACCAAATACTGGCCATCGCATGGAGGCCTTCTACCGCCGCATGAGGGTAAAGCATGGGTACCTAATGCAAGGCCAAGAACCTGAAGGCGGTCGTTGGAATTACGATACAGAGAACCAAAAAGCGTTTAAAAAAGAGGATCTTTTTGATATTCCTGAACCCCTAGTTTTTGCTCATGATACACAAGAGATTCGTGCTCGATTGGATCGACATTCCATCAACTATTTTGGCGAGATGGGCGAACAGCTTATATGGCCAACCACTCGGAGTGAAGCGTTAGAGTTACTAGCGTTTTTCTGCCGTCACTGTCTACCTCTGTTTGGTAGATTCCAGGACGCGATGACGACAAAATCCGAACACAAATGGAGTCTCTACCACTCTCGCATTTCCTTTGCATTGAATTGCAAAATGATTTCTCCTGCTCAGGTTATTGAACGAGCCATTAAAGCTTATCGTGAACAACCAGATCGTATCGATATTGCCCAGATAGAGGGTTTTGTTAGGCAGATTTTGGGTTGGCGCGAGTTTGTACGTGGCATCTACTGGATTAATCTTCCAGAATATCCCTCTATGAATGCTCTCAAGGCAGAAAGGAATCTGCCTAGTTTTTTTTGGGATGGTAAGACCAAAATGCACTGCATGCAGCAGTGCATTAATCAGTCGCTGGAGTACGCCTATGCACACCACATTCAGCGGTTAATGGTTATAGGAAACTTCTGCTTAATGGCAGGTATTGACCCAAAACAGGTCGATGCTTGGTATCTAGGAATCTATATCGACGCCATTGAGTGGGTAGAGATGCCGAACACCCGTGGCATGAGTCAGTTTGCTGATGGTGGATTGCTCGCCTCTAAACCCTACTCAGGATCAGGCCAATACGTCAATCGAATGAGCGACTACTGCAAAGGGTGTCACTATGATGTAAAAAAACGTTCGGGTAACCATAGCTGTCCATTTAACAGCTTATATTGGCACTTCCAGAATCGCCATGCCAGCCGCTTCAGCAACAACCCTCGCACAGCCATGGTCTATCGTAACTGGAATAAAAAGCCTGTAGAGGAGAAAGCGCATATTCTGCAAACAGCGGAGCGCTACCTGCAGGACCTAAGTCAGCTGTAGGCTAATCCTATCGACTACAAAACCTTTGATGAAGGCTTTTTTTGTATGCATAGGTGGATCCAAGTTACTGAGTAGTGGGTTTGTGAGAAGGGTGCTTTAGTTGTGGCGATGACATTTGTCGCATCATGCGATAGTGTTCGAGTTGCCTGTTACTAAGCTTGTAAGAGCAAATACTGTAGGCGTTTGATTGCCAATAGGTTTAAACAATCACATTTCGTGGGATAATGTGGCATAAACTTGCAAAGAAGTAACAAGCCTCATTTCAATGAGCGTAACCTACTCTTTTACATAGATAAAATATATCTCCAATATTGAATTGCAATAGTTACACAAGCGTAGAAAAAACGTGCAAAGTGAATGGTGAGTTACACATTAGTTGCACAAGTACTATTATGGTAATGTAAGTAATTGTTAATAAACAGAATAAAATCTACGTTACTACTGAGTGGGAATAGGGCTGCCAGCCGCATAAAATGATTTTCCCCCGGCGGAAAAGGAACAGCTGTTTTTGCTGCTTGATCATGTCAGTTGATTTCGGAACTCTTAATGTCAGAGAACAGTGATGAGAAGTGGATGCTCAGAGCCCTGTCTTTGGCCAATGAAGCCAGGGACAACGATGAAGTACCCGTCGGTGCGCTAGTGGTACTTAATGGTGAGATTATTGGTGAGGGCTTCAATAATCCGGTTTCAGTGACAGATCCCAGTGCCCATGCCGAAATCAACGCCTTGCGAAACGCGGGCTCTTGTCTAAAAAATTATCGTCTCCCCGGAGCCGCCCTATACGTCACGATCGAGCCCTGCACCATGTGTGTGGGGGCATTGATTCATGCCAGGATTGAGCGGGTGATTTTCGGGGCTCGGGAACCAAGAGCCGGTGCCCTGTTCAGCAATCTGCACCTGCATCAGCAGTCCTTTTATAACCATCAATTGCAGGTCACCGAGGGTATTCTGGCTGAAGACTGTGCAGCACTGATGACGGATTTTTTCCGGGTAAAACGAGGTCGTTAGTCACTTTTCTGGAGCTTTTCCTGGGGCATAGCCTGACGATCCAGGGTGCCAACATCCAGGACTGGTGCTGCATCGATATTCTGGGCATCCATCATACTCGCCACTCTTTGTAACGAAGCGAGAATCATGCTTTTTTCCCATTCCTCCAGCCCGTCAAACTGACGGATAAAGTGCTCCTGTAAAGGTGCCGGGGCCTTTTCAATCAATTGAGAGCCCGCATCCGTCAGATAGGCATGGACTTTTCTTCTGTCCTCAGCTGAGCGCTTTCTTGTAATGGATCCCTTGTTTTCAAGGCGGTCCAGAATACTTGTGACGGTTGCCTGGCTAAGGTTAACCACGCTGGCTAACTGGCCAATAGTAATTTCACCATATTGCCTGATTGCTTGTAGCAACAGCAGTTGTGGGGTAGTCAGGCCAGTAGTTCGGGCGAGATCTCTGGAGTGGAGATCTGTAGCGCGAATCAATCGCCTTAGGGCAATCAGAACGCCCTCGATTTGGGAATTTTGCATGGTTCGGTCAATTCAAAGAAATGGCGATTGTATCCTACCCCGGCCAAACAGAGGTAGATACGCGATTATTTCAATAAAGTCGCAATGGGGGCTAATATTTCGTATACTTAACAAATAATATGATTAATCTCATATTTCCTGTCTGAATTATTTCAAACTCTTAAAAATAATTCTATAAAAACAACGAGATGCTGAATTAGAAGTTGGTTCGGATCCGTATTTTTATCAAATAAATACATTGAATACATAATAAATAAGGATTCTGCTGGTATTGCCATGACTGAAACAGTAAAAGCTCCATCCAAACATAAAACAATCACGATTCAGGACGACAGTGTTGCGCTGGTTCCGCCGTCTCTTAACGAACTGCCGAAAGAACAGCAATTCGGAGATAACCCGGAAGAAGTCCGTGATACAGAACATTACCAGGCAGAGTATGTTGAAAATTTTGTTGAGCGTTGGGATGAATTGATCGACTGGGAGGCCAGAGCGGAAGGCGAAGGTCAATTCTTCATCGATAAACTCAAGGAAATGGGGAAAGTAAGTATTCTGGATGCCGCTGCGGGTACGGGCTTTCATTCCGTTCAATTACTCAAGGCCGGTTTTGATGTTACGACCGCTGACGGTAATGCCCAGATGCTGGTCAAAGCCTTTGAGAATGCCAAGAATCATGGGTATGTTATGAGAACAGTCCATGCAGACTGGCGCTGGCTTAACCGTGATGTACAGGACCAGTTGTTTGATGCCGTGATTTGCCTGGGGAATTCATTCACTCATCTGCATGAAGAGCATGACCGGCGCAGGGCACTGGCTGAATTCTATGCCGTGCTGAAGCATGATGGGGTGTTAATCATAGATCAGCGTAACTATGACAGCATTCTGGATGATGGTTTCAAATCCAAGCACAAGTATTACTACTGTGGAGACAAGGTTTCGGCTGAACCCATATATGTGGATGACGGGCTTGCCCGCTTTGAATATTCCTTTGAAGATGGTTCCAAGCATCACCTGAATATGTTTCCGTTGCGCAAAGACTATCTGAGAGGCCTTATTTATGATGCCGGCTTCCAGAGGATCGAGACATTTGGTGATTTTCAGGAAACCTATCAGGATGATGAACCTGACTTCTTCGTTCATATCGCTCATAAGGACTATCATGGAAAATAATCTTTCACAGGCTGAAGTACAGGCCGAATCCTATTATGACAGCTCGGATGCAGATCACTTCTATGAGACGGTCTGGGGTGGTGAGGATATCCATATAGGACTTTATGATGGATCGAACACCATTAGTGAGGCCAGCAGGAAAACGGTCGAAGCCATGGCTGGTGAATTGCTCAACCTTAACCAGAACAGCAGGATTATTGATCTGGGTGCCGGTTATGGTGGATCCGCCCGCTACCTGCATAAACTTGCCGGTTGCAATGTGACCTGCCTGAATATCAGTGAGGTTCAGAACCAGAGAAACAGGCAATTGACGAAAGAACAGGGCATGACTGGTTCTATAGATGTACTGCATGGCAGTTTTGAGGAAATCCCCTGCGAAGATGGTTCGATGGATGTCGTCTGGTCACAGGACTCTTTCCTTCACAGTAATCGTCGAGACAAGGTAATAAGCGAAATTGCCAGGATTCTGGCACCCGGTGGTGAGCTGATCTTTACTGATCCGATGCAGGCCGATGATTGTCCTGAGGGTGTTCTGCAGCCGGTCCATGACAGACTGAACCTGGATTCAATGGGTTCGTTTGCCTATTACAGGAAGGCGCTGGCAGCCCATGATATTGAAGAGGTCAATATCACTGACCTGACTGATCAGCTGAGAAATCATTATTTCAATGTAAAAACGGAACTTGAATCACGCTACGATGTGCTGGTGGAGACCATCAGTAAAGAGTACATGGATAAAATGATTCTGGGCCTGGAAAACTGGGTCGACGCCGCAGACAAGGGTTATCTTGCCTGGGGTATAGCTCACTTCCGCAAGAAGGCCTGATATAGCTGTAAAAATTGTGGGTAAAGCAGGGGTGCCATTTGGTGCTCCTGTTTCTCCCACCGGCTTTCGACTCCTGTCCCCCTGACTGTCTTGCTTTTTCCAGTCCTGCAAGTCCTGTAACGGCTCCCTGTCTCAACAATACATCATTTCATGAATAGGTCACTGTATTGCTGATTTTTGTCTGTATTCCAGTCCATTAAGCCGGGCAGTTTTTCATTAAATCCTCTTCTAATTTCTTGTTGCACCAATTTGGCGCACCAATAGTGTGCGAGGAGCTCTCCTTTCGCACCAGATCAAGGCGATTCACTGCCTACCCGCAGTGGCACAACCTTAAGAAAAGGCAAAAATGCTAATAAAGTCCATTAAAAACAGACAGATAGAATAGTTGGCAAGGTCTTTGCTTTAGGAAAGAGTAGGAAATAAATGCTTTCCTGGCTAAAACCATTTGAAACAGTCTTTTATTGAGACTCATTAGGAGAAATAGATATGAAAAAATCGCTGATCACTTCTTTTAAGAAGCCACTTGCTGTGACAGCTCTTACCATGGCTGCAGCAGCAGTTTCAGCGCCTTCCTATGCTGAGCTGTCTGGTAATGTCAGTGTCACCAACAACTACATCTGGCGTGGTCTGACTCAGTCCATCAATGAATCTGCTGTGCAGGGTGGTCTGGACTGGAGCAGTGACTCCGGTTTCTATGCTGGTACATGGGTATCCAATGTAGCCTATGATTCCGACGATGCCTATTCCTATGAGCATGATATGTATTTTGGTTTTGCCGGTGAAACCGACAGCTTTACCTATGATATCAGCTACCTGTACTACAACTATGACGAAAATGCCGGCTATGACTTTGGCGAACTTATTACTTCTGTTGGTTTTGGTAATCTGGGCCTGACCCTGTACTTGCTGACCAATGCAGAGCCTGATGAAGGTCCTGGTGAAGATTTCGGTTTTGCTGAAGCCTCCTATTTCTCAATTGATTACGCCATTCCTTTGGAAAGTGGTGCAGAAATTGGTCTGCACGCCGGTTTCCATGAAGGTGACTTTGCTTACTCATTTAACGGCGTCACTGACGATTACTGGGATTACAATATCAGCATCGCGAAGGATGGTTTCAGTGCCATGATTTCCATGACTTCCCTGGGTGATGATGATGATGGTGATGGTTTTGAAGACTATGCCAGCATGCCAGCGCGTGACAATGACGAAGTGAAATTCGTTGTTTCTTACGGCGTAGATTTTGAGCTCTAAGTCTCAATAATCTGACGAAAATTAAAAACCGGCGCATCATGCGCCGGTTTTTTTATGCATGGAATAAAGCCAGGAAATATACCAGAAGAAGTGACTTGATGGCCCAGACATCTGAACGATCTTGAATGAAACCGGAATAGTTTACCTTTACTGTGCAAGGCAGTTACCTGATGGTATTTTTTGGAAAAGGTAATTGGCAGTAGGGGAGCAGGTGGACGATAAAAAAAGCATCCATACCCATGGAGGAGCGGAGAGGCTGGTAAAAATACAACCAGGGATATGAATGCATGCCAGGTTGTCCCGGCAAGGTTTATCCCGGTCTGGAAACAGACCGGAAAAGGCGTATCCTGCCTGGGCAAGCTGGATACGCCGAAGTCGTCAGTCAGGCACTGGCAGCGCCCAGCGTGTCCATTCCCGTTGGGTCACCATGTTGTGCCCAGGCAGCTTCAAGAGCTTCCACCAGGGTTTTGAAGTGATCGGTATGGTTCAGATGCTTGTCAGCCTCGAGGGCATTCAGCGTGTTCTCGACGTCTGAATTCATGCAGCAAAGATATATACTCCTCCCGCTGTGCTTGGCATCGCTGGCCACTGTTTCAACAGCCAGGGCTGCAGATACATCCAGGAAGGGAACCCGTTCAAAATCAAGAATAATAGCCTGTGTCTGCCCTTCAAGCTGGGAGCGGGCATGGTGACCCAGGTCCGCTGCTGCACCAAAGCTCATGGGACCGCTGAAATCGAATACAGTGACCTTTTCGCCCAGGGCATCAAGTAATTCGAGCTCGCGCGGGCTGGCATTATGTCGAACGGTGTGAATGTTGCGAATGCGCTCCATCTGGTCATGTGCGACCTGTTTGACAAAGGCTAGAGAGGCCAGGACGACACCAACACCGACTGCAGTAATAAGGTCTACGAAAATTGTCAGGCCGACGACGATTACCATCAGCGCCAGGTCCCAGCGTGGTCCACGATGAGCATTCTTGATATAGCTCCAGTCAATGATATCCAGGCCCACCTTGATTAGAATGCCGGCCAGAACAGCATTGGGGATATAACTGGCATAGCTGCCCAGTCCAAGTACAACGCCGAGCAGCAAGAGGGCGTGAATCATGCCCGAGATACGGGTACGCCCACCGGTGCGGACATTGACGACTGTACGCATGGTGGCACCTGCTCCGGGAGCACCACCAAAAAGACCGGCCACCATGTTGCCAATACCCTGTCCAATCAATTCCTGGTTGGAGTTATGGCGAGTGCGTGTCATGTTGTCCGCAACCAGAGAGGTTAGCAGACTGTCAATAGAGCCAAGCAATGCCAGCACAAAGGCTGCCTCTGCAATGATGAAAAAGGAAATGGAATCAATCGTGGGCATGTGCATTTGTGGCAGACCACTTGGAATATCACCAAGGATCGGGGCACCGCCTATGATGAGGCTCAGCACGGTACCTATGATGAGAGCTGCCAGGGGACCAGGGACAAATTTACCCAGTTTTGCCGGCCACTTCAGGGCGATGGCGAGTGAAAGCGCACCAATGATCAAGGCTACGGCATTGATGTCCTGAATGGCAGTAGGGGTGTAAAAGAGGGCGTCCAGTGTGCCGGCAGGAGCCGCGTGGCCCAGCATGGGACTGATCTGAAGAATGATGATAATCCCGCCGATACCGCTCATAAAACCACTGATGACCGGGTAGGGAACAAGACGTATATATTCACCCAATTTGAATACGCCCATAAAAATCTGAAACAGACCGGCCAGCATGATCGCCGTGAAAATCAGGGCAGCATTTCCCATCAGGTCGGGATGGGCGGCAATGCTGGCTGCCAGACCTGCACAGACCACGGTCATGGGCCCCGTAGGTCCTGAAATCTGGGGTTCAGTACCACCAAACAGCGCGGCAAAAAAGCCAACAAAAATGGCCCCATACAGACCAGCGATGGGGCCCAGTCCCGAGGCCACGCCCATGGCCAGGGCCAGTGGAAGGGCGACTACACCTGCTGTCACCCCGCCGTAGATATCACCACTCAAGTGGCTCGTATCCAGTTTAATCATTTCTATACTCCTCTCCTCCGGAATATTCCGGTTGTGTCAGTGCCTGCTATGCGCTTTTTTCAAGCCATTTTTCTGCTTTCTTGTACCAGACTTCTATGGGGATGAACTGCTTTTCTTCTTCGTCGTAGCAGTTTATTTCCCCTTTTTCTATGTCGTAAATCCAGCCATGCAACCGTACCTCGTGCACCGCCATTTTGGAGGCTACACTGGGGTGGGTTTCCAGGTGTTTGAGTTGCAGCAGCACATTCTCCTGGATCATTTCCAGTGTCTGGTCCCCGCACAGACCATCTGGATGCCGGGCTTTTACCCGGGCCAGTGCGGCTTTGCTGTGCCCCAGCCAGTTGGATACGTGGGGCAGTGTTGTCAGTGATTCAGGATTCATGGCACCTTTCATGGCACCACAGTCAGTGTGTCCGCAAATGATGATGTCAGAGACGCCAAGCACCTGGACGGCATATTCAATGGTCGCCGTATTACCTCCTGCATTCAGGCTATGAGGAGGCACAATATTGCCGGCATTACGAATAATGAAAAGGTCGCCTGGTTCTGTCTGCGTTATCAGTCCCGGATCAATACGTGAATCTGAACATGTAATAAACAGCACTTCAGGAGACTGGCCTGTTGCCAGACGTTCAAATAGTTTTTTTCTTTCCTTATAGTCGCGTTTCTGGAACTCGGCGATACCTTGAATAAGTTTTTCCATAGCTTTACCTGCACCTTTCAGGTTGTGAATCGGTTTAGTTAATAATTGTAAGTTGTGCTCATCTTCTGTGGATGAGCTTTTTATCTGGATACACAAGGTATTCCCTGATTGTGAAAATATAGTGAATAACATTGTCGCTGAATGCTATATTCGTGATAGGAATAAGCTTTCATGCGACAATATGCCCGATTTTTGAAAAGGGCAGCCCAATGAAAGACCTCAATATTTCCCTGAAACAGCTTCGTTACTACTTGATTGCAGCCAAGCATGACAGCCTGCGTTCAGCAGCGAGGGAACTTAAAATAAGCCAACCGTCGCTCAGTGCCCAATTACAGAAACTGGAAGAGGCTCTTGATGTTGAACTTTTTGAGCGCAGCCGCGGTGGCGTTACCCTTACTCCACTTGGGCGTGATTTGTTGAAACAGGCCCAACAGGCCGTCAACGCGGCAGAAGTCATTATCGATGCGGCGAACTTTGCGACCAAGGGTCCTTCTGGCACATTTCGCCTTGGTGCCAGTCACACCCTGGGGCCCTATGCATTGCCCTGGATACTGCCTGAAGTACACAAGAAATATGGTGGCATCAAATTCTTTGTCCGGGAAGAAGTGCCAGACAAACTCTCTGAAGGCCTTTACAGTGGCCAGTATGACCTTATTTTCACCACGCTGCCGCTAAAAGAGGAGGGGATCACGGTCATGCCTTTATGCCGGGAGTCTCTTTACCTGGTTATGAATGGCGATCATCCCCTGGCCAAGCATGAAACAATCAAGGGAGATCAACTCAAGGGACTTGAAATACTCACCCTGGAAGAACATCACCTGTTATTTCGCCAGGTGGAAAACCTGTGCAAGGAGTTTGACGCGGAAATCCTCAGGGACTACGAGGGTACCAGCCTGGACTCTATCCGCCAGATGGTCTACATGGAAATGGGCGTGGCTTTCCTGCCGGCTTTGTACATTCGTTCCGAGATCATGGACCGTGATGCCTTGCGGGTTGTGAGAATTGAAGGGGAAAACATCAATCGGATGCATGCCCTGGCCTGGCGGGATACCTCCCCGCTGAGAAGCTTCTATAGGGAGCTGGGTGACTTTTTCCAGAAAGTTATTCGCGAGCAATTTGGAGATGATGTCATGATGCTTTAATTGTTTGGTTGAATAAATCCAGGCAAAAAAAAGGCCCCTTGGGGAAGGGGCCTTGAATAAAAGAGACTATGGGGGGAGTCTCTGTTAGGGAAATAATGGCTTCCATCATAAAAGGGGGAGAAATGATTCAAACCATTACTCTTGATAATGCAGGTGGCGTGCCAACTTTATAAAAACAAATATAACTAATTGAAATATATATAAATAATGTTTTTTTCGGGATATGAAGCCAGGCTCATGGTAGTCAGGAATTGTCTTTTGCCCCAGTTTGGTGCTTTTTTTTCAAAAGCGCTTCGCAAATCTTGCCATTCAAGTGCACAGCGGCAGTTGGCTGGCGTATTAGGTGAGAGAGTCTTGTGACGAAGTTAGGCTTTAAGTGATATTCCTATAAAAGAGGAAAGGATTTTAGTAACATAGACGCCTTGTTTTTTGCTCGCCTCGGGGAATATAAACCAGTGATGTTGACCTTGCGTGGAGCGCCGGCACTATCGGCATTTTCCAACCAGAAGCTTCTCCAGAACATCCAGACCCAGCTTCCTTCAGTTTCCGCCATACACACCTGCTTTTATCATTTCGCGGAAGTAACAGAAACACTTTCTGCAGATGAAATGGCCCTTCTGGAAAGGCTGCTTACCTACGGTCCTGCACAGGATCAGGGGAGCATCAGCGATGATGCAAACCTTTATCTCGTCACGCCAAGGCCAGGTACCATCTCACCCTGGTCAAGCAAAGCGACTGACATAGCCAGGAATTGTGGACTGGACAAACTCAGGCGAGTGGAGCGAGGCATTGTTTTTCATGTGGAATCGTCGGCGAGTTTTGACCAGAAGATTCTGGAAAGCCTGATTCATGATCGTATGACACAGACCGTTCTTTACGGGACGGATGAAGCCGTTATCCTCTTTGAAGAGTCCAGCCCCAAACCCATGACCAGTGTGGATATCCTCGCCGGGGGCAAGGAGGCACTGTTCTCGGCTAATCTCAATATGGGACTCGCACTCGCGGATGACGAGATCGACTACCTTGTCGACAGCTTTACCTCACTTGGCCGTAATCCCAATGATATCGAATTGATGATGTTTGCCCAGGCCAATTCAGAGCACTGTCGTCACAAGATTTTTAATGCCACGTGGACGGTGGACGGGAATGACAGGGAGCATTCCCTGTTTGCCATGATCAGGAATACCCATGAGAACAACAGCAAGGGAATTCTGTCTGCGTACAAGGACAATGCTGCTGTATTTGAGGGCTTCAAAGCCGGCCGATTTTACCCGGATCCCGTGAATGGCGAGTATGCTTATCATGAGGAAGAGATTCACATCCTCTGCAAGGTGGAAACTCACAATCATCCGACCGCTATTGCGCCCTATCCGGGAGCCTCTACAGGTTCCGGCGGAGAAATCAGGGATGAAGGGGCAACGGGTATTGGTGGCAAACCCAAGGCCGGCCTGACAGGTTTCAGTGTGTCGAATCTACGAATACCGGGATTCGAGCAACCCTGGGAAATTCACTATGGCAAACCCTCACATATTGTCTCTGCCATGGATATCATGCTTGAAGCTCCCATTGGCGGCGCAGCATTCAATAATGAATTTGGCCGCCCCAACCTGTGTGGCTATTTTAGAACCTATGAACAGTCTGCCGAGGATGGTGTCCGTGGTTACCACAAACCCATCATGATTGCCGGTGGACTGGGTAACATCAGGGATGCCCATGTCCAGAAGAAAGAAATTCCTGTAGGTGCCAGGTTGATCGTGCTTGGTGGCCCGGCGATGCTGATAGGCCTTGGTGGGGGCGCGGCATCATCCATGGCATCCGGAACCAGTAGTGAGGATCTTGATTTTGCTTCCGTACAGCGGGATAACGCTGAAATGGAGAGACGTTGTCAGGAAGTTATTGACCGCTGCTGGTCACTCGCTGATGACAACCCAATATGCTTTATTCATGATGTAGGGGCAGGGGGACTTTCCAATGCGCTCCCTGAGCTGGTCAAGGATGGTGACAGGGGGGGGCGTTTCCGGCTCCGGGATATTCCCAATGCCGAACCAGGTATGTCACCCATGGAAATATGGTGCAACGAGGCGCAGGAGAGATATGTCCTGGCGGTTTCTGAAGACCGACTTAAAACTTTTGAAGCCCTGTGTGAAAGAGAGCGCTGCCCCTTTGCCGTAGTGGGTGAAGCCACGAAAGAAATGGCACTCTTGCTCGAAGACAGCACATTCAATAATTCTCCCATTGACCTGCCAATGTCAGTGCTGTTTGGAAAGCCACCGAGGATGCACCGTGATGTCGCCTCAGTCACACCTGCAAACAGAGCTTTTTCCCTTGAAAACATGGATATCACTGAGGCAGCGGAAAGAGTGCTCCGGCTTCCTGCTGTAGCCAGCAAGAGTTTCCTGATTACCATAGGTGACCGGTCTGTCACCGGCATGGTGTCCAGGGACCAGATGGTTGGCCCCTGGCAGGTGCCGGTTGCCGATGCAGCCGTAACATCCCTGTCCTATGACAGCAATTTTGGTGAAGCCATGGCCATGGGTGAAAGGACGCCGCTTGCACTGATAGATGCATCCGCTTCAGGACGAATGGCAGTTGCCGAGTCCATTACGAATATTGCCTGTGCCAGAATCAAGCGGATCAGTGATATCCGGCTTTCAGCGAACTGGATGGCACCCGCTGGCTATCCCGGGGAAGACTGCAATCTATACGATACGGTCAAGGCCATTGGCATGGAGCTTTGTCCTGAACTGGACATAACGATACCCGTCGGCAAGGATTCCATGTCGATGAGAACTGTCTGGGATGAAGATGGTATCAGAAAGAGTGTCACCGCCCCACTGTCCCTGATTATTTCAGCCTTTGCCCCTGTGCTGGATGTACGAAAAACACTGACGCCGCAAATTATGACTGGAAAAGGGGGCTCCCGGCTCATTCTTCTTGACCTCGGACTTGGAGCCAATCGTATGGGCGGTTCCGCCCTTGCTCAGGTGTATAACCATATTGGTGATGAGGCTCCAGATCTGCATAGTGCCAGTGATCTGAAAGCATTTTTTGACCTCATTCAGTCCAGTCTGGAAGAAGATCTTCTGATGGCCTACCACGACCGCTCGGATGGTGGACTTTTTGTAACTCTCATTGAAATGGCGCTGGCAGGGCATTGTGGTCTGGAGATCATTCTTGACGAAGCCGGCAGCAAAGGCCATGCGCTTGATGCCCTGTTCAATGAAGAACTGGGGGCCGTGGTGCAGGTTAGTGAAGACAAGTTGCCCCGATTCAGGGAGCTGGCTGATGAGGCCGGATTGCTTGATATCTGTTGTGATATTGGTTCTCCAGTCGAAGGTGAGAATATCAGGATGCAGCTGGCTGGAGAAATCATTATTGAACAGTCCCGCATACATTTTCACAGAGTCTGGGCAGAAACCAGTTATGCCCTGCAAAGTCTGCGTGATAACTCCAAATGTGCTGACGAGGAGTTCAACGCCATTCTTGATGCCGGGAATCCGGGGCTGCATGCCAGCCTGTCTTTCGATCCTGAAAAGGACATTTGTCACCCTTATATTTCCCGCGGGGAACGTCCCCGCATTGCTGTTCTTCGGGAGCAGGGCGTTAATTCTCAAATGGAGATGGCAGCGGCATTCCATCGTGCAGGTTTCGACTGTATCGACGTGCATATGAGCGACATCATCAGTGGACGTGTTGTCCTTGATAAGTTCAATGCACTGGCTGCCTGTGGCGGATTTTCCTACGGTGACGTTCTGGGCGCCGGGGAAGGGTGGGCTAAATCCATTCTCTTTAATGAAGCAGCCCGCCGCCAGTTCGAGGATTTTTTCAGTCGAAGCACGACCATCGCGCTTGGTGTGTGTAATGGCTGCCAGATGTTATCGAATTTACATGAACTCATTCCTGGTACCAGCCATTGGCCGCGCTTTGTCCGCAACCGCTCGGAACAGTTTGAGGGCAGAACGGCTCTTGTCAGGGTAAACCACTCCAAGTCCGTATTCCTGTCAGGCATGGAGGGATCCATATTTCCTATAGCCTGTGCCCATGGGGAAGGTCGAGCGGAATTTGCAGGGGATGAACAGCAGGCAGCACTCCTGTCCAGCGATAATGTGGCCCTCCAGTTCGTGGATAATTATGACAATATTACAGACAGCTATCCCTTTAACCCGAACGGATCGCCTGCAGGAATTACGGGATTGTGCAACGATGACGGCAGATTTACGATAATGATGCCTCACCCTGAACGCATCTTCAGGGCAGTAGCAAATTCCTGGCGGGCAGAGGAATGGGGAGAAGATGGTCCAACCATGCGCATGTTTAGAAATGCCAGGGTGTGGCTCGATTAATCAGCTAGGGTCTGGAGCAAGACTATATGATTCACTTTGACAGTTGGGGAACAGTGTAAGTGGAATCGCTGGTAATCCTTCTGAGCCTGTCGGTAATCATCGGTATCAATTTCCTGATCTGCCTGCTTGTTTGGTCAGAATATGCAGACCACAGGCAGCAATACATGAAGTTTGTAGCGCAGAGCCAGACTTTTGCGCTTGCCTGGCACCTGACAAGCCCTGCCTTGGTTATATAGGTGAGACATCGCTGATTCTCGGGTTGTCCATTTCCACATTTTTCCTTTCTGTCCTTTTCATGCTGGCGGCAGTAGCATGGAAGTACATACCTGATCAGAAAAGTTTTTACAGGCTAGCCGGTATTGGAGGTTTGCTACATCTCATAAGCGGATTTGCATCACTCTCGGTTTTCAATGCTTTCTGGACGCTGGATATCCTGCTGCTAGCAGTAATTCCATTTGTGGCAGCGATGAAGTTCAGACAGGAAGGCCATAGAGTCATTACGCTTTTCCAGTCATTGATACTGTTATTGTTTGTGGGCTGTGCCGCCTCCTTCAATCTTGATTATCCTGATCTTGGTGTGCTCTTCTATGTGATGGTTGCCCTTTTTCAGCCTATTCTGGGAGTAATTTTCATTATCTCGTCAATCCGTCTCAGTCGACGGGTGATCATGGAGAGGGAACGGGATTTCAGTGCTTTCTTTGATTCGATCAATGAAGTTTTTTTTCGGGCAGAACCACAAGGCATCATACGGGAAGTGTCACCTTCCATTAGCCAGTTTGGCTATAAGGCCAAGCAGATACAGGGAAGAAATCTCGCCAGTTTCCTTCCCGGTTCAGAAGAATTCATACGAAAGCTAAACCCTATTTCAGGCGGGAAGAAGCCTATTGAATATAAAGGTGCTTTCCTGTCGCCCAAGGGTCCGGTGGATTGTGAAATTGTCTGTTCCTTTGTCAGGGATCCGGAAAAAGACAGCTTTTATGTGGCGGGATCCATTCGTAATACCCAGGAGCGAAACTTGCTGGAACACCAGTTCATTGAGGCCCAGCGACATGAAAGCCTGGGCATGCTGGCTGGAGGTATGGCACATGATTTTAATAATCTGTTACAGGGGATTATCGGCTACACGGAGATTCTGCAGGAGTCTCATGATCTTGATGAGCAAACAAAAAACAAGGGGTTAAATGCCATTATGAAGGCTGCCACGACAGCCGGCGGTCTGTGTAAACAATTGCTTCAATATACCGGTAAGGGCATTCGTCCAAATGATACCTTTGATGTTTCTGGAAAGATCAGTGAAGTACTGGATATTCTGGCTCCCTCCTGTCCGACAGATGTCCACCTCAATGCCCATTTACCGGAACAAGCGGCAATCATCCAGGGGATCAGAACCAGATTGGACAGGTGTTTCTTAACCTGATTAAAAATGCCATGGAGCAGTAGCCCCCTCTGGTGAGGTCAACGTCAGCCTCTACCAGGCTGAATTGGATAAGGAGCATCTTTCAAGGAATCGTTCTCATGTAAGAATGACGCCAGGTAACTACTATGTCCTTGAAGTGAAGGACTCAGGGCAAGGTATTGATCAGGCAAACAGGGAGCGCATTTTTGAGCCATTTTTTACGACCAAGAAGAAAGGGCATGGCCTTGGATTATCCGCAGTGACAGGCATACTCAAGATTCATAATGGTGGAATAACTGTTCAATCAAAGACTGGAAATGGCACTGTTTTCAAGGTGTATCTTCCTGTGCCGGGGCATAAGATTCTTAAGAATGATGATACTGAATTTATTCAACCTGTCCGTAAACTGCATATTCTTCTTGCCGAAGATGATGAGGTTGTGAAGGAAGTGGCCAGCAGAATGCTTGAACAGGCAGGGTATGAGGTGCTGCAGGCGTCTGATGGGATAGAGGCTTTACGGGTTTTTGGGCTGTCTGTAGTACCGATAGATGTCGTAGTAACCGATGTTATAATGCCCCACATGGATGGAATAGACCTGGCTTATAAACTAAAGGAACAGATGCCACAGCTTCCCATTGTATTGATTTCAGGATATGCCGATGTGTCTGATGCCCTGGATAGGGCTCACGCGTTGACATTCTAGTTTGTCAGTAAACCTTTTCGAGGTGTTGAACTGGTCAAGGCTGTGGAGAAAGCCGCAGAGAATCTGCAGTTGATGGAAAAACAGTAGATTGCCTGATGCATTTCTAGTTTTCCGGAGTATTGCTGATTTTCTTGCCAAGCTTTGCCTGGGTCTGAGAAATTTGCTTTATCACATAAGGATGGTATTCAATAGTCTCCTGCAAGCCATTGACGATATGCTTCCTGAAGCCTTCCTGTATTTCTTTCTTCCCTTCAATACTGTCGTGTGCACACCACAGGCGGGTCATAAGATTCACGTAATATACCAGCCTGAGCAGTATTGAATACTGGTTCTCAATAATGTCTGCCAGTTCATATCCTATGATATCGGGGAGATCCCCGCCGGTAGCTGCTGTCTCCCAGGCAATGGCACTTATATAGAAACTCTTGCCAAAAGGCGTATTCTCGTAGGCTGGCCTGGCATCCTCTAGCGCATGAAAGTTATCCTCCAGTTCGCCATATATATTGTGAAGGATTATCAATGCGCGTTTTCGCCTGGTTGATCGCTCTCGCTTCCTTTCTATATAGAGTGCACCCAGACCACCTACCACGACTCCGATGAGGGTAGCGATCATTTCAGGCAATGCCTAATATATCAATTCCATTCAGCTCTCCATAGGGACGGTGGGTGATAGCCCAAAGCCTGTCAGTGAAAGATGTCATATCTTTACAATGGCATGGCATCATATTCTGCCAACAATCCGGCATATACAAGTATGTACTAAATAGTCATTATAGGCTGGGGTTTAAATACCTACCCTGTACCAGTATGCCGAATGGCATGCTTCGCAGGCTTCATCGAGATAGGCACCCCATTCGCTCAATTTTTCAGTATCGCGATTATCAATCGCATCAAGTATACCCAGGCCATTGTCCTGAAGATTTTCAGCAAATCCGGTCCAGGATGTAAAATCGGCTTCCAGTCTGGCCTGAACTTCTTCCGGGGTAAATTCGTATTCCGGAAACTCACCCTGTGCACCCGGTGGGGCGACACTTCTGCCTGGCATCATGAGGGCATTGCTTCCTTCTATAATGGCGATAGTACTTCGACGGAGTGCTCCCCACTCTTCATCAGTTTCCGGTGTATATTCTGTGATGCCATTGCTGTCTGATATGACACGAACGGAGTTCCAGATCTTATCGGCTTGTGGATCAATCAGTGAGGCCATAATTTCCCGGATCGAAATGTCTGTATTGTAGGAGGCCGCAGGGACAGTTGTTGTTGGCGTCAACGCCGGGGCAGTTACAGCAACCTCAGTATTGGCGGCCTGGTCTGCTGAACAGGAAACAAGTACCACAGCGGCGATGCAACTGGCAGGAAGAAGGAATTGGGGTTAAAGCATACAGTGACTCCAATGGTTTTTGCTTACCTGGTGATTTATACCAGATTTCGAATAATCCTGGTCTGAAACTTCATGCTTTCAAACATTGGTGATTTTGGCTGATTTTGCGAGAATGTTCTCCAATCCATATCAATTAAGTGGCAACGGATAAAACTTGGCTGAAAAACGATTTTTCCCCCTGGCGGCAGCACAACTCAACCTGAAGCGTTTGCTGTTGATCCGCCTGATTGTCCTTGCATGCCAGCTAATCGGCATTCTATACGCATTCTACTTTCTGGATCTCCGCCTTAACTATACGCTGATTACCGGGATTCTGGCGCTGGTGGTTGCGGTCAATATTTTTGTGGCTTTTCGTGTCAAGCAAAAGTCGGTGGTCAGTAACCAGGAGTTGTTGGGGCATCTGCTATTCGATGTACTGTCCCTGTCGGTTCTTATTTATATGAGTGGTGGTGCCAATAATCCCTTTGTTTCCTTTTTTCTTGTACCCATTACAATTTCTGCCGCTATTCTGCCATGGACCTATACATGGCTTGTCGCCGGGATATCCCTGGTCGCCTACACGATACTACTGTTTTATTTTCAGCCTCTTCCAGCATTAATGCCGGCTGACATGCATATGACAGAAACACGGGAAATGCCAAGTCTGCATATTGTAGGAATGTGGTTTAATTTTCTGGCGAGTGCCGTCCTTATTACCTATTTCGTCGTTAAAATGGCCACTGAAATCAGGGCACAGGAACAGACTCTCAATGATTACAGAGAGGAAAATCTACGCAATGAACAGATTCTTGCTGTAGCTACCCAGGCTGCTGGTACGGCCCATGAACTGGGCACGCCCCTTAATACCATGACATTGCTGATCAATGAGATTGCTGATGAAAATCCCGATAACAAGGCGCTACAGGAGGATGTGGCAGTACTTAAGGATCAGCTTGAAGTATGCCGAACATCCCTGAAAGATCTAGTCAGCCGTGCGGATCCAAGACAGGCCGGTAATGCAATTGCAATGCCCCTTTCACATTTCATAGATCAGATTGAAGACCAGTGGCGATTGTTGAGGCCTGAAGTTGATTTGCAGGTCATTGTGGATAAGATCAATTCCCCCCGGATACAGGTAGATGCGCCACTGCAGCAGGCCGTGGTCAATATTCTGAACAATGCGGCTGATGCCAGCCCGGACAGGGTGGAGTTGACGGCCACCTGGGATGAATCCTCATGGACCCTTGCTATCCGGGATTATGGTGAAGGAGTGAATGAAGACATTCTATCAACCCTTGGATCCGAGATTGGCAGCAATAAGGAGCAGGGGATGGGTGTAGGAATGATTTTGACCCAGGCTACTGTAAATCGACTGGGTGGAAAAGTATTGATCAAGCCTCATCCGGAAACAGGTACAGTGACGAGTATTATTCTCCCTATGGCTACAGACGGATAATCACAATGGCAGACAAGGGCAATACATTCCTGCTCCTTGATGATGACAAGACTTTTCTCGATACACTTGGGCGTGCACTGGAGAGAAGGGGGTTTATTGTGATCAAGGCAGGGACCTTGCAGGAAGCCTTGGGGATGGCCAGGGAAAATATTCCTGACTATGCTGTACTTGACCTGAAACTTCATAATGAATCAGGTCTTGAAGGGCTGGAACCTCTCTCCAGAATCAATCCTCATATTCGTATGTTAATACTGACTGGCTATTCCAGTATCGCTACTGCGGTCAGCGCAATCAAAAAAGGCGCTATTAATTACGCCTGCAAACCACTTGCTGTCGAGGAAATTCTGGCGTACCTGGTAGAAGGAAAGGAGCAGGAAGTTATTACGGAAGAAGAGCCTATCTCTGTGGATCGGCTTGAATGGGAACATATACAGCGTGTCCTTGAAGAAAACGATGGCAACATTTCTGCAACGGCCAGGAGTCTGGGCATGCATCGACGTACACTGCAGAGAAAATTAATGAAAAGACCTGTCAGACGCTAGATGAGCTTATCGCGAAGCGCCTCGATTGGAATGGTTCAAGCCAAATTTTAAGTATTCCCCGGCTGATATCGGCAAAGGACTTTAGTTTGATGCGCAGTGACTTTTGCTGGGCAAAGGCCAAGGTCACTTTCGAGCAAGGTATTTTTACCCGCGCCATTTATGCCTAAGAGTCCGATCACACCACCGACCCAAGCGTGTGTATTAATACCTTTGAGCATAGCATTGACACTAAAGGAATTCTCCAGGTTTTCAAACTCAGTTACTGTGTCAGTGATCAGGTTTCTTAATGGATTCACGAACGAGGTTTAGAGCATCCTCGCACTGCAGTTCCAGTTGATCTGCTGCCATTACCAATTGTTGTACTACCGGTTCAAGACTTTTTAATCTGTCCACATGACTCTTGGCAAGGCATTCTTTACTGAACATGAACATGGCCTTGCCGCGCTTTCTTTCCAGTAATAATTCAGTTTCAAGCAGGCTTTAAGCCTTGAAAGGATTATGGGGTTAACCGTATGGGTAGTGGCAAGATCCCCGACAGACGGCATGATATCAACTGACCTGAGCTGGCCGCTGGATATTATTCAGCGTGCCTGCTCCATGATTTGGCGGTAGATCGGAATGCCTGATTACGGGTTAAGACTGAACAATGCCGTTCTCATAATTGGTGTATTAATACAATAATCACTTGGAGGTAAAAGCGCAGCCAATTTCTTCTTTTTTTATAATGGAGACTACTGTTAAGCTAACCATATGTATAAATTAAGTTTTTTTGTTCCCTCAACCCAATTGGACGTTGTCAAACAGGCCTTGTTTGATACAGGTGCAGGAAAAATCGGTGATTATGATCACTGTTGCTGGCAAACTGCCGGTGTCGGGCAGTTTCGTCCCCTGGATGGCAGTGATCCGTTCCTGGGTGAAGCAGGTAAAATAGAGCAGATCGAGGAATACAAGGTTGAACTGGTCTGTGAGGACAGTCTGATACATGCTGCAGTCGATGCGCTGAAATCAGCGCATCCCTATGAAGAGCCTGCCTATGATGTGGTCAGGCTGGAAGTCATTTGATGTGACCTGTTTGCGATCCACAAACTGCAAATTCACCTGTTTTATGCAAAGGCTGATATTAACAATGAAGTCCCTGTTTCTGACAGTGTTGCTACTCTCCGGGCTTGTCCCCGGCGTTACTGCACAGGTGGATCCGGAACGAATGCCGGAAGCTGAGTTCCATATGGCGAGAATGGTGTATGCCGATGGTGGTGCCGGGGGCAGGGGGCGCTGGGGTTTCAGGCGTGGTTGGTGGGCCATAGATTATCCATCAGCGGAATTTCATTTCACTCGAGGTGTCCGGCGCCTTTCCAATATTAATGTGGCTGAAGATAGCCAGCATGTGCAAATTTCTGATGAGGACCTGTTCGACTACCCCTGGCTTTTTGCCCAGCAGGTGGGGCAGGGTATGTGGTCTCCCTCTGATGAGGAAGCTGCCAGGCTGAGGGAATACCTGCTACGCGGAGGCTTTCTGGTTATTGACGATTTTCATGGCACCTACCAGTGGTCAATCGTAGTAGGAGCCCTGCAAAAAGTACTGCCGGGATATCCCATTGTTGAACTGACCCCGGAAGACCCGATATTCCATGCCCTTTATGATCTCGACCAGGTAACCCAGATCCCCGGTGAGCGACACCTTTATTACTGCGGCGCCACGGAGGCAGGTCTGGAGGGGCCACAAAAGTGGGCGGGTATCTACGACGAAGAGGGGCGCTTGCTTGTAGCCATCAACTTCAATATGGACATGGGTGATGCCTGGGAACATGCCGATGACCCCTGTTATCCGGAACCCATGACGGCCCTGGCTTATCGATTCGGCCTGAATTATCTGGTTTATGCCATGACCCATTAGGGGCTGAATATTCCGGTTAACTTCTCCTTTGGTGCGTATTATGAGGTTATGCTTCTAACTGCTTGTAAACCCAGGGAATGTCCATTAATCTAGGATCGTGAATTTCTCTCCCGCCAAAAAAGTGAGCCTACTGGCAAAGCGACAGCTATTGCGATTTGCCCTGTGTCTGCTCCTGTGTTTTTCCCCGGTACTGTCAGCCGCTACAGCCGATTTTCCTGTTCCGGACAATATTCGCCCGGCCATTGATTTCTGGATAAAGGTTTACACTGAAGCTGATACCAAATCAGGTTTCCTGCATGATGCCCGGGATCTCTCGATTATTTATCGCAAACTGGAGAGAGACAGGAATGTCATCAATAATACCCGCGAAAAAATCCGCGATGACCTGAATGTGCTGGCCAGTGGAAAGCGCACCGGCCTGACAGCCTCCCAGCAGCAGCTCCTTGAACTGTGGGGGCATGACACTCCCAATTCCCGCCTGAAAAGAGCAGCTGGAGATATTCGCTGGCAACTTGGCCAGTCTGACCGCTTTGTGGCTGGACTAAAGCGCTCTGGCGCCTATCGCGGACATATCCAGCGTGTCATTTCTGAAAAGGGGATGCCGGAAAAATTGGCTATTCTGCCCCATGTAGAGTCCTCCTTTCATCCAGGCGCCTACTCGAGCGCCGCAGCAACAGGCATGTGGCAGTTTGTTCGTTCAACAGCACAGCGTTTCATGCAGGTGGATTATGTTGTCGATGAACGGCTGGACCCCTATGCAGCGACTTATGGTGCCATGGAGCTGCTTGAATACAACTACAATGCACTTGGTTCATGGCCACTGGCACTGACTGCCTACAACCATGGTGCAAACGGGATGGCCAGGGCTGTGCGCGATGTGGGCAGTGCAGATATAGGCCTTATTATCAGTGAATACCGTGGTCCGCGTTTTGGTTTTGCTTCCCGTAATTTCTACCCGCAGTTTCTTGCCGCCCTGTATGTAGATCAGCAGGCAGACGACTATTTCGGGCCTGTTTCCAGGGATCGCGAACCTGAATACCTGACATATGAGATGGATGCCTATGTAGATGCCTCAGTTGTGGCATCGGCGCTGGGGGTATCCATGGATGATCTCAAGCGTGATAACCCGGCTCTCCAGCCTTCTGTTTGGTCGGGAACCAAGCGCATTCCGAGGGGATATACACTGAAACTGGACAGGGCGTCCGGTACGAGTAGTCTGGTAGCGGGGTTCAACAATATTGATGCGTCGGCGATGTTCGGTGAACAGATTCCTGATGTCAGTTACACGGTACGTCGGGGAGACAGTCTTTCTGTGATTGCCGACCGTTACAGTACATCGATTTCTGAGCTGGTGGCTATTAACCAGTTGCGCGACAGGAACCGAATCCGGGTTGGACAGACTTTGTTGCTTCCCCAGCCGGATGGATCCATACCTACACTTGTGGTCAATGATGGCCCTCAGGCAATACCGCCCAGTGGAGAATATGAGGTCAGGCGTGGCGATACGCTGTCCCTGATAGCTGAGCGTCATCGCATCCCGCTGGACACCGTGCTGGCTTTAAACAATCTCAACAGTAATGGCACGATATTCCCGGGTCAGAAGCTAATATTGAAAGCCGCGGCATCCCCGATGAACGATGCCGGCGGAGGATCTGTACCGGCGCCTGTTGCTCCTGTCGTTGCAGAGTCAACAGTTAACAATGTGAACAATCAGAACAATGAGGAAGAAGCGATAAATGCGGGAGACCAGGAGCTTGAAGATGGGGGATTGGTCCTGGTAGATACGGAAGCGGCAGCAGTGGAGACTGGTAGCGAGGAAGCTGCCGAGCAACTGATCGAGGATCTTGAATCAGATCCTTCAGACTATACAGTGGCCACTGATGGGTCCATTGAAATTCAGGCTGCTGAAACCCTTGGGCATTATGCCGACTGGCTCGGTATCAGGGCCTGGGACCTGCGCCGACTCAATGATATGGTTTACAAAGAGCCAGTTATTATTGGTAACCGGCTCAAGCTGGATTTCAGCAAGGTTGACCAGGCGAGTTTTGAAAAGAAGCGCCGAGAATATCACCGTGATCTTCAGTCCAATTACTTCAGGAACTGGCGTATCCGGGAAACCGAACAACACAGTATTCGCAGGGGAGAGTTTCTGGCAAACCTGGCCCGAAAGCGCTCTGTACCGATGTGGCTTTTCCGTCAGTATAACCCCGAAATTGATGCTGGCAGGATACAGGTGGGACAGGTTGTCGTATTCCCGGTCGTTGAGAAAGTGGATATCTGATTCTTACCCGTTAACTGAATGGCCCTGTCCAGGGCTGTGATTCTGGTCAAGCCCAATGCCGTTCATCAAGCGTCTCTTCAGCACATCGAGCTTGCATCCCGAACTGACAAGAAATGTCAGCAAGCATAACAATATTGCTGTTTTTGCGACTATCTGCGCATCCATTTTAGTCGTTCGTGACCTCTATTCCCCGACATCTATCAACACCAAGTTTGCCCTGGTGGGCACGGCAGGTGATGAAATCAACTACACCGTTAAGCTTGCAGGTACGGCTGCTGGTGCAGCTGCAGAGGCTTCTGTAAATTATGATACGGCTTCAGCGCTTTACTCGGGCAACAATGCCAGGGACTGCGCATCTGCTGATAATGCTTCAGTGGATGTAAGCATTGCCGAGTCAGACATCAGGGCTGCATCAACAGATACCTATTCTGATACCCTGGTCCTGATGGTGAGCCCCATCTAATGTAAATTGCAGAGGTAACCAGGAGCGGGGCCGGGGCCTGTCGAAAATTCTGGCAGGCCCTGGGACAGACTGAATACAAAATCAACCGTTTGCTTTCGCCAAGGAACAGTCTTATGAATTCCCAGGAACAGTTAGTCGAAGAAAAGGTTCTGAAGCAACTTGTCCATGATATTGGACTTGAAAACACCAGGAAGTTCATGGAATCCCTGGACGGAGAATTTCAGAAACGGATAGAGAATATCCGCCAGGCTATCGAAGATAAGGCAATCACTGCCCTTGCTGCCCAGGCCCATGCGCTCAAAAGCAGCGCTCAGGTATCCGGTGCCTACAGGCTTGCAGATGTGTTGATCAAGCTAGAAGTTGAAGCCAATAATCAAAATGAGGGAGCCATGGCCCTGGCTCATGAAGCTATTGTGCTTGCTGACCTTACCCGTTTTGCCTTCCTGGATGTCAAACTCGGTAGTTAATCCATAAATCCCTTCCTGGGTGACCCAAGAAGCTGCGCATCATCTCTTTCTCCTATGCTTCTGTAACACGGTCACCCTTTCTTTTTCTGTGAAATCCGGTATCCGGTTTTGGCCGTTTTTCTCCCCTTTGGCCTGACCACCGGAGCTATAAATTCCCGCCTGGCTTCATGCCAGTTTTATCCTTGAAATCGGCTATATTGCTTTGATGACCTAGTACAATTGCAAAAATTCAACTATTTGTAAGATGAAATACATTTAAGCAGGGGTTTGAAGAAAACCAGCCAGCAGGAAAAATAAATACATATAAAACACTTGGTGGTCGACCCCGTACGGAAAGTGCCTTCCTGGTTCGTGTGGATGGCAATGTTGAAGCCGATGCCCAATTCAATGTGCTGGTAAATGGTGCAGTCAGGGGGCAACTCAAAGCCGATGAAACGCTGCTGATACAGGTGGCTCCCTATGATACCTATGATGTCGAATTAAGGGCTGTCGGTGAAACCCTGGTAAACCTGGGCAACAGGATTTTCAGGGAAACCATGTATTCCGTAAATGTGGTTAATTTGAGTTGATCAACCCAGGTGATCAACATCGGCATCGGGAGGCTGGTTGATGAGAGTGGCAAAGCCATTGACAGCGCCGTGATCCAGAATGTCGTCGGTATTGCGATGACAGATGACCATGGTTTTTTCCAGGCGGAAATTAACCAGGAAACCGATAGTCTGATTGTTCAGCGAGGAGGGCAGCGGTGTGAATCGACTTTTGAAAACCCGCGCAGTATAGATACCGTGGTTATGCTGGGTACACTTCTCTGTCAGTAATCCGGTACCGGGCAGTTACACGGAACTGTCCAGTTGCCTGATCCTGCCAATGGCTTCATAGCCATCCATTATAGGCATCTGG
>CAZDCK010000008.1:0-64931 GCA_964503965.1 uncultured Enterobacteriaceae bacterium | reverse complement strand
GTCCAGTTGCCTGATCCTGCCAATGGCTTCATAGCCATCCATTATAGGCATCTGGCAGTCCAGCAGAATCAGGTCAAATGTTACCTGCGAGAGCAGATCCAGAACTTCCTGGCCATTCTCAGCGATCGTGACTTCGAACCCTGAGGATTCAATCATGGCCTTACTGATAATCTGGTTTGCCTTATTGTCCTCTGCCAGGAGAATGGATGGCATCATTTCGTCCTTTTACTTTAATTATGCTGAATGAGTCTTCGCAAGTATGCCTGCAGTCTTGATCATGTCAATTATGCAGCGACTTCTTTCCAGACAAACAGGCGAACAGCAAGGGCCAGGGCAATAACTGCCCAGACTAGCATCCCAAGAATGTCCGGCAGGAGTTCCATGAGCCCGGTGCCATTAATAGCGATTTCCCGAAGGCCATTGGAAATGAAACTTAATGGCAGCAAATGGGCTAGCGGCTGTACCAGGTCCGGCAGGGATTCAATCGGGAAGAAAATACCTGACAGAATCATTTGGGGAAACGTAACGAGGTTGCCGATCGCCATGATGGCCTGCTGCGTTTTCGCAATGCTGCCCAGGCAGAAACCGATGCTAAGGAAGATGACTGTACCAATAAGTATGAACAGATAAAGCGCGGTCAGGTTACCAACGAAAATCACATCAAAAAGGAAGATTGCTGCCAGCAAAAGCCCGGTAATCTGGACCAGGCATATAAGCAGACGTGCCAGTACCAGGCCACTGATGAAATCCCGGGGGAGAATGGGCGTCACAAAGAGTCTCTTCAGAATACCCTTGCGACGGTATTCCACTATATTGAATCCGCTGCCGGCAACAGCGATATTCATGATGCTGAATGCAAGCAGGCCGGGAACGACAAAATCCAGATATCGCTGATTCCGGGATTGCACATCCTCTATGGATAATGAAAACAGGGGCTCGGTATTGCGTAGTCGTCGCTCAACATTAATCAGGGCAGTTTCGACAACCGGCATCACAACGGCTACCTGGCGAACTTCGGCGGCATCAATGAGTACGGTGAGGTCTACTGGTATGCCTGAATCCCGGAATTGGTCAGGCAGGATCAGGACAACGGCCTTGTTGCCATTGATGAGCTCTTCCCTGAGTGATTCCTCATCTCCCTGGGTGACGACAAAAAGACCAGTGCTTTCCAGGGTGGCTATAAATTCAGTGGCCAGTTCATTATTGGCGTTGTTTACAATTCCCATTGCAATAGGATCCTGACCGGAACCGCTGGCGAAGCTTATAACAAACATGAATACCAATGGGAAAAACAGGGAAAAGAAGATGGCCTGCCGATCCCTTGAATGGATTTTCAGCATAACCCTGGCAAATTTGAGCGCTTTTTTCATGCCGTGTTATTCCCTTAGTTCATGCCCGGTGAGGATAAGAAAGACGTCTTCCAGATTGCCATGGAGAGGCGCAGCAGGTGGCTCTGGCGCATGCTTGAGAATCAAATCCCGGGGAGCACCCTCGGCTATGACTGTACCGTGATCCATAATGGCCAGCCGGTCACACAGCGTTTCTGCCTCTTCCATATTATGCGTTGTCAGGACTATGGTCATGCCGCCTTTGTTGAGTTTTCTTACCAGGTCCCAGAGGTTTCGTTTGGCCTGGGGATCAAGTCCGGTTGTAGGTTCATCCAGAAATAATACCTTTGGATCATTGACCAGGGCGCAGGCGATGGAGAAACGCTGTTTTTGTCCACCTGACAAATTGGCGGGTTTGGCGTTGGCCTTCTCTTCCAGGTTCACTTTGGCCAGCAGGGAAGCGGGGTCGTCATCCCGATTATAGAGATTACTGAACAGTGATAGCAGTTCTGCCAGCGACAAATGGTCAAAATATTCATTGGCCTGCAGCTGGACGCCAATGATCTCCTTTACGGCATAGGGGGAGTGGGTGACATCTATACTGTTGACCAGTGCTTGGCCGCCATCGATATCTGTCAGTCCCTCAATCATTTCAAGAGTTGTGGTCTTGCCAGCCCCATTGGGTCCCAGTATGCCGTAAACCTGTCCAGTCTCTATAGTCAGGTCTATGCCGTTTACGGCATAAAAGAATTCCTGCCTGTTATCCGGTTTCGGGTATTTTTTTGTCAGGCCTTTAATCTCAACGATTGGCATCGTCTTCTCCTTGCATCCAGAAGGCTATGATAACCAATCGGTCATTCGAGGAAAGAAGTTTTCCGGTATCAGTTCAATTTGATTTATAGTCGGTGTCTCAATAACACTCTGATTTACAATAATAGTGTGTAAATGATAGAGAAGGATCCTGATGAATCGATTCAGAAAAATTTTGTTCATAGCCGATGGCAGTAGCGGTGAAACCGCTGCGCTTGAAAAAATTCTGGGTCTTGCACGAGACAGCAAGGCATCAGTTTGCCTTGTGGATGTTGTTGAGCCATATCCGGATAAGCGCTTTCTTCGTGCAGGGCTGGCGAGGATGTCATCCCTTCACACGCAGATGGTCAAGGCAAGAAAGGCAGAATTAAAAGATTTGCTGGCCCGTTGCAGGAAGGACAACACCAGGCCGAGAAGCAGAGTGGTTGTTCGTGAAGGCAAAGCGCATGTGGAAATTATCCGGCAAGTCATTGAAGGCGAACATGACCTGGTGGTGAAGGTTTCTTCAGGTAACCCGAGGATCAACGGGATGCGTCTGGGGGCACTGGACATGAGTCTTCTTCGCAAATGTCCCTGCCCGGTTCTTGTGATGAAGCCCGCGCGGCGAATTAATCACTCAAGAATACTGGCAGCAGTAGATCTTACTCACCTGCCTGAGGATGAGGGTAACCTGGACAGGGAAATTATGGATCTGGCCAGTGCGCTGGCCGTTATGGAGGAGAGTAAGCTGCATCTCCTTCATGCCTGGCACATGCCTTATGAAAACATCATGGAAGGAGAGGCCCGGGTAAAGTTTTATAAAACTGTCCCACGAATGCTGCGGGAATTACGTGCTGTTGAAAACAGGCACCTGAAGCAGATTGCGTCACTTTATCCTGAAGCGAATCCGCAGATCCATATGATCAAGGGGGTTCCCGAAAAAGTGATCCCAGCTTTTGCTGAAAAGAAGAAGGTGGACCTGATTGTTATGGGGACCCTGGCCAGGGCGGGGGTTGAAGGGCTCCTCATCGGTAATACAGCTGAAAAAATTCTCAGCAGGATTGATTGCTCCGTTCTTGCCTTGAAGCCTGAAGGTTTCGTGTCGCCAATAACGCCCTAATTTGGTGGGGGATCGTCAACGAATAGTCGAAGGATTATCGAAATCCACCGGGTCGCTGATCCGGCAATTGTCATCTTTCATGCATTCCTGCTGCAGTAATCTTGCTGTATCCAGAATGGGTTCCGGTGGTGGTTGCAGAAAACCTGCGGAATAACGTCCCATAGCCAGGTCAAAGGGCGTCCTGCCGGCATCATCCCTGACTTCTTGTACGGCACCATTATCGATGAGAAAGCGAATAATATCGTTCCAGCCAACCTTCGCGGCGGCGTGCAGGGCAGTCTGGCCATCGACAAAGACCTGGGCTGCACCGGCACGTTGCATGGCCTGTGTACGGTCTTCCGGGGAGTTGTTGTCTGGCCTGAGTACCGGGTCTCCGGTAACTGCATTGATATTCGCACCGGCAGCAAGCAGCAGTTCCATGGTTTTAATGCTATCAGTCTCTGTTTTGAAACGACCGCGGGTAGGGGCGGCACTCCACTGTACTCCGGCAACTACAAGCAACGGGGTATGGCCCTGGGCATTGGGAAGATCCACCAGCGCACCATGTTCCAGCAGGAGAGAAACGGAATCATTGTCCGCTGATCGGGCCGCTCTAATTAGAGGCGTCGCGCCATTGGACAGCGGGTTGTCTGCTCCACGGTCAAACACAGCATTGCGATAAGGTGGACGCTGTTTTAGCTGCATGTTCGGGTTGGCCCCTTTTTGCAGCAGGACCCTGGCAACATCATAGCCTGTGGTGATATCCAGTGAGGGGATATCTGGACGCCCACCAACCGGCATGGTGTTCATGTCAATGGCGTTGTACAAAGGGGCACGGCCAAAGATATCCCAGTGATTTACGTTTGCTCCTGACTCGATAAACGCCATCGCAGTATCGAAGTGCATGTTGATGAGTGCCAGGTTCAGTGGTGAAACGCGATCAGGATCGCCAATATCCAGATTGGCGCCGGCTTTGGCGAGAACCCTGACACATTCAGTACAGTCTTCCCGTGCCGCATAGTGCAGGGCAGTGAAGCCCCCATTATTCATGTCCTTGGGACGGGGCTCATTCATGATGGTCCTGTCCCACAGGCGGGCATAACTTTTCATATCCAGATCGGCACCACGGCTCGCCAAAAGCTCAAGCATGGCTGGCTGTTGCTGGGCAGCTGCCCACATCGTTGCGGTCTGCCCTCCCCATTGTTCACGGGCATTAATATCAGCCCCGTGATCAAGGAGCAGATTGGCTGCATCAAGATTTCCGGCCCTGGCAACCACCATAAGTGGGGTTTCTCCCTCCAGGTTGGTCAGGTCGGCATCAGCGCCATGTTCGAGCAGAATCTGCAGGATTTTTACATTACCCAGCATGGCAGCTTCGCCCAGGGTACTTGCACCATATTCATTGCGGTGATTCACATCTGCTCCAGCTTCAGCCAGGGCAGTGACCAGTACCAGGTCATTCTGGTGGATGGCATAGAGAAGGGCAGATGTGCCATCAGACTGGACTGCATTGACATCGGATCCTTCCCGGATCATCTCCATGGCATGGGCACGATCTCCAGAGGCAACCATATCTGCGAGGTTGCCATGGGCAAAAGCCGGTGGACCGGTAATTACCAGCAGAAGTGATAGAGCAAACAGGCGCGACAGTTTCATGAGATTCAGTATCAGGGCCTCTTGCTGTTGATTTTCAGGGCTGGTGCCGTTTTACACGTCGACCAGTACGCCACTGGCATCACCAAAGCTTTCCTGGTTAACGCCAGCCCTGTTCATCAGGGTGAGCAGCAGGTTCGCATGGGGCGTGTCCTGGGGATAGGCCAGGTGCTGACCTCCACGTATGGTGCCACCACCAAGGCCGAATACCGCATTGGGAAGAGGATCCTGGTTGTGTTTGTCACTATTGCTCATGTTTGAGCCAAACAGAATGATGCTGTTGTCCAGAACCGTACCGTCACCTTCTTCCATGTTATCCAGCTTATCGAGGAACCTGCTGAATACCTGGGTATGGAAAGCCTGTACCCGGGTCAGTCGTTCTTTTTTGTCCGGATCATCACCGTGGTGAGACAGGGGATGGAAGGCTTCTGTCACACCAAGATTGCCATAGGTGCGCATACTGACTTCTTTTTCCATGAGGAAGGTTGCCACATTGGTCAGGTTGATCTGGTAGGCAAGGGCAATGAGGTCGAAAAGAATAGTCAGGTGATCCTCAAAGTTGTTGGGAATACCAATAGGGGCCGGGGGGATTTCCACATTGGAAAGATCCTGGCTTTTCATCATCTGGACCCGTCGCTCAATTTCCCGGACGGACTCAAGATAATTGTCAACACGGGCTATGTCAGCGGCGCCCAGTTTTTTCTGCAGACTGGACGCATCGGCCATGATTGAGTCAAGAATACTGCCGGTTTCATCAACAATGGCTGAACGCTCGGTGGCATTATCACCCTGGCCAAAAAGCTGGAAGAAAAGTTTACGGGGGTTGTTTTCGATTGGCAGACCCATTTCCGGTGTCTGGAATGCCATTGAGCTCCCAAATGAACATGAAAATCCAGGAGCGCAGGGACCTCCCGAAGGAGTCCCCACCTCGATTGAGGGAAAGGTCGTGCCCTGGCCAATTTGCTGGGCCGCAATCTGGTCTGCAGTGATACCCTTGGCTGGGTCGCTGAAATCATTGGGAGCAACACAGCGCAACCACGTGCCTACCACAATGCCGTGTGGATCATTGCTTTCTGCAGGTTTGTTTCGCAGTCCGGAGACAATAGTCATCTTGTTCTTGTGGGCTGCAGCCGGCGCAAGTATCGGTGACACCTCAAAGTCAGTGCCTATTGTCCGGGGGACCCAGTTTTCCATGACAGCACCATGGGGAAAGTAAACAAATCCAAGACGGGGCTGTACAGTTGCTGCAGTCTGCGCAATGGCTGTGGCAGCAGGAACCATGGCATCCAGAAGCGGCAGGGCAACACTGGTACCCAGACCTCTGAGGACCTTGCGGCGGGACAGGTGTTTCTTGCTGATAAACATAATTGTTCTCCTGGAATCGCTCTGTTCCTGGTGGCCTGCTGATCTAGTGCAGGCCAGCCTTAATATAATGTTAGATGTTACCTAAAATTACGTTATCTTTCATCTTCCGGACCATCATTGACCGGGCTTATCCGTGTTTTACCTGAGTGCCCGCCTGAAGCCCTGAAAATTCCCAAATTCCTTGAATTCCATAAGCTTGGCAACCTATAAGGGCAGAAATATTCAAATTCCATGGAATACGGCCACGGTTTCAGGCATCAGGTGTGTAATGAGGCACGAGGCTCTCATGGGACCGGCGTATAAATGCTTCCGGGTTGCCATATTGCTGATTGAATTCTGCCGTTGGTTCCGATGCCAGGGTATCCTCAACGCTGTTTGCTGCACGAAAACCACTGCTGATTCGCTGGAAAATGGTGTCATACATGTCGCGCATGGCCTGCAAGTCAGTTTTGGCCATTACTGGCCCGGTGGCGGTAATGATCACCGTGTCCTCATCAACCAGCTCCAACAGGACCTCGATACTGTTTGCCAGGCCGGCAATCCAGCCACCAGTCCACCAGTCCATTAATGGCCATTTGTCACTCGACAGGGCTCCACCACCATGTAGAACATTTTCTTCAGGGAAATAGACATACATATCACCATCTGTATGTGCCTGGCGTAAATAGCCGTATTGTACAGGGGTGCCACCATGATCCAGATCGCCATAGTGATAAAATGTCCTATCAGGCTGTGCGGGTTCGGGAAGCGGATCAAAGGTCTGGTTGTTCCAGGGATAGGTAATCGAAGTGGTAAGCCACTGGCGCGTATTTTCATGGGCAAAAATGGTGACGCCCTGATTGCCAAGTATGCGGTTCAGGCCAGTCTGTTCGGGATGCCAGTGGGTATTGACAAGCAGTGTTATGTCGCCATTATCTGTGACCTCTGAAATAGTCTCCAGAGTTTCTTCAGCGTGATTTTCCAGTCCACCGTCAACAACCAGTACGTCACCATTATCTGCTTGTTTGACCAGGATATTCGTCCCGGTGCCAGTGATAAGTGTCATGGAATTGCCAAGATCAGTGACGCTCAGTTCCTGAGATTGAGCGGCTGGGGTGCATAACAGCAGTCCGGCCAACAAAGCAGCTATCAGTTGGAAGGGGCGGTATGCAATGGGAGTATTTGAAAAATCAGTCATGGTCAGTGTAAGCAAGTGTGTGGATTCAAGGCCTGTTTGTTACAGACTTCACAGTACGGGTGGTGAGTATAAAGTAGCGTCATGGAACATACCATAAGCCTCCCTCATGGCCCACAATTCCTGCACATTCGAAGGGCTTCTTGTCTTGGCATCAAGGGTGGATTATCCTTCAACAGTTTAACCAAGGCTATTCATTGGAGACCGCTCGGCCGAGAATCGGGCGGTTGTCCTGAAAACAGAAAGTATTTTTAGATAAGGGGAAATCACCAACCATGAGTACTGCTACCGATCCACGCGAGATTATCGACAAGGGTGAGATGACCACAGCCATGATTATTGTGGTTGCCATTACCGTCTTTCTCAATGCCATGGATGGATTTGATGTCCTGGCGATCAGCTTTGCTTCAGTAGGTATTACTGAGGAATGGGGAATCAGCCGGACTGCACTTGGCTTTGTTCTTTCAGCAGAGCTGGTGGGAATGGCCATCGGCTCAATTTTCCTGGGCGGGGTCGCTGACAAGCTTGGCCGTCGTTCCACGCTGCTGGGATGTCTTGTGGTCATGGCTGTTGGCATGTTTCTGGCGACCACCTCCAATTCACCGATTATGCTTTGTATCTGGCGTGTGCTGACAGGTCTGGGTATCGGAGGAATGTTGTCCTGTACCAATGCGACCGTTGCAGAGTTTTCAAATAACAAATGGCGCAGCCTCTGTATTTCCCTGATGGTTATCGGTTATCCGTTGGGTGGTGTTTTCGGGGGTGATATTGCCCAGCGTTGGTTGCTGCCCAATTATGACTGGCGTTCGGTTTTCTATTTTGGTGCTGCAGTGACAGGCTTGCTAATTCCCGTCGTCTATTTCCTGGTACCGGAATCAGTTCACTGGCTTACCCGAAAACAGCCTGAAAATGCATTGGATAAAATTAACAATTCCCTCGCCAAGCTTGGTAAAAGTCCTGTGACTGCGCTTCCGGAAGTAAACGAGGATGACAAGAAGAAATCTGTTGGGGATATTTTCTCCAAGGGACTGGTGATGATTACCATTCTTGTTACTGCAGCCTATTTTCTGCATATCACCACGTTTTACTTTATCCTCAAGTGGACCCCGAAAATTGTCGCCGATATGGGCTTTGAGGCTGCCGCAGCGGGTGGCGTATTGAAATGGGCAAATGTGGGTGGTGCGCTGGGGGGAATCACCTTCGGTATATTGACTGCCCGGTTCAATCTCAAGCCCCTGACGATTGCGATTCTTGTATTGACCATGGTGGGTGTGACTATCTTTGGCAGAACGCCGGCCGATATTGATCGTATGCAGTTACTTGCGGCCTTCGCCGGTTTCTTTGGCAACGCGGGTGTCTCTGGTCTCTATTCCATTGTGGCTTACTCCTTTCCGACCCATGTTCGTGCTACGGGCACCGGGTTTGTCATCGGCGTAGGCAGGGCAGGGGCGGTACTGGCGCCCATCCTTGCCGGTATTCTGTTTGATGCCGACAAGGGCCTGCCAACCGTGGCACTTGTCATGGGCTCAGGTTCATTGCTGGCGGCTATTGCCCTGGTATTCCTGAAGATGAATACTGACCGACCTTCCGAAGCCACTGTGTCAAAAACACAGCCCCAGGCAGAAGGGATGGAACCTTCAGCTGCTTGATCTGCAGTTGCCCTGAAAAGGCAGGTCACTTGACCTGCCTTTTTTATTTCAGGGCACAGTTTTCAATGAATAGTTTGTTTAGACAGGAACACCTGCTTCCTTTTACAATAGGGATATGATGAAACTGGAATTCTCAATTGATATATTTCTGGCCAGGTTGCTGTTGGCAGTTGGACTGGTGCTTGCTGCTCCCGTTGCTGTCGTGGCCGCAGAAGAGGTTAGGCCCGTTTCAGCAATAGATGAAACTGATGTCCAAACGACTGCACAGCAAGCTGGGGCGGGTGAAGCAAAAACAGCAGCCGCTCCCCTGATGTCATCGACGTCAGCGGAAGATTCCGTATTAGTGGAATCGGGTAATAACGGCGCATTCAGCGCGATGGCAGCAGGCAGCTGCCTGGTGGTAGATCAGTTCGTCAGGCAGTACTGCATGTCCAATCCGGACGATATAAGCTGCCAAATCCAGTAAACATCACTTTTCCAATAAACAGTGCGATTACCGGCTCAAGCCGGTACGATCGGCATGGATGTCCTGCACCAGTCTGAATACTGGCAGGCTGTCTCTTGAACTTCGGGCAACACATGAAACCGGTAATTTCGATTAAAAACCTTTCCAAAACCTATGAGTCCGGATTCAAGGCGCTGGATAATGTCTCCCTGGATATTATGGAGGGAGAGATCATTGCCCTTCTGGGGCCAAATGGTGCAGGTAAAACCACGCTCATCAGTACCGTGTGCGGTATTGTCAGTCCCACTGAAGGGACAGTGACGGTCAATGGTCATGACATTCTCAGGGAATACAGGCAGGCAAGGACACACATTGGCCTGGTGCCCCAGGAGCTGACCACAGATTCCTTTGAAACAGTCTTCAATACCCTGGCTTTTTCACGGGGGCTTTTTGGCAAGGCTCCAAATCCGCTGCATCTTGAGAAAGTGCTCAAATCCCTTTCCCTGTGGGAAAAGAAAGATAACCGGATAATGATGCTTTCAGGGGGGATGAAGAGGCGGGTAATGATTGGCAAGGCTCTTTCCCATGAGCCGAAAATTCTGTTTCTTGATGAACCTACTGCTGGTGTCGACGTCGAGCTTCGCAAGGAGATGTGGGACCTGGTGAGGGAATTGAGAGAATCGGGTGTCACAATTATTCTGACTACTCATTACATCGAGGAAGCTGAGGAGATGGCTGACAGAATCGGCGTCATCAACAAGGGTAAGATCATGCTGGTTGAAGAAAAGACAGCGCTTATGGAAAAGCTTGGGGAAAAGCGCCTGACACTGCATTTAAGCCAGCCATTGTCGAGCATACCGGGTAAGCTTTCTTCCTATCAGCTGGAATTGAAAAACGAGGGCTGTGACCTTGTTTATACCTATGATGCGCATCAGGAAAGCTCGGACATAACCGCTTTGCTGGATGCGCTTGAGGCGGCATCCATCGAATTTCATGACCTCGAAACCCGTCAGAACACCCTCGAGGAAATTTTTGTCAACCTGGTGAACAAATGAACTACTACGCTATCAAGGCTATCTACAACTTCGAAATGGCCCGTACCTGGCGGACCATTGCCCAAAGTATCGTTTCCCCGGTTGTGTCCACCTCCCTGTATTTCGTTGTTTTCGGGAGCGCTATAGGGTCCCGGATGAGTGATATTGGTGGTGTCAGTTATGGTGCATTCCTTGTGCCGGGCCTTGTCATGATGACCTTGCTCACACAAAGTATCTCCAATGCTTCTTTTGGTATTTATTTTCCCCGTTTTACAGGCACTATTTATGAAGTGCTATCTGCTCCTGTATCGCCGGTTGAAATAGTATTGGGATATGTTGGGGCAGCAGCAACGAAGGCTGTCATGGTTGGTACCATTATCCTGGTCACATCCTCCATGTTTGTTGATTTGCAGATTCAACACCCGCTGATGATGCTGCTTTTCCTCATATTAACGGCAGCGACATTCAGCATGTTCGGATTTGTTATAGGAATCTGGGCAGACAATTTTGAAAAACTACAGATTATCCCGCTGCTCGTTGTCATGCCCCTGACCTTCCTGGGAGGTAGTTTTTACTCCATCAGTATGCTTCCGGAATTCTGGCAGAAAGTATCAATGTTTAATCCTGTCGTTTATCTTGTCAGTGGTTTTCGCTGGAGTTTCTATGAAATCTCGGATGTGAATGTCACCGTCAGTATCATCATGACACTGGTTTTTCTGGGGGTGTGTATCAGCATCATGAGCTGGATTTTCAAGACTGGTTATCGACTGAAGCAGTAACAGGCTGTCGGTGGTCTTTTTACAGCAGGAAATTTATACTTGGTCGTTTAGCCTATAGATATCAACCGGTCATTTAATTGATCAGCCGAGGAAAAACATGCGAGTAGTAAAAAAAAGCCAGCTGGTCCTTGCTGCCACCGCACTGGTACTGACATCCGGTGGACAGGCCCAGCAGACAGCACAGATTGATTTTGAGAGTGTTGGACGTGGATGGCCATTACTTGAAGACGTAAATGAATATGAGGTTACCGGTGCCACTTTCCGTCGCACGGGTGGCTTCTTTAACCGCAATTCCCCCCGCGTTTTTGTGGGTGGAACACTAGGGGGCGAACCACCGGAAGGGGTAGAGCCACTGGAACGTGACCTCTTCACTACCGATGATTTTTATGCTGATCGTGAGTACTGGATGGATCCACGTTACTACCGTTGCAATTCTTCAGCCGCCATTGAGGATCTTTGGGGCGCCAATGCTACCGGATCCGAAATCCTTGGCTCCAATCCGCCCATAACAGCTCCATGGGGGAATTGTGAAACTGACTATCCCAGAGAATCCATCATCAGCCCCTATCCATTTGAGACAGCGCAGGAACATTATGAAGCGTTGATGGAAGAGACGAAACGCCGGGGCGGGCCCACGGAGCATACCTATGCTACGGTCCCGGGTGAATGGAGCGGTATTTATACTCATCCGGTGAGGACGCCCAACAATGAATACTGGTACAAAATGCGTTACAACCAGGTTCCTACGATTCTTTCCTTGTTGACGGAGGATTACCAGACCCGATTCGTCCAGGAGGCCTACCACCATGGCAATACCAATGCTCCCCAGTGGCAGTCACAGTATTGCTGGCCTGAGGGATTCACCAGACGTTTCCATGAGTTTGCGGTGTGGGAACACTACATTATGGTGACACCAAATATGGTCCAGATTCTTGCTGGTGTGGCGAGGAACTTTATTACCAATATCCATGTGGGACGAGAATTCAATATGGATGGTGCCGTGCCCCGACTGGGCGAGGATGTGCCGCGCTGGTACGGGGAAACCATTGGCTTCTGGGATGGTGATACGTTGATTACCTGGACGTCTAATATCCAGTCCTGGAAAAATCATTCGGCACCGGAGCATTCAAACCAGATGCAGACTGTTGAAATATATACACCGAATTATGATGAAGCGGGTAATTTTGTTGGCTTGAATCATGAAGCCGTCTTCTATGACCCGGAAGTCTGGGTAGAGCCGGTACGTGTGGTCAGGAACTACGTGAAACAGAATGAGTTTGATGATCCTGAAGCCACTCCCTATGTCTATGTGGAGTGTATTCAGTCAATTTTCCCGATTGACGGCTATGCAACCCCCGTTTCCCATGGGGAAGTGATAGAATACAATGTTCCGGATATGTATGGACGTCCATGGGCCCAGATCTGGGAAGAATATTTTGAGCAGGATATGGATAAGCCCGAAGAAGAGGACATATTCAGCTTCGAGTAAGATTACTACGGTATTCTGGTAAACATCTACAATGAAAAACCGGTTAAGGAATCATGGCCGGTGGGGAAGGAGTAATAAAATATGAGAATTATCAATAAATTAGCCAAAGTTGCGGTGCCCGTATTGGCGGTCGCTGCGCTGATTGGGACACCGGCACAGGCCCATCATTCCTTTGCCATGTATGATATGAAGAATGTTCGTGTTTTTACCGGTGTGGTTACGCGTGTTGATCCGGCCCCGAATCATCTGGCGATTTTCTTTGCTCCCATGAACGAAGAGCGTAAAAATGTCCTGCGTGATGAAGATGGAGAGCCTGTTATCTGGTCCGTGGAAATGGGTGGCTCGGCTGCCATGGCCCGTCAGGGTATATCAGTGAATGCTTTTCCGCAGGGGACCGTATTCAGCATGGGCCTGCATCCCCTTCGCAATGGTGAGAATGCCGGCGCCCTGGAAGGCGGTCTGTTTAAATGTCCTGAAAGAACACCACCGGCAGCAGGAATGCACTGTGATTCTGTAGAAGGGGCTACCCATATTTTCAGTGAGCCGTTGGCAGAAGACACACTGAAGTAATTCTGAGCATCAGAGTAATAAAAAAAGCCCGCTTCATAGCGGGCTTTTTTGTACTGATTTATTTCCAGGATGGAAATTTCCTTTAGCCGTGTCATTCCGGTATCGTCAGCCCAGCCCCGCCTGGACCAGTTCTTCACTCAGTTGTCTTAATTCACTTCTGGCATTGGCGTCGTAAGCCTGATCATCAGCGCGTGCTTCGTCAAGGGAATCAAAATAAAGCCCGCTTTGGGATTTCAATGCTTCGCTGGTGATCAGTCTTTCAAGTGCGTCCGCACCATCCTCTACAGTAGTCATGCTATCAGGGAGTACCGTGGAGTCAGATACCATCTTGGTACTCATCAAGGTGGCAGGATGCAGACTGTTGGCAGTGACACCGGTACCTGTCAGGAGATCAGTGAGATCATTCGTATGAAGGATCTGGGCCAGCTTGCTCTGTCTATAGGCAAAGCCATCATCATAATTTTCTTCGAGCATGACATCACCAAACCTGACAGGGGCCTGGGCCAGCGAGGACACGTTGATGATGCGGGAGGGTGCCGATGCCTTCAGTAACGGTAAAAGTTCTCTTGTAAGCAGATACCCGGCCAGATAATTCACCGCAAAAAACAACTCAACACCATCCCTGCTGAGCGTAGGTGTGGAATCGGGAGTACGGGGACCAATACCGGCATTGTTCACCAGAACATCCAGGTGTTTTGTAAAGGAGACAACTGATTCTGAAAGTTGTTTCACTTCAGCCAATGATGCCAGGTCGGCATTGAAGTATGCCAGGTTACTGTTGCCGGTGCCCTCAATCAATTCCGTCAGTACGGCATTGCCTTTGTCAGGATTACGTCCATGCAAGAGCACATGCCAGCCCTGTACGGCGAGCCGACGGGCCACTTCCTTGCCTAGTCCGTCAGTGGAACCGGTAATCAGAATAGTCCTGCCCATAACACACCTTAAGCCTGGATAGCTTTAGTTGGAAAACCCATACAGACGATGTGGGTTGTCCACCAACAGTTTCTGCTGAATATCCCTGTCAAGAGCCATCAGCGGGATAAGATCGACCAGGTCCCCATCGTTTGGCATGTGTTGCTTGATGTTCGGATGTGGCCAATCCGTTCCCCATAGTACCCGGTCAGATGCAATATCGATTATCGCTTTGGCAAACGGCATGGCATCAGTAAAGGGAGGGCCATCCGAAGATATCCGCTCTGCGCCACAAACCTTGATCCAGCAGTTATCACGACGGGCGAATTCCATCAGGATTTTAAATGGTTCCTGGTCCAGGCCGTCTTTGGTCGGAACGCGGCCCATATGGTCAATGATGTAGGGCACGGGCAGGTTGTCCAGAAGATCCTGGAATTCAACCAGATCAATGGCATCGAAATGCAGGACAACATGCCAGCCAAATCCCTTGATCTTGTTGATGATGCTATGGAATTTTTCCATATCGGGAACACCGCCAAGATGTTTGACGAAATTGAAACGGCAGCCCCGACAGCCCCCATCATTCAGTTTTTCAATATCAGCTTCGGTGAAATCATCGTTAATATTTGCAACGCCGCGGTATGCACCACCACTCTGTGCGATAGCATCCAGAATAGGATCATTGTTGACTCCATGGCAGCTGGCATTGACCAGCACGGCACGGGTGAGTCCCAGAATGCTTTGCAGTTTCTTGAAATCATCCAGACCTGCATCCGGTGGTGTATATGTCCGTGTAGGTGAATAGGGGTACTTATCACCGGGGCCAAAAATGTGGCAATGGGCATCGGTGGCGTTAGCTGGCAATTTGAATTCTGGCGTTTTGGTATTGGGATCCGGCGCCATGCAGGTCTTTGTCATTGGTTTGTTTCCCCATGGTCAACTTGATTGATTTGAAGATTTTCAAACAGGCTAATTTATCATAAAACATTGGTCCCAGACCAAAGATATTCCGGAATGGATTGGTATTACTACGGGCAGCAGTCCCTGTTATTCAGCTGTTAAATCAAGTAATCTGATGATTAGTGGTTCATCCTGCAGAAACCGGGGGGTATGTTGTATGTTCAGGATTATCATAAAATACTTCTTCTCTATATATTTTCTGGCCTCGCTGCCTTTTACTGCAGTTGCACAGGACTGTGACCGGGATTGTCTAGAAAGCCTGGTGGACAGCTATCTGAATGCCGTTATTGAGAATAATCCTGATGCAATCAATCTCGCGAGTGATGTCCGTTTTACTGAAAACGGACAACGTCTGAATTTACGGGATGGTCTATGGCAAACCATGCAAGCCAAGGGTGAATACCGGATATTTGTTGCTGATGTGTCAGCGCAGCAAGTAGCCTTTATTGGTGATATCTATGAAGAGCATCGTGACCCGGCGCAATTGACTCCAGCGTTACTCGCTCTGCGATTGCGTCTTGAAGCCGGTGCTATCAGTGAAATAGAACATTTTGTAGTCAGGAGTACTGCAGCGGCTGAGCGAGTCGCGGCAACAAAACCTCGGAGAGCATTTTATACAGCCGTCCCGGAAGACAAGCGAATGTCCAGGCAGGACCTGCTGGAAACGGCCAATATGTATTTTGTTGGTATGCAGCAAAATGACGGGTTGATGGATTATCCCTTTGCTGATGACTGTAACCGTTTCGAAAATGGCATGCAGAGTACGAATGCGCCAACACCTGAAGGACAGGTGCGTCCCTCTCCTTCGGATGCATCAGTGTATTCCGCCCAGTGGAGCTGTCTGGAGCAATTCGAGTCAGGCCTTATTTTTTTCGTTAACCGCATTCGTGATCGTCGTTTTGTTGCTGTTGATGAAGAAAGAGGGCTGGTATATGCCTTTGTCTTTTTCGATCATTCGGGGGGGGAATTCCGCCATGGGGTTACACCTGTTGGTCGTCAGGTAACTGCTGGTCCGGTTCAGCCATGGACATGGGGTATTGCCGAGATTTTCAAGGTCTATGATGGCCAGATTCACGAGATTGAAGCCATACTTGAACGGGTTCCCTACGGGATGAACTCAGGGTGGTCAACCTGGGAGCAGGGAATGTCCGATGAACTGCAGGATGTCACTTTTTCTGAAGATTGACCGTTCCGGTGTGACAGTTTCTGGCTTATACCGATCAGAAATTGTGGCTTATAATGGAAAGAAGCAGTTATCCGTTGAGAAAAGCAGTCTCTGCCTTTCTCTTTCCACATTAATCCTTTATCTTTTCCTGTGTTTACCTGTCGTGGGGTATATAAATGCCAACCACTGCGGGATGTAAACTCCATCAACCTGTTTCAAGAAGTACCTGATGTTCCTGACTCTTAAAACAATCCACATGTGCTGCGCACTGATAAGCTTTACAGGATTTCTTTTTCGTTCCTACCTCATGCTGATTGATTCAAAGTGGTTGAATCACAAGCTAATCCTGGTGACGCCCCATCTTGTTGATACGGTTTTCCTTCTTAGTGGATTCAGTATGGCGTTTGTCCTGAACATCGGACTTTTTGCCCAGGGCTGGCTAACGATGAAAATCTTCCTGCTAATGTTCTATCTGTTGTTTGTTGGTATTGCGTTGAGTCGCGGCAAGACGAAGTCTGTAAGGATCATCGCTTTTCTGCTTGCGGTATTTACCTTTGTGTATATCGTGGGAATCGCGGTCAACAAGACAGCCATTAGCTGGTTTGCCCTTATCTGAACAGTAGGGCAGCAAGAAAGCCTTTACAATTACCGACAACCTATTTGTAACGCAGCCCATTTTTGAACACCATGGCCGGTTCCCGCAATGTGCTGAAATGACGTAAAGGACTGCCTTTCACGGTAATAATATCTGCAATCTTCCCGGGGGTGATCGTGCCAACTTCATCAGCGACCCCCATATAGGCGGCAGAGTCAGCTGAAGCCCATTTGAGGGCAACAAGTGGGTCCATACCGAGTTCGAATACCCACGCTTCCAGTTCGCGCCAGGTTGCCTCGCTGGCGGGGACCCCAAAAGCCCCCTGGTCACTTCCAAAGGTGAAAATAACGCCCCGTTCACTAAGACTCTGGAGTTTTCGCTTGATCGTATCTGAGGCCGTCCCAGGTTGTGGTGTGAACTGCTGGTTGGCAATTGCCCGTCGAATATCCAGTTCAATGTCATCCGGCAGGCCTGCAAAATTCTTAGGATCATCCAGCCATTCCGGATCGGCTGCTAGTTCATCCGCATTAAGTGTCACCCCGACGGTCGGGTTCCAGTAGAGGGGAGTCCCTGCAGAAATGCGTTCCTCAATCATTTCGAGTATATCCACCGGATAGGTCGGGGTGGAAATACCAATGTGCTGTATTTCATCCACACCTGCGATTAGTGCGACACGAATCTCCTCATCAATTCTGCCATGGGCAGTTACGCGTACGCCGGCTGCATGGGCTGTTTCCACAATTGCATTCAGTTCTTCCTGGAAATCCGCATTGGCTTCAAATACCTTGATAAAATCCACACCCGCGTTGATCAGGCGCCGGGTTTTACGAACAGCATCGCGAGGATTCTCAACCGGTGTGACATGGGGCCAGTCAAAAGGAGTACCTGCCGGGAGCAGGGCAGCTCCGGCAGTGTAGATGGTTGGTCCGGGTAGGAGTCCAGACTCAATCTGCTCTTTCACCTGGAAAATATCGTTTGTATTCACTGCCAGATCCCGGACGCTGGTCACGCCAGCCATGAGGAACTGGTTTGCAGATGCCGGGATGGTGTGTTCGGCAAATCGGTCTGCATAGGTATCCAGCCAGTAAGCCATGTCTGGATGATTGCCATAGAGCAGGTGTACATGGGGGTCCCATAGTCCGGGCATGACAGTCATGCCTTCCGTGGAGATGATTTCATAATTATCCGACACAGGAAGTCTGCCAATACTGCCAACAGCTTCGACTCTGCCATTTTTAACCAGCACAATACTGTTTCGCAGTGGATCCCCGCCGCTGCCATCAATCAGTAATCCGCCGACTAGAGCCAATCCGTTGTCCTGTGCCCGGGAGGACCAGGATACCAGCATAAGGATGCATATTAATATTGTGAAATGATGCCGAAATGCCATAGTGTTTTGCCTGCTGGCAGTTAAGGGGAAATCTTTCTGTTGTATACCCTGACCATTTCAACGGGAACGGAAAAGGCCCTTGGATGAATATACAGTGTTACTTGCAAATGACTGCCTTCATCAATCAGTCGGTATGTTTCATTGGCGAAGCCACCATCACGAGGACGTGCCTCCACGAGTAAAGTATTTCCTTCCCAGTGGCCGAAGGAGAAATCTTCTACTTCATCAAGCCCTGTCAGACTGACAGACTGACTTCTGCCATCTGTATATACGGAACGCCGGTAATTATCTTCGTAAATAAACAGGTATTCCGGCTCATCAAGTGTGATGTGTAACTGTTTGTCGTAGGAAATCCGGTCATAGAGCTCCTGTTCCTCAGGACCTCCACGAAAGCGATCTTCCTCACAGCCAAACCAGCAGCGGTCAACTTTTTCTCCCATGGCGCGTAGTGCTTCTTCTACCTGTTTATCGGTATTGTCGCTAAGTTCGGTATTTATGACCCAGTCGCCTTCAAAACCCTGCTTATCCTGGGCAAAACTTGGGGATACATTGAAGGCACCCAGAATCACCAGCAGTATGGCAATGGGGGCAGAAGGCATATCCTTGCAGCGTATTTTTGTAACAAAAGAAATTTCCATAGCCAAAAAGTGTAGACTCTATGAACCCAAAACTCCAGAAAGGGTACCTGAGGCTGATTCTCTCCTTTATACTCGGCCGATATAACAATGCATAGGGTTGTTTCAAGGGCAAATGGAGTAGTACCGTTTTACTGTCAGTAAATGGATCTGCAATTGCCTGAGCGTTTCCCTTAGCACGACAAAAATAAATCATTGGGGATAATTATGTTGCGAACGAGATCACCTGTTTTTGCTTTTTTCCTTGTCACGGCAGGAGGCCTTTTATTGTCTGCCTGCAGCGAGCAAAACGCGGAAAATAATGGACAAGCCATGACTCCGGTAACTGTCGGGAATGAAATTGATGTGGATTCACTTCGCACAAGGTTAAGTGACCTTCAGGAAAGGGCGTCACGAATCCATGACACGAATGATCTCAAGCGGTTGCAACGGGCCTATGGATATTACCTGGATGAAGCCCTGTGGGACGAATTAACGGACCTCTTTACAGAAGATGCTACCGTGGATTATGGCCGGGATGGTCTCTACCGGGGTAAAGACAGAATAAGAGAATACTTCCATTATCTTGGGGGCGGTCAGTCAGGTCTTGGCCATGGGCAACTCAATGAACATTTCCAGCTGATGCCTGTCATCACACTGTCGGATGACGGTATGTCAGCGAAAGGACGCTGGCGGGCAGTGATACTGAGCGGCAATTTCGGGGAATCAGCAGCCTGGGGTGAGGGCCCCTATGAAAACGAATACGTGAAGCAGGATGGTGTCTGGAAAATCAGCAAGGTGCGCTGGTATCAGACCATCCTGGTGCCCTACGAGGGTGCCTGGGGACTGAATGAAGACATCAATAAAGGGATCTACGTATCAGACCAGTTTCCTCCGGATGAACCACAGACAGATGCATTTGGCTCCTGGCCAGAAACCTTTCTACCTCCCTTTCACTTTGATAATCCTGTAGGACGATATGTTCCTGATCAAAACAGCGAAGAAGGAGTCAACCCATGAAAATGTTTTCATATACATTTTGCCTATTGTTCCTACTGCCTGTTGCCAACGCACAGGAGGAAGCATCCCCGGAAGCGGCTCGTCTGGTTGAAGAGATAGCAGCCCTGCAGCTGGAAGTGGAAATGCTGGAAGATGAAAACGAAGTCGAAAATCTGCAGCGAATATTCGGTTTTTATATCGACAAACACCAGTGGACCCAGGCTGCAGATTTATTTGCCGATGAGGCAACCCTGGAAATAGGAGGCTCCGGTGTCTATGTCGGCAAGGAACGTATCTTGGCCTACCTTCGAACTCACGGCGAAGAAGGCCCCCAGGAAGGGCGGCTGAATGATCATATGCAGTTGCAGCCTGTTGTGCATGTTTATGCGAATGGCATGGCAAAAGGACGTTGGCACCATTTTTCCCAGGAAGCAGAGTTCGGGGTAAGTCATCACTGGGGAGCCGGTATTTATGAAAATGAATACATCAAGGAGGATGGGGTGTGGAAAATCAGCAAACTTCATCTGTTTTCCACCATGCGTACTCCCGTTGATGATGGCTGGCATGTGACAGCGCTTCCCCGCAGTGAACCTGATACTGACCTGCCTCCCGATCGTCCCTCTTCAATGGAGTACGAAAATTACCCGGCTGTCTTTGTCGTTCCTTTTCATTATGAAAATCCGGTGACTGGTAATATTGGAGAAGGGACGGACATAAACAGTACCGGGTTAAATGCCCGGATAACTGATACTGACAGTCTGGCATTTGGAATTGATCTGGGGCGAGGTGAACGCGTTTTCAGGACCTCTGAGCTGAATGATGTACTTGCTGATCTTGAGCAGCGCATAGGCCTGCTGGAAGATGCAGACGACATTGAGCGGCTACAGACCATTTATGGGTATTACCTGGCGAGAAACCAGTGGGATGATCTGACCGGTATTTTTGCTGCAGACGGTACTATCGAGATTGCCATGCGTGGCGTATACAGAGGGGCTGAAAGTATTCGGCGTAACCTTAATCTGTATGGTGTACAGGATGAATTGCCAGGGGAGCTGCATAACCACATGCAGTACCAGCCAGTGATTCATGTTGATGATGATGGCCAGACAGCGCGATTACGTTCGAGGGCATTCAGTATGATGGGGACTTTTGGTCGGCAAGGTCGTTTTATGGGAGGCATTTACGAGAATATCTTTGTCAAAAGGGACGGGCAGTGGATGATGTTCAAGGACCAGCAGATCAATACCTATTTTGCGGGCACCGATGACGGATGGATTAATCTGTCCCGTTCAAATCCGCCGGGAATAACAGAAAGTAATCCGCCGGATGAGCCACCGACAATGGATTTCCAGATGTACCCCAAGGCCTTCCTGCCCCCCTATCATTATGATAATCCGGTGACAGGGCGGTCAGAGGTGGTTGAATAAGATAAAAGGGTGCGGTTTGTCCCTGACGAGATGAATAAATCATGCATAAAAAACCCGGGAAAATCCCGGGTTTTTTATTTGAGCTGAATAATAGCATCAATTTGCCGGTTCGATTTTCAGAATCGCGCCATCACGCTGTTCGGTAGCGAGGTAGATAAATTCATCCGGCCCCATTTCCACGTCACGAACCCGTTGGCGAAGATCGGTAATCAGGCTTTCACGCCGCATTTCCTCGTATTCGCGGTTAATAAGGATTCGCTCAAGATGTCCTGTACCCGGTATTTCACCAGTCCGCAAGGCTCCTACCAGAATGTCACCTTTCCAGGCGGGTAGGGCGTCACCGGTATAAAAGAGCATGCCGGAAACGGCAATCGCTGGCATCCAGTAAACGACGGGAGGTTCAAAGATGTCATGGGTAGGACGATCATTGGTTTGCCACGGCCCGGGATACGTGCGACCCAGGCTTACAATCGGCCAACCATAATTGACACCAGGCTTGATGAGGTTGATCTCATCTCCACCATTGGGACCGTTTTCGTTCTGCCAGACTTCTCCGGTAACCGGATGGACTGCCAGTCCCAGAGCACCACGATGCCCATAGGAATAAATTTCACCGCGGGCGTTGGGGTTATTTACAAAGGGATTGTCTACCGGAATGCTGCCATCATCATTCAGGCGCAACACCTTGCCGCCTATGGATGCCAGTGATTGGGGATCACCGCCATTGGTCGTGACGAAGAGTTTCCCATCATGGCCAAAAGCCAGCCTGCTGGCACCGGCTATGCCAGGATCCGTATCAAAGATATCGGTGAAATTCTCAAGCGAGGAGCCATTCCAGCGTGCATGACCAATGGCCATACTTTTGCCGCCGCCAGCCTTGGGTTTTGTGTAACTGAGATACAGTAGTTGATTATTTTCAAAATCCGGATGTTTGACGAGGTCAATGTAGCCATGTGAAGTTCCACCCTGACCTGACTCACCGGAAAAAACAGAGGGGGGACCACCCATAATTGGTTCAGGTTGAAGTTCTCCATCCCTTATCAGGTATATTTCTCCCCGACGGGTAATGGTCAGCAAGTCGCCATCAGGTAGAAATTCAAGGGCCATTGGGTATTCCAGCCTGGCCACCACCGATACCCTGATATCCATCCCTTCCGCGGTTGGATAAACCCAGGGGCCTTCACCCAAAACCTGTCCTTCAAGCCCAGTGGGGGCAAGGGGATAGGAGCCGCTAAATGGAATATCCTTCTGGGCATAGGTTGAAGCCAATGGTAGAAGACAGCCTGCCAGAAGGAGGCCTTTAAGAATCTGTTTCATGAAATATTTCCCCAAAAAATGTTCAGTTGGTTGTTTATACCAACATTGGACCATGTTTTACACAAAGTGCTTGCTTAAAAAATCGATAATTTTGCGATTATAGGCTTTGGCCAGAGTCAGGGCCTCTTCTTCACTGATGTCACCGCGAGCAGCCATGCTTTTGGCCACGTGTTCCGGTTTGCGAAAAAGACCAACAATCACCGGGTCTTCAAGATGTTCATAGTATTTATCGATAGTGAGTACCGTGCGAGGATCTTTCCAGCCCCAGAGCGGTTTATTGTTTTTCTTTTTTATCAGTGATTCAGTATCGGATTCTGTCAGTGGACGATCAACATCATTCCAGACATTACCATCCAGCAGTTCCACATTTTTTTTTAGAAAATCCATATCTTCAAAATGGCCATCAGGATTGTCCGGCAGTCCTGACAGTAAGTCATCGCCCATATCGACGCCCGCTTCATGAAGCGCCTTGGCAACAAGACTGGAAGCACTGCGATGGCAGGCCAGAATGACAAAGGTTTTATTCATATTGGTGAGATCCTTGGAATGCAGTTTTCAGCCCTGTTTTTCCAGACGCCAGTATTGCAACGGATTACCCGTCGCATCCATCGCTCTCAGTAAATAGGGCCCTGGTCTGAGACGTTTCCATATCGGACTTGAAAAAGTGAATTCAGATTTCCTGATAGTGGTTCTGGCAAACACAATGAAATCCTCCTGAACGCCAAGATCAAGAGCATCAGTGCCAACAGGTAAAGGCAGCACAGGTGAGGATGAGAAGACACCCAGTTCCTCAAATGACGCTGACGGGCCACTACTGGGCATGGGTGGAGCGCCATTGGGATAATACTTTTCCAGAAAGAGTTTTTCGCTATCCCTCATAAGCCTGGTTTTGCTTTCCGGAGGTTCTGATGACTGATTCCAGTAATGAACGGCGTTAGCACCTGCCACGCAGACTGGTATCACACCTTTGCGCATGAGGCGCCCACACAAATCGGTATCTTCGTAATAGAGGAAAAAATCCTCATCGAAAATGGGCATCTTGTTCTGGCGAAACCAGTGATTGTCTACCAGCAAACAGGCACCAGACAGTACCGGTTCACTGAAAGGGGCCCGCTCCTGCCAGAAGCGTTCATGCCGGACAATCGCCATTGCACTGATATTCGGTGTCTTACCGACAGTCATATTCGGGACGTGGCGGTCTGAGAGAAGCCAGAGAGGATGTCCTAGTGCCGGTGGCAGCTGAAATGTACAGGCATCGTCCCAGTAAAATCTCGGACCGCACAGCGGGGCATGCAGGTCTCGGGATGCCTCCACAAGCCTGGACAGGCAATGACGCTTCAGACGCACATCCGGGTTGAGTATCAATAGCCATCGAGACTCGGCCTTGTCGGCGGCCAGATTCACTGCTGCGCCAAATCCCAGGTTTTTACCGGGTTTGATTACGCAGGTATTTCCCACCGAGGAAAAACTGTCATCCAGATCGTTGCTGTTGTCTACCACGAACGTGGCGGCGACTTCACCAGCAAGCCTGTTGACGAGTTCGGTGGCGTCCCCGGGACTGCCATAGTTGATGATGGCGGCAGTGACTTCTGGATGGAAGCAGGAGTTCATCGTCAATTAATGAACGCTGTCAAAACATATCCAGATCATTGGCCAGTACGACTTTGCCGTCGAAGTGTTCCTTGACCTCATTGACGATATCCTCGGCTGAGGCACTGAAAAACAGGATATGGTAAAGCACGACCTGGCCGGGCTGGGCTGCTGCGGCTACCTGTCCCACCTGGGCGGCACTGGTATGGGAGCGGCCATGATACTGCTGCCAGAATTCAGACTGCTGGCTGAGCTGTCTACCGCTATAAACTTCATGGATCAGCAGATCGGCTCCGCGGGCCTTTTCGGCGAGAGTGTCACTGTAGGTAGTATCCCCGGAAATGACAATGGTCCTGTCTTTAGTGGTCACCCGGTAGCCGAAAGCGGGCTTGATATGACCATGTGGCACGGAAAAAGCCTCAACAGTAATATCATCGTTCCTGAATACGATGCCTTCGCTAATTTCTGTGGGCTGCGTGAGATAGCCCTGTCGGTCAGTCACCAGTTGTTCCGGGGTTCCTGCAGCCCTTATATCCGCTTCGATGGCCAGCATCCTGTGCATGTTGTCAGTATAGTCATTGAGCCCTGTGGGTCCGTACACGGACAGGCGCTGCTTGCGTCCCCACCAGCGGTGGCCTGCCAGTTCGGCAATATCATGAATATGATCACTGTGCAGATGGGTTATGAACAGGTACTTGATGTCCTGGGGGTAGAGTTCAGGGAGATCATATTTACCCCAGGCTTTCATGGCGCTTTTAACCATTCCACCGCCGGCATCGAAAACGTAGGCTTCACCATTGGTAATAATGGCTACCCCGGGGCCGGAACGTTCCGGATCGGGTACGGGAGTACCTGTACCAAGTATGATGACGCGTGTTTCATCGCCATCCTCCGCAGCAGGAAAACACAATTGGCTGACCAAGGTTGTCAGGGATAAAAAGAGTATCTGAATCAGGCGTCTGAAGGCGGTGTACATGGGATAATTATAATTGATGGAGGCAGGAGAAGGATAAATAACATCTGCTACAATGGCAAGAAACGCCTGATACCGGATCTGTAGTAATCCATGAATCCCTCATTGAAAACAGTCATTGAAGCCTTTATCGAAAAGGAGCATTTACCGGCAGCATATGCCCATACAGTAGAACACTGGTTTCTGCCCATGGTGGAGGAAGTCCTCCAGCAGATCAGTAGCCATGATGGTCCCTTTGTCATAGGAATCAGTGGTAGCCAGGGTAGTGGTAAATCCACACTGGCCGCCCTGATTGAAACACTGCTCAAGGCCATGCTGGGATTGCGTTGTGTCAGTTTATCCATTGATGACTTTTATCTAACCCATGCTGAGCGTCAGCAACTTGCAGAATCGGTCCACCCTCTCCTTGCAACCCGGGGAGTACCTGGTACCCATGATGTGTCGCTGGCGATGGATACATTGTCAGCATTGAAGAGGTCGGGACAGGTGCAGGTGCCACGCTTTGACAAGGCCGTGGATGACCGCTTTCCAAAAGAGGCCTGGGAATGTGTGAGTGCTCCCGTGGACGTTATCATTCTGGAAGGATGGTGTCTGTCTATTGATGACCAGCCGGATGCCACACTGGTTCAGCCAGTGAACGCCCTGGAAGCTGATGAAGACAGTGATGGGGTATGGAGAACCTTTGTCAACCAGGCCATACGCAAGAATTACCAGACATTTTACAATCAGGTGGATTTTCTGGTTATGCTGAAGGCCCCCTGTTTTGAAAAGGTTTACGAGTGGCGCCAGAACCAGGAAGATAAGCTGGCGGAAAAAGTGGCACAGGATGAGGGCAGGGAAGCGGAAAACAGGATAATGTCGACACATGAGTTAAAGCGCTTTATTCAGCATTATGAACGCGTCACACGGTATGGCCTGAAAACCCTGCCGGAAAAAGCCGATGTGGTATTTCAACTTACCGACAATCAAACCATTGAAAAGCGCCTCTGACTATTAACGGTGATATCCCCGGGGCCGGCTCGCGCACAGTATAGACAGTAACAGGACAGGAAATTACATGCAGGAACTGATCAATTCCCTTGAAGCCATTCAGGATAACGATGTATTAACCGGTGAGCGGATTTCAGAAAAATACCAGCACGACTGGTCCGCGGACGCGCCCTGTAAACCCGGTGCTGTAGTTCGCCCTGCAACGCCCCAGGCACTGTCTGCCACACTGGCTTTATGCCATGAACATGATCAGCCTGTGGTGGTTCAGGGTGGCCTGACAGGACTTACCGGGGGTGGTATTCCCAAGTCCGGTGAAATTGCCATTAACCTGGAACGCCTGAATGGCATTGAAGAGCTGGACAGGGATGCCATGACCATGACCGTCAAGGCAGGTACGCCACTCCAGGTTATTCAGGAAGCAGCGGAAGAAGCCGGATTTATTTTTCCTCTGGACCTGGGAGCCCGCGGCACCTGCAATATCGGTGGCAATATCTCCACCAATGCCGGAGGTAACCAGGTACTGCGTTTCGGGATGGCACGTGCCCTGGTGATGGGGCTGGAAGCTGTCATGGCCGATGGGACGATTATCTCTTCCATGAACAAGATGCTGAAAAACAATTCCGGTTATGACCTCAAGCACCTGTTTATCGGAACGGAAGGGACGCTTGGTGTGGTATCCAGAGCCGTTCTCAGACTTTTTCCGAAATCTGTCAGTCGCAATACTGCCCTGTTGGCCGTGGAAAACTTTGATAATGTCGTATCCCTATTACATAAGCTCAGCCGTGATTTCAGCGGTCAGTTGAGTGCGTTTGAAGTGATGTGGGACTCCTACTTTGACTTTATTACCGCTAATGTTGAAAGCCTGGAATCACCTTTTGACAGTAAGCACCGTTACTATGTCCTGACGGAGCTTGAAGGCGGTGATACTGAGAAAGATGCGGAGCTTTTCATGAATTCCCTGTCTGAAGCCATGGAATCGGAGCTGGTTGTTGATGCATTGATTGCGAATTCAGAAAAAGACCGGAAGGCGTTCTGGAGTATCCGGGACGGTGTTGGTGAAATAGGCGCCTTTATCAGGGACACTGCCAATTTCGATATCAGTGTACCGATATCTTCAATGACGGCGTTCCTTGAGCAGGTGGAAAAAGAAGTAACGGCTGCACTGCCTGAAGCAAAAATGATGGTGTTCGGCCACATTGCTGACAGCAATCTCCATTTCATGTGTTATACAGGCAGTCATGATGATGTCCCGCAGATGTACGATATCGTTTACCGGGTTACCGGTGATTACAATGGTGCGGTGACAGCAGAGCATGGTATCGGGGCACAGAAAATACAGTACCTGCAGCACTCACGGTCTCAAGAGGAAATCACCCTGATGAAGACCCTGAAACAGGCCATGGATCCCAAAGGCATTCTGAACGCCGGAAGGGTTCTGCCCGGATAACATCATATTGTACGAAAGCACTGATTAAATGAACCCGGACTCGCCCGGAATGGAGAGATATTCGATGAAAAATTTCACTGGTATGACAATCACTGCAATGATACTTGGATCCCTAGCCCTGCCAGTGACTGCACAGGAGTTTGCGGCGGGGGAACCGCTGGGCTCTATCAATGAAGCTGGCGTTCATATGCCGATGTCGGAAAATGTGAAAGTCTTCGGCAGCTTTCATTTTACAGAAAGCTGTACCTTCGATCCGGAAAAGAATCTTATTCTGGCCATGAACGCGGGTAACAGGGGCGAGGGTGCTCAGGCTGATGGCTTTGTTTCCCTTATTAATCCTGACGGCAGTGTGCATACTCCCAAATGGATAGGAGCTACCCGGGATGGGCTTGAACTGATTGACCCTCTGGGAAGTGCGGTTCGCAATGGTGTGCTGTATACCGTGGATAGCGGTTACCTGAGGACGTTTGACCTGGTCACCGGCAGACCTCTGGACAACATTGCTGTCGCAGGCAGCACCATTCTGAATGGTATAGGTGTAGGCGAAGACGGCACGGCCTATATTTCCAATTCCAGGGAACCGGAATTGATTTACAAGGTGACAGCCGATGGACAGAGTTCAGTGTTTGCCGAAGGCGGTCCCATCAATGTGCCTAATGGCGTCGCGGTGGATAATGATGGCAACATTGTTGTGGTCAATATTGGTGATAATGCAGTCATCACCTACAACCCGGCAGGTGATGTCATCAATACGGAATACGCTGCTGAAGGTGGTAATGATGGAGTCGTGGTGACGGAGGATGGCACCAAGTATGTTAGTAGTGTGCGTTTTGGCAGTGTTTCCAGGATTCGTGCAGGACAGCCTGCTGCAGTGATTGCTACAGGGGTCCCCAGTGCTGCGTCCATGTGCTATGACTCGGTGCAGAAGCAACTGGTGATTCCATTGAACCCCAATAATGCCCTGGCGTTTATCAAGCTCTGAGACGTCTTCCTGGTTTATTCCCAGGGCAGCGGTGTGGCCTGGGAAGGATCAGGTTTCATGGGTATTTCACCGGCTTCCAGGTTATTTCTTGAAAATATGAAGGCGATGACACTTGCCACCTGCTCCCTGCTTAGAGATTGAACATTGTCAGGTGGCATTTTTTCCCATGTATGCTGCAGTAGTTCACCAAGAGTTTTTCCTTTCCAGTTGTTCCTGAAAAAACTGCCTCTCAGCGGGGTGCCAAATTGCCCATTACTGAGCCGATTGCCATGACAGATCTGGCAGGTTTCCCGGTAAATCGCCTGCCCGGCTTCCACCTGATCTGTAGAGAAATGGACGGTTTCCTGGGCGGTTACAGAGGAAGCTGCTGCCATGGAAAACAATAATACTAAAATGAACATACAGTGGCTGCGGGAAATCAGGGTAGAGGTCATGATGGTGATTACCGGTGCTTGAAAAATGGCAATGGTAATCAAGCCGGCGGGAAAAGGCTAACCTCAAAAGTCATATTGTTCATGATTGCTGTCCGACAGGGCAGGGCTTTATGGGGATATCCGGGAGAGAGTGCGCGTGTAGCGGTGTATCCACCAGGTGATCAACAGTCCTGCAAGGAGATTACCGATAGCTGCGCCGATAAATAATCCTTTTATACCGCCCAGTTTTACGCCAAGCAGTGCGAGTGGGACGTAAAAAACAAAGAAGCGGAGCAGGCTACAGATCAAGGCATTCCTCGGGGCGTGCAGCGCATTAAAACTGGAGGCGCTTAGAACAACCATTCCCTGGAATGCATAACTTGCAGGAAGAATTCTCAGGATGGTGACAATCACATCAGTCACCCCGGGTTCGTCAGAAAATATACCGGCTATGATTGGTGCCGCCAGAGCAACGATTACATAGAGGATGCACTGCAGGCAGAGTACAAACTTCAGAGACTGTCGCAATCCTGTCCTGACCCGGTCAAAGGCATGAGCGCCAAAATTCTGGCTGATAAAGGGGGGAAGACTCATCGACATCCCCAGCACGACGATCAATACCAGGGCTTCAATGCGCATCACCACGCCGAATCCGGCTACAGCCTGGGCTCCGTAATTGGCCAGAGTCGCTGTAATGATGCCGGTTGCCATCGGGGTAATCATATTGGCGATGGCAGCAGGAATGGTGATTCTCATCAGGATAGCCCAGTCGGCAAGCAGTTTATCCAGTCCGGACCATATAAACCTGAAAAGTGCCTCTTTAATACTCAAGTGATAGAGAATGAAAATATTGGCCAGCACCCAGGTAATCACTGTGGCAATGGCTGCCCCCTGAATGCCAAAGGCCGGTACCGGCCCGGCTCCGAATATAAAGAGTGGATCCAGCACGGCATTAACGGCCGCTCCCAGCATCATGAGCTTTCCCTGCAGCCTTGAATTACCACTGGCACGCATCACAGCGGTACCGGCAAACTGCACCAGGAAGAATGGAATACCAAGGCACCAGACTGATATGAACTCCCTTATCAGTACCAGGGTTTCCTCTGAGGCACCCATCAGGGTGAAAACGGAATCAATTGAGGCAATTGTCGGGAAAACGATCAGTATGCCAAAACCAAATCCCAGAAGAATGGCGGCAAAGGTCATTTCCACCGATTTTGTCTGGTTTTTTTCACCGATGGCCCGTGCCACAGTGGCAGAGGTACCGATGCCCAGGCCAACTCCCAGGTAGGTTATCAGGATAGTGGCAGGGAAAGTAAAGCCCAGGGCGGCCAGTTCACCGGTACCGAGCAGGCTGATAAACCAGGTGTCAGCCAGGTAAAAGAGGATCATGGCAATGGCACCGACGGTGGTCGGTACCGCGGTACGAAAGAGTGTCAGGCCAACCGGATCATTGACCAGGTCAGGTCTGGCAGAAGTAGTGGATGATTTTCCGAAAAAACGACCGGACAAAGTAATCTCTCTGGGCGACAGGAGTACATCAAAATACTAGCAAAGCATACGCACTGCAAACGGCTCAAGAAGACCCAATCATAGAGAGGTACAGTCGACCATTTTCACACAGGTACTTCACCATTGACGATGGTACGAATCATTTCGCGACGGTAGCCGTCATAATCATTGAACGCTTTATGCAGGCACTGGCGATTGTCCCAGATAACCAGCATATTTGGCTCCCAGCGCAGCCGGCAGTTGAACTCTTCACGGGTGATCCAGGCGCCCAGGAAATCCAGTAGGGGTTTGGATTCATCCTGTGTCATGCCTTCGATACCGAGGCTGTAGGAGCAATCACAGTAAAGACTCTTCTTGCCGGTTTCCGGATGAGTACGAACTATGGGATGGAACCAGCCCTCCACCATTTTCTTCTGGTCGAGTGAGAGTTCAATTTCGCCGACACTGAGGTCGTTCATTTTAGGTTTTTCCTTGGTCACATTGGACAGGACCCATGCAGCGGACATGTGAACCCTGAGGTCGGCAATGACTTCTTTCATCTTGTCGCTGAGCAATTCATAGGCGAGCTGGGCATTGGTCCACCAGGTATCTCCACCGTAGGGAGGGATATCAAGTGACTGCAACAGGCTGATTGAAGGGGGCCTTTCCATAAATGGAGAGTCCACATGCCAGCCATCCCCGAAAATCCAGTCCACCACAGTACTTGCTTCCTTGATCAGGCGCTGAACATTCGGATGGCCTTCAATACCGCTTGTATAGGCATCAGTACCAAATTCCCCAAAGCGCAGAGTCAGCGACTCCTGGTCTTCAATGGTCATATTGGTCTGATGACGGAAATAGATCATCTTGTACCGGAAGAGCGCATCCCTGACCTGCTCAAACTGTTCGTCAGTGATGTTGGCAATATCCACCCCCTGGATTTCCGCCCCCATGGCACTGGCCAGGGGAACTGTCTTGATAGCGGTATAACCATTGAGTTCATCGTTGTAGTATTCAGGAGGGTAGAATTGCATGGTAAGAGCCTTGTTATTTTTGATACTTGCCTGTATTTCTGCGCCAATCATACACAACCGTCTTTCAAATTTGTATTATTGGATTACTCGTCCGTTTGCCTGAAATCAAGCGACCCCTGGTTAAGATGAATTCATTCCAGCCCCGGGCCGGGAGAATGGAGGAAAAAATGAAAAAAGTGTTAATTGGCCTGGTTATAGTTGTGGCGTTAATTGGTGGTGGGGTAGTCCTGCTTTTCAGTAATCTTGACAAGATAGTAGAGACGGGTATTGAAACTGCCGGTAGTAATACGCTGGGAACCCAGGTTGACGTAGGGAGTGTGTCACTGGATCTGGTCGGTGGGTCGGCCTCAATTTTTGACTTCAGCGTTTCGAATCCTGTGGGTTACAGTAATGCGGATATGGTCAGCTTTGATGAGCTTACTGTTGCCATTGACCTCCAGAATACGAGCAGTGAGCAGGTACATATCCGCAGTGTGGTTGCACGTAGTCCCCATGTTCTCTATGAGTCAGAGGGTGGAACATCCAATATGGATACAGTGACGGCTCGTCTTGAGAGTGGAGAAACTGCCACTGCGGAAGAAAGCGAGGCTCCCCAGGTCATGCTGATTATCGACAGTATTCTGGTGGAAAATATTCGGGGAACCCTGGTTTCAGATAAGTTGCCTACACCGGCTGAAGTCAGTCTTGGAGATGTGCGTTTGTCCGGACTGCAGGGGTATCCCGATGAACTTGCTGAGCAGATCATGGACCCCATATTGAGCCAGATAGGAGCTGTGGCGGCTCAGGCCATGGTGCAAGCTATCACAGACCAGCTTGGTGCTGCTGCGGATCAGCTTAATGAGCAACTGGAGGGAGCAGGAAGTGATTTGCAGGAATCACTGGATGATGTTTCAAGTAAAGCCAATGAGGCTTTGGAGAGTGTCGGAAATCTTTTCAAAAAAGATTGATTCACTTGTCTCTATGATGGATTTACGGCACAAAAAAGCCCGCTCATAGCGGGCTTTTTTGTGCCTGACTGTCAGAGTGGATCGTTAGCTTCCCTCCGAATTTTTACTGGCATATGGCCTGAAGCTGATCAGGACAGCTTATCCAGATTTTCATCCCTGAAGCGGATAAAATAATCCAGCGACGCCGGATTGGACATGGCGTCGCGATTGGCTGATTTTTCCGGATCCCTTCCCATCAGGATTTTCCTGACCGGAACTTCCATTTTCTTGCCGGTAAGGGTGTAGGGGATTTCATCTACCTGGTAAATTTCATCGGGAATGTGCCGGGGTGTGTAATCAGTGCGTAGCTTGCTGCAGATTTTCTGCTTCAGCTCATCGCCAAGTGTGACGCCTTCGGGCAGTTTGACAAAAAGTGGCATGAAAAACTGTTCTCCTGGCAGGTCCAGATTCACAATGATGGAGTCTTCCACCTCATCAAGCCCGTCAACTGCCCGGTAAATTTCTGCTGTACCGATACGAATACCATAACGGTTCAGGGTGGCGTCTGAACGACCCAGTACAAAGCAGCCATCCTCTTCATTGATCATGAAGTAGTCTCCCTGACGCCAGACGCCGGGATACTCTTCAAAATAGGTTTCCCTGTATCGGACATTATCTTCATCATTCCAGAAGTACAGGGGCATGGAAGGCATTGGCTGACAAACTACAAACTCTCCGACCTCATTGATCAGGGAGTTGCCATCCTCATCAAATGCCTGCAGGTCAACACCCAGATGAGGCATCTGTATAACACCCGCCTTGACTGGAAGTCCCGGCATGGGTCCACAGAAACCGGCGCAGATATCGGTACCACCACTACCCGGTGCAACGTACATATCAGATTTTACATTGTCATAGAACCACTTGGTGCACTCGGCCGACACCACGGAACCAGCCAGCATGATGGACTCAAGTTTCTCTAAAGTGAACTTTTCCTTGGGGACCAGTCCCATATTCTGCTGCATCTGCTGCAGGGTAGGGCTGGCCCCAAAAAGCACAGCTCCGGCATCATCAGTGAGCTTCCACAGCGCATCCGGTTCAGGATAGACCGGGTTGCCGTCATAGAGGATCGGACAGGCATCATACAACAGGGTACTTACCACAAAGTTCCACATCATCCAGCCGGTAGTTGTAAAGAAGAACAGACGATCCTGTGGCTTGAGATTGTAATGGAGCACACCCAGCATGTACTGCTCGATAATGATACCGCCATGGCCATGTACTATGGCCTTGGGCAACCCGGTGGTGCCGGACGAAAACAGAATCCACAAGGGATGGTCAAAGGGCACCTGTTCAAATTCGAAATCCTCGGCAGACACTGCCGGCTGATCCAGCAGGTCTTTCCAGAGTATGGCGTCTTCAACGGGTGGAACCTTGTCTTCCTTATCAAGATAGGGAAGATAGATCACCTTTTCAATGCTGGGGAGTGTTTCGATAATATTTTTCACTTCATTCTTGCGATTGAAGGCTTTGCCTTTATAGGTATAGCCATCCACACAGAAGAGTACTTTGGGCTCAATCTGTGACAGTCTGTCCAGCACACTATGAGTGCCAAAGTCCGGGGAGCAAGAAGACCAGACAGCACCGATACTGCTACAGGCCAGTAATGCTGTGGCAGCTTCAGGGATGTTGGTCATATAGGAGGCAATGCGATCTCCGGGCTTGATACCCATTTTTCTAAGCTCTGTGGCCAGTATGCGGGCATTGTTTCCCAGTTCGGCCCAGTCCAGTTCCTTCAGGACCTGATCTTCATTGGCAAACAGCAGGGCGGTCTGGCCTGGTTTCTCATTGCGCAGGATATGCTGGGCATAATTGAGCCTTGCTCCGGGAAACCACTCGGCGCCAGGCATGGTGCGTTTCCCGAATACAGCAGAAGGGGAAGTGGAGGCTTTAATATTGAAATAGTCCCAGATGGCTTGCCAGAACTCATCCAGCTTATCCAGGGACCAGCGACGCATTTCATGCAGGTCGTTGAATTCAATATTACGGTTTTCCTTCAGCCAGTTACGGAATTGCTGAAGATTGGTGTTATTTATCCACTCTTGGGAAGGCTCCCAGAGAATTTCTCCTACACTAACCATAGAAACATCAGTCCTGTTTGCTATTATTGCCTGACACCGGGCCGGGCGAAGTTTTCAAAGCCGGCAATATTATCATTACCGCCTTATCGGGTCATTACAAGTTAAGGCTTATCATTTCAGCACCTGGCCTTGGACGTTTGCTCGGACAGATACCAGGCATCAGTCGGATAGGGCGCAACAGGCAGTAGCAGACCATGAAAATCAATAAATGGACACATTTCACTGTTGGAACTATTCTGGTATCGATGCTGGTTTTTGGCATGGGCTGGATTATCTACAGTGTAAATTCAGACATGCAGGTGCCTGAACTGGATAATGAGCTTGCCGCAAGGGGGCTGGAAATTGCCCGTGACAATGGTTGTGTGGCGTGCCATTCGCTGGATGGCTCCATTGGTCTTGGGCCTACGTGGCTTGGCATGTACGGCAAGACAGAAACTTTGGTTGATGGCTCAACAGTTGTGGTCGATGACGAGTACATTGTCGAGTCAATTGTCTATCCAGATGAAAAACAGGTGCAGGGTTTTGAGAAGTTGATGGTGAGATACTATCTTCAGGAGGACGATCTCAGGGCGTTGCTCGAGTTCAGCAGACAATTGGCTCTGTAGCGGCATTACGACTCATTAACATCGGCCAAACAATTAACGAAAGGAGTTCAAGGGGCGTGAGAAAGAGTGGGGTACGGGCATGGATACCAGCTCTCTTTATATTCCTGCTTTGTGCCTGTGAGCAGGACGCCAGCCAACAATCCCTGGCACGTGAGGCCTTCCTGCAAAAAAGAGATACTATACTGGCAGAATTTGGTCCCTGCGACAGGGATGCCGGTACCGTACTCGCGACCCTGGTGGCAGAGAGCCTTTGTACCGTATTTTCAGTCCCTGAGAATTACGATGATCCTCAGGGAAGGCAGGTGGATCTCAAGTTGATGGTCATACCTGCCCTCAGTGATTTTCCCGAAAGTGATCCACTCTTTCTCCTTGCTGGCGGGCCCGGACAAGCCGCGACTGATCTTGTACAGGCAGCACAGGTATTTTCCCGCACCCGCACTGAGCGAGATATTGTGCTGCTTGACCAACGGGGAACGGGAGAGCTCAGTCCTTTTGATTGCCAGTTGAGCGAGGAGGAGACAGAGGCGCTGGAAAGGCGTGATCCTCCGTTTGAAGAGGTGCTGACCATACAGCTGGATGTTCTCAGGAAATGCCTGTCTGAAACCCAGGCTGATCCGGCTTACTACACTACGGATATTGCCATGCGTGACCTTGATCAGGTGCGCGATACACTGGGATATTCACAGATTAATCTCTGGGGTGCCTCCTATGGCTCAAGGGCGGCCCTGGCTTATCTGCGGGGCTATCCTGAACACACACGGACGGTCATTATCGATGCCATTGCGCCGACAGCGTTAAAACTGCCGCTATATAACGAAAGGGATGTCAGCGCCTCCCTGGAAGCGGTGATGAATGATTGTGCGCAAAGCAGGGAGTGTCATGCAGCTTTTCCGGCACTTCGTGATCACTACCTGGAACTGCTGGAACATCTGCAAACTCCACAGCCCCTTACCTATGTGGATTACAGCGATTACAGCAGGTTGGATATCAGTCTTGATGCATATGAGTTTCAGGGTTTCCTGCGGCAAGTGCTTTACAGTCGAGAAGCCCAGCGCTTGTTGCCGCTGATTATCGAGCAGGCCTGGGAGGGCAATTATGAACCGGTTTTTGCACTGGCTGGTCAATATGCGCAGGCACAGATAAACCAGGGAATGTTTCTTTCAGTTATCTGTAATGAAGATGTGACCTTCATCAGTAAAGACGAGCTTGAGGCAGAAAACGCCTCCTCCTACCTGATTAAGTCAGACATGTTTAACCGTTTTGTTCTGGAGGCTTGCGCATTTTGGCCTGTGCGGGAGATCCCTGATGATTATTTTGAGCCCGTCATCGAAAACAAACCGGTCCTGATCTTTTCCGGGGCACTGGATCCAGTCACCCCACCGGTCTGGGGTGAACTGGTCCATGATGCCCTGCCCAACTCGGAACACTATGTGCTGGAAGGTTTTGGTCATGGAACACTCTTCACGATCTGTACTTCCGCCATGATGAATACGTTTATCGAAACCGCCAGTTTTGAAGCCCTGGATAGTAACTGTATCGAGACATTTGTGCGCAGACCCTTTTTCGTGACACCGGGTGGGAGCCGCATGCCTGATGATTGAAGTCCAGGGGCTTACAAAAAATTTCAAAAATGTTGTTGCCGTTGAAGGTGCCAGCTTTTCTGCCCGTAATGGTGCCATCACAGGTCTGCTAGGGCATAACGGGGCCGGTAAATCCACTTCCCTGAGAATCCTGTATGGCTTGTTAACGGCGGACAGGGGCAAAGCTCTGATTGATGGAATTGATGTCATGACATCACCGCTTAAGGCCCAGGAGGCCATTGGGGTGATGACCGATGCCCATGGACTCAACCCAAGACTGACTGCAAGAGAGCATGTGGAATATTTTGCCCGACTACGGGGTATGCAGCGGCGACAGATAGTTGAACGTACCCGTGAACTTTTCACTGCCCTGGACATGGGTGAAATTGCCGACAGGCGCGCGGAAGGGTTTTCCCAGGGGGAAAAAATGAAAGTGTGCCTGGCTCGTTCCCTGGTCCATGATCCCCGGAATCTGATTATGGATGAACCCACCAACGGACTTGATGTCATGACGACCCGAAGTGTGCGGGGGATATTGCAGTCACTCAAGCAACAAAACAAATGTATCCTGCTGTCTTCCCATATCATGCAGGAAATCAGTGCGCTGTGTGATGAGGTGATTATCATCTCTGGCGGCAGGGTATTAATGCAGGCTTCCCTGGAAGAATTAAGCAGGCGAACCGGTGAAAGTGATCTTGAAGAGGCTTTCATGAAACTGACGAGGGAATCCTGATGTGGGGAGTAATTGCCCGCAAGGAACTCAAGGATGCTTTCAGGGACAGGCGGGCACTCATGGCTTTACTTTTGTTTCCGGTCATGGGGCCTGTGATGATCTATTTCATGTTCAATATGATCATTGATATGGCGGAAGAAGCGGGTGACATCATCTTGCCAGTAGTCGGACAGGAATATGCCTTGGACCTGGTAGATTACCTCGAACAAAGTGGCATTGCCGTGGAGGATGTGCCGCTGAACTCAGAGGCACGACTGGAAGAATCGTTTTATTCGCCTGACCAGCTGGGCGAGATAGCTAACGCTATCCGTAGTCGTCGTTTCGATTTTATATTGGTCATTCCACCGGATTTTGATCAACGAATTGGTAGATCAGGACAGAGTAACGTTGAGTTACATGTGGAAAGCACCCGCACAACAGCGGGGCCCAAGGTTTCTCGTGTCCAGGAGGTTATACAGGCCTGGAGCAGGGAAATAGCAGCGCTACGCCTTATTGCCCGGGGAGTGAATCCAGGTATTATCATGCCGGTCAATGTGGTCAGGATAGATATCGCCAGTCGGCAGTCCCGGGTACAGAGTATTCTGGGTATGGTGCCTTTTTTTGTGATTATGGCTGCTTTTGTTTGTGGAATGGGAGTGGCAGTTGATGTCACTGCCGGAGAGCGTGAGAGAAAATCTCTTGAACCCCTGTTGGTAAATCCGCTACCCAGGTATATTATCGTGATAGGTAAATGGGTAGCAGCTGTCACATTTTCGGCTGCAGGGCTTGTGCTGGTAATGACATTAAACCTTTTCAGTCTGAGCCGTGTCCCTCTTGAAGAGGTTGGGATTGTTTTTAATATTGGCAGTCTGGAAATTATCGGCGTTCTTGTCACGACTCTTCCCCTGGCTCTTTTTGCGCCCTCCATACAGATATTCATTGGTATTTTTGCCAAATCCTTCAAGGACGCCCAGGCCTATCTCTCATTTATTATGCTGTTGCCAATGGCGCCATTTTTCTACAATATTTTTAACACGCAGGATCGTGAATTCTGGATGAATTTTGTTCCGATGCTGGGTCAGCATATGCTGCTGACTGATGTTGTTCGGGGTGAAACGCCGTCGCTACCTGATTTTATGGTGGCAGGTATTTCACTGTTTCTATTTTCAATGCTATTTCTATATGGAGCGGCGCAATTATTTAAACGGGAAAGAATAATATTTAATTGATGGTTGAGTTTTGAGGTAACTACCAAGGGAGTTTGAAACAGGCTACATAATAATAATTCCAAATTGGAGGGGAATATGGCTACGTCAACTCGCATTACTTCAACCTTTCTTGAGGTTGAAGGTAGTCTCAAGTCCTACCTGAAACGTTTTCTGGTTCGGCAACAGGATGTCGAAGATGTTGTGCAGGAAACATTTGCCCGTGCTTATCGTGCGGAACAAAAATGCGAAATTCATTCGCCCAAGTCCTTTTTGTTTCGTGTTGCCAGGAATCTGGCGTTAAGTGAACTCACCCGAAAATCCACTAAAATGGTTGAATCTATAGGGGATATCGAGGAATTGAATGTCTTTAACGATATATCTTCTGTTTCTCGCTCCCATGAAGTTGATCGATCTGTAGATGATTTACGTGAAGTTGTGGAGTCCTTGCCTCCCCAGTGCCGGAAAGTGTTGTTGATGCGGAAAGGATATGGATTTTCCCATAAGGAAATCTCTAGCAGACTTGGGATAAGTACCAAAACAATAGAGAAGCACCTTTCAAAGGCACTGAAACGATGTCATGAATTAGAGCATGATGCGTCAGCAAGCCATCTGAAGCCTGAAAAAGGTATTCGGGATATTGAAAGGAAAGTTATGACTTGACGGTTTAATACAATATGCCGGTGATACCACTACAAAAAAGTGACTTGTCAGACTACTCCGCTAAGGTAATACGTCAGCAGGCAAGGCAGTGGGTGATTGGGCTAGACAGTGAAGACTTGTCTGATGCGGAAAAAATAGATCTCTCAGAGTGGATATCCCGCAGTGCTTTGCATAGACAAATCTTTTATGAAACTGCCAGGATATGGATCAGTATGGATAAACTAACCCTGATTATCAGCAAGCTGGACTAGTGCACTTACATGAATATTGCTCCCGGGTTGCGGATACTCATCAACGTAGCGTAAATGACTGATGCAGTTCAATGGTGCAAGCATCTCGGCGCCGAGGCCAAAAACTTCTATGCGCAGAGTGATGCCATTGCTATCGACAGTGATAATTTCACGGGCCACAAGCAATACCACCAGGATGGCCAGCATTACCAGTACGCCTGCAGACCACCCAATGCCCCAGAAAATCATAAACAGGGCGCTAGTCAGGTCAAACATATTTTCAGCACCGGCCACATCTATATCCAGCGTCAGAAGAGGCAGGCTGAAGCCAGCTGTTAGCAGGGCAAGGATGGCAATTACTGGCCAGGGTCTTTTGAATGGTATTATTTTTACCAGATTTGCATCGGGATGTGATTATCGTAGACCGAGACTCCAGAGGGGTTGATACTGGCCCAGGCCCTTCATCCGTTTGAAAGAAGACGCTGATTCGTCCATAGTCATGTCTTGTATACAGTTTTGTTGGAGCAGTGTTGAACACACCGCGTAATCATTCAAGACCTGATTCACTTTTTGTGGGCTTGTTAATCACCTGCGGTAGTGGCCTGAAGCCTCTCTCCATGCTTCTGCTATGCCTGTTACTTCCTGTTACTGAGACACTGGGCCAGCGTGAATTCCGCGAATATCCGGGATTTGAATATTATGCTGACCATACGCTTCCCCCGGATTGGGATGAACCCGGTGAATTTGTCAGCGGTCGACTGATGTATCCATCGAATGTCCGCATGGGATGGCGCGGATCAGACTGGGAGCAGGGTGGTACCAGTTGGGGGGTGGATTATCCTGAAGGTGATCGTACTTTCGTTAATCTGCTGCGGCGTTTTTCAACCATTAATGCCCGCTCTGTGGAGCAACCGGTCAATTTGAACGACGGAGATGATGTCTATTACTGGCCATTCCTGATGGTCGGTCTGGCAGGATACTGGGATCTTTCTGAAGCCCAGGTAGCCAAGCTGAGAGATTACCTGCTCAGGGGAGGCTTTTTGTTTTGTGACAGTTTTTTTGATTCAAACTCCTGGGCCGGGTTTGTCAGTGGAATGAACAGGATTTTTCCGGACAGGCCTATTGTTGACCTGGAAGGGGATCATCCTGTATTTCACACGGTTTATGACATTCCCGCATTGGCCGAGACCCAGATTCCGAATATGAATTCACTGATGGGCGGCGGTGGTGGCTGGCTTGGTGATGGTCGAGTGCCGCAATGGCGAGGAATCTTTGACGACTCAGGCCGCTTGATGGTGCTGATTGCCTTCAACAATGATGTGGCGGATTCATGGCAGTGGGCCGATGATCCCCGATATCCACATGAAAAGGTTAACCTGGGATTACGACTGGCAGTGAATATTGCAGTTTATGCCATGTCGCATTGAAGTCTGAAGGAAACAGGATGCAGGATGCAGGATGCAAGAATAAGGAATCAGGAGCGCCGCAGGTCGGCAATGGCCAGCTGAGAGACAAGATACGAGATACAAGGAGAGCGCATTCAGGTATGTGGGTCGGAAGAGGTCCGCAGAACTGTCATCTGACAATAAACACATTCCAGTAGGTCGGCAAAGGCCGGCGGCCGTATGCCGACGCGAATTCTCGATAGAGAAAAAAGATAAAGGTCTTGTACAGGCAGGGCCTGAACTGTGGATAATTCCTTTTATCCTTTTATCCTTTTATCCTTTTATCCTTTTATCCTTTTATCCTTTTATCCGGTTTTTATACCGGAGCATTGGTAATTATTCCCGCCTCGTCAATTGTGTCAAACACACTGACTTCGACGCCTTCCCGGACATTTTTCAGATGTGCGACCATGTCTCCCGTCGCATAACTTTCCGCTTTTTCCCGCGTGTCGAACAGGTAAATCCCGCCAGCGGTTTTGCTTGCCTCATTGACCAGCCATACTTTCCACTGGAGGCCGTCAACATCGACAAAACGTCCTGCTGCATCCACAGAGTGTTGTTCCAGGTCTGCCTGGCTTTCGGTATAGGGGAAATTGATTTGTACGATAGCGCTCATGGCGGCTTCCTCAGCTATGTAATCCTGTAGACATGCTATGAAAAAGCATGGGATAAAAAAAGGCCGGACTGGGGAGTCCGGCCAAAGAGGATATATCATTAGGGAGGGATATATCCATGGGGATGGGTTGGTACAAGCTGACTGAGGCTTTCGTCTGCTTGAGCACCAAAAATAACTCGCATGTCGTGATTTTCTATATCAGTTGTTTTGCAGATACTCGAGCATTGTATTCACGTCACTACATGTGAATGGATCGTCAGGGCAGTTGTCCATCTTGTCTGGTTCACAAAACAGCTTTTCAATCTTGCCGTCATTGACCAGGATGGAGTAGCGCCATGAGCGGTCACCAAAACCAAGATTTTCCTTCTTCACCAGCATGTCCATTCCTCGGGTAAAGTCTGCATTGCCATCAGGCAGCATTTTCACTTTCTCTACGCCAAGCTGTTTGGCCCACTGGAACATGGAGAAGGCATCGTTTACGCTCAGGCAGTAAACCTCGTCGATACCAAGACCTTTGAGTGTGTCATACTCTTTTTCATAGCCTGGTAGATGCGTGCTGCTGCATGTGGGAGTAAAGGCACCTGGTAGTGCAAAGAGCACCACGCGTTTACCCTTGAAAATTTCTTCAGTGCTCAGGTCCTGCCAGCGAAAGGGATTGTCGCCACCAATACTTTCATCACGGACGCGTGTTTTAAAAGTAACTTCTGGTACTGTTGTAATCATGTCTCTCTCCTTGAATTGGTGAATTTGTTTGGAGTATGGGGCTTAATATATAGTCGCTCCGTAAATAGATAAAATATATTGTATCTATTGTGACTATAGGTAAACCCTATGAATTCGATTCGGCAGGCCTGGTAGCACCTTCATACGCCAGAATCAGTTTTTTCCGGCTTGCTCCCCAGCGGTACTGGCCCGTCTCCCCGATCTTGCGTACTACACGGTGGCAAGGGATAAGCCAGGCTATGGGGTTCTTGGCAATGGCCGACGCACAGGCCCTGGTGGCGGCTGGAGTATTCGTCAGGGAGGCAAGCTGCTCATAGGAAGCTGCGCATCCATAAGGCAGGCGCAGCAATGCCTGCCAGACCTGAATCTGAAAATTTTTGCCTTTCAATTGAAGAGTAATATGGGATTTTGTCTGTTCAGACATGAACAGCATCTTGTGAATTCTGCCAGTCATGCCTTCATTTTGTATCAGCCTGGACAATGGCCATCTTTTTTCCAGGGTAGAAAGTGTGTCAGTCAAATTGCAGTCAAGAAATTCCATGTGACAGATTCCTCTATCTGTTACGCCCAGGAGGTAGGGCCCAAAGGGAGAATTATGGATGCCATGGTAAATGGTGATTGAATCGCCCAGACGGCGGTACTGTGCGGGGGGCATTGCTTCAGTGGCAATAAACAGGTCATGCAGTCTGCCGGGACTGGATAGACCGGCCTGGTAACAGGCCTCTGTGGCAGGCATACCCTGATCCAGCAGGGACTTGATGTAATCGCCGTTGAGGTACTGACTGAATCTTTTGGGACTGATACCAACCCAACGCCTGAACAGTCTCTGGAAATGATGCTGGCTCAAATCACAGGCACTGGCGAGTTCCGGAAGCGAGGGAGGGTTCTCCCTGTTTTCGGCTAGCAAAAGGAGTGCTTTTTCCATTCTTTGGTATGTGGAAGGAGCTTTTTTTAAGGGTTTGTCTGTCATTACTGTAAATTACTGTTTTTTGGAAAAATTTGAAAACCGTTTCTTGCTGTTTTTCCGGTAGCAATGGGACGGTTGCAATAATAGAATCACAATTCATGTTGTCTTCATTTTCCATGCGGCAGATTGTCGGGCTTATCGCCGGACCGTTACTGTTTCTCGTTATTCTTGTCCAGCCTGTGCCTGAGGGGATGAGCGTTGAAGCTTCCCGGGTTGCAGCGGTGGCCTTGCTGATGGCGTGTTTCTGGATGGCAGAAACAGTACCGATACCGGCAACGGCGATGCTGCCGATATTCCTGTTCCCCCTGCTTGGGGTCATGCCTGCATCAGAAGTCACGTTGTCCTATGGCAACCAGATATTGTTTCTCTTCATGGGGGGGTTCCTGATAGCGGTCGCCATGCAGAAATGGAACCTTCATCGGCGCATTGCACTCACGGTAATCGACAAGGTGGGCAGTAGCCCCAATCGTCTTGTCCTGGGATTTATGCTGGCCACCGCATTGCTATCTATGTGGATAAGCAATACTGCCACTTGCGTCATGATGACCCCGGTAGCTATTGCTGTTGTTGAGCAGACCCGCATGGAAAACAACAATACAAGTGGAAACTACAATTTCGGTACTGCTCTTATGCTGGGCATTGCCTATTCTTCTTCCGCCGGAGGAGTATCTACTCTTGTGGGTACACCGCCAAATGCCATCCTGATTGGCATCATAGACACCCTTTATGGTTACCAGATCAGTTTTGTGGACTGGATGAAGCTGGGTATGCCTGTCTCTATCTGCATGCTTACCATCGTCTGGGTGGTTCTGACGAAAATCATGTATCCCATGAATGATGCGGATTCAGACAGTGATCATGCCAGGGACCATATCAGACAGGAGTTGGCTGAAATGGGCCCCATGAGTGGTGAAGAGAAGAAAGTGGCCTCGCTCTTCTTCATGGTTGCCCTGTGCTGGATCCTCAGGGGGTTATTCACACCGGAATGGCTAAGCTTTGTTTCTGACCCGGCAATTGCCATGTGCGGTGCATTTCTGCTCTTTATAATTCCTGCAGATAAAAAACAGGGTGGATTCATTCTGGACTGGGATACAGCCAAGACCATTCCATGGGACATTATAATCCTGATGGGTGGTGGCTTCGCCCTGGCAGCAGGTTTCAGTGGCTCGGGCCTGACTGAATGGCTTGCCAATCAGTTGACCATCCTCCAGGGGGTACACTTCTTTGTCCTCATTATTGTTGTGGTGCTCTTTGTGACTTTCCTGACAGAAATGACCTCCAATGCAGCGACGGCCACATTGTTTATTCCGGTGATGGGCGCACTGGCCATATCCATGGACCTTCATCCTTTTGCCCTGATGGTCCCAGCGGCTTTAGGGGCATCCATGGCTTTCATGCTTCCCGTTGCAACACCGCCCAACGCTATCGTCTTTGCCAGCCGCCAGATCACCATCGCACAAATGGCGCGCACCGGTTTTGTTCTCAATTTGTTGGGTGGTCTTGTGATCGCCTCATTGAGCTACATGCTTCTGGATCAGTTACAGTGAAAGCATTAACGGCCTCATAAGAATTAAAGTAGACTGCCAATACTGACGACCCCGGGAAATATCCTTTGGAAAATACCAAGCTGAAGTTGCAGAATTTTGTACTGGCGAGCATTCTCGTTGCGCTGGTTTTCTACCTCCTGGTCGTTGGACAGACCATACTTCTCCCCCTGGTGATTGCCATAGTCTTCTGGTACCTCATTAACCTGTTGTCAGAAGGTTTTGGTAGAATCCAGCCTGGAGGCAAGCCATTACCGGGACTTGTTCGTTATATCCTGTCGTTTCTTACCTTTTTTGCCATCATCTGGGGCATAGTTGAGCTGATTGCCAGCAATATTGCCGGTGTTGTCCGTGTAGCACCGGTGTATCAGGCAAACCTGGGCGAGCGCTGGCAGAGTGTGCTGGCATTGCTGCGTATCGAGCAGGAGCCCACACTTGCTCAGCTTACTGACGTTGTTGACCTTGGGCAGTTCATAACAGGACTTGCCGCTTCCCTCACGAATATTGCCGCCAATATGGGAATCATCCTCATCTATGTAATTTTCCTGTTACTTGAACAGGGAAACTTTGGCGATAAGGTCGCCTCGCTGGCAGGGGAGAAGGAAAAGGAAGCGCGTATCAGGCTCCTGATAGCAAAAATCAACGAGGATGTCCGCAAATATATCAGTATCAAGATGCTGACGAGTTCTCTCACAGGCGTGCTGAGCTATGCATTCATGAAATTTGTCGGCGTCGATTTTGCAGAATTCTGGGCTCTCCTGATCTTTCTGCTTAATTTTATTCCTACCATCGGCTCGATAGTCGCTACCGTGTTCCCGTCCCTCATTACCCTGGTGCAGTTTGATACCTTTACGCCGTTCTTCATGGTCCTTGGCGGGGTTTCAGCGATACAGGTGTGTGTCGGTAATATTCTGGAACCGCGACTCATGGGGAATTCATTAAACCTGAGTCCATTGATAATTTTGCTGAATCTTTCCCTATGGGGGCTTATCTGGGGAATCCCGGGTATGTTCCTTTGTGTGCCGTTGCTGGTAATTTCCATGATTGTTTTTTCCCATGTACCCCAGACCCGTCCTATTGCCATACTGCTGAGTCGTGACGGACAGATACGGGATATCTTCCAGAAATGACAAAATTTTCAATGAATGTATGAAATTACCTCTAAATAGTATTAAAATTGGATTATAATAGACTGAATTTCAATAAAATTTGAATAGTTCCAACTGCATGAGCAGGCTATATAATCGAGTTAATGGGGGTATGTCTTGAACATTTCAGCAAACCAAAGTGAAAAACCTGCAGCTTCATTCGCCAAAAAATGCCGGTTACTTGGCCTGGCAATTGCTGCAGCAACAGTGACCAGCCAACCCGTTGCAGCTCAGGTTCTGGAAGAAATAGTCGTCACCGCCCAGCTCAGGGAAGAGAACATTCAGGACGTACCTGTTGCCGTTTCTGCGGTCAGTGGTGCCTATCTTGAAGATAACTCGATCAAGGATGTCCAGGAACTGATGTGGAGTGTGCCGAGCCTGGTGGTTGGCACCAACCAGAGCTCCGGAACCGGAAATTTCAGTATCAGGGGAGTAGGGACAGGGGCCCAGAACTTTGGCCTTGAATCTTCCGTAGGGTTGTATATTGACGGCGTGTATCGTGCCCGCCAGGCATCATTGTTCAACCAATTGGTGGATCTGGAAGCCGTGGAGGTTCTGCGTGGTCCCCAGGGAACACTTTTTGGCAAAAACTCGGCATCCGGAGCCCTGCTACTCAGGACTGTCGCACCGTCCCATGATGGCGATGCATTTGCGGAAGTCACCGCAGGAAATTTCTCCATGATCAACTTCAACGGCGCGGTCAGTTACAGCCTCAGTGATACCGTTGCTGCCAGAACAACTCTCTTCAGTAGTGAGCGTGACGGCTACATTGACGTTGAAAACCTGGGGGGTGAAATCAACGACCGTTCCAGGTGGGGGTTCAGGCAACAATTCCTTTTTGAGCCTACTGATGATCTTTCTGCCAGAGTGATTATTGACTATTCAGAAATCGATGAAACCTGTTGCGCGGCACTGACGCTCAAGGACAGCCTGGTAGCTTCGGGACGTACAGACAACGGGGCGCCAGTATTTGGTTCCGATGCCATACTTTCAGCCCTGGGAGGAACAGTTTATCCCACGGGATCATTTGACGACTACCGTCTCTCCTTGAATGCCTTGCCATCGTCGGAAAATGAAGACAGTGGAGTTTCCCTGGAGATCAATCGCCGTTTCGATGATTTTGATTTTGTCTCCATTTCCGCCTATCGCACCTTCGACATCAGGGATGCCATTGATGCGGATTTTTCGGATGTTGATCTGGCCAGCCGCCTTCAGGATGCCGAGCAGACCATGTTGTCCCAGGAATTCCGTATCTCCAGTGACCCTTCCAAACGTATGCGCTATGTGGCTGGACTGTATTTTTACAAGCAGGAACTCGAAAGCAGTGACTTTCTTTACCTGGGAAATATGCTCCCCAACTATGCCGTCGCCGCGTCACCTGATGTACTTGGTGCCTTGATGTCTACACCGCCCCAGTTACTCGGTTTTATCAACCAGGCTTACGGAACCAGCCTGGGGACCTCTTTCGCAGCGCCGATTGTGCCCGGTAATACCATTCAGGATTACAGTGATCAGGATCATCGTGCCAATGCCATATTCGGCCGTATAGATTATGACCTGACTGATAATATTGAACTGAATGTTGGTGTTCGCTTTACCGATGAGAAAAAAGATATGAACAGCCGCTTCTCCGAGTCTGTGCCTACGCCCGGCATTGGTGATGTCAATGTGGATGCTATCTCAGCCGCGCTCGGTATAACAGGTGAGCAGGCCAAGGCAGCGGTCGGTGCACCACCGGGGGATGGCAGCGGCAATACGTTTAACCCGGCAATTGCCGGCTTGGATCCGACACCGTATCTGCCGGCCCTGAACGTGCTTTTCCAGCCAGGCTGGGCCAATTGCAGTGTCACGGTACGTTTTTGTCCTCGCTCTGCGATCAATGCAGAGCTTGATGACAGTCGTGTTACCGGGAATGTCGGTCTTTCATGGCGCCCCGATGACTCCAGCCTGCTATATGCCTCTTATGGCACCGGCTACAAATCCGGTGGGACCAATACGGACAGAATTGGCCTGGGCTTTGATACTGTTTTTGATTCTGAAGACACAACCAACTTTGAAATCGGCATCAAGAAAGACTTCATTGACAATAATATCCGCATGAACCTGGCATTCTTTGATATGGAAGTCGAAGACCTGCAGACAAACACCTTTACTGGCACAGCCTTCAATCTCCAGAATGCCGGTCGTGTCGATGTGCAGGGTATTGAAGCCGAGGTCTGGTGGAATCCTACAGACTCACTCAGTTTCTTCCTGACCTATGCCCATACAGATGCCAGCTTTGAGGATTTTGACAAGGGCAACTGCCAGATTTCAAATATCTTCCATACCGGCGACCCGGTAGAGGCAGCACAGTTAAAGGCCCAGGGCTACTGCAACAGAAGTGGTGACAGGGTAGGAGGGGTTGCCGATGATTACTTTACATTGAATGCCTCGAAAACCTTCAATATTGGAAACGGCAATACCTTGCTGGTCGGTGTCGAATATGTCAGTTATACCGATATGCTGATGCATAACAATAACGACCCTTTTGCCGAGCAAGAGGCAAGAGATTTCCTGAACCTGCGAGCGATTGCCAGGTTCAACGCCGGATTTGAAGTGATGTTGTGGGGGCGCAATATCGGAGACCAGGAATGGTTTGGTACAGTTTTCGATACGCCGTTGCAGGATGGCAAGTTGAGTGCCTATCCACGTGAGCCCCGGACTTATGGACTGACACTTAGAAAAGTGTTCTAGTTATTAAAAGCCCGGTTTTTACCGGGCTTTTTTTATCCGCTTACTCTTTTAGCGGCCTCCCTTCAGGAAAAAACTGGCGGTTGAAAAATCCAATCACCCGGTCTGCAAATTTTTCTGGAAAGGCCTGCTCAAAGTCGGCATGATCGACACCATTCTCCAGCCAGATTTCTTTTGGTTCCCGGGCAGCCTCATAAAGCAGCTGACCGCTTCCAGGTGAGATGACAGTGTCATCAAGGCTGTGCAGCAGGAATACCGGCCTGGGGCTGATATCTGCTATCCAGGCCGAGGCATTGATCTCGTTGATGGAGAAACCCAGTTGTATTTCTGCCCAGAATTGAATCAGCGGAGCGAAGGGGAACGGGGGCAGACCGGTGAAATGCCGAATGCTGGTCTCTATGGTGTCGCGCATGGAAGAGAACGCGCTATGGGCCACTATAGCCTTAATAGCATCATGGTTGGCAGCATACTGGATGGTCATTGATGCCCCCAGAGAGTTGCCGATCATTCCAATCCTTTCAGGATCAATGCCAGGTTGTAAAAGGGCAAATGATACCCAGGCATCAATATCCTGCATCTCCCTGAGACCAAAGGTGATTTGGTCACCATCATTAACGTCATGAGCGCGCACAGATGTGACAAGTACACCATAACCGGCCCGACCAAATATAGTGGCTTCCTCAACGAATTCTTCACGGTCAGATTTATACCCATGCTGCATGAGAATGATCGCGCCATTTTCCGACGGAAGATACCAGCCATGAAGTGCCAAACCGTCATTAGCATTGACGAGGACATCCTGGAAGGGTAGTTCTTCTGGCAGTGATTGCATAGTGACAGGCGGGCGTTCATCCATCGGATGGGTAACCAGGTTACTGGCCTGCGACCACGCCAGGAGGTTGAGTAGCAGAAAAATGAGCGCCAGTGTCAGTATGCTTCCGCGGAACAAGTATTTCGATAATGAACGTCTGTTTTCCATGGTTCTTTCTGCGTTCCCGAGTACAGGGCTTTGGTCACCTAGATGCTTGAATTGCCGGGTAAATATTAGCAATTTCTCCAATAGAGAGTATAATTGCCGCCTTTTTTACCAAGGTCCAAGGGAAATCCGGTCATACCCATGAAAAGTGCTGAAATCCGCCAGGCATTCCTCGAATTTTTTCGCGAGCAGGAACATGAAATTGTTTCCAGCAGTTCCCTTGTGCCTGGTAATGACCCGACATTGCTCTTTACCAATGCCGGTATGGTCCAGTTCAAGGATGTGTTCCTGGGGCAGGAAAAACGCGGCTATCATCGTGCCACAACTTCCCAGCGCTGTGTCAGGGCTGGAGGCAAACACAATGACCTTGAAAATGTTGGCTATACGGCACGCCATCATACCTTTTTCGAAATGTTGGGCAACTTCAGTTTCGGGGATTACTTCAAACGTGAAGCCATCCGTTTTGCCTGGGACTTTCTGACCAACAGGCTGGGCCTTCCGGAAGAGAAACTCTGGGTAACCGTATTTGAAGATGATGATGAGGCGGCTGATATCTGGCTCAAGGAAATGGGCGTTAGTGCAGAACGTTTTTCGCGACTGGGCGAGAAGGATAACTTCTGGGCAATGGGTGATACCGGTCCCTGTGGTCCCTGTACGGAAATTTTCTATGATCACGGTGATGAAGTGCCTGGTGGACCTCCGGGATCGCCTGATGAAGACGGTGATCGCTACATTGAAATATGGAACCTCGTTTTCATGCAGTTCAATCGATCTGCTGACGGAACCATGTCACCCCTGCCGAAACCTTCTGTGGATACCGGCATGGGACTGGAGCGCATTGCAGCGGTAATGCAAGGGGTTCACAGCAACTATGAAATTGATCTTTTCCAGCACATTATCCAGGAAACAGCGCGAATTACTGGAGCAGAGGACATGGGCAGTAAATCGCTCAATGTGATTGCAGATCATATCCGTTCTTGTGCTTTTCTGGTTCTGGATGGTGTTATCCCATCCAATGAGGGACGGGGTTATGTTCTGAGACGCATCATACGTCGTGCCATTCGCCACGGCCATAAACTGGGCATGAATGAACCTTTCTTTCACAAACTGGTTGCCCCGCTTGCCGACGTCATGGGTGAAGCCTACCCGGAACTGGTCAATGAAAAGGGTCGTGTCGAGCAGGCGTTGCTGGCGGAAGAAAAACAGTTTTCCAGGACTCTGGATAATGGGATGACGATCCTTGAAAAAGCCATTACAGAACTAACCGGCGAGACGATTCCCGGTGACACTGTTTTCCGTCTCTATGATACCTATGGATTTCCGGTGGACCTGACGGCCGATATTGCCAGGGAGCGGGGACTGAGCCTTGATATGGATGGTTTTGATAGTGAAATGGCCAGGCAAAAGGCCCAGGCTCGCTCCGCCAGTCATTTTGAGTCTGCGGAAGCACTGGATATCGAGCTTGACCATGACACGGGTTTTGTTGGCTATGACAATGACGAGTCAGCTGCAACTATTCTTGGTCTGTTTAAAGACAGCAAACCTGTAGATTTACTGCTGGAAGGTGAAACCGGCATTGTGCTGCTGGACAGTACTCCTTTTTACGGGGAGTCAGGTGGACAGGCTGGAGACACGGGATCACTGCAGGCAGAGAATTCCCTTTTTGTGGTGAGGGATACCCGAAAACAGGGAGGGCAGTTTCTTCATATCGGTTCGGTTGAACAAGGTAAGCTGACCAAAGGTTTGACTGTCAATGGCAAGATCAATAGCGGTCAACGCCGTGCAACCATGCTGAACCATTCCGCGACTCATCTGATGCATGCGGCCCTGCGAAAAGTCCTGGGTGACCATGTCCAGCAGAAAGGGTCGCTGGTTAATGCGAAATACCTGAGATTTGATTTTTCCCATAACCAGCCCCTGACAGACAAGGAGCTTCGCCAGGTTGAAAACCTGGTCAATCGCCAGGTCCTTGAAAATGCCGAAGTCACCAAGGAAGTAATGTCGATGGATGCTGCCAAGGAAAGGGGTGCCATGGCATTGTTTGGTGAAAAATACGGCGATGAAGTCCGTGTTGTCAGTATGGGCGCTTTGACCGAATCAGGATCGGAATTTTCTATTGAGCTGTGTGGTGGAACCCATGTGAACAGAACGGGTGATATTGGCCTGTTCAAGATTTTGCAGGAATCCGGTATTGCGGCAGGTGTCAGGCGAATAGAGGCTGTGACAGGTAATACGGCACTCGCACAGATGCAACAAAATGAAGACAGGCTGAAAGAGATAGCCAATCAGGTAAAGACATCTCCTGAGCTTGTTGTGGACCGGGTGGGACAGTTGAGCGCTGCCAACAAGCAACTTGAAAAGGAACTGGCCCAACTGAAAGCCAGGCTTGCCAGTTCAGCCGGCACTGACCTGGCTTCCCAGGCCGAAGAGATCAATGGTGTCAAGATTCTGGCTGCCGTCGTTGAAGGGGTGGATGCCAAAGCCCTGCGGGATACCACGGACCAGCTGAAGAACAAGCTTGGATCTGCAGTTGTTGTGCTGGGTACAGTCAATGATGACAAGGTGAGCCTGGTTGCAGGTGTCACCAAAGACCTGACAGACCGTATCAAGGCTGGTGATGTTGTCAATGAAGTTGCCCGCAAAGTTGGTGGAAAAGGCGGTGGCAGACCAGATATGGCCATGGCCGGGGGTAATTCCCCAGGAGCGCTTCCGGATGCTATTTCCTCGATAAAACAATACGTTACGGACCTTTTGTAGCCTTTCATTTTCGCAACGGGCAAAACAGGGCTATTTCAGAAATAAATTAACAGTTTTCATCATATAAGTGATGGCTTAATTATCGGATCAAGTGACAGAATCATGTTGATAGTTCAGAAATATGGTGGGACTTCAGTGGGTTCCATCGACAGAATACAGGCTGTGGCTGACAAGGTCGCAGCCAGCCAGGCCCAGGGAAACCAGGTCGTTGTCGTGGTCTCAGCAATGAGTGGCGTGACCAACAATCTCACAGCCATGGCTTATGAACTACAAAAGGAGCCAACTCCTCGAGAGATGGACATGTTGCTTTCCACCGGGGAGCAGACAACGATTGCCCTGTTGAGTATGGCATTACAGGCCAAAGGTTGCCCTGCTCGTTCTTATACTGGAGGACAGGTAAGGATACTCACTGATAATGCACACACCAAGGCCAGGATCCAGGAGATAGACGGTGACAAAATCCGTAGAGACCTGGATCAGGGCAAAGTAGTTGTTGTTGCTGGCTTTCAGGGAGTTGATGAAGATGGAAATATCACTACATTAGGACGAGGAGGTTCGGATACCACAGCAGTAGCACTGGCAGCGGCCCTGAAAGCTGATGAATGCCAGATATATACAGATGTTGATGGTGTTTACACCACTGATCCCCGCATAGTTGAGAATGCGAGACGACTGGACCGAATTACATTCGAGGAAATGCTTGAGATGGCCAGTCTTGGGGCAAAAGTCCTGCAGATTCGCTCTGTGGAATTTGCCGGTAAATACAATGTACCGTTACGGGTACTTTCCTCTTTCGAGGAGGGGCCAGGTACGTTAATTGTTTCAGAGGAAGAATCTATGATGGAAATGCCATTGATTTCCGGTATCGCTTTCACCAGGGACGAGGCCAAGTTAAGCGTGGTGGGCATACCTGATGTGCCCGGTATGGCTTTCAAGGTCTTTGGACCGATCAGTGAGGCGAATATAGAGGTGGATGTCATCGTCCAGAATATTGGTGCTGACAATACCAACGACATTACTTTCACGGTCAACAAAAAAGATGCCGTGGCAGCTTCCAGAATAATGGAAGCTACTGCCCTGGAACTTGGTGCCAGGGGTATCGAGGTGGACAGTGATGTGGCAAAGGTGTCCCTGGTTGGTGTGGGCATGCGATCTCATGCCGGAATTGCCAGTCGTATGTTTGAAGCCCTGTCAAAAGAAAATATTAATATCCAGCTCATTACCACGTCTGAAATCAAGATCTCCGTCGTTATAGAAGAGAAGTACCTTGAATCAGCTGTCAGGGTTTTACATTCTGCATTCGGCCTGGACCAGGAGGCCGAGAAGTAAATACCTTTCATGGTAATCGGGTTTCCTGAATCCAAAAATGAGGAAGGAACGTATAAGACACCAACACTTTCCGCCTAAATATTTAAGAGGTTTAACCATGTTGATTTTAACCCGCCGTGTTGGTGAAACACTCATGATCGGTGACGAAGTGACAGTCACTGTGCTGGGTGTTAAGGGAAATCAGGTACGAATAGGTGTTAATGCACCTAAAGATGTTGCTGTCCACAGGGAAGAGATTTATGACAGAATCCGTAATGAAGGCCAAGGAAATGATACTTCAGATGATGACAATATAGGTAACAGTTAATCCCGTAATGCCTTGTTGACATTCCACATCCCATGGCAGGAAAAGGGGTGAATTTTTTTACAGCTTTTTCCTGTTACGGACTCCACCATTCCCTTTGCCTTGTGCTATTATTGCGCGCTTCCTGAACAGCTCAGGCAATCTGCCTGGCTGAAAGGACTATGGAGAAGACCGGAATCCATTCGAAACTTTCTCTGTAGTATAAAGTAGACAAGGTTTGTGGAGAGGTGGCCGAGTGGCTGAAGGCGCGCCCCTGCTAAGGGCGTATGGGTTAACACTCATCGAGGGTTCGAATCCCTCCCTCTCCGCCATGTATAAAAAACCCCGGTATAGCCGGGGTTTTTTATTACCCGCGGAGCCGGGTTCAGGTGAGAACCCTGGTTCGACCGCGTGAACGTCGCAGACGCGCATTTTTCAGCGCGCCCCCAAAGGGAAATGAATTTGCCCAAGCCAAATTCGTTATCAATCCCTCAGCAGCCATCTTCTAAAATAAAGACTGTGTCCATCTACGGGAATTTTTTCCCTGCGAAGCCGGATTACGTTTGCACGCTTTCCAACGACGCATTCACGCCACAGACACGCGTTTCATTCAAGCCGACTTACCACTGATGTATCTGGCAATACCTGAGTCTTTTGATGCTTAACCGGATATTGCCATGGGATAGCGAATTCTTTGTCATCCGGGGCTTGATTATTCCGATGCGGGACATGGTTCAGGAAGACTGAGTCAGTCAAAAATTTTAATTTCACACTGGATTCTGAGGTCTTGCTTTCTGGCTCTGAACAAGTCATTCATCATATACTTGGGTCTTTGAACACACATAAAGCTTGGTAATCCGAGCTTGGTAAATCAGCCTTTCAGGGGGATAGCTCACATGAAAAACGACGATGCAAAAAATGAACGCCGCGCGGTAGTGACCGGCATGGGGGCGGTAATAGCGGGTCTCACTGTAGCCGCGTCGGGAACTGCCAACGCTCAGGAGCAATCTTCTGGATTTCAGCCGTCGCGTCATGCCGAAGATAGCTGGTTTGATGATTTGTCAGGAAATCATCGCGTCTATATTGATTCTTCTACAGCGATGGGCGGCCAGGATGCCCTGCGATATGCATTCAATATCATGAATGCTCACCTGAATGCCTATAACGGTTCTGATGATGATTACGCCATGATTGTCTGCTACCGGCATGCCTCGACACCATTCGGTTATAACGATGCCATGTGGGAGAAATACGGGGAATTGCTCAATGCCCGTATGGGAATCACGGACCCTGAAACCAATGAAACACCTGTCAGAAATATTGCTAACGTGGGCAATGGGCCTTTTAGTGGAGCAACCATAGATGCCATGGTGGCCAGGGGCGTGCGCTTTGCTATTTGCGCCACGGCGACCCGTGGCATGGCAGGGATGATTGCCGGTCGTACTGGCCAGGAAGCCGAAGACGTTAATGCTGAATTACAGGCCAATGCCATTCCCAATGCCCGTTTTGTCTCCGCGGGAGTCATGGGTGTAACCAGGGCACAGGAATACGGATACAGTCTGCTGTATGCCGGTTAATCCCTCCAGGTGATTCAATCCGTGTCAAACAATGCCCGGGAAATCCGCGACAGGCCAGATGAGCTGATAGATACGCAACTGGTCTTTGCCCATAGCCTTGCTGCGCTGGTCACAGTCCTGATTGCCATTGTTTTCGGTATACTGATATCGATCCAGTTTTTCTGGCCCGATGCGATGGGTTCGTGGATAACGATGGCCTGGGGAAGGTTGCGTTATGCCCATACCCAGGGAATTATGCTGGGCTGGCTGGGCAATGCCTTTCTGGCTTTTTTATATCACGCAGTACCCGTGCTTACGGGCAGGAAAGTCACCAGTTCAGCACTGGGCCGCTGGCTGTTTGGTCTCTGGAATTTTATTGTAGTCCTGCCTGGTTGGGCATTGGTCCTGTCCGGAGTCAGTCAGCCCATAGAGTGGGCTGAATTTCCACTGGTGATTGATATATTCGTTATCGTTGCTCTGCTTATTGCAGGTATCCAGTTTCTGCCGCCTTTTTTCAGGAACGGCCTGGAAGACCTCTATGTTTCCAGCTGGTACATCATTGGCGGGCTTGTATTTACGCTTTTTGCCTATCCCATGGGCAATACCATACCTGAACTGGTTCCCGGTGCAGAAAGCGCCGCCTTTACTGGTCTCTGGATTCATGATGCTGTTGGGCTGTTTGTTACCCCCTTGGCCCTTTCCATTCTTTATTACGTGATTCCTGCAACGACGGGACGGCCGGTGTTCAGTCATTTTCTGTCGATGCTTGGATTCTGGGGCCTTTTCTTTCTCTATCCACTTAATGGAACGCATCATTATGTCTTTTCGGTGATACCCATGGCGGCCCAGTTGGGAGCTATAGCAGCGTCCGCGTTGCTGGGATTCGTGGTTGTGATCGTGGTAACCAACCTGTTGATGTCCCTAAAAGGAGAAGGGTGGCTGCCAAAAGATATCGGGCTGCGTTTCGTCATGATGTCTATCATTTTTTATCTCGTTGTGAGTGTGCAGGGCGCTTCCCAGGCACAGATGTCCATCAACAAGGTGATTCATTTCAGTGACTGGGTAATTGCCCACTCCCATCTCGCGATGCTTGGGTTTGCGACATTTGCAGCAATTGGCGGGATTATTCATGTCTGGGAGCGAATTCCCTGGACCCGATTCAATCCTGCGGCGCTGAACTGGTCATTCTGGCTCCTGGTGACCGGCATCACGGTGATGTTTGTCGATCTCACCATAGCGGGTCTTATACAGGCTGAACTCTGGCAGGAAGGGGCTCCCTGGCTGGAATCTGTCCAACAGTCCAAACCTTACTGGATGATCAGGACTCTCTCCGCCATCCCGATCACGCTTGGATTCATGCTGCTTTTTTATGGATTATGCAGTGGTACCGTTGGTGCTGGAGGGCCCGTAAAGGCAGTTTCAAATCCGGCGTGGAACGCCAGCGATGCCAGCGATGATAGTATCCTGACATCCCACGCCCCCCTGTTAAGAATGTCCTACAGGGTATCCGCTTCTGCGGCTATCGTATTTTTTGCACTTTCGGTATTGCTGCTTGGATTCTGGCCTGGCAGGGTGCTTGACGAGCAGATTGAACTGATGACTCCGGAAGGTGTATTTGCATTGTCTGCGTCGGAACAGCGTGGCAGGGCCATTTATGCAAGGGAAGGTTGTGGCTACTGCCATACTCAACAGATACGTTATACAGAGTCTGATATAGCCCGATTCGGGGCACCGACACTGGCCTGGGAGGGACAGTTTGATTCGCCTCATCTGTGGGGTACCCGGCGTGTGGGACCTGATCTGTCCCGGGCTGCTGGTACTCGGAACGAGGATTGGCACTATGCCCATTTATTTGACCCAAGGAGTGTGGTGCCATGGTCGGTGATGCCGGGATATGGTGCACTGTTTGATGGTAGTGCGGACAAACCGAAGCAGGATGCCCGAGATCTGCTGGCATACCTCGAGACGCTCGGGCGAGCAAGAGAACTGGCCTGGCCCGATGGAGAAGAGAAGGCACGTGAGCTTTTCGGTGATGATAAATGGGTCAAAATGTCGATCAGTGTATCTTCCCTGAACAATCATCCTGCCAGGGCAGATACCGACTATCCTGTTCCTCTCCTGGCTGGCACCGCAGATGCCGATCGCGGTGCCGCGCTCTGGCAAACCCTTTGTGCTGGCTGCCATGGTGAAACAGGTATTGGTGATGGACCCGCTGCACGATGGCTCGCTCCGCCGCCTTTGAACCTGATGCAGCACACCATTACACCAGACAGAATTGTGCAGGTGTTGTGGCAAGGTGTCCCCGGGACCTCCATGCCAGCCTGGAGAGATCTGCCGGAAAGTGATCTGGCTGCACTGGTAACACATGTCCGTTCATTAGCCTTGCCTGACCAGACCGTACCAGTTTCTGCGGCCCAGTTATCAATAGGGGCTGAAATATACGTCAATAATTGCATTCAATGTCATGGCGAGCGGGGAGATGGACGAGGTTTTGCTGCCGATGAATTACCGGTTCCACCGACCAATTTCACAGTTCAGCGTGCCAGTGTGGGAGAGAGCATTCGAATACTTAATAACGGTATTGAAGGCAGTTCCATGGCACCCTGGAATGACAAGTTATCAGAGAATGAAATTCTTGCAGTTACGCATTATCTGAGAGCCTTTTACCAGGAGGCGGAATGATTATCGGTATTGTGGTGATTACAGCCCTTGTGCTCGGCACGGTGTATTTTCTGGCGTGGCTGTTCAGGAAAGATTTCAGGCAACAGGTGGAAAAACCAAAGTATATTTTTCAGCAACAACTCAGCAAGTTTGAAAACAGACAGCGTGAAGAAACAGCAGGGGGCAAACATGATGCCCGATAGGCAACAGGACACCGGCTTTGATTCAGTAATGTTTATCTGTGCCATATTCGGCGCAATTCTGACCTTGATAGTAGTTATCTATGAGAATTCGGGTCAACGTGGCGCCGAATTGACAGCGCGTTCAGCCACACCTGAATATGGCGAACGCCTGTTGCGTGAAACAACCCGCTATATTGGTCCTGAGCAGCCGGATCCTGCAATGCGGTTTTCCGGTAATGGTCTGGATTGTGCCTCCTGCCATCTTGAGACAGGAACCCAACCAGGAACACTGAGCCTGCTGAACGCAGCAAAACGTTACCCACGTTTTTCCGGCAGGGATGGCGGAGAAAGAGACCTGCGTGATCGTATTAATGGCTGCATGCAGCGAAGTATGAACGGGATACCCATGGATCGTGACAGTGTGGAAATGATTGCCATGGAAAGTTATATCCTGTCGCTGGGTCAACAGTCTGACCTGATGAGCGATAGTGACCTGGTGTCATCGGAGCCTCCGGTATTTGTTGAGCCCCAACGCCGTGCTGACCCGATAGCCGGGGAAAAAGTATATGAGGAAAATTGTCAGATTTGTCATGGCGTTAACGGTCTTGGACTTAAAGAGTCTTCAGATGCACTTGATGGCTATATGTTTCCTCCGCTATGGGGGCCGGAAAGTTACAATAACGGTGCAGGGATGAATCGTGTATTAACTGCCGCCCGGTTCATCAAGGCCAGAATGCCCCTTGGTGAACCAATACTGACCGATGCGCAGGCCTATGATGTTTCCGCCTATATAAATTCGCAGCCAAGACCCGAGAAAAGTAATCTTGAGGTGGACTACCCGGAACTGTTTCGCAAGCCTGTAGACAGTCCGTATCCTCCTTATGACGATCCCTTTCCACAGGAACAACATAAGTATGGGCCGTTTAAACCGATAAGGGATTACTATTCCACCAGGGAATCACAATAGGGCGTATCAATATTCATCCTGGCTCCATAAAACCAAATAACAATCCTGCAACACCATAACAACAGAAAGGACAAATCTCATGAACATACAGATCAAGACAATTTTCATGGCGGCTGCATTTTTCCTCACGGCTTGTGCCAGTATGCCGGAAACAGTATGGATAGATGTACGTACTGTTGAGGAGTACAACGAAACCCATATTGAGGGTGATATGAATATTCCAGTGGATTCCATTGATGTGGATGCCTTTGCCCGGATGTATGACAAGGATGATGAGATAAATCTTTACTGCCGTAGTGGTAATCGCGCGGGCAGAGCAAAAACTATGCTCGAAGCTGCAGGATTTACCAACGTCAATAATATGGGCGGGATTGACGATGTAAGTGATCTGCGTGATGTTGCGGTCAGTAGCAGCGTCCGGTAAAGCAGTCTGAAAATGTTTCTTGTTTTTCCCGGACAGCACTGATGCTAAGGAGTATCAGTGTTGCTCCATTTCTTCCATGGTGCAGGTGCATTGAGCGCGTGATGTACTGACCTGTGACAGATAGAGATTTTCCCCGATCGGGTAGTCCCGGATAAAACTCATTTGCGTTTTTCCATCACTTTGCCAGGTTTCTGTAAACCGAACGGTCGATCTGCTGCCATCATCATGGCGAAGGGAAGCGATGACATCAAAGCTTCCATTTGATTGTGCGCATTCCGGATAATTAATCTCTCCCTCGACGTGGGCCAGGGTGTTTTTCTGGTAATAACTCAGAGAGACTCTTGCCGGACAGGACTCAAGGACCATGCCGGGAATTTCCATTTTGATGGTGAGTTCATTTTCCAGGCGTATCGTGTCCTGCCCATTGTTTTTGTGTTTCCTGCTAGATTCCAGCGTACTGTGTATTCGAGTAGGTTCCGGCAACTGCTGTCCCTGCACCACTGTAGAGAGCGCGATGACCATTAGAGCTATAAAAAGATTTTTTACTGGAAGCATTCTGGCCTCGAAATTTTTTCCTTTACTGAATTCTCCATGAATATTGGCAGAACACAAGAGTTAGTCCTGGTACCAGGAGCTTAACTTTTTTTAATTCTTTTTCATTCCATAATCACAATGGTTTGGATATGATGAACTGCCAAGACCAAATCATTTTAAAAAAACATGTCTGACAGTATTCGCTATGGCGCCTTTGTGCGTGAAGTTTCACTCAAGCAGCGGCAGATAGGCTTTAATGATATTGCTCCTCCCGTTCAAAAAGACGAGAACGGAAACGTAATACCCTATCATCCACCAAAACTGAAACTGCGATCGCTTGATATTGCTAGGTTAATCAAGCCCTATGTCAGCGTCCGCCTGAATGAACAGGTCAGGGCGGTTCTTCCACTGGCAATTTATCTGGTTCTTTTCCAGCTGTTTATTTTGAAACAGAACGTGGCCGATAGCTGGGTCATATCAGCAGGGCTGATATCTGTCATCATTGGCCTGATGCTATTCATGGAAGGTTTGAAAGTGGGACTGATGCCTTTCGGTGAGACCATAGGCACAGTATTGCCAAGTAAGTCGTCTTTACCCATTGTCCTGTTGGTCGCTTTTCTGCTGGGCATAGGTATGACGACATTTGCGGAACCGGCAATCGGTGCACTGAAAACGGCCGGTTCCATTGTCAATGTTAACGATGCACCCTATCTCTATGCCTTGCTCAATGACTTTTCAGGATCGCTGGTGTTGATTGTCGGTATGGGCGTTGGGCTTGCAGCGTAATTGGTACCCTGCGTTTTCTTTATAGCTGGAGCATGAAACCGGTAATTTACTCTGCCTTGTTACCTACACTGGCTTTGACAATCTACGTCACGGGCAATCCGATTCTATCCAATGTACTTGGTCTGGCCTGGGACAGCGGTGCAGTTACTACAGGGCCCGTAACCGTTCCTTTGGTGTTGTCCCTGGGGATTGGTATTGCGGCCGCTGCAGGAAAAGGCAGTTCATCATTGTCCGGATTTGGTATTGTCACCCTGGCATAGCTATTCCCGATTATTGGTGTTCTCAGCCTCGCTATCTATGTCTATTTTACTGTGCCGGCAGAGGAAATTATCGCCAATGCCTCCATGGCAGCTTCCAAGGCAGAGTTGGCCTGGTATGAAAGCACACCCTGGCTTGAGATTAAACTGGGTGTCCAGGCCATTGTCCCTCTGGTGATTTTTCTATTGCTGGTATTGCGCGGGCTGCTTGGAGAGAGAGTGAAAAATGCATTGACAACCTATTATGGCATTGCCCTTTGTGTGGCTGGTATGGTGATTTTTAATGTGGGCCTGAGCTATGGGTTGGCCAAACTGGGTGGACAGTCCGGCGGACTCGTACCGGCGGCGTTTACTTATGTGATGATGGTGGAGGATTCCCCGCTATATCCCTACAACTTTGGCATTTTCATTGCTCTGGCCTTTGCCTGGGTTCTCGGGTTTGGTGCTACCCTGGCTGAACCGGCGTTGAATGCCCTTGGTACTACTGTTGAAAACCTGACGAATGGGGCTTTCAAAAAATCCATGCTCATGTATTCCGTTGCTTTCGGGGTCGCCTGTGGAATTTGTCTGGGCATCTTTAAAATGGTCTTGAATATACCGGTAGTATTGTTTCTGCTGCCTTTTTATTTTTTCGCTATCTTTCTTACCTATATTTCATCCGAGGATTTTGTCAATATCGCCTGGGACAGTGCTGGAGTGACTACCGGACCTGTAACGGTCCCTCTAGTGCTCGCTATGGGGCTGGGTTTTGGTAGTGCCATGGGGTCCCTTGATGGTTTTGGAATTTTGTCCCTGGCGTCAATCTGCCCGATTATTGCTGTTCTGAGTACGGGGGTCTGGGTACAGTGGAAAATTCAGCGTCGTCATGAACATGAGGCAGTAAATACTGCCCCGGTGGAAGTGGGGATTACAACAACATGAGTAAGCGTGAAATAACCGTCTTGACCGATGTCAGCCTGATCACCTGTATTGTCCAGCGTGGTATCGCTGACAAGATAGTAACGGCGGCCAAGGAAGCAGGAGCCACCGGGGCGACGATCTACTATGCCCGGGGTTAGGGCGTCAGGGAAAGACTGGGAATCCTGGCCCTGGCTGTCGAGGCCGAGAAAGAGGTCATTATCGTCGCTGTTGCTGATGACCAGGCTGACCATATTTTTGAGCGTATGTATATCGCCGGGGATCTGGATACACCCGGAATGGGATTTATCTATATGACGCGACTGGACAAGGCTGCTACCCACATTCCTCCGGAAGTGCTTGAAAAGATAGACTCCGGACATATCAAGACCATCAATTGACCCTTATGAAACTCGAAAACAGGAAATTGATCACCAGCATCATTCCCAAGGGTACTGGCCGAAAAGTGCTTGTAGGGCTGCGTCAGGAGCATGGCATTAATACGGGCAATATCAATATGGCCAGGGGAGCGGGCACATATAACCCATTGGCAAAACGCGGCATCGGTGAGCAGACAGAGAAAGAACTGTTGACGGTAGTCGTTGCTGAAGATAAGTCCGATGAAATCTTTGAATACATATACCATCTGGCCGACATTGGTAATCCCCACCACGGGATTATTTTCCAGTCTGACCTTGTATGTGCCTCACCCTATAACGTGCCAGATAACATTGAAGAAGAAAAAGAATAGCCCTGTACTGTTCTTACTTATACGTCCAGCCCGCCCAGATCGATATGGTTGCGGAAGAGGGGGAGTCTTTCATCAAGTCGGTGACTGGCCATGATAATTGTACTGCGCTGCTGTGTGCTCAGATGCTCCAGGAAATACATAACCCTGACACGATTGATTTCATCCAGTCCCTGTGTGGGCTCATCAAGCAGCAAAAGGGCTGGCTGTTTAACCAGTGCCCTGGCCACCAGGACAAGTCGCTGTTCGCCATAACTTAGCTGCTTGAACGGCACACCGGATTTTTCTGCCAGTCCTGTCAGGGCAAGCCATTGGCGTGCGTGCTCGATTTTAGTGGCGTCCGGATCATCGTAGAGCCCAATCGTGTCGAAAAAACCACTCAGGACGATATGAAGAGCGCTACCGGGGACCCTGTGATCCCGGTGTAATCCCGGAGACACAATTCCCATCTGTTTTTTGATTTCCCAGATGCTTTCTCCAGTTCCCCGTTGGTGTCCCAGAACTTCGATGTGATTCCCGTAACACTGGGGATTGTCACCCGTTATCAGGTTGAGCAATGTGGATTTGCCGGAACCGTTAGCCCCGGTGAGCAAGGTATGTTCGCCCTGATTAACCACGATATCCAGATTGTCAAAAATGACTGTATCACCGTACCTCACTGTTCCACTGGTTAGTCGGACAAGGGGGGGGCGGGGAGAGTCCTGATGAATATCAGCGGGCCATGCTGGCAAGGTAACGGGATCAAATGAAAGCAGGGCATTTATATCCGGGTTATCAAGAATCGTCTGTCGCTCACCCTGGGCGATCAGGTTTCCGTTTTCCATGATGGCGACATGAGTATGCCAGGATGAAATTTCATCTCGATTATTGAGCAGGAACAGTAAGCGGGTTCCGGTTTTTTCCAGCAGGTGATGGAAGAAGGTCTGGAGTTCCTGTCGGGAAGGAATATCAAGACTGTCGTAAGGCTCATCCAGTATCAACAGATCAGGGGATTTCAGGATGGATTGGGCCAACAGGGTTTTGCGACCTTCGCCGCTGCTGAGCAGGCGGTAACCCCGATCAAGAACTTTTTCCAGCTTGAGAAAGCCCAGTTCTCCAGGAATATGGTCGGTAATACCCAGTAATTGGCGAACAGTGGAACCAGGGTCAAGATGATCCATGAAGTCGGAATCATCCATTTTCAATTCATGCTCATACAACGCCTGTTGTTCTTCAAAGGAAAGAACAGCTATCTGACTGAAATCATGAGATATTTTTCCGCTTTTAATGGGGGTTTCACCATTGATCACGGAAGACAGCAGCTGCTTCCCGGAACCATTTCTACCCAGAATCGCCCAGCATTGGCCAGGAAGCATTTCCCAGTGGTTTATTTCGAGTTGCTCTGTACGGATTTCCTTGAGCTGCATGGTTTCTCTTATATTCGGTTTGAGACAGGAACAAGCTGGGGATTATACCCAGCTGAAAGTACCTGTAGGGTAAAGTGATTGAAATAGCAGGAAAATACCTTTTTCAAATTGACTTGAAAGGGTAAATACCGGAAAATGCACGCCTTCAAAAATTGAGCTTTATTAAACGGTTTTTGAAGCACCTGTAGCTCTATTGGTAAATAAAGAGAAGTACTCGGCCAGAAACAACCAGAATTAATTTATAATCAGCCAAACAAAGC
>CAZDCK010000007.1:33874-111687 GCA_964503965.1 uncultured Enterobacteriaceae bacterium | reverse complement strand
CTCGCGACCCCGACCTTGGCAAGGTCGTGCTCTACCAACTGAGCTATTCCCGCATTTGCCAAATTGTCTCTTTGCTCAGGACTTATCTACTCAACTTTCACCATACTTTCTGTCATAAACAGAAAGTTCAGTTCGCTAAAGTCCCGGCCAGAGTTCCAATATTTCAGGCTCTTTGGCCTTTCACAAGTCCTCGAATTTCGCAATTTCCGGTCTTGTGGACGTTACCCGATTCACTAGTGAAACAGGGTGTTTCAAAGAGGTGGCTATTCTAATCAGACTGCGGCACAAGTCAAGAGTAATCAGAGGCTTAGATCTACTTTTTTAATGATCAGCGAATACCCTCTCAACACAGGTTATTTCAACTCGGCACCCAGAACTGACCAGGCACTTTTCAGGTACTGGATCATTGACCAAAGCGTCAGAATAGCAGCCACGTAAATAAGAGCAAAACCTGTTCCCCAGAACCATGACGAGCCGGCCGGATCGCTGGCAAGCAGCACTATTATGGCGATCATCTGCATGGTGGTTTTCACCTTGCCAATCCAGCCAACTGCCACAACATTACGCTGGTTCTGCTCTGCCATCCATTCACGTAAGGCGGAAATAAGGACTTCCCGGGCCACCATGATGGCTGCCGGTATGACAAACCAGGGGGTGGCGTAGTTTGCAGCCAGCATAACCAGCGCCACCGTAACGAGAATCTTGTCGGCGACGGGATCCAGGAATGCGCCGAAAGGGGTGCACATATCCAGTTTGCGCGCCAGATAGCCATCAAGCCAGTCTGTAATGCAAGCAAGAATGAAAATAAGGGACGATGCCAGGTAATGACCTGTGAAATCTGCATAATAGACGGCTATAAAGACAGGAATTGCCAGAATGCGCAGCAGAGTCATGAAGTTGGCGATATTCATGTCCTTATTGTACCGGAGATGTGCGAAAAGCTGCAGAATTACTTTGGATGCGACTCAGGAGGCATGCAGGTATTCATAGATATCCTCGGCAAGCGCCCTGCTGATACCAGACACTTTCTGGAGTTCCTGCAGGCTGGCCCGGCGAATTTCTTGCTGCCCACCGAAATACCGAATCAGCTCCCGCCGCTTGGCCGGCCCTATGCCCGGGATCTCGTCAAGAAAGGAAGCAGTCCTTTTCTTTCCGCGACGCTGGCGATGTGCCGTAATAGCAAAACGATGGGATTCATCCCGAATGTGTTGCAGCAGATGAAGTGCCGGTGATTCAGCGGGCAAGGCAACCTCCTTGTGGGACCCGCCGAGTATAAGCGTTTCCTGTCCTGCCTTACGGCTAATGCCCTTGGCAATTCCCAGCAGCAGGACGCCATTGACTTCAAGGGCCCCCAGGACCTTTTCTGCCTGTCCAAGCTGCCCCAACCCGCCATCTATGACCAGTATATCGGGCATTCTGGCTTCCCCCTGTTTCAGACGTGTATAACGACGTTTAAGAGCCTGCTCCATGGCGGCATAATCATCACCCGGCGTTATATTCTCGATATTGAACCGTCGATAATCAGATTTAAGCGGTCCGTTCTGGTCAAAGACCACACATGAGGCCACAGTGGCTTCTCCGGCACTGTGACTGATGTCAAAACATTCCATGCGCAATGGTGGGGATTCAAGGCCCAGGGCCACCTGGAGAGCACTCATTCGCTGTTGCATACTGCGCTTGCTGTTAAGTTTGCTCATCAGCCCGTGACCGGCATTAACCGCAGCAAGATCCAGCCACTTGGCACGATGACCCCTGACCCGTGACTTGATGCTGACTTTTCTCTCCGCAAGATATGACAAGGCATCAGACAGATCCTGAACCTCCTCCGGAGTATGATTACAGACTATTTCCCGCGGCAGGTTCTGTCGATGGGTATCCTGTAGATAGTATTGAGCAATAAAGGCCCTGAAAATCTCGCCAGGCTCCTTCTCAAGGACAAAACGGGGATAGTAATTCTTGGAGCCAAGAATCCTGCCTGCCCGGATAAAAATGATATGCAGGCAAACAGCTCCAGCATCCTGGGCCATGGCGATAACATCCACATCGCCTTTTTCACCCGATACATACTGATTTTCCTGAACGACTCTCAAATCCCTGATTTGATCCCTGACTACAGAGGCCTCTTCAAAACGCAGATTTTCCGAAAGAGTCTCCATTTTCCTGGTCAGTTCACTGCGTATCTGGTCATTGTGGCCTTCCAGAAACATGACAGAGTGACGAACATCATCGGCATAGTCTTCAGGCGTGGTCAGATTTACACAGGGTCCGGAACAGCGTTTTATCTGGTATTGAAGACAGGGCCGTGTGCGATTGCGGAAATAGGAATCTTCACATTGCCTGACATGAAATATTTTTTGCAGAAGAGCCAGGCTCTCTCTAACAGCACTGGCGCTGGGAAATGGACCGAAATATCGTCCTTTGATCTTTTTCGCCCCACGATGAAAGGCCAGTCTTGGATAGTCATCCTGGGTAGACAGGAATATATAGGGGTAGGATTTATCGTCCCTGAGCAAAATATTGTAGGGCGGTCGCTTTTCCTTGATCAGGTTTTGCTCAAGCAGCAGCGCTTCCGTTTCACTGCTGGTGATGGTGATTTCTATGTCATTGATTCGACTGACCAGTGCCAGTGTCTTGTTGTCCAGGCCCGAACCACGAAAATAATTTCCAAGTCGTTTTTTCAGGTTTTTTGCCTTACCCACATACAATACTTCCCCCTGTTCATCGAGCATACGGTATACGCCGGGACGGGTACTGGTATGTTTGAGGAAGTTCCTGTGGTCGAAAACCTGGTCTTCCAGCACATTGTCGTTGGAGTCTTTCTGAGCCATGGTTACATATTACAGGATGCGAATGAATTGATGAGTAATGGGTCTTAAATAATACCGACTTCAGGAATCAGCTTGATGCCGAATTTGTGATGGACTGAACTTTGAATAGCTTCAGCCAATGCTTTCAACTGGGTTCCTGTAGCATGGCCATAGTTAACCAGTACCAGAGCATGGTCCTGATGCACCCCGGCGTCACCATCCCGGTATCCCTTCCATCCGGCAGCTTCGATGAGCCAGGCAGCAGCCAGTTTTACACGCTCGCTGCTCGGATAACCTACAAGATCCGGGAAAACAGACTTCAACCTTTCAAAATCCGCAATTGATACTTCGGGGTTTCGAAAAAAACTGCCGGCATTGCCGAGTTTTTCGGGGTCAGGTAATTTGCTGCGCCTGATATTCGATACCGTCTGGCTGACCAGTTCAGGCGTTATTTCAGCATCTGGCAGGGTATCAAGTACTTTGGCCAACGCCCCGTAGGTAAGGTTAACATTGGCCTTTCTGTTCAGGGTAAACGTGACACTGCAGATAATAAACTTGCCTTTCATGGCACCCTTGAACACCGAGTGTCTGTAGGAAAATTCACATTGGGCTTTTGTCAGTGTATGTATCTCGCCGGTGGCAACCTCAAGAGCGTCAAGAGAAGAAAGGTGTTCACATAACTCCACACCATAGGCACCAATATTCTGTACAGGGGCCGCACCTACAGTGCCAGGAATCAACGACAGATTCTCAAGCCCGTAAAGCTGTTGTGACAGTGTCCACAATACAAACTCATGCCAGTTTTCTCCGCCCTGCGCTTTGACAAGACAGGTGTCTTCAGCAGACTCCAGCACAGTCCTGCCCTTTATGTTCATTTCAACAACAAGACCAGGGTAATCTTGCTGGAAAAGCAGATTGCTCCCCTCCCCGATCAGTAAAAATGGAATCTTTCTCTGAGTAGCAAAAGACAGGGCAGATTTCAGCATTTCAATAGTCGTTACACTGATGAAGTACCGGGCATAAGCATCTACATGAAAAGACGTGTGATTACGCAGATTGACGTGTTCTTGTATATCCATCAGGTCAAAACCTGTCAGGGTAGCTGATGTTTGGCGGCAATATATTTCACCAGTCGCTCCGAGGCATCTTCAACAAGATCCAGGACATGCTCAAAGCCCTCAGCACCGGAATAATAGGGGTCAGGTACTTCTTCCGTATCACCGGCTCCATGATGAAGAAACAGGGAAATCTTGTGGCGATGTTCTGGGGGACTCATATGAAGAAGATCAGACAGATTTTGCCTGTCCATGGCAAAAATATAATCAAACCGTGCTATATCCCCAGGGGTTACCTGTCGGGCCCTGAGGTCTCTCATATCGTAATGCCGCTTCAAGGCTGCCTCAGTGGCCCGTGAATCCGGGGGATGGCCAATATGCCATGACCCTGTACCCGCTGAATCTATGAAAACAAAATCTTCCAGGTTTTCAATCCTGACCTTATTCCGAAATACCACTTCCGCTGTTGGCGAACGACAGATATTCCCAAGGCAAACCATCAGTACTTTTATCGCTTTTTTATGCATTACTCCCCTGCCAGTAAACGCCTGACCTTGTCCAGGTCTTCCTGTGTATCAACACCCGCAGGAATTTCTGCGCAAGCCTTCTGTACATGTATCCGGGTACCATTTGCCATGGCACGTAGCTGTTCAAGCTGTTCTGCCTCTTCAAGTATTCCGTGCGGCCATTTCACAAAATCATGAAGCACACTGGTTCGGTAGGCATAGATGCCAATATGTCTCTTGTAATCATTGAATATACTGTGATCATCACGTTTGTGCGGAATCACTGATCGGGAGAAATACAGCGCATAGCCTTCATCATCCGTCACCACTTTAACGTTGTTGGGATTGTTAACCTCCGCTTCGGAAGAGAGGGATTCGTAGAGAGTGCAGATTCTTGCATCCCTGTGGGTAGCCATATCGCTTGCGACCTGGTTGATTACCTCAGGTGGGATGAGGGGTTCATCGCCCTGGACGTTAACGACTATGTCATCATCCTCAAGGCCAATTTTACGTGTGACTTCCTCAATACGATCGGTACCTGAACGATGCCGGGAAGAAGTCATCACCACATTATCACCAAGAGACTCCAGACTGGACCGAATACGTTCGTCATCGGTTGCCACGTAAACGGCATCCGCATTGCTGGCCATGGCCCTTTCAACCACATGATGAAGCATAGGTTTACCCGCTATATCCAGCAATGGTTTACCAGGCAGCCTCGAGGACTGAAAACGGGCAGGAATGACGACAATAAAATTCACTGTTTTTTCCTGTTTGCCTTTTCTTCCGGGGTGAGTGCCCTGGCTTCCTGTTCCAGCATAACGGGAATTTCATCTCTTACCGGAAATGCCAGACTGTCGGGATAACAGATTAATTCCTGTGAATCCTGATTAAAAACAAGTTCCCCTTTGCACAGAGGGCAGGCAAGTATAGTTAGCAGTTTTTTATCCATAATTTGTGGACCTGTCATTGTTCCTCTTGGGTATTATTTGATCGATCTGCACTGGCCTTTATTTTTTTCTACGTCATGTAAAAGCGAGACAAGGCTGGTCATGAATTCATCCGGCAGTCTGGCCGCAACCTTGAGATACCAGTGCCGGTCAGTGACAAATTCTTCACACTTGGTTGCATCTTTTTCTGTCATGACCACATCAAGGTCATCATCAAAAACGATATCCTCAGGGCGATAAAGATAATGGTCCCTGAACATGTGGGTGATAATATCAAAACCGCATCCGCAAAGAGAGGTGAAGAAGCGTTCAGGATTTCCTATACCAGCTATTGCATGGACCTTTTTACCCTTGATGCTTCTTAAGGCTCCATCATTCACTGAAAGGGATTTGAGGGTTTTCATGTGCACCATATGGGTGGCATCAAGATCCATACGCAAATAAGGCACAGGTAACTTATGGCGTGCTTTTCCGTTACAGACAACCAGATCTACAGTGTCTAGACGATCTGGCTTTTCACGCAAGGGGCCGGCCGGTAGCAAATATCCATTGCCGAAACCTCTCTGACCATCCACCAGGGCAATCTCGATATCCCTTGTAAGCCTGTAATGCTGCATTCCGTCATCACTGATAATGACATTGCAGTCATATCGGGATTCCAGCTCCCTGACAGCAGCAACTCTATCCGGATCTATAATAACCGGACATTGTGTATAGCGGGCGATCATCAGGGGTTCTTCTCCCGCTTGCCGGTAATTCGTTTGTGGAGTAACAGCAAAGGGATATTCGGAAGTTTTCGAACCATACCCTCTACTGACTATGCCCGGGGAATAACCAAGTCGACATAATTCCTGTGCCAGATAAATAACCAATGGGGTTTTTCCGGTACCTCCAGCGGTGATGTTACCAACGACGATTACCGGCAAGCGACTGATATAGGCTTTGCCTGATTTGCAAGATTGCAAGCGACGCAGGTTGCTGATAAGAGAGAAAAGCGCTGACAGTGGTCGCAGACAGTGTATCCAGCGGGACTGTTTATACCAGGCATTGGTCAGGATGTTCATCAGGCGAATTGGAGCTTGTGTAATTGGCTGTAGGCCCCGTTAGCGTTTAGCAGTGCCTCATGGGTACCTGTCTCGACAATCTCCCCCTTATCCAGAACAATGATCCGGGAAGCGGACTCGATTGTAGATAGTCGATGGGCAATAACAAAAGTAGTCCGGCCTTTCATCAGATGTTCCAGAGCAGACTGTATGGCCTTTTCAGATTCAGAGTCCAGGGCGGATGTGGCCTCATCAAGAATCAGGATTGGGGCGTTTTTCAACAGAGCCCTGGCAATAGCCAGACGTTGACGCTGGCCTCCTGATAAAAGTAATCCGTCATCCCCTATTCTTGTATCAAGTCCATTTTCCAGGGCTTCCACAAAGTCCAAGGCATTTGCATGAGTGAGTGCTTCACGTATAACGTTATCATCGACATCCTGCAATTCGCCATAGGCGATATTTTCACGAACAGTCCCGTTAAAAAGAACAACCTGCTGGCTGACCAGAGCGATATGATGACGCAGGTTTTTCAGCGTCATTTCGCTGACCTGTTTACCATCAATCAATATTTCACCCGTGTCGTGCTGGTAGAAACGGGGTATCAGGTTAACCAGTGTACTTTTACCACTGCCCGACTTGCCAACAATAGCAATGGTCTCCCCTGCTTCACAGTTGAAACTGATATGGTGAAGCACAGGGGCTGATACGTCTTTGCTGATTTCGCCAGGCATTGTATAAGTGAAGCTGACATCCCTGAATTCCACTCTACCTTGAAGAGTCGTCAACTCCACTGTCCCGGTGTCTTTCTCCTGCTCTTCATCCAGAAGAGCAAAAATGGATTGTGCAGCTGCCACTCCTCGCTGGACAACCGCATTGATTTTTGAAAGCTGCCTAATTGGTTTGAGCATGGAACCCGCAGCGGTTATGTAGGACACAAATCCCCCAGGACTCATCTCGGCCAGTACCGTTGGGGACATTGCCAGCCAGAGAAGTATTGACAAGGCGCTGGCTACAACGACCTGGATTACCGGTGTACTGATGGATTGTACTGCGGCCATTTTCAGATTCTGTTTAAGGTTCAGATAACTTTTTTCCTGGAATCGATTGCTGGCCTGCTCTTGAGCCCCGAATGTTTTGACTTCCTTCATTCCTTTCAGGGTTTCAGAGAGAATATGGGTAACATCACCCATACTGTTCTGGATGCGGCTTGAATGCTTCCTGAATTTTCTTGATGCATATAATACAACCAGTGAAACAATTGGCAGGACGGCGACAAAAAGCAAAGTCAGTTTCCAGTTAAGATAGAGAAGAAAAATAAACAGCGCTGAAACAAAAATGCCCTCCCTCAGAATGACGGTCAGCGCATCACTCACGGCGGAGCTGACCTGGGTCACATTGAAGGTGACCGTCGAAACCAGGTGACCCGCACTGTTTCGATCGTAAAAGGCACTGGGCAAGCCTATAAAGCGGTCAAGTAACTGGGTTCGCAGGGTATGAACAACATTGTTGGCAATATAGGCCATATAGTACGAACCCAGAAAGCCACCCAGCCCTCTGACAGCAACGATAGCTATCAGCGTAAGTGGAATTGTAAGCCGCTGGTCCGCAGACACACTGGCTCCTGCACCTATGGTATCAACCAGCTCCTGAAGCAGGTCAAAGAACTTCACACTGGAGGTTGAATAAAGAACAAACCCGAAAACTCCCAGTAGGAAATACAGTTTCAGGGGAATTACATACCTGAGCAGGCGTCCATAAAGAACCGATCCTTTTTCAGAAGAAACGGGGGAGTGTTTACCTGATTTGCTGGATGAGGACATTACTGGGTGTCCGGTTCACGTGTAGCGATATTCAAGCCAGGGAATCCCAGTTGCGCAACGGCGTCCATCGCGGTAACCACCGACTGATGTGTGGTGTTGGCATCTGCAGTAATTATCAGTGGAATCGTATTGTCACCGCCCGACACCTCGGAGATGGTCCTGATGAGTGTTTCTATCTCAGTATTCACCAATTGTCTGCCGTTAACAGAGTAAGTCCCACTCTCCGAGATAAGTATTTCAATTTCTGCTGCCTGTTGTTCTGACTGGTGACCACTTGCCTCAGGCAGGTTGATCAGCAAATTGGACTCTCTGGAAAAAGTAGTGGTCACCATGAAAAAAATAAGCAGCAGAAAAACAACATCAATCAGTGGAGTAAGATTGACGCTGACTTCTTCTTTGAGGCTGCGTTGGAATTTCACAATAATTATCCGGTAAAAGTTTCTCAGTTTTCCTTGATTTCAACACCACGCGTTGTATGAAGTGCATCTACAAGCTTTATTGATTCTCTTTCCAGATCAATGACCAGGCTTTCCACATGACGAAGAAACATTCTGTAAAACATAAGAGAAGGTATCGCTACGGCCAGTCCTGCTGCCGTAGTTATCAGGGCTTCAGAAATTCCACCGGCAAGTGCATTGGCATTCCCGGTACCCTGGGCCATGATTTCACTGAAAACACGGATCATGCCAAGCACCGTACCAAGCAGGCCAAGTAAAGGCGTGATGGCGGCTATCGTACCAAGGGTGCTCAGATAGCGTTCCAGTTCATGGACAACATGACTGGCTGCCTGTTCAATACTTTCAGTCATGATGGCACGACCCGATTTTGAGTTGACCAGTCCCGCGGCCAGAATCTGTCCCAGGGATGAAGATATTCGCAATTCTCTGAGCTCAGCGGCATCCAGCTGATTATGCTTGATCTTGCCCCAGACCTCGGCAAGAACATTCCTGGGGGCGATTCTTTTGGGATTCAGTGTCCAGAAGCGTTCAATAATTATGGCGATAGCGACAATGGAAGACACAATAATGGGCAGCATCAGCCAGCCACCGGCCTTTACAATCTCAAACAACTTGTTGACTCCTCACATGCCACGGACATCTGCTTACAGTGTCTTAATGATTGACTTTCCCATAAGGAAAGACTGTTTTCATACTCTGGGAAGAATGCTTTAACATCTTGAAAACAGTCGTATTTACAATGCCTTATAGGCGCATAAGAGTATCATAATACATCGCCCAACCATAAGCGGAAAATGCTCATTGCTTCACGCTTTACTTCTTACGGATACCAGAAACGCCTGATCTGCTGACGATACAGCTCAGGTCCCTGTATCCCATCTTTATCCGAGATCCTGAATGTAATCATTCCGCCCTGGGAGGTGTGTACGAGACTACTCCCAAACCGCTTGTAACGTGAAACCACATCGGAATGCGGATGATTAAATCGATTCAGATAACCTGCAGTGACTACCGTGTATTCGGGGGCTACATCACGGATAAATGGAGGTGTTGAAGAAGTCCGGCTGCCATGATGGGGAGCTAACAGAATATTGGCGGCAATCCGGATCTGCCTGTTTGCTACCAGCGCCAGTTCAGCATCTTTTTCAATATCGCCAGGCAATAAAACAGAGTAATCACCTGCACTGACACGAAGTACACATGAATTATTATTGGACCTGTCAAAACGTATTCCAGGCCCTATAACCTGAAAGTGAACCTTGTCCCATACCCAGGATTGTCCAGACTCACAAAGGACCTGTCTCCTGTCAGTACCTGGTATTTTCTCCCCAACCATGAATTTACTGTCTGGGAATTCCGTTAAAAGTGCTCTGGCCCCGCCAGCATGATCACTATCCCCATGACTTATCATCAGTATGTCTGCCTGACCCAGGTTATATGCCTGGATAAAAGGGATAACCACACCACTACCCGCATTGAAACGGGGACTGTAGGCAGGCCCGGTATCATAGATAAGCAAATGATTTGAGGTGACAAGCACCGCGGCCAACCCCTGACCAGTATCAAGCACATGCAGATTGAATGCCTGTTGTGCAGGACGATCCCTGGAATACATGTAGGGTAAAAATATGAGGAGCAGTACTGCAAGACGGTAAAGCAGGTTCTTGTAACACAGTAAAACGGTAATCAAAACAAACTGAATGCCTACTCCCCACAAGGGGGGCTGTGGAATTCTGAAACCTGAGTCCGGGACCAGTTCAATTACTTTCTCCAGTGCATCGGTGTACAACGCAAGCAGGAAATCAGGGAGGGTAATAATGAGTGGCAACAAAGATGGGGCAAGCAGGTAGACCAGCACTGCTAAAAGGCAAAGTGGAACAACTAGCATACTGATAAAGGGTATAGCCAGAAGATTTACCACTGGGGTCAACAGGCTGAGAGAGCCAAAGAGGTAGAGCATTAATGGCGCAAGTCCCGAAAAAAGGAAAAACTGGCTGCGCAGGATTTTGAATAACGGTCCGGAAACCTTGTTTCTTGGGACACTGCTTGAATGATTAAGGGATAAAAGGAGTAGATAAACTGCGCCAAAGGATAGCCAGAAGCCAGTATTCATAAGTGCAAAAGGATCTATTAGAAGCACCAGCAACAGGGCCAGGCTCAGATGATTGTACCCCTGTGTTTGCCTGTCCAGCAGGACCCCCGTAAAAACACAAAACACCATGACCAGTGCCCTTTGAACCGGCAGGGAAAAACCGGCAAACAAGCCAAAACAGCCAGTACCCGCAAAGGCAATCCACGTTGCCAGGCGACATGCGGGAATTGTCAGGCAAAGTGAAGGGAAACTCCTCATGATCGTGGCGTTAAAACGGAATATAAGCCATGCCACCAAACTCAGGTGTAGTCCGGAAATCACCATGAGATGATTGGTGCCGGTGGCTGATAACAGTTTTCGGGCATGCTCCGTAAAAGCAGAACGGTCGCCTATGGTCAGTGCCAACAGAAATGCTGGCTCCTCCAGTGACAGTTCCGAGACAGCCTGCCTGAATTTCTGCCGCACCCGATCTACCCGGTAGAACAATCCGTTAGGAACGTCTTGATTGATCACCCGGTTATATTTGCTGTCCTTTACATAACCGGTAGCATCGATGCCTTGACTGAATAACCAGGCCTCATAATCAAATCCACCGGGGTTGGCCATTCCATGCGGTCTTTTCAGGCGAACTTCAAGCAACCACTGCTGCCCCGGTTCATAGGAAGTATCTGTATAGTCATTGAGCAGGAACTCCCGTTCCACAGCATCAGGACTTTCTGCACAATCAGAAATGTCCTGACCCGGGCAAATCTGTGCTTTAACCAGCAAGATTCTCGTGGCGAATTCAGTGTTTTGTGGCAAACCCCGGATAATTCCCCTGACCAGCAGGTTCTGCTGTTCAAGCGCAACAGGCAGTATTTCCTGTTTTTGCATAGTCGCATTGAAAATCAACCAGGCAATGCCCAGTGAAAAACCAGCAGCAAGTCGAAACCGGGGAAAATGGTATGTCAGGAATATTGGTAGGCAGAAACAGAGCAACGTGCCGAAAGGCAGTAATTCAGGAATAAAACATCCGGCCATAACGCCCAGAGTGAATGACACAACCCAAGAGCGCATGACGTCCCTGCTTTGCCTGAATCATCATCAGGTTAGTACAGAAATAGTGGTTGTGCTTTCCGATGTGGCTGTGTGAAGTCTATTCGTATCGAAGCGCGACAGCAGGATCTGTTCTTGCAGCAACGGATGCGGGCAGAAGTGTTGCGAGCATGGTGAGAAATAGTGATAAAAAGCAGACGAGCAACAGGTCTGCGATGCGAATCTGTGATGGCAGATAGTTAATCGGGTAGATATCCGCACTGAGAAAACGGATATCAAATAACTGTTCAAGCCAGAGCACGATATCGCTTACAGTAAGGGAGAATATAATGCCCAGCAGAAGACCGACTCCTGTCCCGATCAGTCCGATGGAGAATCCCTGGACCAGAAATATATTTCGTATATTGCCCAAAGAGGCTCCCATGGTCCTGAGGATGGCAATATCACCCTGTTTGTCCCTGACCACCATTACCAGGCTTACAACGACATTGAAAGCGGCGACAGCCACGAGGAGAGAAAGGAGCAGTCCAACAAGTGTTTTGGACAGCCTGATATTTTCATATATGTTGCCGTATTCCCATGTCCAGTTGGATATCTGGAAATCGTTGGTAATGTCAGAGCGGATAGTCCGGGAAATACCTTCAACAGCAAAAAGGTCATTCACCTGCAGCCTGAGTCCGTGAATACCATCGCCCAGCCTATACACCCGTTGGGCATCGCCAATATGGACAACAGCCAATCGGTTATCCAGCTCAGAGCCAACCCTGATTAGCCCGCTGACAGTAAATTGCTTCTTGCGAGTAAACTCTCCCAGGGGGGTAATGGGTACAACTGTAGAAACAAGGGTTACGGTATCCCCTAGAGAGACTTCAAGAGTGTTGGCCAATTCTTCTCCAATCAGTATGTTGTAATCTCTGTTCCGCAGGCTCTCCAGACTGCCTGGACTGGAAAATTCGTTGATGGCAGACACCCGGCCTTCGGCCTCGGGATTAATACCATTAAGGACAACGCCCCTACCCTTGCCATTGGCCAGCAACATTCCCTGCAACTGCAAAAATGGCGATGATCCCGTAACTCCCGGTAAAGCATTAATGCTCGTTGCGATCTCCTGCCACTGTTTTTCATTCTGCAAGGCCGAAGTTCTTCCATCATAAAGGGTGATATGAGGGACCATGGCAAGTATCCTGTCCTGCAGTTCCCGGTCAAATCCGTTCATGACGGAAAGAACAGTGATCAGAATGGCAACTCCCAGGCCGAGCCCTGTAATGGACAGTAATGAAATAAACCCTGTCAGAAGATTTCGGGAACGTACCGAGGAGTAACGTTTTCCTATCGTAAGTGCGAGAGGAGATTGCATGTCACCTCCCTCGTGTAGAACGGGAAAGCACAAGCATTCCCTCTGTTAATTCATATGCTGTATCCATTTGTGAGGCAAAAGCAGGATCATGAGTAACTACGATAAAGCTTGTGGTAATTCTTGTTTTCAATTGCTGCATCAATTCATGAATGTCAGCAGCAGTATGGAGGTCCAGATTCCCCGTTGGTTCATCCATCAGGACACAGGCAGGATTATTCACCAGTGCCCGTGCAATAGCGACTCGCTGCCGTTCACCGCCGGACAACTGGGCCGGCTTATGATGTAGCCTATCTTTCAATCCGACTTTTCCCAGAATATCACTGGCCCTTGACAGGCATTCAGCATATGGGCGACGAGCGATAATCAACGGCATGGCGGCGTTTTCTATGGCTGAAAACTCACCAAGTAGGTGATGAAACTGGTAGACGAAGCCAAGTGTCTGGTTACGTAATTTGTCCAGTTCCTTGCCTGACAACAAAGCAATATCCTGACCAAGAATAGAGACTTTGCCCCGGCTTGGTTTGTCTATTCCACCCAGCAGATTCAGTAACGTCGTCTTGCCGGACCCTGACGCACCGGTAATAGCTACACTTTCACCGGGCATAACGGAGAGATTCACGTCACTGAGTACTTCCAGGGAGTTACTGCCTTCCTGGTAAATACGGCAAAGCTGCTCGCAATGCAGAACAGGATCATTCATAGCGCAGCACTTCCGCTGGTAAAATCTGAGAGGCCTTGAGCGCAGGATACAGCGTCGCTATAAAGCTTATGCCAAGCGCGATGACACAAGTTATCCAGACATCTGTGCTATCAAGGGTTGCTGGCAATGCGCTGATAACATACAGACTGGCGGGAGCCACAAAACCATCAAGACTGGCGGTAATACCAGAAAAATTACTGACAATCAGAACACCCAACAGCGCCCCCGCAGCAGTCCCCAGGATTCCCACCAGGGTTCCCTGAACCACGAATATTGCCATGATGGTTTTTTCGCCAGCTCCCATTGTTCTCAGGATAGCAATATCCGCTTTCTTGTCCGACACCAACATGACCAGAGTCGAAATAATATTGAAGGCACCAATGGCAACAATCATCATCAGCATGAACCAGGTGAGTAGTTTTTCCATTTTCAGAGCATTGAATAGACTGGCCTCGGTCACGCTCCAGTCCCTGCCCGAGAATCCAACATCTGGAAATGTCTGGTCCAGCAGTAACACACTACTGGCAACAACTGCCCTCGCCTCGTCAGGATCAGGCACCTTCAGCCGGTACTGTATGTTGGCCGACAACTCCCCCCCTGCCAGCAGGCCAGCAGTGTCATCAATGTGGACAAGAGCCAGTTCTGATCCAATGCTGAAGCGGGGATCAAAAATACCTTTAACCGTAAAACGGTGCATTTCCAGTTTCAACCGATTATTATCCTGGATAGCCGGTACCACAAGATTAACAGCATCCCCCCTGTTCAACCTGAGATTACCGGCAAGGACCCTGCCGAGGATGATGCCGTTTTCACCGGGGACCAGATCCTCCAATTCACCATCGACCATATTATCTGCAATGGCAGATACATTGATTTCAGCTTCTGGAGATATCCCCTTGATCTCTGTGACCTGGTGATACCCCTGCTGGCTGAGCATTCCTTCCAGGGATACATAAGGTGCGACCCCTGAAATATCCGGATACCCCTGGAGCACTGACAATCCGCTTTCCCAATCGGGAAAGGCAGTCAGTGTCGAAATTTCACCATGGGATACCGTAATCAGCGTGCGTTCACGCATAACCCCCTGGGAACCATTGTAGACCGAAAGAACGACAATGATCGCCAGTACACCGAGGGTGAGTCCTGCCATGGAAATTAGGGATGTAAAGGAAATTACACGGTTATTTTTTCGTGCAAGGATATAACGCAGGCCTATCAGGAAAGGAATGGATTTCAGCATGTCAGCATTAAAACATACCTGGAAAGGTCAGGCATGATCCTGATCGGCATGTGAAAAAGGCTTATTACAGTGCACAGACCGGATTATCGGTCTTCCTGCCTGGCGTTGATTTCACTGTCGTGGCGTTTAATAAGTCGTTGCACAGTCTTGAAACTGACCGGCATCATCGGGGTACTGACTTCAGAGGAAATGGCCCGCAGGGATTTTCCCTGTTTTTTCATGTCGAGGATTTTTTTCAGGACCTTCTGCTCCATGGGATTTTCAATCAACTTGCCATTGGAATGGATCATGTAGCCAAAGGGACGGCTGCCTCCGAGGAAGCGGCCTTTCTTGCGCTGACTTTGTTTAACGGTTTTGATGCGCTCTGTTGAGCGACGCTTTTCCAGGCTGTGGAAGACTTTAAGCACATCCGTAAATTGAGGCGCAAACTCTGTATCCGTGACCTCACCATCAAGATCAACTACATAAAGCTTGACCCGGCGCTTACGAAATTCCTGCAGCATATTTGCCATGTCTTCACAGTTACTGAATATCCTTTCCAGCGTGCAGGCCAGCACAATATCACCAGGTTGAAGTTTTCTGAGCAAACTGGCAGCTTCTGGGCGTTTTGCAAAATTGATATTCCATTTCTGGTCCTGGTCAATGATGCGCTCATTCACTTTCATACCCTCGCCAAGCGCATAGGTCTGCAAGCGCAGATCTTCTTTTTCAAGCAGGGTTTCCAGATCCTGGGAAGTTTCCAGGTGTTCTATTTGTGAAGTACGTGTATAGCTGTAAACCGACATGACTGGGCTCCGGGTCCGCCTTGATTACCTTTTGAGATAATCCGGTCTGTTTCAGGTTATCGCCTGGTTGCACTGTTTTGCACCAATACTATCCGGCTGGATTCTTAACTTGTCAGTTAAAAGATTGTGTCTCTGTTTGCACAAATATCCAACGGGGTAGTGATTTTAATCACTTAGGATTTGTCTTTGCAAGTCTACAGGCAAAAATAATACTAATTTCAGGGGTTTATCCGAGGAAATGCACTCAAATGGCTAATTTTTAACCAGTTGAATTGGGTAAAGTGGGAAATTTCAAGTCAAGTCGTGCCTGCGGTGGCACGATCAATAATTAAATCTACCGGCCTTCTCTAGAATGCCGAAGCAAGACTTTCCAGGGTATTAATCATCGGGGTTGGGTACACACCGAGATAAATAATTCCCAGTGTCATGGCAGCCATGACAACATGAACTCCAGCGGGCATTGCATTCGTGGCAGGATCTTCACCCGTAATTTCGGCCGGTTGCAACATGGTGTAGATCAGACGTAGATAGTAGTAAAGCCCTATCGCACTACCGATAATCAGCATGGTCAGCAGGAACCAAAGCTCACCTTCCACGCCGGAGTTGAAAATATAGAACTTGCCGATAAACCCGGCTGTTAAAGGAATACCGGCCAGAGAGAGCAGCACTGTGATCAGTACAGCTGAAACCCAGGTGTTACGCCAGAAAAGACCCCGAAAATCACTCAGATGATCAAGTTCATGTTCGTTGCTGGAAATAGCACTGATCACAGCAAAGCCAGCCAGGGACATAATAAAGTAAGCCAAAATGTAAAAACCCATGGCTTCAACAGACAGTGCGTTTTCTATCCTGGCAGCAGCGATAACGACGACAATCAAATAACCAAGGTGGGCAATTGATGAATAGGCAAACAGGCGTTTGATATTTTCCTGCATTACCGCCAGCAAATTACCGATGATCATCGAGGCAGCGGCCATGACTGTCAGTACAGCCGTTACCGCATTGAATTCAAGTGCATTGGATGCGAGTAAGAGTCTCATGGTTACAGCCAGCATGGCCGCCTTGGATACCGTTGCCAGGTAAGCTGTGACCGGAACCGGTGCACCTTCATAGACATCCGGGGTCCAGATGTGGAAAGGAACCAGGGACAATTTGAAGGCTGCACCAGCAACAATCATGAGAACCCCCATCAGGAACACAGGGCTCAGGTCGCCAGCTGCAGCCAATGCCGCAGGAATTTCATCAAAACCCAAGGTGCCAATATAGGCATACACCAGGGCGATACCAAACAGGGTTATTCCGGAAGTAAGTCCTGACATAATCAGGTACTTGATTGCCGCTTCCAGTGGAAACTTGGCACTGGACGTATCATGCACAGGATAGGCAATCATGGCATAAAGACTGATCCCCATCATTTCCATACCAATGAGGAACGACACAAAGTGGTTACTGCACGCCAACACCACACCACCAAGAGTAGCGGTCATGAGAAGGATATAAAACTCCTCATTCTGGACGCTGTGACGCTGAAAATATGGATAGGCAAGCAAAGCGGTTGCAATGGCACCAACAATAATCAGGTTGGAAAAGAAAAGACTGTATTCATCAATCATCAACAACTGGGTTGCTTCCAGGGGCAGCACTGGCTCGATAAACAGGAAAGTCAGCAATGCAGCCGTCAGGCTGAACACAGTCAGACCAGAGACAATGGCATGGTCGCGCTTGAAGGCAGCAGTCATCATTACCACAACTGAACCCAGGGTCAGCATGATAATCTGCATCAGGTCGATAATGAGGTTGCTATACATAGTGACTGTTTCTACCTTCAAATGTCTTGTTCAAGCGAATTTCTGTTTAGTACGCCTTTCGTGCGTCTTACGTTCGTCTTACGTTCATCTTTAGTCTTTCTTACCGCTTAACTTTTTTTAACCTTCATGTGTTTTTCGGGTAACCAGTACGGTCAGTCGAAAAACAATACACCCAGACTGCGCAATGTCGGTTCTGACATGTCAAGCATGGACTGGGGATAAAGCCCCATCCAGAGCAGACCAATCATCATCAGTCCAAGGCAGATCATTTCTATCGTGGTCAGGTCTTCAACCACAAGATTGTTCTTGTTCTCACCATGAAAGACTTTCTGAATCACGATTAATGAATACACGGCAGCAACGACCATTCCAATCGCTGCCAGGGCGGCGGCCGCAATACTTATCCTGAATGTCCCCAGCAGTACCAGGAATTCTCCAATGAAATTACCCAGGCCCGGCATACCTACTGCAGCAACCGTAAAGAACAGTGCCATGAATGCCATTTTGGGAGCAGCGCCCCAAAGGCCACCCATCTGGTCCATTTGACGAGTATGAATACGGTGTTGAAGACCTCCCGCAAGCATAAACAGGGCTGCTGCACTGAAGCCATGAGCCAGCATCGTCATCACAGCGCCCTGCACCGACTGTGCTGTCCATGCATAGACACCAAGCAATACAAAGCCCATATGACTCACAGAGGTATAGGCTATCAACCGTTTGAGGTCATTCTGTCCAAACGCCACTTTGGCCGTGTACAGGATACTGATAACCCCCATCAACATGGCCGTTGGAGCAAAAGTTGCACTGGCATCGGGAAACAGTGGAATCGTAAAGCGAATCAGACCGTACGCACCGGTTTTAAGCAGAATACCAGCCAGAATAACAGACCCAGGAGTTGGAGCCTGTGAGTGAGCATCCGGCAACCAGTTGTGGACAGGTACTGCAGGCAGTTTTGTGGCAAATGCCAGGAAAAATCCAAGCATTAGCCAGAAACCATACTCTGAAGGAATATTAGTGCCCAACAGGTCAAAGTAACTGAATGTCAGTATATCGGTATCCTGGTAATGGAAGAATACGAGCACCAGTATGGCCAGCAGCATAAGCATGCCACTTACCTGTGTGAAGATAAAAAACTTCATCGCCGCGTATTCCTTGTTCTCATGTCCCCAAATGGCGATGATGAAATACATCGGGATGAGCATTACTTCCCAGAAAAAGAAGAACAGGAACAGGTCAAGAGCAGTAAACACGCCGATCACACCGGCCAGTGTCCAAAGCAGGTTGAAATAGAAGAACCCGGGTTGATCCTTGATTTCATGCCAGGCTGAACCAAGAGACATCAGTCCCAGGAAAACAGTAAGCATGATGAGCAGCATACCAAGCCCATCAGCACCAAAAATGAAGGAGATACCAAATCGGGGGATCCATTCATTGCTGCTCAGAACCAGCCATTCCCCGGGCTGGCCAAGATCAGCCACACTGGCTGCACTGTCCAGGCCAAGGGCACCTGGTGCAACGAACATCAGCACAACCAGGAACAGGTCCAGCAGAATGGTTGCCAGGGCTATCACCCGGGGTAACTGCGGGTTGCTCTTTTCTGAAAGCCAGGCGCCAATACCGCCGACGAACAGGATTGTTATTAACCAGACAAGGATCATAACAGCACTCCTATGGTGACTAATAACAGCAAGCCATAGGCAACGCTAATTGCATACCAGCGCAGCTGCCCGGTTTGGGTTTCGCTCATGATGTCATGGCAGAAACGGACTATCCTGGCCGAACCGTTGTAAATAAAGTCGATAAAATCTTTCTTGTTAAATTCTGCCAACCACATATAAGGCTTGCAGATAAGGGTGTTATAGAGCCAATCCATCCCCCATTGGGTAAACCAGAAACGGTGAAGCGCAGCGCCAAAGCCCTGGCCCGCCAGTTTCTCTGTGTCTACCTGGCCCTTGATAAAAACCCACCAGGCCAGGACAAAACCAAGCATTGGAATAAGGATCATCGCCGCCTGGGCCATCATGGATGCATGATGTTCTTCCCCTTCAGGGAATACGGCATCAACAGGAATGTGGATATAACCAGAAAGCACGGCACCAACAGCCAGTAATACCAGAGGGCCCTGCAAATGCAGCCCCATCACTTCATGTCCATCATGGGTTTTCTTCCCATAGAAGACCAGGAAGTATAATCTGAAGCTGTAGAGGTAAGTCATGACGGCACCCAGCATTCCAGCCAGAAACAGAATAAATCCGCCATCGTGGTTGGCCAGGGCTGAAGCCAAGATTTCCTCTTTCGAGAAAAAGCCGGAAAAGCCAGGGAAAGCCACCAGGCCAAGTGTTCCAATCAGGAACAGCCAGTGACTCCAGGGCAGGTCCTTGCGCAGACCGCCCATTTTGAAAATATCCTGTTCATGGTGCATGGCAAGAATGATTGAGCCAGCGGTAAGAAACAGGAGTGCCTTGAAGAAGGCATGCGTCATCAGGTGGAAAATGGCACTGTTCCAGGCACCAACACCCAGGGCAAGAAACATATAGCCGATCTGGCTTACAGTAGAAAATGCCAGTACTTTTTTGATATCGCTTTGTGTCAGAGCAGTAAATCCAGCCATCAACAGGGTGATAGCGCCAATGACACCAACCAGATACTGGATTTCAGGAGCCAGTGTATAAAGCACATGGGTCCTGGCGATCAGGTAGACACCCGCTGTAACCATGGTAGCGGCGTGAATCAGCGCTGAAATGGGGGTTGGCCCGGCCATGGCATCCGGTAACCAGGTCTGTAATGGCAGCTGCGCGGATTTACCTACCGCCCCCCCCAGCAGAAGCAAGGTAACTGCTGTTGCAATTCCCGATCCGACTTCCCATTCCATTTCGGCGTTGAGCATGGCTTCCTGGATATTCAGGGTGCCTGTACTGACGAACAGGGCAAAAAGACCCAGTGCCATGAAAGCATCCCCTACCCTGGTCATGACGAAGGCTTTACGAGCGCAGTATCCATTGTTGGGGTCTTTGTACCAAAAGCCAATTAACAGGTATGAACACAGTCCCACACCTTCCCAGCCCATGAAGAGCAGCACCAGATTGTCAGCCAGCACCAGGATCAGCATGGCGGAGACAAAAAGGTTCATGTAAGAGAAGAATCGGGCGAAGCTTGGATCACCATTCATGTAACCTGTGGCATAGACATGAATCAGAAATCCGATCCCGGTAATGACATACATCATGACCATGGAAACACCATCCAGGTAGAAGGTGAATCCGGCATCAAAATCGCCTACAGACATCCAGGTCCATAAGGTCTGGGAAAATGAGCTGGCCTCGGTTGCCGAGAACTGCATACCCACAAAAAGTGCAACGAGGAAAGACAGGCCAATGGAACCCGCACCAATAATCCCCGCGGGAACCTGTGGCAGTTTTCCACAGGTCAGCGTAAGAATGAGGAATCCGATGAAAGGGATTACCGGCACTAACCACAATAATTCAAGCATGTCTTGTCTTACCTTGTATCTCGCCTTGTTTTTCGGCCATGAGAATTGAAGCTGTCAGCCTCTCATTTCGTTAAGGGCGTCTATATCCAGTGTTTTACGTTTATGGAAAAACTGTAGTACCAGTCCAAGCGCAACAGCCACTTCGGCGGCTGCCAGACTCAAAATCATAATGAACATGATCTGGCCATCCACCTGTCCCCAGCGTGAAGCAGCGACAATGAAAGCAAGGCCTGTAGCATTTAGCATGATTTCCAGTGACATCAGGATGAATACCAGGTTGCGACGGGTCAGAACACCCACCATTCCCAAAATAAACAGGATTGCAGCCAGTAAGAGGCCATGCTCCATGGGAATAGCTTGCATTGTAATTTGGGGTAACACTGACTTTATCCTCTCACCGTTGTTGCCTAACCGTTGTCAAACGCGTCTTTATTCTTATTTTCTTGCCAGATGGAAAGCACCCACCAGGCCTGCAAGCAGTAGCATGGATGCAAGCTCTACAGCCAGAACATATGGACCAAACAATGCTGTTCCTACATCCTTTCCACTAACAACTGTTGTTGCCATATCTGCATCGGTCATGTTGATGGCATAAATCACTTCGATAAGTAATGGAATAGCCATCAGGCTTGGACCAATCCAGATTGACGGGGTCAACCAGGCTCTTTCCTGATCCTGTGTCACCTGTCCAAGGTTCAACATCATCACAACAAACAGGAACATCACCATAATTGCACCTGCATAGACGATGACCTCCAGAGCGGCAGCAAAGGGAGCGCCCAGAGTATAGAAAATTACGGCAATGGAAAGCAGGGAAACAATGAAGTACAGCAAAGCATGGACAACATTCGTTCTTGTTATCACCATCAAAGTCGCCAGGATCGCAATAATGGCGGAACCATAAAACAGTACATTCATGGCAACAGGCTCCTCCTGTCCGTCGGCGGAAGCTCATTCTGGGCTTCGCCCTTGTCCTTGCCGCCAATTGCCTTACCGGCAACCTTGTAGAAATTGTAATCGTGGTATTTGCCGGTGCCATTGATGAGCATGTGTTCCTTTTCCCAGACCATGTCTTGGCGTACATACTCAGCCATCTCGAAATCGGGAGTCAGTTGGATAGCGTGAGTCGGACAGGCTTCTTCACAAAATCCACACATTATGCAGCGGGAAAAATTGATGCGGAAAAATTCAGGATACCAGCGCCCTTCTTCATCCTCTGTTTTCTGGAGTGCAATACAGTCAACGGGACAGGCCACGGCACACAGGTTGCAGGCAACACAGCGTTCTTCACCATCCGGATCACGGGTCAGGATGATCCTGCCACGCCAGCGCGGAAAGGTATGCGGTTTAACTTCAGGATACTCAACTGTATCGGCTTTATTAAATAGATGCAGGAATACCAGCCACAGCGAAACAATCTGTGACCAGATAATTTTTACCTGATGCATCAACGCTTTAAGCATTATCAACTCCCCTGCATCAGCACAATTGCGCCGGTTACAAGTAGATTCAACAAGGACAATGGCAGCATCACCAGCCAGCCATAACTCATTAACTGGTCATATCGTGGACGCGCCAGTGCGGCCCTGACCAGAATAAAGAACACCACAAGGCACATGGTCTTAACGAACATCCAGAACACACCGGAAATGATCTCGTTACCCAATTCCAACCCAAAGGGTGCGTGCCAGCCGCCAAAAAAGAGGACTGGAATAAGACATGCCATCAATAACATGCCGATATACTCACCAACAAAAAACAGGCCGAATTTCATGCCTGAATATTCAGTGTTGAAACCCGAAATAATTTCAGCTTCACCCTCTGGCAGGTCAAAGGGCCAGCGATGGGATTCAGCAAGCGCTGCCACCATAAACACGATGAACCCAAGAAACTGGGGAATGACGTACCAGCCATCTTCTTGTGCTTCCACGATACCGCGCAGTGACAGGCTGTCTGAAAGAATCACAACGCCCAGTATGGAAATACCCATGAACACTTCGTAGGAAATCATCTGCCCTGCCGCACGCAATCCACCGAGAAGGGCAAACTTGTTATTGGAAGCCAGTCCACCCAGCATGGCTGAATAGGATGCCAATCCTGCCATCGCCATCACGAAAAGAAGGCCAATGTTCATATCGATAATGCCAACATTGGGCGCAAAAGGAATCATCGCAAAACTGAGTAGCATCACTATTGGGATTATCAGCGGTGCTACAACAAATGTCTGTTTATCCGCAAAGGGAGGTATCCAGTCTTCCTTGGTAATCAGCTTGATAACATCGGCCACGGACTGGAGGATACCGAACGGTCCCACACGGTTGGGACCCAGGCGATCATTGAAAAAACCCAGGACACGACGTTCCATCCAGATCAGCAGTGCCGCCAGGGTAAGGACAACACCCAGAATCAGGGCGATGTTGAGGAGTGAACCTACCTCAAAAGTAAACATCAGGCGTCCTCCCCTGCTGATTCATGGGTTTGCTTGTCACTGACAATGATATTCGCGGCGCGCCAGTCTGGAGGTGTTTTCCAGTCAGAGGCTTTCGCCAGTGAAATCCCGCCTTCAAGATCGGCAAAATTGAGTCCGTTGAGACCAACGGATACCCCTACCGTACCGGGCTTTATGGAACTGCGTATGACATAGGGAACGGCACCATTATTCTGCACCGCAAGTCCATCGCTGGCTTGCAGACCCAGTTTGGCGGCATCCTCTTCACACAGCGCAATATAGGCGCCAGTGGCTTTTTCCTGAATTGCCGGTGTTTTTCCTGTTAATTCCTCGCTGCCAAAGAGATGATAGAGAGGGAATACCGTGTAATCACCGGCAGACGTTTCCAGCGTGGTGACTGCACTGTACTTTTTATCTGTACTATTCAAATTATCCGTGGCGGCATTATTAACCAGCACATGGCCATGAGTTGCCTGCTTGAGTCCTTCACCAGTATGTGACTGGAACTTGAAGATACTCTGGTTTGAATTCCATCCGCCGTACCAGGGCGTGTTAAACACTTCAGCATCACGAACAGGGGGAATACCTTCCATGGAGTAGGACATAATCCCCTCCTCGTCCTGTTCCTGCTTGGGCTCATGAACGCTGATATCGGCGCGCATGGCTGTACGCCCACTATAGCGATGCTGTTGTCGCGGATAACGCATGCCTGCCAGGGTTTTCCCGGGAGTCAGGTTCGCCATACCCTGACAGTCGGCCACGGATTCTGCACACGCACGGGTCACTTCGGCTATTGGCTTGTCACTCAACCAGGACAGGCTGGAACGAATACTTTCGAGCGGTTTGAAAACAGAGTAAAAATGCTGGGCACGGGTTTCATAATTAACAAAGGTCCCGGATGTTTCAGCAAAGGTACCGCTTGCAAGAACCAGATTGGCTGCTTCACCGGTTTTATGCTTGAGGCTGTCCAGAACGGCCAGATGATCAAGGCCGTCGATAAATCCATCAACCCTGGCAGTGGACGCCCTGCGATATAAATCATTTTCCAGCACAATGGCGGATTTGGCACCGCTATCCATCGCCTGCTCAATGCCTTTTCCGGAGCCTTCAGTAATAAGGGCAAGTCCCATACTGTTTGCTTCAGGTGATACAAGGGCCAGATTGGCTGTTATCTCGCCATCAGCCAGTGCTGTAGCAATATTGGCGGCGGCATCGATCAGTGCCGGATTCAGGCTGCCTGTTCCACTAATAATTAAAGGCTGTTTTGCAGATTTCAGGGCGGTGGCAATGGTCTGGACAAGCCCTTGCTCTTCCTCAGTAAGATCTGTTACACCCGGTGCATTGCCATCCAGTGCAGATGCAATGGCGAAGCCTATCTTCGCGCTCTCGGCTGCAGTGGCTATATGTACATTTTGAGCGACATCATCCAGGCGGGTTGCATGGGGTGACAGAATAAACAATGGGCTCTTGCGATCCATGGTCAGCTGTCGAATAGCAGCATCCTGCCAATCCGGGAACTTCATGGCCCTGGCCATGTCCTTGCCCAGGTTCCTCACCGACTGACGCAGGGCCAGTGATAAACGGGCAGCCGTATTGGTGACATCCTCACCAAGTATCAGGACGGCATCTGATGCCTCAATATCCTTGATATTGGCCACATTTACCGGACTAGTGCGGTATATGTCGAGAATCTGGTCCAGCATGCCCAGCTCTTTTTCTGACACACCCGCGTAAAAATTTTCGGCACCAACGAGTTCCCGGAGTGCAAAGTTTGCTTCCATGGATGCCCTGGGCGATCCGATACCTATGGCACTGCCAGCCATAGCCAACAGTTTGTCACGAGCTTCTTCATTGGTAGCAAGGACAGGATCTGCATAATGGCTGTCACGGGTCATGGAGACGGTAATACGATCATCGCTGTTCACATAACCGGTACCAAAGCGTCCACGGTCGCACAGGAAATAGCCATTTACTTCGTCATTGAACCGGTTTACGACACGACGCAGGGTACCGTAACGTTCTCCCGGATTTGTATTACAGCCTACACTGCAGCCGGCACACACCGAGGGAGAGGTCTGCAGGTCCCATTTGCGCACATAGTGTTTGGCAAAAGGCTTGTCAGTAAAAACACCGGTGGGACACACTTCTGCCAGGTTGCCACTGAATTCACTCTCCAGAGGACCTTCCTGCCAGCGACCGAAATAGGTGTTATCGTGGGAAGCCTGGGGGCCAAAATCTGTACCACCAGCATAATCCTTGTAGTACCTGACACAGCGGTAACAGGTTATGCAGCGATTCATCTCATGGTTAATGAACGGCCCCAGGTACTGGTTTGTATGGGTTTTCTTTTTACCATCATAACGTCGGTAGTTGTGGCCCGACATGACCGTCATGTCCTGTAGATGACATTCACCACCTTCTTCACAGACAGGGCAGTCGTGCGGATGGTTGATCATGATGCTTTCAATGGCCTGGGAGCGGAACTTGGCTGCATTCTCGATGGAATAACGTGCTCCGTCGCGAGGTGCTGTCATACACGCCATATTCAGGCGGCCACGTTGATCTTCATCGTCAGCATATTCAATTACCGCACACTGGCGGCATGACCCCACAGAGCCCATCGCCGGGTGCCAGCAAAAATATGGCAAATCTTCCCCATTGGAGAGGATTTCCTCCAGCAGGTTCTTGTTTTCGTCCACTTCCAGGACTTTGCCATCAACGGTAATTTTTACCACTTTTAAAACCTCTATAAATACTTAATAATCAAATATTTATAAGTACTATTTAACGTAATTTATCAATGTTTCTGGTAGCTGCAACCATGGTTTACATGGTCTTCAAACTCATCCATGAAATACTTGAGTGCGCTCTGCAAAGGTTCTGCCGCTCCAGGTGCCAATGCGCAAAAGGTATTTCCCGGTGCCATGTAACCGGTCATTTCCTTCAGGATCTCGATATCCTTCATTTCACCCTTGCCCTCTTCCATTTTGTTGAGAATATGCTCAACCCAGGGCAAACCGTCCCTGCAGGGCGTGCACCAGCCACAGCTTTCATGGGCAAAAAACTTGATCAGGTTACGAACACAACCCACCGGACATGTTTTGTCATCAAGGACCATTATCAGGGATGTACCCAGACGGCTGCCTGCTTTCTGGACTTCACCGGGATCCATCACGAGATCCAGGTGTTCGGGCATGAGAAAATCAGTTGACCCTCCACCGGGCAAAAATGCCTTAAGTTCGTAACCATCCTTCATGCCACCGGCATAATCTTCCAGCAATTCCCTGAAAGTGATACCAACCGGCACTTCCCAGCAACCAGGATTGTTTACCCTGCCACTGACACCGGATATACGCGTTCCAACATGCTCCCCTTTGCCAAGCCCCTGATACCAATCAGTGCCATTGGCCACGATGCCGGGAATGTTGCAGATGGTCTCTACATTATTCACAACCGTTGGCCTGCCCCACAACCCACTAACCTGTGGAAATGGCGGCTTGGCTCGTGGATTGGCCCTTTTGCCTTCGAGAGCATTGATAAGGGCGGTTTCTTCACCACAGATATAGCGCCCGGCACTGGTATGCAGGTATATATCCAGATCAAACCCTGATCCCAGAATATTCTTGCCGAGCATGCCATTCTCATAAGCCTCGTCAATAGCCTTGAGAAGACGCTCCTCGCACTCGATATATTCACCCCGCAGGAAGATATATCCGGTGCTGGCCTGTATGGCATAGCTGGCGGTGATCATCCCTTCAATCAGGAGATGAGGATCATGTTCAATCAGCAATCTGTCCTTGAACGTACCCGGTTCCATTTCGTCGCCATTGACGACAAGGTAACGGGGGCCACCATCGGGTGGAGGAACAAAGCTCCATTTAAGGCCCGTGTTGAACCCGGCACCACCACGGCCACCCAGGCCGGCTTCCTTGACCAGGTTAACCGCATCGCCAGGTTCCATGGTTATTACCTTGCGGACACTTTCATAGCCACCAGCCGCTTCATACTGCTTGAAATCAAACGGTAAGCGACCTGCTTCGATATTTTTTGTTAAAGGTTTGTCCATTTTCTCAGTCGAATCTCTGAACTCTATTGAGTCTCTGTAACCAGGGTTTAGCCCTTCGCCTTGTATTCAGCCACAATGTCATCAATCTTCTCAGGTGTTATATCCCGGTAGGTTTCACGATTGATCATCATCATTGGCGCCCTGTCACAGGCACCCAGACACTGCACAGGAATCAATGTAAACAGGTTGTCTTCGGTTGTCTCTCCATACTCAATACCCAGGGTATTGGTGATATGGTCTTTCAGGGAATCACACCCGAGCATCCAGCAGGCGACGCTGTCACATAACCTGATGACATACTTACCTACCGGTCGCCGGAAAATCATATTGAAGAATGTCGCGACTCCTTCCAGCTCATCCGGTGGAATATCCAAATACTCGGACACGGCCAACAGGCTTTCATCGGACACCCAGCCCTGGTATTTCTGTACAATTTTCAGCGCCTCAAGACCCACTGCCTGCGTATACGGATAGTGCGTTTTTTCATGCTCTATCTCGTGAATTTCTTCTTCAGTCAGCGTTCTTGCCTTGACGGCTGTACTGGCGATGATGTTGCTCATTTCTAGATCAATTTCCTACTGGAGAATCTTGCTTTTCAGCCTACTTGTCCACATCTGCCATCACAAAATCAGTGGTAGCGACGACGGCAGTAAAGTCTGCCAGCATCAGCCCACGACTCAGGAATGGTATTGCCTGGATATGGATGAAAGAAGGCGTTCTTATGCGCGTGCGATAGGAGCCACTACCACCATCATTGATCAGGTAGTACATGTTCAGACCCTTGGTCGCCTCGATAGTCATCGACACTTCTGTTGGATCAATAATTGGTCCCCAGCTCACGCTCAGGAAGTGATCAATCAGGGTTTCAATATCCTGCTTAGACTTTTCCTTGATAGGAGGTGTTGCCAGGGGGTGGTCTGATTTGTAAGGACCAGACGGCATATTTTCTACGCACTGCTTGATTATTCGACAGCTCTGGCGCATCTCTTCAACACGCACAGCAGCCCTGTCATAGCAATCACCGTTAACGGCAATTGGCACGTCAAACTCGAAGTTTTCATACCCGCTGTAGGGCCTGTTCTTGCGATAGTCCCATTCAAGTCCGGTTGCACGCAGGGCCGGACCGGTCATACCCCAGTCAAATGCATCCTGTGTAGTCATGGAACCCACACCCTGGGTACGTTGGCGGATAGTGGTATTTGCCATAATCATCTTGTCGTATTCGGCAAGACGTTTCGGGAAGTATTCAACGAACTCACGAATCAGCTTGTCCCAGCCATTTGGCAGGTCCTGGGCAACACCACCGATACGGAACCAGCTGGGATGCATACGCCCACCGGTGATTGATTCGATTATGTTGAATGCTTTTTCACGATCTTCGAAACAGTAAAACAGGGGCGAGAGTTGCCCAAGGTCAACGGCCCAGGTGCCATAGAAAAGCAGGTGACTGCATATCCTGAAGAATTCGGCGAGCATCACACGAATGGTCTGAACCCGCTCAGGAACCTTGATGCCAGCCATCTTTTCAACCGCCATGACATAAGGCAGGTTATTCATGACACCGCCGAGATAATCAATACGGTCTGTATAGGGAATGTAGGTATGCCAGCTCTGGCGTTCGCCCATCTTTTCTGCGCCGCGGTGGTGGTATCCCACGTCAGGTACGCAATTAATCACATACTCACCATCGAGTTGCAGGGCAAAGCGGATAATACCGTGGGCGGCCGGGTGATTAGGACCAAAGTTGAGGAACATGTACTCGGAAGTATCGGAATGACGGGTCATGCCCCATTCCTCAGGATCAAACAGCATGGCTTCCTGTTCACGATCCTGAATTTCGTCGCTCATCTGGAACCAGTCCATTTCCGTAGCCCTGGCGGGATGATCCTTGCGTAGGGGGTGTCCAACCCAGGTGGGAGGCGTATAAATTCTTTTCTGGTTGGGATGGCCTTCTACATTTATGCCAAACATGTCCCACATTTCCCGCTCATGCCAGTTGGCAGCTGGCCACAGGGAGATAACCGTCGGGATATTCTGGTCGTTTTCAGACAGAGCTACCTTGAGACGAATATCACAATTACCCGAATAGGAAATCAGGTGGTAGACCACTGTAAAATCACTGTCAGGCTGCCCCTGCCTGTTGACACGCATGCGTTCATCTATAGCGGTTACGTCGAGCAGCATCTCGTAGCGGGGGCGATACTCATCGCGCAGGTAACGCAGTATGTCGAGTAATTGGCTGCGTGGCACCCACAATGTCGGCATGCCTTCGGCAGTATGCTGACGTACAAAAGTGGATTCACCAAACTTCCGGTAAAGGGCATCAATGACAGCGGGTTGCTGTGCCTGTGCTTCCTGGGCTGTTTGTTCGCTTACGGTAGTCAACTCTTGTCTCTATTTTAAGTGTGCTTATGTGTATGTCTGTGTCTGCAAAAGAGGATTAATCCTGGTCATGCGGACCTTTTTTACCGCTGGCAACGTCCCAGTAGCTAGGTCCTACCTCATCCGGACTCACCAGTTCAGTGGCACTGATGCGGTCTTTGAGGCGTTTCTCACGCTGGATTTCCACTTTTTCACGCTCGTGGATACCCTGATCATTGATAACCCAGCTTACGGGGCGGCGTTTCTTGCCTATGGAATCCTGAAGCAGGGTAAGTCCCTGCAATAATGCTTCCGGACGCGGGGGACATCCAGATACATAAACGTCCACAGGCAGGAATTTGTCCACCCCCTGAACAACGGAGTAGATGTCATACATACCACCGGAATTGGCACAGGATCCCATGCATATCACCCAGCGCGGCTCCATCATTTGCTCATATAGACGCTGGACCACCGGCGCCACCTTCCTGAACACGGTACCGGCGATAATAATCATGTCAGCCTGCCGTGGTGTAGCGCGAAAAACCTCGGCACCGAAACGGGAAATATCATGGCGATTGGAAATGGCTGTTGCTGCCTCAACATAGCAGCAAGACAAGCCGAAGTTATATGGCCAGAGTGAGTTTTTACGACTCCAGGCCAGCATATCTTCAAGCCTGGTCATGATGACATTCTTGCGAATATAGTCATCAAACTCTCCCATGCCCGGACGCGGGTCAGAGACTTCTTCAGGACGGACCAGTTCCCAACTCATTAGTGACCTCCCCCATGATGATTATCCTGGGTAATTTCTTCTTCAATTTTCTTTCCATCCCTGATATTGACGACACCACCAGGGCCTTTGACGAGATCCCTGTCATGACGCTGGCGTGACGTACGCCATTCCAGTGCGCCACTTTTCCAGAGATATACGAGGCCGGCGACAAGAATCACAATGAAAATAGCGACCTCAATAAAACCGACCCACCCGGCCTCACGAATCGACACAGCCCATGCGAACAGGAATACCGCTTCAAGGTCGAAAATAATGAAAAGAATGGCAGTAAGGTAGAAAGGGACGGAAATCCTGATGTTTGGCGAGCCGGTAGGCAGTACACCAGATTCATAAACATCCTGGGTAGCATGATCGCTTCGCTTCTGACCAAGCACGGTTGAGACAATCAGCAGGCCGACAATCGCGATAATGACAATTGAGCCGTAAAGTACCAGGGGAAATAGATCTATATTCAAACCTGCCAACCTGTGTTTTATCTTGTGATCAGAATGCTTTCAGGACCTGGCCTGAAAGAATTTCCAGTGCGCAAAGCTTGTCAGCTTTTTCTCTCACACTGTCTGTACTACATCATCCGGACCAGGGCAATAGACAGGTCCGTCTTGAGAAAATTGATGACACTACGACAATGCATTCAGTGAAAACATCGGGCAATGGCTAAAAAATTTTCTGGGTCTTCAGTAGTGGTCAGTTCAACCAAAACTGTCTGCGGGCAGTGAACCGCTGTTCTTTCGAAAAAAAAGACTAAAGAGCGGTCAAAACGACAAAAATTTCACTGCTTCAAGCGGGGTGCCAATTTACACTTTCCGCTTTTTGCAATCAAGCGTTTTTTCGTTCAAGCCCTATATAAATCAAGGCCTGCAGGCAGACAGCACCTATATTGAAAAGAATGCATCAAAATACTCAAAACAGCCGATTAAAGCCATTGAGTGCGGCTACTTTGTATGCTTCGGCCATGGTCGGGTAATTAAAGGTCGTATTAATGAAATATTTCAGGTTATTCGCCTCACCCTGCTGATTCATGATGGCCTGACCGATATGGACAATTTCAGACGCCTGGTCACCGAAACAGTGTATACCCAGAATTTCCAGCGTTTCAAAATGAAAGATAATCTTAAGCATGCCCACCTCATCACCGGTAATCTGTGCTCGTGCGATGTTCCTGAAAAAAGCCTTACCAACCTCGTAGGGCACTTTTTTCTCGGTCAGCTCCTGTTCGGTATAACCCACAGTGCTAATTTCAGGAATGGTATAGATACCGGTGGCAACATCTTCGACAAAATGAAACTCATCGGGATTGATAATCGCGCTGCAGGCCGCCCTGCCCTGGTCATAGGCAGCACTGGCCAGTGAGGGCCAGCCAATAACGTCACCGGCTGCATAAATGTTGTCTGTATCAGTCTGGTAATGGCCATTGACGCTCAGCCGTCCTCTGCTGTCAGCTTCCAGACCAACGGCATCGAGATTCAGGTTATCGGTATTTCCGGTACGCCCATTAGCCCATAGGAGTATATCGCTCTTGATCTTCTTGCCAGACTCCAGATAGGTCACCACGTGATCATCATGGTATTCCAGCTTGCTGAAATGCTCCTGATGGCGGCACCTTACCCCCATATTCTGGAGATGGTAACTCAGTGCATCGGTGATCTCTGTATCCAGATAGGAAAGCAGCGAGTCCGCTGGATTAATCATTTCCACCTTGACCTTCATTCCGGCAAATATCGAAGCGTATTCACATCCAATTACCCCGGCACCGATAATGGTGACTTTTTTTGGTGTGCTCTTGAGCTGCAGTATGGTGTCGCTGTCAAAAACCCGGGGATGCCTGAAATCTACGTCACCCGGACGGTATGGCCTAGAACCTGTGGCAATAATGAAATTGTCTGCTTCGTATTGGGTCCTGGACTTGCCTTCAGTGACCTGTATCTGGTTTTTGTTCACAAACTGGGCTGTGCCCTGGATAACGGATACATTATTGCGCTCATAGGCATCACTACGTGATTTGCTCTGCTCGTAAATCACACGCTCGGCTTGCTTCAGGGCTTGCTGGAAGGTCAGTTTCTTCATACCCCCCAGCTCCCTGAGCAAAGGATTGGTATGAAAAGTAATTACCTGCTTGACGGAGTAGCGAATCGCTTTGGAGGGTATTGTCCCCAGGAAAGTACAGTTTCCGCCCAAACTGGGCTTGTCACTTACAACGGCGACATCCTTGCCAGCCTTGGCCGCATTCATGGCGGCAGCCTCACCAGCAGGACCACTGCCGATGACAAGCAGGTCATATTTTTTCTTGGATTTACTCATGCTGTGTCCGAATACCTGGGTTGCTTAAAAATACCGGTTGAAAGCCTCTGAGTGACGGGCACTGTACCCGTTGCTTCCTGAAACGATAAAGTAGGCCGCCAATTGTAATTCATTTGCCAGCAACAAGCCTTCCTTCAGGCCAAGAACCAGTAATGCAGTCGCCCAGGCATCTGCGGCCATTACTGAATCCGCTATGACAGTCACTGACGCCAGATCATGGGAAATCGGCCAGCCGCTCTCCGGATTTATGGTATGGGAATATCGCCTGCCTTCATGAATAAAGAAATTACGATAATCACCCGACCCGGCTATTGCCGTTTTGCCGTTTTCCGTACGCACTTGCTGGTACAGTAAACTTTTCTTTTCAAATTGAAGATCATCCGGGCGTTCGATTGCCACGTTCCAGGGGACTCCCTCCGAACGGTTGCCGCTGACCAAGACTTCACCACCAATATCGATAAGATAATCACGGATATGGTGATTCTCAATCATTTGTCCAACCTGGTCCACGGCGTACCCCTTGGCTATGGCAGAAAGATCCAGTGCCAGCGGGTGGGACTTGGTCACCGTCTTCCTCTCCGAGTCGATGAGCAGTGAATCAAAGCCCTTCATTGCCAGACCAGCATTGATGGCATCTGCATCTGGGATCAACTGCGTCGGGGAAACAGCACCAAAACCCCATAAATCCACAAGCGGCTTTACAGAGGGATCAAAGGCTCCACCGGAATTGCGGTAGATAACCACAGCGTTTTCAAGGACCTGGATCATCTCACTGGATACAGACATTGCCGAACCCGGCGGTGTTGCATTCAGGCGTGACAGCTCGGAGTCAGGGGCATAGGTGGAGAATAGCCCCCTGTCCAACCAGGAAAGGCGTGCCCTGATACTGTCATTGAGCACCTCAAGGCTTTTAACGCCAGTATTCATTCCTGGTCGGACAAGCACCCTGTAACGGGTGCCCATTGTCTCACCGGAAATAGTCAAAACAGTGTGCGAATCCGGGCTGACCGGATGCCCGAACCAGGCAAGGCCGTCAGAAAAAAGCAGCAGCAGGCAGAGCGTAATTAAAAAAGCCGGCAATATACGATGCGTGAAATTACCGGCTTTGAACACCCTAGTTGGCCATGGAGTCATCGGCCGGATAGGTAAGATATTTAACTCCAGCCAGGCGGCTGACCATCCTGACTACCTGGGCACTGTAGCCATACTCATTGTCATACCACAGGTAAAGAATCATGTTCTTGCCATTAACCTTGGTGGCGGTAGCATCCACAGTACAGGCTTCCTTCGATCCTATGAAATCACTGGAGACGGCATCCGGAGATTCCGTATAGCCAATCTGGTTCTGCAGGGGTGAATGCAGGGCAATCTCCCTCAGGTATTCATTGATTTCTTCGGCGCTGGACCCGGTCAACAGGGTCAGGTTCAAAATGGCAATGGAAACATTCGCTACCGGTACCCTGACGGCATTACCGCTCAGCTTTCCTTCCAACTCGGGAACCGCCTTGGAAACAGCCTTTGCTGCACCAGTCTCGGTAAGTACCATATTCATTGGCGCACTGCGGCCACGACGATCAGCCTTGTGGAAGTTGTCAATCAGGTTCTGGTCATTGGTATAGGCATGCACAGTTTCCACATGACCATGAACCAGGCCATATTTCTCATGAATCAGTTTCAGCACAGGCGCAATGGCATTGGTAGTACATGATGCCGCAGAGATGATCTGATCAGAAGGATCAATCGTGTCGTGATTAATTCCCATCACGATATTCTTGAGGTCACCTTTTCCTGGCGCCGTCAGCATGACTTTTTTCACACCTTTGGACTTCAGGTGAAGACTCAGCCCTTCCCTGTCACGCCATTTGCCGGTGTTATCAATGATCAGGGCATCATCTATTCCATACTGGGTATAGTCAATGGAATCGGGACTATCAGCGTAAATGATCTCAATGACATTACCATTGGCAACGATTCTGTTGTTTTCTTCTTCAACACGGACCGTCCCGGAGAAGGAACCATGCACTGAATCATTACGCAGCAGGTTAACACGCTTGAGAAGATCACCCTCTCCCGACTTCCTGACCACTATAGCCCTCAGGCGCATGACCTCACCGTTTCCAGTCTGCTCAAGCAGTAATCGTGTGACAAGGCGGCCAATGCGACCGAAACCATACAGGACAACGTCAGTGGGCTTGTCTACAGGCTTGTAATCGACTCCTACCAGATGGGACAGTTCCTCAGCAACAAGCGCATCCAGATCGACATCAGCATTCTCTTCCAGGGCCTGCATGTATTTAACCGTTAGCTTGCCCAGGTCAATCTGCGCCGGGCACAAGTCCAGCTTGGCAACGGCTTTGAGCACCGGATTGCTTTCAAATTCAGACAGCTCATTACGGGCAACTTCACGTACCCGCCTGTGAGACTTCATGATATTGGCAACTGAACGGTTGTTCAGGGTTCTTCCGTAAAGGAAAATCTGGACGTTTTTTTCATTTTCCAGCTTTCCCATGATCGGCAACATTTCCTGGGCCAGCGCCTCCCTGGCTTTCCAGTCACCAAAATAGTCGTCTACACTAGGTCGTTCCACTGTTTAATTTCCTGTAAAATTAAGAATAAAAAGAGGCGCGTATTATCCAAATATGCACCTTCTTTGTCTATTTCCCATTGCCGGATATTGAAAATGATGTAACCAGGACCAGATTGTCGGTATTTTTCGTTGCAACCCTCCACAGGCACGACCACATTCCCATACAAGGACTCCCTTTTCACCCATGAATATTTTGCAGTTACATTCACTGCCGGATCTGACCATTGCCCGGGATAAACAACGCTGGGGAGGTATGGCTGGTGCCGCTGGCAGTCTTGTCCTGGTCAATTACACACGGCAGAGTGGCGGTTTAAGTGTCGTTGTCACCGAGAATAGCCAGCAAGCCGAAAGGTTGCAGGCCGAATGTCGCTTTTTCAGTAACGGCCAGGTCGATATTCTTGAATTTCCCGACTGGGAAATTTTGCCCTACGATAATTTCTCTCCCCACCAGGACATTATTTCCCAGCGTCTGAGCACACTATCCTCACTTCCCCAGGCAAGTAACGCCATCCTGATTGTGCCGGTCAGCACAATCATGCACCGCCTGGTACCAACGACATATATCAGGGGCATGAGTCTCAGTCTCAACGTGGGTGGACAACTTGACCTTGATGCCATGAGACGTGAACTGGAGTCAGCCGGCTATCATTGCGTCGAGTCAGTCTACGAGCATGGGGAATTCGCTGTGCGGGGTTCAATCATGGATATTTTTCCGATGGGGGGAACCCAGCCTGTAAGAATTGAACTTTTTGATGAAGATATAGAAAGCCTCCGGCATTTTGATCCGGAAACCCAGTTGTCCAATGACAAGGTTGAAACCATTGAGCTTCTGCCCGGTAAAGAGTTTCCCCTGACTGAACAGGGAATTGCTACATTCCGGCGAAATTTCAGGGAAGCCTTTGATATCGATGTTCGTAAATGCCCACTGTATGACGATATATCCAGAGGCAATGCAGTCGCCGGCATTGAATACTACCTTCCGCTCTTTTTTGAAGAACTCAATACCTTGTATGACTACCTGCCAGATAAAACAGCGTTTTTTACGGTGGGTGATGTCCCGGCTGCAGCTGACCTGTTCTGGCATGAAGTGCGTCTTCGCTATGAAGACCGGAAAGTCGACCCTGAAAGACCTTTGCTGGCTCCCGACAAGTTGTTTCTTTCCACAGAGTCCCTGTTTTCCTCTGTTCGGGACTACCCCCAGGTAAATCTGGTTCCCGGCAAACCGGAAAAATCCCAGGCAGTCTTACCCGTCCATACAGTGGGTGACCTGGACGTTGAGCATAAGCGGGATAATCCGCTTGAGAAACTCAAAACCTTTCTGGATTCCCTTGAGGATACGCCGGTGCTGTTCTGTGCAGATTCAGCTGGACGCCGGGAAGCATTAATAGAGTTGCTGGCAGCCTCCGGTTTGAAGGTGCAACACATGGACAACTGGGAGGCATTTGTCACTGAACGCCCTTCCCTGGGTATTACGGTGGCTCCTCTGGAAAGCGGGGTGTGGCTTGACGACCCTTCAATGGTCCTTATTACCGAGAGCATGCTCTTTACCGATCATGTCAGCCAGCCCCGACGCCGGGGCAAGTTCACCGACAACGCTGACTTCATTATCAAGAGTCTTACGGAGCTGCGCATCAATGCGCCGGTTGTGCACATTGATCACGGTATCGGCCGATACAAGGGACTGCAAACTTTCGAAGTAGAAGACCAATTGACAGAATTCCTGGTACTGGAGTATGCCGATGAAGCCAAGCTTTATGTACCTGTCTCATCACTGCACCTGATCAACCGCTATAGTGGCGCAGACGCCGACCATGCCCCTCTCAATAAACTAGGCAGTGACCAGTGGGAGAAAGCCAAGCGCAAAGCCGCCAAAAAAGTCATTGATGTGGCAGCAGAACTGCTGGATGTCTATGCACGAAGGGAAGCCCAGAAAGGCAAGAAGTTTGATATTCCCGAAGATGATTACAGGGTATTTGCAAACAGTTTTCCCTTCGAAGAAACAGATGATCAGGAAGATACTATCAACGCCGTTGTAAATGACTTGCGCCAGGAGAAAGCCATGGACCGTCTGGTTTGTGGTGACGTTGGCTTCGGTAAAACGGAAGTTGCCCTTAGGGCGGCCTTCATTGCCGTCAGTAATAATACCCAGGTAGCCATACTTGTCCCAACTACACTGCTTGCCCAGCAGCACTACGATAATTTTAAAGACAGGTTTGCCGACTGGCCTGTCAATATTGCACTGATGTCACGGTTTGTCAGCGGTAAACAACATGCCCTGAACATGGATCAGCTGGCTTCTGGAAAAGTGGATATCGTTATTGGGACCCATAAACTGCTTCAGAGCGACACAAAGTACAAAGATCTGGGCCTGTTGATAATTGATGAGGAACACCGATTCGGTGTCAGGCAAAAAGAGCGTCTCAAGGCATTACGAGCCAACGTGGACATCCTGACCCTGACAGCTACTCCGATACCACGAACACTTAATATGGCAATGTCAGGCATCCGCGATTTGTCGATTATTGCCACGCCGCCGGCAAGAAGGCTGTCTGTAAAAACTTTCGTTCGGGAGTCCACGCCTAGATTGATAAAGGAAGCTATCCAGCGTGAATTATTGCGCGGCGGTCAGGTATTTTTCCTGCACAATGAAGTCAGGACCATTGAAAAAGCTGCTGAAGATCTTCGTGTTCTCCTCCCGGACGCAAAAATATGCGTGGGACATGGCCAGTTACGTGAGAGCCAGCTTGAAAAAGTCATGTCTGATTTTTATCACCGGCGATACAACGTCCTTGTCTGTTCAACCATTATCGAGACCGGCATTGATATTCCTACTGCAAACACCATTATCGTTGAAAGGGCAGACAAGTTTGGCCTGGCACAATTACACCAGCTACGCGGGCGGGTTGGACGTTCCCATCACCAGGCATATGCCTATTTGCTGACGCCACACCCAAAGTCGATGTCCCAGGATGCACTGAAACGACTGGAAGCCATCGGGGCTGCAGATACTTTGGGCGCAGGATTCGTGCTGGCCAGTCATGACCTGGAAATCCGCGGTGCAGGGGAATTACTAGGTGATGAGCAAAGCGGTCATATACAGACTATTGGCTTTTCACTTTACAGCGAAATGCTTGAGCACACCGTCAAGTTGATGAAGCAGGGCAAAACCCCTGACCTCAATCATCCATTACACTCGGGTGCAGAAGTGAACCTGCATATTCCCGCACTCATCACTGAAGAATATCTTCCCGATGTTCATACACGCCTCATGATGTACAAGCGTATTGCTAATGCAGCTGACAACCGTGAACTTGATGAATTAAAAATTGAAATGATTGACCGTTTCGGCCTGCTTGCCGAGCCGACAAAATTACTGTTTGAAGTGACATACATGAAGCTTCAGGCTGAATCTCTTGGCATTAGCAAGGTTGAAGCCAACAGTCGTTATGGAAAGATAGTTTTTGATAGTGAGACCGCCGTGGAGCCATACTCGGTTGTCAAACTGGTTCAGGAGCAACCACAGGTATTCAGCATGAATGGAGCAACAGAATTGCGCTTTCGCACCGACATGAGCGACCCGGAACACCGCATCACTTTCACAAAAGAATTGCTTACCGCTTTAACTCCGCAATCCCTTCAGGTAGCCTGATGACATGAGATCTCACCCGTTCATGATTGCCAGATTAATAATCACAATAAACTGTATGTTGCCAGCGACGTTAACTGCCCAGACATTTAGTTATGATGGTAATCGCTGGTATGAAATTGAGGTGAGCATTTTTACTAATGAAAATGTCGATGCACATAACGAACTGGTTATTCCAGAAAAGCACAGGCTTTTTTATCCGGAGCCCATTCATCAACTGACACCCGCCAGCAGCGGCTTCATGATTCCTTTCAGGGAAAATTCTGTCGACGAAAGGCTAGAATCATTATTCGACAACACACAGAGCCGGAATTTTAATTCAGAGCAAAACAGGGCTTTACAAAAAATTGTAGGCCCGGAAGAGTTCAAGGGAGAAAGTGACTTCCGCCTAATGGATTTTCGACGCAGTCCGTATATTGCACTGGGACAGGACACAGCAAACTTCACGAGGGACAACCGTTCTATCGAAGCCTCCGTAGAACACAGGTTATTGTTTCATGCTGTATGGAGACAGCCGGTCCTTAACCGCGCCCAGGCCGATGCCATTTTTGTTGCAGGTGGTTCCAGCAATGGCATCCATACTGAACTCGAAGGATCATTGCGTTTCAGTTATGACATTAACCGGGTTGATGTGGAAGCCAGACTTTGGCTGTTGACTTTTGGCACTGAAGCCAATGCCCTTGGTCAGGAATGGACTATCCCGTTACCCCCTTTTGTTGGCCCGGCCCTTGATAATCCGACATTACAATCACTTCCGGCCATCACATCCGTAGCCATAATGAACCAGGAAAGGGAAATGATCAGCAATGAGCTTCATTATCTGGATCACCCTGATCTCGGCGTACTGGTGGAAATCAGGCCATACCAGTTACCCGAGGTAAATGATTTTTCGTTTGAGTAGAAAGAATTCAGTCAAGTTCTGCGACGCTGGCAAGGACAATGTCACGAACACCGGCAATACCGCTTTCAAGTGTAGTGGCAATATCCTCAAATGAGATTAGTCTGTCAGTGACGCCGGCTGCCCAGTTCACAACCAGCGCAATGCAGGCATAGGAAATATCCAGTTCACGAGCCAGTGCAGCTTCAGGCATACCGGTCATCCCTACAATATCGCATCCATCACGGGCCATGCGGTGAATTTCTGCCGCAGTTTCAAGCCGTGGGCCCTGGGTGCATCCGTAAACGCCCCCCTTCTGAATATCATAGCCCTTCTCCCTGGCATGCTTCTCCAGCAAACGGCCCAGTGACTTATCGTAAGGCCAGGTAAAGTCGATATGATTTTCCGCCTCACCAAGTTCATCAAAGAAGGTGTGCTCCCTGCCCCAGGTATAATCAATCAACTGGTCAGGCACCATCAGCATACCTGGCGCCATATTCGGACTAATGCCGCCTACCACGTTAACGGCAATGATCCGATCCACACCACAGGACTTCATGGAATAAAGATTGGCCCTGTAATTGATTTTATGGGGAGGAATGGCATGAACGGCCCCGTGCCTGGGAATGAAGACTACTTTCTTGTCCCCGATCTCGACATTGCTGACGTCAACAGGGAGTTGCGAATAGGGAGTTACGACTGACTCAGTGACAGAACTGTATTTTTCCGCCAGCATGTAAAAGCCACTGCCGCCAATAATGCCGATAGCCGGTTTCATTCGTGAACCAGCCTACTTGTAATAGGCATTCTCATCAATGGAGTGATCCGTAACATCCCTGATTTCCTTGATCTGGGGAAGGTGCTGCATAAGGGTCTTTTCAACGCCATCCTTGAGTGTCACATCAACCATACCACAGCCCTGGCAACCGCCACCAAAACGCAAAACAACGATACCATCTTCGGTCACTTCTTCCAGGGAGATAAATCCACCATGGGCAGAAAGTCCGGGATTGATTTCGTTGTACAGGATGTAATTGATACGATCCTCAAGCGGACTGTCATCAGTGATTTTTGGCATTCTGGAATTGGGGGCACGGATAGTCAGTTGCCCTCCCATGCTGTCCTTGGCGAAATCAACGACCGCTTCTTCCAGATACTGAATGCTTTTCTTCTCTATAAATGCATTAAAACCACTGTACTCGAAACGCTCATCATCGTCCTCCTCTTCACCAGGACGGCAAAAAGCGATACAGGTTTCTGCCTTTGGTGTGCCTCCATCCAGCACAAACACGCGGATGGCGATGCCCTCACAGTCCTGTTTTTCGAGAAGTTGTTTCAGATAATCCTGTCCGGATTCAGTAATTTCAATCATGTGAACACTGTTCCTGCGTTGGAAATTGTATACTGTTGAACTTGAGTTATGGTGCCTGATTCAATGGAATCAACAGGCAGCGCGCATTGTCGATGATGTCAGCCAAGAAATAAAGCAAAGCCCTACTACCCGTGGGTTTATTCCGGTTTTCACCGGTCACCCATGGCACAAAACAGCTCGTCGTAGTATTATCGCGCGCTTGAAATTTTGACCGGTTTAACCGGCTCTTACAAAAAAACATGCTTCCCGGAAGAGTTCATGTATAAATACGACGACTATGATCATCAGATGCTGCAGGACAGGATTAACCAGTTCCGCGAGCAAACAAGGCGATACATTGCGGGGGAACTCACCGAAGAACAGTTCCTGCCACTAAGACTCCAGAACGGGCTGTATATCCAGCGCCTTGCACCCATGATACGTGTGGCAATTCCCTATGGATGCCTTTCCTCCGCCCAGCTTCGTAAACTGGCATCCATTTCCCGGGATTATGACAAGGGTTATGCACATTTTTCTACACGCCAGAATATCCAGTACAACTGGCCAAAACTGGAGCAGATTCCCGACATGCTGGCCGAACTGGCCGAAGTGGAAATGCATGCTATCCAGACAAGTGGCAACTGTATCCGTAACACCACGACTGACCAGTTTGCAGGAGTAGCCCCTGATGAAATTGAAGACAGTCGCCCCTGGTGTGAAATCATCCGCCAGTGGTCCACTTTCCATCCGGAATTTGCCTACCTGCCCAGGAAGTTCAAGATAGCCGTCTGTGGCACAGCCAATGACCAGGCGGCAACGCAGGTCCATGATATCGGCCTTTACATCAAGAAAAATGCCGAAGGTGAAGTCGGTTTCCAGGTACTGGTAGGTGGTGGGCTTGGCCGGACACCGGTTATAGGCTCTGAAATATGTGACTTCCTCCCATGGAAGCACCTGCTGACCTATCTCGATGCCATTATGCGCGTGTACAACCGCTTTGGGCGTCGTGACAACAAATACAAGGCCCGTATCAAGATCCTGGTCAAGGCCATGGGGGCTGATGCCTTCCGCGAGAAAGTCGAAGCTGAGTGGCTACATGACAAGGATGGTCCTGCCACGCTTACCACGAAAGAAGTTGAACGGTGCAGGGCATACTTCACCGATCCGGATTATGAAGTACTTGAAGACAGCGATGCGGGCATCGACGAAGCAGCTTCCCGTGATGTGATGTTCAGTCACTGGCTTGAGCGCAATGTGGCCCCGCATAAAGTGTCAGGCTACAGGATCGTGAATATCTGCCTCAAGGAAACCGGTGTAGCACCAGGTGATATTACTGATCGCCAGATGGAGTATGTCGCTGACCTGGCCGACAAATTTGGCAGTGGGGAAGTTCGTGTAACCCATGAGCAGAACCTGGTCATGCCGGATGTCCGCCTGAAAGATCTTTATACTTTGTATGAAGCCTGCAAGTCAGAATCGCTGGCTACCCCTACTCTTGGATTGATCAGCGATATTATCTGTTGTCCGGGAGGTGATTTTTGTTCCCTGGCCAATGCCAAGTCCATTCCCATCGCAGAATCTATACAGCGTCGATTTGAAGATATCGACAGGCAGAAAGTGATCGGGGACCTGACATTGAATATTTCCGGATGTATGAATGCCTGTGGACATCACCACGTTGGCAATATCGGCATTCTCGGTGTGGATAAGAAGGGGCAGGAATTTTACCAGGTCACTCTGGGTGGCAGTTCAGACCGGACAACACAGCTTGGCAAGGTCCTTGGGCCCTCTTTTGCCCAGGAAGACATGCCCGATGTGATGGAAAAACTCATTGCCGTGTACCTGGATAATCGCCAGGATTCTGAAACATTTCTGGATACCTACAACCGCCTGGGTATGGAACCTTTCAAGGAGCGCGTCTATGCCAACGCTGATTAAGGACGGAGCAATAATCGATAACCCCTGGCACACGGTCCAGAAAGAAACAGAACTGGCCGAAGCCCTGGATGCCGTTGAAGATCATGTCATAGTGCCCTTCAGCCTGTGGCAGGAACATAAGGGGGAACTTGGTGAATCCGGCAAAACGGTTGGTGTCTGGCTCGATAGCGATGATGATCCCTATGAGCTGGCCTATGATGCCGGAGACCTGCCATTGATAGCCCTGAACTTTCCTGTCTTTAGGGATGGCCGGGCTTTTTCAAGTGCTGCCATTCTACGTGGCCGCCTTTCCTTCAAGGGCGAACTGCGAGCTATTGGGGATGTACTCAGGGATCAGCTGTTTTATATGAAACGCTGTGGTATCAATAGTTTTGAACTTGAAGATGGGATCAATGCCGAGGAAGCCCTAGCGTCATTCAATGATTTTAGCGAAAACTACCAGAGTACTATTGAGACGCCGGAACCCCTTTTCCAGCGCCGCTGAGAAGATCAGGAAACCAGGTCATTCCTGTTTTTGGAACGCTGTAGCCAGCGCATAAGCGTGTTATCCAGGGAAGATTCGACTACTTTACCCAGTTTGTCCGAGATGGACTTCTTTCTCTCATAGGACACATGGTAAACATCCCTGTCGGCACAGGCGTCAACAATGACTTCGTCACTGGTGCTGATTTCATCGATAAGACCCAGTGATAGCGCTTTTGACCCATACCAGACCTCTCCTGTCGCCAGTTTTTCAATATCCATGTCAGGCCGTGCTTCCCGGATAAAATCCTTGAACAACTGGTGAGCCTCCTGGATCTCCTCAGTCAGCTTCTGCCGGCCCTTGTCCGTATTTTCTCCAAACATGGTCAAAGTGCGCTTGTATTCTCCTGAAGTAATCTGTTCAAAATCCACATTGTTGTTCTTGAGCAGGCGGTTGAAATTTGGCATCTGGAATATAACCCCAATGGAACCGATATAGGCAAATGGCGCCGCAATCAGACGGCTGGCGAGGCAGGCCATCATGTAACCACCACTGGCCGCAACCTTATCGACACAGATCGTCAGGGGAACCTTATGCGCACGTATGCGGTGCAACTGGGAAGCCGCCAGCCCATAGGCATGTACCATGCCCCCGGGACTTTCCAGACGCAGTAACACCTCATCCCTGTCCTTTCTTGCCATGGATAAAACGGCTGTAATAGCATGCCGCAGCTCATCCACCTGGGAGGCCTTGGGATCTCCGTCAAAATCGATCACGTAAAGGCGTTTGCGCTCTTCCTTCCCATCTGTTTTTTTACGGGCCTTTTTCTCCTGTTTCTTTTTTTTCTTGTCAGCCTTTTCAGCTTGCTTCAGTGTTTCCTCATCTTCAACCGCATGCCTGATTTCATGGCTGAAATGCTCCAGTTCATCGTTAAGGTGAGAGACAACGATATGTCCCTTGCCTTCTTTTTTCTGTTTCATGGCATTGGCTACTGCTGCCGTCATGATGAGCAGTATTGCTGCAACGATTGTTACAGTCTTGGCCAGAAAAAGGCCATATTCACTCAGTAACTCCAAGGGTTGTTCTCCAGAATCATGGGGTTGAAAGTAAGCCGATTGTGCCCTGTTTGTGAATAAAACTGAAGCAGGCTTAATCACGCAAAAAAAAGGGACCTGCCCGAAGGCAGATCCCCTTGTTATCAGGCCATATCAGTGGGCTGCAGCTTCTACAGCTGCACCAGCCACATCGACACCAATAGCAGCGGAAGGGTTGGAATAGAAGTCAAAAAACAACGTCATGATGATGGAGCAGATAATCAGCGTCAGTATCATCACCGGTGAACCTTTCTTGATCCAGAGTCCAGGTGTAATCGCCAGCTCCGGCCTGCCTTCGTCCTTGGCCAGTTTCTCGGAAATGGTCACGATGAAAACGTTGGCAGTGGAACCCAGGTGACTTCCATTACCACCCATGCCCACACCGGCGGCGAGGGCCCACCAGAGGGCGTTTACATTCACACCCTGCTGCTCAAGACCCAGGATGATGGGAATCATGGCTGCTGTAAACGGGATGTTATCAATAAAGGCTGACAGAAATGCCGCCACCCACATGAGGAGAATACAGGCAGTAAGCAGGTCTTCCTGGACGAAAGGCAGAATAAACTGACCTATATATTCCAGGAAGTGGCTGTGTTCCACACCACCAACAATGATAAACAGGGCCATAAAGAACATGAGCAGGCTCAGTTCCACGTCCGCGAAATGTTCATCCATATCCACTTCCTTACCGAAGAAGACAAGGAGAGTCAGACCCATACCGGCAACAAACCAGGCTTCCCAATGCAGTGCCCTGTGCATGATAAAACCGACGACCATGATGCCAAGCACTATCAGGGACACTTTCCAGGTATAGGGGTCATGCAGTTCTTCCTGTTGACTGAAATCCTGCAGGGTTGGTTTTTCGGCCAGCTCTTTCTTGAAAATGACTTTCAGGAAAAACAGTGTCGCAACCCAGGCAACCAAAACAATACCGCCCATATGGTAGAAGAAAGTATTGAAATCGATACCAGCGGCTGAACCGATCATCAGGTTGGGTGGATCACCCACCAGGGTAGCTACACCACCGGTGTCAGACAGCAAGGCTGCGGCAAGCAGGTAAGGAATCGGATTCACGTTCATGGACCGGGCTATCAGGATGATCAGCGGACCAAAGATGACCACGGTAGTGACATTATCCAGCAACAGCGAAAGTACTGTAACCAGCGTACCCATCATGGCCATCAAAAAGAAAAGCCGCCCTTTACTCAGGTCGGCTATCTTGTAGGCGAGCATCTGAAATCCACCTGTGGGGATCATGATGGCGACAACCGTCATCATTGCACCCAGCAGGAAGATTACGTTCCAGTCGATGGATTCAAGTGCCAGCTCAGGACTGTAAAAGCCAAAATACTGGCCGGCCAGAACCATGGCACCGGCACCACCAAGGGCAAACTTGGCTCGATGAAAACCGTGAACACCTTCTGTAAAGATACCAATAAAGGTTAATACCAGAATGATGCCTGATACCATCATTGCAGTATCCATTTCGAGCACTTCCATAGGGGATCCTTATAATTAGTTTAAGTGGTTGGAATACAAGGGGTTGTCAATTATCTAAGGCTGTCGATTATAAGCACGGTGGCAGTGGGTATCAAGGATTACTCGCCTGCATCTGCTCACTGTTTCAACCAGAGACAGCCATCTTCCGCTGACTGCTCAATATCCTGCAGTCGTGCTTCATGGGCCGCCAGTTCCTCCTCTGAGGGTCTGATGATTTTCAAGGGCTTACGATCTGCAGAAAGCTTCTGGAGAAACCCGCCACCGGATTGCTGGTCATCCTCGTCATTTCCCAGGGAGAGAGAAGACTGACCACCCGTCATCATCAGGTAAACGTCTGCCAATATTTCTGCATCAAGCAATGCTCCATGCAATTCACGCTGGGTGTTATCCACCATATAACGCTTACACAGGGCATCGAGGTTGTTTTTCTGGCCGGGGTGTTTTTTCCGGGCCATAACCAGGGAATCAAGGATACTGCAGTACTGGTCCATGGGCTTGTAGCCACGCTTCAGGGCGGCCAGTTCATGATCAAGAAAGCCGATATCAAATGGGGCGTTGTGGATGATCAACTCAGCGCCTTCCACGAAATCGATAAAACTCTGGGCCACATCAGTGAACAGCGGTTTGTCGGCCAGGAATTCGTTTGAGATACCGTGCACTTCAAGGGCAGCGGCCTCAACTTCGCGCTGGGGATTGATGTAAACGTGTAAATGGTTGCCTGTCAGTTTCCTGTTAAGCAGTTCCACACAACCTATCTCAATGATTTTATGACCCTGTGCTGGATCAAGGCCTGTTGTTTCAGTATCCAGTACTATTTGTCGCACATCGTTACCCGCTAAATATCCTATAACTCATCAATACCACGATTGGCCAGTTCATCTGCCAGTTCGTTACCCGGGTGGCCACTGTGCCCTTTCACCCATTCCCACTGAATATCAAAACGCTCAACCAGGGCATCCAGTTCCTGCCAAAGTTCAGCGTTCATCACCGGTTTCTTGCTGGCCGTTCGCCAGCCCTTTTTCTTCCAGCCCTTGATCCACTCTGTGATCCCCTGCAGGACATATTTGGAATCTGTAACCACACGCACAGGCCACTGGTTATCTTTCAGGCACTCCAGGGCCCTGATTACTGCCGTGAGTTCCATCCTGTTATTGGTGGTTTCCCGTTCACCGCCATAAAGCCGCTTTTCCTTGTCAGCAAACTGCAAAACGGCCCCCCATCCTCCTGGTCCGGGATTTCCCCGACAAGCACCATCGGTATAGATCAATATCTGCTTGCTCATTGCTGTTTACTTCTTTTCCTCGTTACTGGCATTCAGGAGATCACGAGAGACCTGCCTGATATTTTCAGCCACCGGAAGGCCTACATTGGCGCTGGCGAAATCCCGCCAGGACGTTTGGATGGGAGTCAACGGGGTCAGCTGTTTACGGGCAGAGATCATGTAAACACCACCAGTAGGCCAGTTTATTCGGGTTGCCAGTTTTTCAAATACGCTTGAGTAGCGGATCATGGCCGGGGAATTCACAGGCAGGGTATAGGCACCATGCCGAACCTGTTCAACCTGAAAATCAAGCAATTTAAGCCAGTCAGTAATTCGCAGTGTGCTCAGCAACTTGCCCTGCCAGGGATGACTCTTCCTGCCCGGCATGCGGCTTCTTATGCCCCAGCTACTGATGGGATTGAAACCAATAATAACCACACAGCCACCGGCAATCAGAACTCGTGACACCTCTCTCAACAGACGGTGCTGGTAACAGGAATAATCCAGGGCGTGGTGTAACAAAACCAGGTCAATGGATTCACTGGCTATCGGAATAGCCTCGCCCTTGGCAACAATACAGTGGTCATCTGTGGGATTGCCATGAGTGATGGAAAATTTGTGACCTATGGGACTCGGTTCAAACATCGGCATGTTGGCACAACCGATTTGAAGCAAATGATAACCAAAGCGCCTGGACAGGGATTCAGTGAGTAACTGGTTTTCGACAGACAGCAGCTTTTGCCCAAGCGGGGTTTCATACCAACTGCTCATGGCATCATAAAACCCTGGACTGTCTAGATTTTCCCTATGACTGCTACTGAACACGCTCAGGACTGACCGACATGACTGAATAATTCCGGTATCATACCTGACTCACCGGGCGCATGCGACAACACTTGGACGGACCTGGACATGGCTGAATACAGGAGAAAAATATGCTTGAAGTAACTCCGATCAGGGCTTTTAACGACAATTACCTGTGGCTTATCAATCCTGAAGGAAGCCGGGACTGCGCCGTTGTCGATCCGGGAGATGTCGCACCGGTACTGGAAACCCTGAAAGCGAAAGGAATGACCCTGCAGGCAATTGTGATAACCCATCACCATGGGGATCATACAGGCGGTATCGGAGGTCTCAGGGAGAAATTTGACTGTCCCGTTTATGGCCCGGAATCACCAAATATTCCGTCTATCACACACCCACTTGGTGATGGCGACGAGATCTCCATCCTGGGGCAAACTTTCCAGGTGATGGAAATACCGGGACATACACTGGATCATATAGCCTACTTTGCTGCCGGCACAGAAAAATCAGAGCCACTGCTTTTCTGTGGGGACACCTTGTTTGCCGGAGGATGTGGCAGGGTATTTGAGGGTACCCCACCCATGATGCATGCCAGTTTACAGAAACTGGCCGCCCTTCCCGCTGCGACCCGGGTCTATTGTGCCCACGAATACACGCTCGCCAATCTGGCATTTGCCCGGGCCGTATTACCTGAGGACAGTTTGGTGTCAGAACGCATTAGCATGGAGCAACACAGACGTAACCAGGACATTCCCACAGTACCCACCACCATAGCCCAGGAAAAAGCGACCAATCCTTTCCTGAGATGTGATGACCCCATGGTTATTGAAGCCGCATCCCGCCACAGCGGGCAGGCAGCAGGATCTCCAGAAGAAGTATTTGGGGTAATTCGTCGCTGGAAAGATGAATTCTGACGTGTCAGGCCAGGGTTTGTGTATCACTCAACAGTGATTTACCGGGGATGGCCCCCAGTAAGTCCCTGGTATATTGCTGGGACGGAGTATTGAAAACCTCGGCTACAGTCCCCTCCTCAACGAGCACGCCCTCCTTCATCACCACAATCCTGTCAGAAAGGTAGCGCACTACCCCCAGGTCATGGGAAATAAAGAGCATGGTGAGATTGAAACGTTCGACCAGTTGCAGCAGCAGGTCGAGCACCTGAGCCTGAATGGTTACATCCAGGGCAGAAACAGGTTCATCCGCCACAATAAATTCAGGCCTGGAGGCAATGGCTCTGCCAATTGCTATACGCTGCCGTTGACCACCGGAAAATTCATGGGGATAGCGCAGAACACTTTCCCTGGCCAGTCCCACAGAGTCCATCAGGGCAAAAACCTCTTTTTCCAGTGACTTTCTGTCGCATATGTTATGAAGTAACAAGGGTTCAGCAAGCGTATCAAACACGGTCATCCGGGGATTCAGGCTGGCATAGGGATCCTGAAAAATCATCTGCATCTGGCGCCGCAGCGGTTTCATGGACGCCAGTGAGTAATGACTGATATCTGTACCGTTTACAATCACACGACCTGCTGCAGGTTCAATCAAGCGGAGGATCGTTCGGCCCAGGGTGGATTTACCCGAACCGGATTCCCCGACAAGTCCAAGAATTTCATTGCGCCTGATCTGAAGACTGACATCATTCACGGCCCTCACCGGTTCACCAGGTATATTCCCGGGAAACTCGACCAACAGGTTGCTTACTTCCACCAGGGGTTTTTCCATCTCCCCACTTTCCACTTTTTGCGTCGTTGGGACTGCTGCCAGCAGTTTACGTGTGTATTCATGTTGCGGGTTTTGAAATATGGCCTGCTGGTTGCCAGTCTCGACAAATTTGCCGTTTTGCATCACGGCTATTTCATCAGCAATATCAGACACAACACTCAGGTCATGACTGATAAAAATAACACCGATATTGTGTCGTTCCTGGAGTTCCTTGAGCAGTTTCAGGATCTGCGCCTGTACGGTGACATCGAGAGCCGTTGTAGGTTCATCAGCGATAATTATGTCTGGCTCGGTCACCAGCGCCATCGCAATGACCACACGCTGCCTCATGCCTCCGGAAAACTCAAAAGGCCAGGCATTCATGCGCGCGGCGGCATCCCGAATTCCTACTTCCTCCAGTATTTCAATACCCCGTTGCCAGGCAGCCTTTTTGTCCATACCGAAATGAAGCTGCAATGGTTCAATGAGTTGATCTCCGATTTTGAGAAAGGGATTCAGGGTCGTCATGGGATCCTGAAATATGATGGATATGCCCTTTCCCCTGACTTTTCGTAGTTGCCTTTCTGACAGGGTCAGAAGGTCCTGGTCGTGAAAAATAACACTGCCGGACTCAATTCGACCTGGAGGCATGGGAACCAGCCCCAGCATGCTATAGCAGGCCACTGACTTTCCTGAACCTGATTCACCAATAATGGCAAAAGTCTTTCCCTTCTCCACCTCAAAACTGATACCGTCGACAGCCCTGACCAGGCCATTGCGGGTATGGAAATGAACGGAAAGGTTATCCACTGTAAGCAGGGGCATACGGTTAATCCTTCGATGCCTTGACGTCCAGGGCATCCCTGAGACCATCACCAAGGAAATTAAGGGCAAATAGCGTCAGCGTAAGTGCAAGGCCTGGGTAAATAAGCAGCCAGGGATATTCCTCCATGGTCTCAACCCCATATGAAATCAGAAGCCCCCAGGAGGATTCAGGTGGCTGGATCCCAAGACCGAGAAAGCTCAGAAAGGCTTCCAGCAGCATGACATTGGGAATAGTCAGTGTGGTATAGACAATCACCGGGCCAAGCGCATTTGGAATCAGGTGACGAAATATGATGGCTGCTGGTGAGAGCCCGAGCGACATGGCGGCCTCGACATATTCCTGCTGGCGTAAACTCTGCACCTGTCCACGCACGATACGGGCCATCACGAGCCATTCCACCGCTCCAATGGCGAGGAAAAGCAGAAAAAGATTTCGACCGAAGACCACCATGAGCAGAATGATGAAAATCATGAAAGGCAAGGCATAGAGAATATCCACCAGCCGCATCAAGATATTGTCGACTTTACCACCGGCATAACCAGCTATAGCGCCATACGTAACACCGATGACCAGGGCAACCGACGTGGCGATAAAGCCTACCAGCAGAGAAACCCTGCCACCGTAGAGAATCCGCGTAAGCAAGTCACGACCAAAGGTGTCGGTACCTAGCCAATGTTCCGCAGAAGGTGCACTGGCACCAAGACGCAGATTCTGCTCTTCATAGCCATAAGGGGCGATCCACGGGGTCAAGAGGCATATCACAAGGATAAAGACCAGATAAATCAATCCGACCATGGCCAGCCTGTTTTTACGCAGGCGGTGCAGGGCATCATCCCAAAGGGAGGTACCTTTCGGGACAGCGTTATCAAGGCTGGTGATTGTACTATTCTGGGTCACAAATAATTCCCGCCCTACTTCCTGAACTGATACCGAAGCCGGGGATTAAGCCACGCGGCAATGATGTCGGATAAAAGATTGAACACGACAATGAGTGTCGACAGAAAAACGGTCGTGCCCAGAATCATGGTGTAGTCCCGGTTAAACGCCGCCTGGATGTAGAACCGGCCAAGTCCAGGTATTTGGAAAATAGTTTCCACCACGAAAGAGCCGCTAAGTAAGGCCGCAAAGGCAGGCCCCAGGTAACTCACTACGGGGAGCAATCCCCCTCTGAGCGCATGCTTGAGAATGACAATATGTTCCGGCAAACCTTTTGCCCTTGCAGTGCGCAGGTAGTCCTGGGTCATCACTTCGAGCATGCCAGAACGACTCAGACGCGCAATATAAGCTGCATACATGGCACCGAGGGTAATACTGGGTAAAATCTTGTCACCCGGACCAGCACCCCAGCCACTCACAGGAAGCCAGTCAAGCCAGATGCCGAACACCAGAACAAGTGTCGGCCCCAGCAGAAACGAAGGCATGCAGATTCCCACCATGGCAATACTCATGGGCACATAGTCCTGCAGGGTATTGGGCCGCAGTGCGGCGAAGATTCCTGACACCGTTCCGATAAGCACGGCTATTATCAGGGCATACAGGCCAAGTTCGGCCGTGATAGGCAAGCCCTGAAGAATGAGTTCATCGACCCTGCGCCCGGGATAGTAAAATGAGGGTCCCATATCCCCGCTGACCAGATCTACGAGGTAGGAAACATATTGCTGCATTGGCGGCTGATCCAGCCTGTATTGGGCCTCAAGGGCCGCCTGCACCTGGGGAGAAACGGCCTTTTCATTGGAGAACGGTCCACCCGGAGCGGCCCTGACAAGAAAAAAGGTAACCGTGATTACCGCCAGAATTACAGGGATGGATTGGAGGGTCCGAAATCCGATGAATCGCCACATAACTGTTGTTTTGCCCTAATGCGCCGGATCCAGATAAACATATTTCCAGTTATAGTAATCCATTATGTTCGCTGGCAATCCTCTAAGACTTGGTACGATCAGGTGTTTACTCACATAGGTGTATACTGGAATGATAGGCATCTGTTCCATCAAGATGGTTTCAGCTTCCCTGTAAAGGGCGAAGCGTTCTTCCTGATCAAGCTTTTTGGGGGCTTCACGAAGAATAATTTCATCATAGCGGGTGTCACTGAATCCCGTTTTATTATTTCCCCCATCCGTAATCATCATATCCAGAAACGTATTGGGATCAACGTAATCACCAATCCAGCCACGGCGTGAAATATCATAATTGCCGTTATCAGTGGCATCAAGATACACCTTCCACTCCTTGTTCATGGGAGTCGACGAAATGCCCAGTGCCTGCGTCCACATTTGCTGGATGGCAACAGCTATTTTGCGGTGGCTTTCCTGGGTGTTATACAGGATTTCGACTTCGGGAAAGCCTTCTCCGTTCGGGTAGCCTGCTTCAGCCAACAGTTCCCGGGCCTCTTCCAGGTCATAACTGAACGTTGCAGGGGGCTGATAGCCCAAAGTACCCGGAGGAACCAGTGCATATGCAGGTAGTACGATGCCTTCCATAACCGTTTCAGCAAGTAGTTCCCTGTCAATTGCCATGGAAAGGGCTTTTCTGACCCTGACATCATCAAATGGGGCCCTGTTTGTGTTAATCAGGTAATAGTAGGTACCCAGATAAGGAGCGATAGTAATGAGTTCCGGCTGCTCCGCCTTGTAGACCGGTATCTTGTCCAATGGCACATCATTGGTGAAATGGAGCTGACCATCACGAAACATCCTCTCCTCGGTGACAATGTTTTCTGTAGGATAGTAGACAATAGCATTCAGCTTGACCCTGTCGGCATCCCAGTACAGTGGCGACTTTTCCACTCGGATATGGGAGTTTACCTGCCACTCGGTCAGCATAAAGGGACCATTAGTGACGATATTGCCTTCACGGGACCACTGGGAAAAGCGGTCAGAGGGTGCGCCAAAGGCAAGAACTGTTTCCGGATGGACAGGAAAGGTACTGTAGTGATCGAATAATTGCAGTATAAACGGGGTAGGCTCATTCAGGCTTACTTCAAGGGTGAATTCATCGAGCACCTTCACCCCCACTTGACTGAAATCCTCAAGATCGCCATTGGCATAAGCCTCGGCATTTACAATGGGGAAGAACATATAGTTATACAGACTCCCCAATGCCGGATTCAGCGCCCTCTCCCACGACCAGCGAAAATCCTCAGCGGTTACCGTTTCGCCATTACTCCACTTCGCATTTTCCCTGAGATGAAAAGTGTATATACGGCCATCCTCGCTAATATCCCAGCTTTGGGCCACACCAGGTTCGGGTTCCAGGGTTTCGGGATTCTTGGTAACCAGGCCTTCAAAGATTGCGCTGATTATATGGTGTTCGGGAACGCCAGTGACGATATGGGGATCAAGGCCCTGGGGCTCGGTACCATTGCCGAAATGCAGCACCCCGTCCCGGTTACCACTTTCCACGCGTGTCGCATCTGGACTACCGCATGATGCAAGAAGTGCAAGGGAAAAGCAGATGATGAAACGTATATTTTTAGCCACAACAATTACTCTTATTACTGATAGCGGATGCCAGGATCTATTATGTCGATAGCTCGGGAAAAAACAATGATTTGTCATTCCTATAAGTCAAATGACGAGGTCAGTTAATCATTGCCTCAATTCAGTGACAGCCAATAGTATGCTCCTGTTTTGTCGATGCCAGAGGTGATTGAACAAGGTTGGTACCAGGCAGGCAAAAAAAACCCGGATATTTTATCCGGGCTTTCTGACAAACTATCTTTCGATCTCTGCCCTTTCCTGCATGCCCATCACCAGGGCCTGAAATTCTGCGTTGGCTGACTGCTGGGCCAGGAAGTCCTGGAGACTTTCCAGTTCAGCTTCCTCAAAATCCTCGATTATGCCGTCATTGACCTGCTGTAGTTCAACCACAACATAGTCACCGGTGGCTAATTCAAAGCCTTCAACAGAAGTCTCGCCATCAGCTGGCGTATCCATTTCAAACACATTGGCGACAAGTTCAGGGGGCAATGCTGGATTGGTCCTTTCAAGCTCGGAAATCTGGTTCCAGCTGAGATTCTGGGTCTCCAGTAGCGTGTCAATATTCTGGCCATTATTTATTGAGGAGACAATCGTTTCACCCAGGTCAATAGACATATCCCGAATTTTGTCAAAACGCAGCATGACTTCTATTTCTCCACGAACACTCTCCAGTGGCTGAATTTCCGGCTGATTGTGCTCCTTTACCCGGATCACAACGCTGCGTGAAGGCGTGATGGCAATGAGGTTGCTGTTTAGTCCGTCCAGAAGCACTTCCTGACTGAAGCCCGAATTGATGACATCCTGGTTCGCTGCTATTCCGGTACCCCCAGAGCGGCCAAACAATCCCGTGGTCTGGATTTCAAGCCCCATGATTTCGGCCGGATCGGCAAGATCAAAAGACTCAAAGGCGAGATTACCCAGTTCTTCCTGGCGAGCCAAAAAAATCGTATCTACCTGTGCAGTCTTCAGATCACGTTCAAGACGCTCTCTGGCGTCTTCAAAGGTTTCAATTTCGGACTCACTTCGCTCGGTCAGTTTGATCAGGTGAACACCAAACTCTGTACGAACCGGTGCAGATACTTCACCGACATCAAGGCTTAACAACGCTTGTTCAAAAGGCTCGACAAAGGTATCACCCGTTGTATACCCCACGTCACCCCCATCTGCAGCGGAACCAAGGTCATTTGAGAATTCTGCAGCGAGCTCTTCAAAGCTTTCACCATCATCGATGCGCTGTTTGAGTTCGGTTGCCTGAGACATGGCCTCGTCATAATCTGCATCATCAAATGCTTCAAGGAGGATATGAGATGCTCGGCGTTCTATCTGGGACTGGTATTCCAGCTGTTCCTCATCATAACGCTGACGGATCTGTTCTTCCGTCACCGTCACCTCATCAAAAATCTCTTCCTTGTCCAGTTCCAGGTATTCAAGGGAAACCTGCTCTTCCAGTATAAAAGACTTCTCATTTTCAGTGTAATAATTCTGGATGTCCTCTTCCTGGATTTCGATATTATCCAGTTCACTGCCCAGATTAATCAGGATATAGCGTATATCCCGTGTCTGGTTGACCAGGGCAGCCAAATGCTCAAGCTCTTTTCTGGTTGTAAAGCCAGATAAACCGTAGGCAAACGAAGTCTGATTAATCACTCCTTCAGTAGCAAGCGCTGAACGATAGGAATTTGGTGTATAACCCATACTTTGCAGCAGCATCTGGGCACGCTCACCGTTAAACACACCATCCACCTGAAAATCTGGTGTCTGGGCAATACTACGATCAATGGCGCGAGAAGAAATCACCATGCCGGTTTGCTCTGCATACTGAAGCAATAGCTTCCTCTGGATCAATTCACTGATAGCGGCTTCCCTGATGAGTTCTTCATCAATACCGGAAAGATCAGCATCTGGTCCCTGGGCCTCCAGATATTCCTGCATCTTGAGCTGGGCATTCCTCTCTACTTCCAGTTCGTCAATTTCCTCGCCATTAACCGAAACCACCGGGGTTGCATTAATGACGCTGGAAACGATGGTGCTCGCACCCCAGGCACCGAAGACCACGATGATGAACCAGACAAATATTTTGGCAGCTGTACCCTGGCTGTTATCACGAATTTTTTGAAGCATTTCCAATTACCAGACTATGTAAAAGTATCCAAGTTCCCAGTTATTACCTGTTTCCAGGTACCGGTGAACATAACAAATAGAGAACCGGGTTCTCCCAAAAACAGAAGGCGCATCATAGATGCGCCCTCTTAAGGAGTTATCCTGTAAAACGGCCCCTGTTACGGAGCCGGATTATATCAGGAATTAACTGCGTCTTTCAGTGCCTTACCAGCTTTAAAAGAAGGTACCTTCGCTGCAGAAATCTGGATCGGTGCGCCAGTCTGCGGATTACGACCGGTCCGAGCTGGACGATCCTTGACATTGAAAGAACCAAAGCCGACCAATGAAACTGAGCTACCACCTTTGAGGGAGTCAGCAATGGCGTCTGTCATCGCATCAATGGCACGGGCAGCAGCTGCTTTTGGAAGATCTGCTTTTTCAGCAACAGCATCTATTAATTCTGATTTATTCACGGTATCCCCTTCTTATGATTTGTTTTAGGTTCAGGTTATTTAAAGTATTCTTTAACTGTGTAGCCAGACTTTGAAACGTTAAGCGAATTTTCTAGTTAACAACGGGTTTGTGCAACTGCTTTTTCCGCCCTAACTGACACTACACAAATTTGGTCCCACACAGTATCGGAAGCAGTTTTGTCAGTTATTGAGACAATAGCTTTATACCAACTGTCTCGCGAGAATGTCAAGAAATAGCAGCTTTTCTAGTGCGTATTTATAGTTTTTTTCCGTTTTTCCTTGACGTCAGTCTCATTACTTTTTGAAGATTCTTTTTCAAGTGATTGAGATTTCGACTCTTCTGTCGGTTCAGGCATACAGGTCAAGGCAATTTCAAGAACATCATCAATCCATTTAACCGGCCTGATATCCAAATCAGCTTTTATGTTATCCGGAATTTCCTTCAGGTCTCTTTCATTTTCTTTGGGAATGATTACTGTCTTGATATCTCCCCGATGGGCGGCCAGGAGCTTTTCCTTCAGACCACCAATGGGTAGTACCTGGCCACGTAATGTTATTTCACCGGTCATGGCAACATCTTTACGTACCGGTATACCGGTGAGTACTGACACCAATGCTGTACACATGCCTATACCTGCACTGGGACCATCTTTTGGTGTAGCCCCTTCAGGCACATGCACGTGTAGATCACTGTTTTCATTGAAGTTTTCCTTTAAGCCAAGTGTCCCAGAACGACTTCTGACAACTGTCAGGGCGGCCTGAATTGACTCCTGCATGACGTCGCCAAGAGAACCTGTCATAGTTGTCTTCCCTTTGCCGGGAGTAGCTACAGCTTCAATGGTGAGCAGCTCACCACCCACCTGGGTCCAGGCCAGTCCATTCACCTGACCAATGGCATCAACTTCTTCTACCCTGCCAAAGTCATATTTCTGGACACCAGCATATTTTTCGACATCGTCAGCTTTTACAACAACACGAACTTCATTTTTCTCAAGTGCATGTTCCTTTACAATTTTTCGGCATATTTTTGCAATCTCACGTTCAAGTCCTCGCACACCTGCTTCGCGTGTGTAGTGTCTGATCAATTGCACAATTGCTTCTTCACTGATCTCTACTTCATCTTTTTTGAGACCATTGTTGACCATTTGTTTAGGAACAAGATAGCGGCTGGCAATATTGAGCTTTTCATCTTCCGTATAACCAGGAAGCCTTATCACTTCCATTCTGTCCAGAAGAGCTTCCGGTATATTCATGGAGTTTGAAGTGCAGATAAACATGACATCACTGAGATCATAATCCACTTCGAGGTAATGATCGTTAAAACTGTGATTCTGCTCCGGATCGAGAACTTCGAGCAGAGCTGCTGCAGGGTCGCCACGGTGATCCATCCCCATTTTGTCTACCTCATCAAGGAGAACAAGAGGATTCCTAACGCCTACCTTGGACATTTTCTGCAGAACCTTGCCTGGAAGTGAGCCAATGTAGGTGCGACGGTGACCACGGATTTCAGCTTCATCCCTGACACCACCCAGCGCCATTCGAACAAACTTCCTGCCAGTTGCTCTGGCAACAGACTCACCCAGAGAGGTTTTACCTACACCAGGAGGCCCGACAAGACAAAGAATCGGCCCCTTTAGCTTTTTTACCCGTCCCTGCACTGCAAGATATTCTACGATCCTTTCCTTGACCTCCTTGAGACCGTAATGATCATCATCAAGAATCTCTTCAGCCTTCGACAGGTCGGTACGAATCTTAGATTTTTTCTTCCAGGGCACACTGATCATCCAGTCCAGATAAGTCCTGACAACAGAGGCCTCTGAGGACATTGGTGACATCATTTTCAGCTTATTCAATTCTGCCATGGCCTTTTCCTTGGCATCCTTGGTCATACCGGCATCATCAATTTTCTGCTTGAGCTCCTCTGTCTCATTTGGAACATCATCCAGCTCACCCATTTCTTTCTGGATGGCCTTCATTTGTTCATTGAGGTAATACTCGCGCTGGCTTTTCTCCATCTGTTTTTTTACCCGCCCACGGATACGCTTTTCAACCTGGAAAATATCAATTTCTGCTTCAATCAATGACATCAGGTGTTCAATACGCGCCTTGAGGTTTGCCAGTTCCAGGATGTTCTGTTTTTCCTGGAGCTGCAAAGACATATGCGTAGCAATGGTATCCACCAGGCGACTGGGATCATCGATACTGGTGATGGAGGTCAGCACCTCGGGAGAGATTTTCTTGCTGAGCTGGACGTATTGATCGAACTGGGACAGAAGTGACCTGACCAGAATCTCGGAATCTTTTTCTTCCACCGTACTGCCGGATAACCTGACAGTATCAGCCTTGTAATAGTCATCATTAGTATGGAGATTTTTGATCTGCACCCTCTCCACACCTTCCACAAGCACTTTGACCGTGCCGTCATTGACGTGCATGAGCTGCAACACCGAAGCCACAGTACCAATAGTAAAGACATCTTTCTTGCCGGGTTCATCTTCAGAGTGCTCTTTCTGGGCTGCGAGCACTACTTTCTTGTCGCCCGCCATGGCAGCTTTAAGCGCACGAATCGATTTCTCCCGTGCTACAAAAAGCGGATGCACAATCTGCGGATATACAACAACCCCTCTGAGCGGCAGAAATGGCAATGAATTGTCGGTGGATGGCATGTCCTGGTTATCCATGGGTATTTAAAACCTTTAGTGGATGGTATGGGTGGATATAATCACATTGAATTATAATTTCCAGCGGAATACCAGTGAATATGCTACACCGGACAGGGATTGATGGAATTAACCGCTGAACTTGCTGCGGCCGGAAAAATTGACCGCTCTATAGATAAGTAAGGCCTAATTCAGATATTTCAAGCTGGATCTTTACCGGCTGCCTTGTTTTGGGGAGAATCCCCAGTTTCGTACATCAGAAGAGGCTCAGATTCACCGTTGATTACAGCCTCGTCTATCACCACTTTCGTAACACCTTCCTGGGAAGGAATGTTGTACATGGTGTCTAGCAAAACAGACTCCATGATGGAGCGTAAGCCCCTGGCACCGGTTTTCCTAACCTGGGCCTTCCGTGCAATTGCCCTGAGAGCATCATCACGAAACTGTATTTCCACCCCTTCCATTTCAAAAAGCTTGGCGTACTGCCTGGTTAATGAGTTTTTGGGTTCCTTTAAAATCTTGACCAGAGCATCTTCATCAAGTTCATTGAGAGTGGCGATCATCGGAAGTCGACCAACAAATTCAGGAATCAGGCCATACTTCACCAGATCTTCGGGCTCGACATCCTGGAGGGTCTCACCTACCTTCTTCTCAATATCCTGACTGCGTACTTCTGCAGAAAAACCTATTCCACTCTTGTCTGAACGGTCCCGAATAATCTTGTCTAGCCCGGCGAATGCACCGCCACAGATGAAAAGAATATTAGAAGTATCAACCTGCAGAAATTCCTGCTGTGGATGTTTGCGCCCCCCCTGGGGTGGGACAGAAGCCACTGTTCCTTCAATCAGTTTCAGCAATGCCTGCTGGACACCTTCCCCGGACACATCACGAGTAATAGAGGGGTTGTCGGATTTACGGGAAATTTTGTCGATTTCATCAATATAGACAATACCAATCTGGGCTTTGTCCACATCATAGTCACATTTCTGCAGGAGTTTCTGGATTATATTTTCAACATCTTCACCCACATAACCTGCTTCGGTAAGCGTGGTGGCATCGGCAATGGTAAATGGAACATCCAGCAAGCGTGCCAGGGTTTCGGCCAGCAGTGTCTTTCCCGTTCCGGTGGGACCAATAATCAGAATATTACTTTTGCTTAACTCGACTTCATCATTTTTTTCTTCAAAGCTCAGGCGCTTGTAATGATTGTATACAGCCACTGAAAGCACTTTCTTGGCCTTGTCCTGACCTATAACATATTCATCCAGTGTGTTTCTGATTTCCTCGGGCGTAGGAAGCTTTCTGTCTTCCTTCTCTACCGTCTTTTCCTGGATTTCTTCCCGAATGATGTCATTACACAGGTCAACACATTCATCACAGACAAAAACAGAGGGGCCTGCAATCAGTTTCCTGACTTCATGCTGGCTTTTACCGCAAAAAGAGCAATAAAGGAGCTTTCCGCTATCGTCGTCTTTTTTATCGTCGGACATCTGTTGGTTCCTGATTAAATGCTTGTTACGGCCCGATGAAATGATTTGACCGGGATTTAGAAAGACAGCCGACGACAAGGGCGGGCTGTATATTAAATATGAAGGCTATCAAAACTATTTTCAAGTAATTTCCGCAACTTGACCTCCATAATTAAGGCATTTTATTACTAGGTTATACCTCTATTCAGTTCCTTCGGGCGCTGATGGCATGACCCGCTTTTCCATGACCTGGTCAACAAGGCCATAGGTCACGCCCTCAGGAGCACTCATGAAATTATCGCGATCAGTATCACGGGCAATAACATCAAGATCCTGGCCTGTATGAAAGGAAAGAATCTTGTTCAGGCGTTCACGTACTGTCAGGATTTCCTGGGCCTGGATATGGATGTCTGAGGCCTGTCCCTGGGCACCGCCACTGGGTTGGTGGATCATCATTCGGGAATGAGGCAATGCAAAACGCTTGTCTTTCTCACCTCCTGCTAGCAGCAGGGCTCCCATGCTTGCAGCCTGGCCAATACACATCGTGCTGACATCTGGTTTGATGAACTGCATGGTGTCATAAATCGAAAGACCGGCTGTCACGGAACCACCGGGAGAATTGATGTAGAGATGAATATCCTTGTCAGGATTTTCAGATTCAAGAAAAAGTAGCTGCGCAACCACCAGGTTTGCCATGTGATCTTCCACAGGACCTACCAGGAAAATGATGCGGTCCTTGAGGAGGCGCGAATAAATATCATAGGAACGCTCGCCACGTGCGGTCTGCTCGACCACGATGGGAACCAGGCTGGCCATTTCCTGCATCCTGCCATTCAACTCGTCACTGTTTTTCATAATTTGTCCTGTCATGCCCACTGTTACGTTTCTCTGACAAGGTCAGATGAAATAACCGGCTTCAAATATCAATCTTGTCTAATTAGCTGCTAGTCGTCTGACTCGTCGTCTACAGAATCGCCATCATCTGAATCTGCAGGCCTTTTTGGTTCAGCCGGCTTCAATGCTTCCTCATAACTCACGGTGGAATCTGTAACCTGTGAGCCTTCCAGGATCATGTCAATTACCGCTTCTTCAAGGGCCATGGCTTCGATATTCGCCAACTGCTCCTTGTCACTGTAATACCACTTGATAACATCTTCGGGCTTTTCGTAACTCTCAGCCATTTCCTCAATCAAGGCCCGGACAGCATCCGCTTCTGGTTTCAGATCATTTTTGCTAACAATCTCGTTCATGATGAGACTAAGGCTTACCCGACGTTTGGCCTGTTCTGAAAACAGGTCATCAGGCAACATGGACGGATCGATGTTGTTGCCACCACCAAACTGCTGCATGGCCTGTTGACGCAGCGCGTTGGTTTCATTGGCAATCAGGGCCTGGGGAACATCCACATCATGAATTTCCAGCAGTCCCTCTATCACCTGGTTTTTAATATTGTTCTTGACCGCATTCTTGAGTTCACGAGCCATGTTTGACTTCACTTCCTCCCTGAATGCCTCTTCAGTGGACTCGGCGATATCAAAGGAAGCAAAAAATTCATCGTTAAGCTGGGGCAATACCCCTTCACTTACTGAATTGACCTTTACTGCAAATTCAACATCCTTTCCGGCAAGCTCTTCGCTATGGTATTGCTCAGGGAATTTCAGGGAAAGTGTCTTTTCTTCACCGGCACTCAAGCCTTCCAGACCTTCTTCAAAATCGGGAATCATTCTTCCGGAACCCAGGATGAGGTCAGTGCCTTCAGCCTGGCCGCCATCAAATTTTTCACCATCCAGTGTGCCCGAGAAATCTACATTGACCTGATCGCCATCCTTGCTGGGACGTTCTACTTTTTCCCAGGTTTTACGCTGCTCACGCAATGTTTCGATCATCTTGTCGATGTCTTCATCACTGATTTCAGCTGTTTTTCGCTCGATACTGATGTCGGAAAAGTCCTTAAGCTCTATTTCCGGATAGACTTCAAAAGTAGCCGTGAATTCAAGGTTCTGGCCTTCTTCCAGAGTCTTCGGTTCAATTCTGGGTTGACCGGCAGGACGAACGTTTTCCTGAGTAACAGCTTCAACCCACGACTGACTGATAACCTCGCCAACCACTTCCTGACGAACTCCCTCACCAAAACGGTTTTTGATCACCTTGACTGGAACCTTCCCCTTTCTGAAACCTTTCATGTTGAAGGTTTTAGCCGCTTCCTGAAGTCGACTTTGTACCTGGCTTTCGACTTTCTCAGCCGGTACTTCAATAGTCATTCGTCTTTCCAGCCCTATCAGGGTTTCCATTGAAACTTGCATTTATTGATCCTGCTCGTGAATTAAAATTGTAAATTGCTACGCTGTATTTGCTCTTTTAACGGGGGGTTCCCGCAATGCTATTAGGACGGTGACGGCCTGTTCTGCCTGGTGTTGCGGAACACTTTACGGGCCACATACCGGAAACCTGACATAGCTTTTGCCAATGCATTGAATAAACCAAACATTAATGCACTTGATCTGACCCGACACCAGTTACGTGGCAGGAATGGTTTGTTGTCGTCAGCCTGCAGGCTTTACACTCTGGGTGACAAGAAAATACCACTTAAAAATCAATTAGTTATTTATATCCATCCTGAAGCAGGCCGGGATTGTGCCATATCGGAAAAGGGTATTCAATAGCACTCATCATCCATACCCTGTTCCCTGGCAAAACCCGATCCATAATCCAAATATTATAGCCTCTGCACCAGGTCGCTTCTACAGTTCAAGTACCAGGTTAATTAATGGGGTATTCATCAAACCGGCAATGAGAATGTGTCATCCGTTGAGTTGGATGGAGCTTAAAATCCAATCGAAAAATAAAAATAATTTCCCATCATGCCTAACTGCTTGTCTGGCCATGAAATTTTACCTGGCCCATGCACGTAAGTGTGTAAAGTTTCCTGGCAGTCGCACATTTTTTAACCATTTTTAGCACATGAGGAATCGCATACAAGCCATTGAAAAAACAAGAATTATTCAAGCCTTATTACCGAATAAAATTATTTAATTTATTGAAAAATATAAAGTTTCTTGCACTGACACACTGTCACAATATCACTAACAGGGAGTAATGGCTGGCACATTTTTTGCGTTATAGCTCTCCAGCAAGCGATCAGTATCTTTGCAATTACTCGTTAGCCCGGGGTGATCTCAGGTGTAGACTACAGGCACCATAAAACAATAAAAAAAGAAGACAGTACAAACACCCCGGGCTAACGGAGACCAATTAGAAAGACCAATCCAATATAGAAAGAACAATTGGAATCTGACTGTACCCCCCCCAATACCTGTCATCCCACGTGCTTCTCAAAACACCTTAGGCTTAATTCTTTACCCAAAATCCTTCACTGCTGAACAATCGCCCGTTAACCGCTACCGGGCTAACGCATTTTATATGCAGATAGCACTGGTAACGTATGCCATGAACGTCGGAATATTCAGTCCAGGGGCCTGAACATAACCAGTAATTGGGGCAGTAGCGTCAAAGCACCACCAAGTGCCAGGCACATGGCCAGACTGGTCAGCAACCCAAAATAGATAGTGGGAATGAAATTAGACAAGACCAGGATCGAAAAGCCTGCAACGATAGTAAAGCCGGTGTAATACATGGCTTTGCCGATACTGCCATGGCAATAGGTCATGGTTTCGCGGTAGTCCTTGAATTCCGGGAAACGGGATTTGAATCGATGAATGTAATGAATAGTGTTATCAACACCGATACCAACCGATATAGCGGCAATCGTAATTGTCATCATATCCAGCGGTATTCCCATCCAGCCCATCAGGCCAAGGACACACAGTGCAGCCAGAATATTTGGCACAATTCCGATCAACGCCAGCTTCAAAGAGCGAAACAGTACCAGGAACATCAGCATGATAACCAGCAGCACCATACCAAGAGTCAGGATCTGAGACTCATAAAGGCTCTGAAGCATGTTGTTGTAAAGCACCAGCATCCCTGTCAGATGCACCTGTTCTTCCTGAAATCCAAAATTCTCGACCAGTCCTGAACGGATATTGGCTATGAGTTCGTTCCTGACAAGATCCGGCGATGTTTCCAGTACACGAATGGAAAATCTGACCTGATCATCCGCAACAGACACATACGGCTTGAGCAGGCTTTCCTTGTAGTCCTGCGGAATGCGGTTGTAAAGCACTGCCAGTTCAATACTGTTCAGTGGCTCACCCTCATTGAGCCCATAGGCTATTTTAAGGAGGGTACCCAGCGAGAGGACCTTCCCTGTCTCTGGGAGCGATTCAAGATATTCATGTATGTCGATGATCCGCTGCATCTTGTCACTGGTGAACCAGTAGGCCGCGTCATCATCCTGCTGTTCATCACCAGACTCATCAAATTCATCATAAAACTCATCTTCATAAAATTCGTCTTCGAAAAAGGACTCCTCTTCAGTCCATTCATCGCTGCCAGCAGCCGTATCGAATGGATTGGGAACACTCATATCAATGACAACATCCAGAGGAGTTGTGCCCCCCATGTTGCTGTCGATAGCGACCATGCCCTGGTAAATTTCGGTATTTTCATCGAAATAATCGATAAAACTGTTTTCTACCTTGAGCCTGGTCAACCCCATAACACTGAACACAAAAAGTATGCTGGCAATAGCAATGACAAGCCCACCCCGTGCCTGGGTAAAGCGTCCCAGCGCCGGAGTTATATCGATTGACTTTTTTTCACTGACTGACGGATTACTGCCCAGCAGACTCAGCACTGATGGGAAAAGCAGGAATGTCAGCACAAACGCACAACAGACGCCCATGACCATCATCCAGCCAAAGTCGATAATCGGCGGAATATCACTAATAACAAGAGAACCGAAAGCAACAATTGTCGTCAGGCTGGTATAGGCACAAGGCTTGATCATGCTTTTCAGGGTTGCCCTGAGTCTATCGTGATGACTTTCTTCAGGATTTTCTGCCTCAAGCTCACGGTAGCGCACGATCAGATGAACGGTCAGGGAAACGGTGATAATCAATAAAAGTGAGATGAAATTTGATGAAATAACAGTGACAGGCCATTCAACCAGTCCCAGTATGCCAATGACACTAAGCGCAATAGTAGCGCCACAGACCAGTGGTATCAGGACATAGCGCAGCTTTCTGAATAGATACGCCAGTGCAGCAATGATAAACAGCAGAATAGCGAATCCAAAAGTGATGAGATCATTCCTAACAAAGGTCACCAGATCATCTGCGATCATGGGTACACCACCCAGGTAAATAGTCGCATCTGCCCTGTATTCATCCAGAATCTCGCGAATGGCGGTGATATCCTCATGAAGCTGGACAGCATCAGCGGCAACTGACTGGTTATATTGCTGTTCCACCGTATCCAGTTCAGTCCTTTGCTCGCCTGAAAGATTTCCGGCCATTTCCAGTTCCCTGAGCCTGCTGCGCTCGGCCAGCAGAACGGCCTGTTCATTATCTGGCGTGAAATTTACGATTAGCGAGGTCGTGTTGCCATCCTGGCTCAAGAGCACATCACGGTAGGCTTCGCTGCTCATCAGATCTTCCCTGGCGGCATTCAGGGAGACTCCGGAGGACTCAAGGGTAAGGATGTTGTCTGCCACCTCACTCAGGGAAACATCTGCTACCTTGAACAGGGGAACGTCAAAAATACTGTCTACTGATTCAACGCCCACCACATTTTCGAGGTCATTTTTCAAGGACTTCAGCGCTTGCAGGGATGGATCACTAAACAATTTCTCATCTGGCCTGTAAGTGACGAAGACAAAGTCCCCGGTTCCATAGCGCTCATTAACCTGCCTGGAAAACTCGAGATCCGGGTCGCCTTCAACTACCAGGGAATCCGCTGAGGCGTCCATCCTGAAGGAGGTGATATGCGAACCCAGGTAAACCACGAGTACGGCTATGCTGATAATGACAGTTAGCGGTCTCGATAGGACGAGTTTGAGGTAGTAATCAAGAAACATAATTTTCTTCTGTCAGGCTGGGCTCAAAAGGCGGCGAAGTATATCATTCCAAGGCCATATCCGTGTTGGAAACACCAAAATTCAGCAAATTCTGCTGAAACTCCAAAATGTGGGATTTTTTCCCGCAAACCTATATACTCTCGGTCATGCCAGATCTTTCCAGTTCACAACAAGGCAATAAAGCCGTCATCACAGCGCTCAGGAAAATCCTGAGACCGTTGGTGAAATTCATGATTGCCAATCAGGTGTCTTACCCTTACCTGACAAATCTGTTGAAATCAGTTTACGTCGAAGTAGCCGAAACAGACTTTCCTGTAGAGGGTAAACGGCAGACAGACAGCCGTATTAATCTCTTGACCGGTGTTCACAGAAAAGATGTCAAACGTCTCAGGGCTGAAGAATCGGATCCTGAAACGGCCTCTGCGAATATTTCCCTGGGTGCACAGATAATCGCACGCTGGATGGGTGATAAAAACCTGAAGAACCCGGATGGAAGCCCTAAAATGATCCCCCTGCAGGACAACGAGGAATTCAGTGAACATTCCTTTGAGGGCCTTGTGAGCAATATCGCCAAAGGTGACATCAGACCCCGAGTTGTCCTGGATGAGCTGATGCGCCTGGATATGGTTGAACTCGACCCGGACCATAATGTCATCCTTAAAACCAAGGCTTTCACACCCAACAAGGGGCAGGAAGAGAAGCTGTTCTTTTTTGGCAAGAATGTCCAGGACCACTTATCGGCCGGAGTGCATAACCTGACCGGTGGTGAACCCCCCTATTTTGACAGAAGTGTGTATTACGACGAGCTGACCGAATCTTCCATCGATGAATTAAACTCGCTCGCCAGCGAGCTGGGAATGGAGGCTTTAATCAGGATGAATGAGAAAGCCCTGGCACTGCAGACGGCTGACAGGCATGAAAGCAATGCCACTTATCGCATGAATTTCGGGATATTCAACTATAACGAACATCTCGGGCAGGAAGACACGCCTGATACTGACACTCAGGCGGCATCAGATCAGTGAAAAACCTGAGCATTCAATGCCCAAAAGAGCTAAAATAGAAATCTATGAGTACCGGCAAACCAACGACAACTACACGCATTGCGGCACAGATGGAAAACCATTCCTATCTACTGTCGCTGCTGGCCTTGTTGTGTCTCCTCTTCGCCGTGAATTTCTTTGTTGGTCCGGGAGGAAGCGGTCTGGGTGGTACTGGTAAATCTGGTGGAGAAAGTGGTTTCGGAGGTACAGGTAATTTGCCAGACGGCGGACCTGGATTCTCGCTTGGTGCAACAGATATTCACTATGATAAAGATGTCAACGATATCCAAGAGATGGATATGAGTGGGCCATCCCCGAAGGCTGGTCTCGTGAATCCTGAAGAAAATGTTGATGAGTCCCCATATTTTGATATTGCCGCTATTCGATTGTCTCCTGTACCTGAGGCCATGAAGGCGACCAGGCCAGACAAATCCAGAGTCGATACCCTGATCGCGGAAATCAGTCTGCCAGAACTGGCTACCAAAAGTGGACACGCACCTGGCTTGAATAACCAGCCAATCAATCAGGACACCTCTTTGGGGAGCCCCGATAGCTCATTCCTGGTTACTGATGCCGATATTCTTAACTCGCTTCTGCTGGCCGAAGCCAGCGTCTCACTGCATTCAGAGCTTAATGCAATGGCTGATTCCAGCGCGATTCTGGCCATGGAAGACTCTGTTGATGATGATACTGACAAAGCTGTGCGCCAGCGCCTTGCACTGCCAGCACGGCCTGAGCGTCCAGATAGAATCAATGTCCCAGGCAGAATCAATGCCATCCAGCGCATAGACATTCCTGCAGCCCCACCCGTGCGCCCCATGCGGACAATGTCCACACTGCTCAGCAAGTAATTACAGGCAGACTATCGCACTTAAAAAACTACAGGAATTTACCCATACCGTTTGTTTTTACTGGAAAGCGTAGGACACCTGTAACCCCAGGGTCCTGTCGGCACTGCTGTTGGTGAAACCGATGATGGTATAAGCCATGAGCGTAATCTTTTCAGTCAGATTATGGGTAACGAATGGCATGATTTCATGGCTTTCAAACCCATTGCCAGAAGCCCTTTCCCGGTAATCGTAAAGCAGTCCAAGATACGACTTGTCTGACATTTGCCTCATATAGCCGAGTGATGCAAATATTGAATCCTCCAGGTCATACAACGCTGTCTTACCCCGATACCGGTAGCCTAACGTGGAAAACCAGGTAGCTTTGCCCTGTGACACATAGAAATCCAGTTTTGCAGCGTAATCCTGCTCTCCCGTACCCAGATCAGCCTGTTCATCTGCAGTTGGAAACTTGGTCTCCAACGTCAGATCCATGAAAACCCTGTCTTTGAAGAGAGGTTCAAACTGGTAAGTGGCTGAAAGAACCGTGTCCCCCACTCCGTCCTGGTCAATAAACTCACCATTGCCTGTATTGCTCCCGATATTTCCTGTTTCCAGGAACACGTCACCCGGCCCCTCAAGACCAAGATACGGGACTGTGACAGTAATTATCCAGGGAAAATAGGACAGCTCATATGAAAGGGGAATGTAGAAAATATCCGTATCATCCCGGACTCCATATTCACCACTGCTCCAGTAGGTACCCAGAGTAATTTTATGGCCGGGAACCCCTTCCTGCTCGGCGAAAAGCAGTGAAGGAGAAAGACATAGTGCAGTAATTACAAGACTAGGGAAGGTCGAAGAAGACAGAAAGAAAAAATGACCTTTGATGTGATGAATAATGAGCAGGCAAAACATGAAGAAAATCCTGTGAACAGGCCGTACCCTCTATAGATGCACTAATCGGGTAATTTGTTAACTCAGAAGCTAAAAATCATTAACGGATAGGCCTAATTACCACTACCCGACTATACAGACTGCATCTACAGAGTAAAGATACGGACCATTTTCACAATTTGACGTCTTACGATATCTACCACCTCCTCTTGATCACGAGATTATGCCCTTATTTGGACACACTCCTAGTGTATGAGGGAAATTTTCCCACGTCAACCACCGCAACGATTAAACCTGGTGTTTTCCAGCAAAAAAAATGCACAAAAAGAGTGATATACCTACTGAATTCATTAGACTTGGGGGCGTAAAAGCGAACTGGTTCTCATCAACGGAAGAATTATCTGGAAACCATGAATACCTCTTTTCATTCCCCCATGAAGTGTAGAGCTCCACGTGCCCTGCTCGCCATCGTCGCCAGCGTCATTTTTAGCCAGGGACTGATGGCTGCCAATGAGGAAGACATCATCGGGCAGATGAACCTGTTGGTCGCACAGGGCCAGTTTCAGCAGGCCTATACCCTCGGTCAGGCAAACCTGTTTGATATGGAAGGTGAAGCGGAATTCGATTTCTTGTATGGCCTTGCAGCACTGGAAACAAACAGGCCAGATGAAGCTGTCTTTGCTTTCGAGCGAATTGCCTATATCTATCCGGATCAGCAAAGGGTGAAACTTGAGCTTGCCAGGGCATACTTCATGAGTAATAACCTGGCTGCATCAAAACAGCTTTTCAATGAGGTCCTGGACACAAACCCTGGCCCAAATGTCAGCAACAATATTGAAGCCTTCCTCGATCTTATTGATCAACGTGAAAACCAGTTCAACAGCACATTCAGTTGGTATGTCAATTCCAACATAGGATCAGATTCCAATATAAACAGTGCCACAGAGCTAGGCGTGATCAGTACCCCGATTGGTGATATTGAGCTCAATCCCAATGGTCAGAGTATTGATGATGATTTCATGGATCTCGGTGCCGGGATGAATTACAACCACCCATTCGACAAGAACCGGTCAGCATTCGCCAGGGTCAACTATAACCAGCATAACAATTTTTCCACCAATGCCTTTGATCTGGATGTTCTGGCTGGTGAAGCCGGATATGCCGTCCAGAAAGACAATGCAAGATTTACCCTCTCCGGCAGATTACAGCGTGTAGATCTGGACGATGCAGAATTCCAGACCAGCTCAAGCCTGTTGGGGGGCTGGCAACGCAACGCCGGTAATGGATGGAGTCAGGGCTTCACTGCAGCCTATACCGCCGTCAGATATGACGACTCTACAAATCCAGACAATGATCTGCGTGATGTAGACCAGTTTCTTGTATCCGGTAATCTTGGCAAGGCTTCCGGACGCTTCCTGCATAATTTCAGCCTCTACTATGGTGATGAAGATGCAAGACAAACTGCTGGTGAAAACAATGCCCAGAAATTTTATGGAGTGGCTTTTTCTGAGCAGATTCAATTCCGCCCCGGACACATCCCCTATTTCCGCATGTCCTACCATAAAAGTGAGAACAAGGACGTCGCCCCTGTTTTTAATGTCGACAGAGAAGATGACACCTTTTCAACGTCGCTGGGCTGGATTTGGCAATTCAACAGGAATATCAATATCACCACCGATGTTACCTATACGGAAAATGATAGCAATATTGACCTGTATGCCTATGACAGGGTCAAGTATCAGACTGGACTGCGCTACCAGTTCTGAAAGCCCGAATCTGAAAGCCCAGAGTAACCACTGGAATATTCAGTCTTGCTTGTCGAACTTCAGAGACGCTGAATTAATGCAATATCGCAGACCAGTCGGCTCTGGTCCGTCAGGAAACACATGGCCCAGATGGGATTCACAATTACTGCAAACCACCTCTGTCCTTTTCATTCCCAAAGTACTATCTTCTACTTCGACTACGACATTTTTATCAGAAGGCTGATAGAAGCTGGGCCAGCCTGAACCAGAGTCGTATTTTGTCTCAGAATTGAACAGAGGCTCTCCACAGGCTCGACAACGATAAATGCCTTCTTCACCCGTGCATTGCCAGTATTCACCCGTGAAGGCGCGTTCCGTACCTTTTTCTCTACAGATATGGTATTCCTGATCCGTTAGGATGGCTTTCCATTCTTCTTCTGACTTGTGCTGCTTTGACATACTGTATTTCCGAATAGGGTTTCTGTAAAATTCGCTGCCTTCAACATCGGGACAAATATACCATATAACAGCAGGTTAACTGTCTGGCCGACCCGGATTTCTTTCTATGAAAAACATTTACCAAAGCGACAAGCTCCGGCATGTCTGCTACGAAATAAGAGGCCCTGCGCTTCAGGAAGCCAAAAGACTTGAAGAAGAAGGTCACCGAATTTCAAAACTCAACATTGGCAATCCAGGCGCTTTCGGCTTTGAAGCGCCAGATGAAATCCTGCGTGATGTGATAGTAAATCTTCCTGAATCCCAGGCTTATTCAGATTCAAAAGGACTTTTTACGGCCAGAAAAGCAGTAATGCATGAGACCCAACGACTGGGCATCCGGGATGTAGATATCGAGGATATCTATCTGGGGAATGGTGTCAGCGAACTGATTGTCATGGCCATGCAGGCCCTGCTCAATGATGGCGATGAGATTCTTGTCCCGGCACCAGATTATCCCCTGTGGACAGCAGCAGTAACACTGAGTGGCGGCAAAGCCGTTCATTACATCTGTGATGAGCAGTCAGAATGGTTCCCGGATCTCGAAGACATCAAGAGTAAGATCACAAGCCACACAAGAGGCATTGTAGTCATCAATCCAAACAACCCGACCGGAGCAGTCTATAGCCGTGAGTTGCTCGAGGGACTGGTTAAAATTGCCCAGGAAAACGACCTCATTCTTTTTGCCGATGAAATCTACGATAAGATTCTGTATGACGATGCCATACATATTCCACTGGCAACCCTGGCAGACGATCTGCTGACGGTCTCGTTTAATGGTCTGTCCAAGTCATACCGTGTTGCCGGGTTCCGCTCAGGGTGGATGTTTCTCAGCGGAGCCAAAGATCGAGCCAGGGACTATATTGAAGGTCTCGATATACTCTCCAATATGCGCTTGTGTTCCAATGTCCCGGCCCAACAGGCAATTCAAACAGCCCTTGGAGGTTACCAGAGTATTAATGAACTGGTCATCCCGGGTGGGCGATTGCGTGATCAGCGGGATGTCGCCTGGAAAATGCTGAACGATATTCCCGGAGTAAGTTGCGTACTACCTAAAGGCGCCATATATCTTTTCCCAAGACTTGACCCCTCAAAGTTCAATATCCTTGATGATGAACAGTTAATCCTGGACTTTCTGGTTCAGGAACATGTACTCATGGTTCAGGGAAGTGGCTTTAACATTACTGACAAGAACCACTTCAGGATTGTCTTCCTTCCACGGGAAGATGCTTTGGAGGATGCTATTACGAGGTTGGGTAGTTTTCTATCAGGATACAGCCAGTAAACTCAAACAGGAACAACTCAAACGCAATGTACATTGAAACCAAGGATTTTCAACGCTCTGGTTTCGCTGTCACCAAGACCTGCGGCTGTCACGTGGAAATCACTGAATTCCGGTCTGAAAAGGTAATTACTTCGCCTGCTATCAAAGCTTACAGCCAGTTTTTCAGGGGTTTCATACAGTTCACGTGGTATTTCATCCTTACTGATGTTGTAAGCCGCCAGCATGGCCCTTGAAAGAGTCACACACAGGTTGCCTGAGTGCTCCAGTTCTATTGTCCCGGAAGTAGTATCCGTACTTGACTGCGTTTGTCTAACACTGAACTCTGTGTAGAAATGATCTGCAATCATTTTTGTGGCGTTCCATTTGCCATTCAGGGTGTAACCGGCAATATGGGGAGTGGCCAGGTTCGCCCTTTGAAGCAGCAGCGGCTCAATACCGGGCTCATTTTCCCAGACATCCAGCACAAGGCGAACATCCCTTCTCTTATTCATTATGGAAACGAGTAACTGGTTATCGATCACCTCGCCCCTGGCGGCATTGATCAGAATTGCACCGGATTCCATGGAAGACAACAGTTCTTCATTCAACATGCCCTGCGTGGGAAAGTGCCCATCCATCGTCAATGGAACATGCAGTGTAATAATTTGCTGTTTCATCACGTCTTGTAATGATACAAAATACGGACTCAGGGGGTGGTCATTACTGAGAAAGGGATCATAGATGGATACACGCATCCCCAAGCTATTCAGGACACAGGCAAGTCTTCCGCCAATGTTGCCGGCACCGATAATCCCCACACTTTTTTCAAGAAAGTTCTCGCCGGTTTGCTCAAACAGATTCGCCAAGGCAGTGAGCACATAATTCACGACGGCATCCGCATTACAACCTTGCGCAGAATAACAGTGAATATTGTTCGCTTCGAGAAAGTCGTGATCAATATGATCCGCACCACTGGTTGCACTACCCACAAAACGAACAGATGATCCAGCCAGTAATGCCTCATCAACCCTAGTGATTGTCCTCACCAGCAGGACATCCGCATTAGCAACATCGCGTTTTTGAATATCACGTCCGGGCAGCAGGAGAAGCTCTCCATAACCAGAAAAATAGTCACTGACTCGGTAAATATTCTGGTCAGCGACAATTTTCATCAATGAATTCCTTGAAAAACGTTAATGGCTGATTAGGCATCACCGGCTTTGCGAATGATGTAGCGATAAGTCTTGCCATCTTCAGAAGAGTCGACCAGTTCATGCCCCAGAAAATGGCAGAATTTTGGAACATCTCTGGTAGTTGAAGGATCTGTGGCTATAAGTTCAAGGGTTTCACCCTTGCTTATTTCACGAATTTTCTTGTGCAGAAGCATGACTGGTTCAGGACAGAAGAGCCCGCTGGCATCCAGTAAATGTTCTGTTGAGTGCTTATCATCCATCTTTTACTGCCAGTCAAAGATTGACGATATTTATACTGGCTTCGGGCACCATGGTGGAATCATCCATCACCCCAAGGTCTTCTTCCCTCTGTGCTTCCAATGAGTGAAAGTCGAAAAGTGATGTATCCGCCAGGTGTGACGGAGCAACATTGGTAATACTTCTGAAAAGGACATCAAGCCTTCCAGGAAATTTTTTATCCCATTCATTAAGCATCTTCTTGATTTCCTGTCGCTGCATATTCTCCTGGGTGCCGCATAGGTTGCAGGGAATAATGGGAAATTCCTTGAGCTCAGCAAAACGTGCTATTTCCTCTTCCTTGCAGTATGCCAGGGGACGAATAACTATATGCTTTTTGTCATCACTGAGTAATTTGGGAGGCATCGCTTTCAGCTTGCCACCAAAAAACATATTCAGGAAAAGGGTTTCCATTATGTCATTGCGATGATGCCCAAGTGCAATCTTCGTGGCACCGATTTTCTCGGCAAATGAATACAGGTTTCCACGCCTTAGTCTTGAGCATAATCCACAGTAACTTTTACCTGGCTCGACTTTATCCATCACAACCGAATAGGTATCCCTTTCCAGAATGTGGTAATCGGTACCAATGGACTCAAGATATGTTGGCAACACATCTTCCGGAAAACCGGGCTGCTTCTGATCGAGATTTACCGCAACCAGCCTGAAATCAATCGGGGCATGCTTTTGCATATTAAGCAGGATATCCAGCATGACATAGGAATCCTTGCCACCGGAGAGACAGGCCATCACAAGATCACCGTCTTTAATCATTTCAAAATCAGCTATGGCACGTCCCGTCTCCCTGCGCAGGTTTTTCCTCAGGCGATTCAGGTTAAAGGTTTTTTTTCTGGTGTCAGTCATTAGAAAGTAGCATGGTTGAAAAGTCGGACAGTATAATTCCTGATACCAACAAATGCCATTGGAGCTTCCATGGGACCCTTGATACGAACCCGAATCCTGACCATGTTTATCCTGCTGTCCACCACAGTTGTGGGGTATACCCAGTCAGATAACCAGGCAGTAATCCTCCAGTATCATCACGTCAGCACAGACAGTCCCCCTGTAACGAGTCTGAGCAAGGAATCTTTTACGGCACACATGGATTATCTTGACGAAAACGGATTCACCATTTTACCCCTTGAGGCTGTCCTGCATCGCCTGAAAAACGGGCCATTACTGCCGGACAAAACGGCCGTGATCACCTTCGATGATGGCTATACCTCCGTATATGAGGTCGCCTACCCCCTGTTACAGGAAAAAGGCTGGCCGTTCACCGTTTTTGTCACTACGGGCCTTGTGAGCACCAACGATTCGCTCTACTCAACATGGGAAGAGATACAGATCATGGCCAGCAATGGCGCTACGATCGCCAATCACACGGTTTCACACCCCTATCTCCTTGAGCATCCAGATGGCCAATCAGAGCAGCAGTGGCTGGAGGGTGTGAGGATTGAAATACTGCAGGCAGAGGCCACAATTCTGGAAAAAACTGGCCAGGGACACAAAATAGTGGCCTATCCCTATGGTGAATATAACCCGGCTATTCAACAACTTGTCAGTGAACTAGGCTTCACAGGGATTGGACAGCATTCAGGTCCGGTCAATGCAACTTCGGATTTCACAGCCTTGCCCCGCTTTCCCTTTTCCGGGATCTATGCGTCCATGAACTCTTTTCCCACCAAGGTCATGAGCCTTGCCTTTTCACTGGATGAAGTCCTGCCTGTCACACCTGTTACCCGTGAATCGAGTCCAACGGCTGAACTAGATTTTGTCGCTGATCAAGCGGGACTGCGTGGATTATCCTGTTTTAACAACAATGAAAGGATCGAGATAGAAGTACTTAACAATGCTGAGAATAGATATAAGGTAAGCACTCATATTAATAACCGTTCCAGGCGCTTTCGTTATAACTGTACTGCACCGGGTCAGGAAGGCCGGTATTTCTGGTATTCAATTCCCTGGGTGAATCCGGATATACCCGAGTAAAGTCTAGAGCGCGTGGTTATCGCGGGTCAGAAGATTGTTTGAGAAGATCATGCGCTGAACTTCATCGATGTAGTCATGCCCACGGGAAGAATAACTTTCGAGTCCATCAGCAAGGGATATGCCATCCACCGGGCGTTCCTGACGGCGTAATTGCTGCCTGATTCTTCTCAACATCTGGTAACTGGGAAAAGTATTGAGGTTGTGAATGTAGGCCTCAACGGAATCCCTGACATTTTCATACCGCCTGACTTCATGACTGGTGCCTTCCCTGCGCCGACTTGGCACGATGCCGCATCCATCGGTGTAACACCACTGACCAAAGAAATTATTACCGTCCTGGGCAAATCGGGAAGTTCCCCAGGCTGACTCATTTGCAGCCTGGGCAAGAGCCAGTGACGCAGGAATTTTATCAACGCGCCTTAGGAGTACATTGATAAACTCACTACTGGTGTAATCCTCGGCCTCCAGTTCGTACTGTTCAGCAAGAGTGGAAATATACCGGTGATCACTGTCAGTCAATGCTTCCCCGGCACGCAAGGCACTTCTTATCATAAGCACACGCTCCCTTTGTCGAATGATGTCTTTATTCACCGCATCAACATAGGGTTCAATGTAATCAAAGAACATCTGCTTCTTGAGCCTTACATCTTCGATACTGGCAAAATCAGGGACCTCCTCGGGAAGCGTAACGAGATCATCCTGAGTAAGATCAGAATCTTTCTCCTCCTCGACCAAAAAAATCAGGGGTATGAAGAAGCCAAG
>CAZDCK010000007.1:0-33774 GCA_964503965.1 uncultured Enterobacteriaceae bacterium | reverse complement strand
GAAGAAGCCAAGAATGATAAGGCAATAGGCTGTTGCAGCCTTGCGTGGTGTCCAGGATATATTCATGTTCAAGCAGTTTTTCCTGTTTTGTTAAAATGGTAGCACAGTATTTCAGTCATATTCTGTAACTTTACAGAGCTTAAACGTGCCCCAGGAAACTTTCCGATTAACCCTATCTTATTGATTTTAAACATTTTTTCCTGCACATTGAGGGGAGTCAGGCACAGAGTGTCTTTCTGCCCACTCCTGCGGGGTATACAGATGCAGCGCCAGTGCATGAACGTTTCCTGCCAGTTCCTCAGACAATATCCTATATACCAGTTGATGCCTTTTCACTCTGTTAAGCCCTTCAAAATCCGTGGATACCATCACCAGTTTGAAATGGGAATCTGTGGCCGGCCCTGCATGCATGTGACTTTCATTAACAAGTTCCAAATGGTCGGGATGGCATGAAGCATTCAGCTTGCTGTGTATGGTATTTTCTGTACTCACGGGGTGTGTAGGCTCCTTTTTGGCTCATATTCTGCGACAATATGCGGTCTGCACACATGGAGACCACTATGCAGATCGGTTGGTACCCGGGTCACATGAACAAGGCCCGGAAAGAGATTATACAGTCTTTAAAGAAGGTACATGCCATCCTGGAAATTGTGGATGCCCGCCTTCCCTATTCGAGTCAGAATCCGCTACTGCAGGAACTGGCCGGAGATAAACCTTCACTGCTTATTCTCAACAAATCAGACCTGGCTGATCCCGACAAAACCAGCCATTGGCTTGATTATTTTACGGCAGAAAACAGACCCGCGATCACTGCCTGCGGTAAGAATCCAGGCCATATACAGCAGCAGGTAGTACAGCATTTCAACAAACTCAAATCGTCCGTAAAGCCACCATTCAGGATCATGGTTGCGGGTATCCCGAACGTCGGCAAGTCTACATTGATCAATATCCTGGCCGGTCGCAAAATCGCCAAAACAGGCAATGAACCCGCTGTCACCAAGGGGCAGCAGGAAATCAGACTTGATACGGATCTCTGTTTGCTCGATACACCCGGAATACTTTGGCCGAAAATTGAAAATCAGGACTCTGCTTACCGCCTGGCCATGACCGGGGCAATCAGGAACACGGCCATAGAATTTGAGGATATTGCCCTCTATGCCGTTAACTTTCTTTGCCGTGCCTACCCCGCTGCACTGGTAAAGCGTTACCAGCTTGATGATTTGAATCAGGATCCAGTATTTCTGCTTGAAGAAATAGGCCGTAAACGAGGCTGTCTCAAGCGTGGTGGTATAGATTTTAACAAGACCGGCGAAGCCCTGTTAAATGACCTCAGGGCAGGAAAGCTAGGTTTATTGAGTATGGAGATGCCTTATGACATCCCTGTACCAGTTGTTGAGGAATCAACGGAAGAAGTCTGAATCCTAAATTAGCTGATATACCGCCCGCCCCAGAACCAGCAGTGAGGAGAAAGTGCACAAGCCCAAAAGCCATGGTCTGGCGCTGCGTTTATCCATAATTCTTGTCAATGGACCTGAACAGGACATTCCCACAAAAACACCAATAAAAAGTAAAAAACTGTACAGCAGGTCCTCAAGATGGAAACGGTCCACTATTATCAAGGCAGATAAAGACACAACACAGCCCATAATGAACAGTACTGACAGGTTAGCTCTCAGAGCTGGTCCACTGGCATTTTGGTACACAAGTGCCACGGGAGGCCCACCTATGGATGAAATGGTACTCATGAACCCTGATGCAATCGTGGCCAGGAATACATTACGGGAACTGGCTGTGATATTGGTATGAATCAGGCTCAGAATAACAGCTATCAGGACAAGCCCACCAAAAAGCAAATCAAAGGTAACCGCGGAAACAGTCCCCATTAAATAAGCTGCTGGGGGCGATCCAATCAATCGCCCCATCAGGGCCGCTTTGAGGTGACTGTAATCAATGGACTGGCGTTCTTTCCATGCAACCCAGCAGACCAGGTACAGTGCTGCCGCTATCAGTGGTCCAGGCACCAGATCCCTGTTTATGAGCAGCAGCGCTGGTGCGGCGATCAATGCCAGACCGAAACCTACAGCTGCCTGAATGGCAGCACCAAGGGCCACAACACTTACTGCTAATACAAGGTCAATGGCGGAAATACCAAGAATGGTCATCAGGGCTATATATCTTTTGCCCGACGAGCCCTGAATTCTTCAGTCGAGTTACTCTGCGGAAAAGGGACATCCGGGACCGGGACGCCAAGAGCGTCACAGATTGGCTCCCACCCCTGTTGAACCTGCCAAACCAGTAGCCGGTTTGCGGGAATCCGGGCTTTTACACGTTCAATATGGGCAAGGAAAGCGGACTTTGCCGCCTCTTCGTCATGAAATCCATCAGGATAAAGCTGACTGTAAATCGTTAGCACCATATCCAGCCAGGCCCGCCTTGCTGGACTCATGTCTGCAGGCGGATTCTGTTTAACCGGCAAGATGGTGGCACTGGCACTTTTCCACCAGCTATCGGCATCCCTCACAGAGAGTATCACCAGAGCTTCCGGATAATAGGCTGAAATCGATTCCCATTGGGTGGATACCGGCTCGTCAACGGCAGCCACATAACCTTCAAAAACCCTGTCCCAGTTAACACTTTCTCCTTTTGCTGCAGCATGCCAGACAGGCGTATGTTCCTCCAGGTGCTCGAAAAGTTCTGTCATATGATAGCAACGACCACCCAGCAGCCTTTCAAGTGCGAGCTTCAGGGACATGGTGCTGGTCCGGCCCAGACCGGCACCAATAACTTTGAGTGTCATGACGGCCTCCTTGACGACTTACCTTGGATAGAACGGGGGAATCTTGGCATCATAATTTACCCATACAGACTTTGGTTCGGTATATTCATGCATGGCAAAATGCCCCATTTCCCGGCCATACCCTGAGTCCTTGATCCCTCCAAAGGGTGAGCCGGGATGAAAACGCTTATAACAGTTGATCCACACCATACCGGCTTCCATGGTCTGCGCCATCTTGTGAGCACGGGTCAGATTGTTCGTCCAAAGCCCACCTCCCAGGCCGTAAATACTGTCATTGGCCTGGGCCAGTACCTCATCATCAGAACTAAACGTGGAAACGACCACAAAGGGGCCAAATACCTCTTCCCTGCTGACACGATCAGTCGATTTAGCCCGAACAATTGTCGGCTTGACGAAGCAGCCCTGCTGTAACTCGGCTTCTTCAGGCTGGCAGCCACCAAGCAGGACTTCACCTCCCTCTTCACGGGCTACATCGCAGAAATTAAGCACCCTGTCCTGGTGCATTTTGGATGTCAGTGGTCCCATCTCCGTCGTTGGATCCAAAGGATTCCCCTGCTTGATCGATGCCGCCAGCGTCATGAATTTTTCAAGAAACTCGTCCTTGATGCTTTCATGCAAAAGCAGGCGTGAACCCGCGATACAGGCCTGGCCCTGGTTATGGAAGATGGCAAAAGCAGAGCCTCCTACTGCAGCATCAATATTGGCATCCTCAAAAATGATATTGGCGCCCTTGCCCCCCAGTTCGAGTTGCACGCGCTTCAGGTTGCCTGCAGAGGCTTCAACAATCTTGCGACCTGTCACTGTTGAGCCAGTAAACGATATCTTGTCGATCCCCGGATGCTCCGCCATGTATTGTCCGGCGATATGCCCAAATCCTGGCACCACATTGATGACTCCAGGAGGAAATCCGGCTTCTCTGGCCAGTTCTGCGATTCTTAACGTAGAAAGAGGGGTTAATTCAGCCTGTTTCATCACGACTGTATTGCCCGCGGCCAATGCTGGCCCCAGTTTCCAGCTCGTAAACATCAAGGGAAAGTTCCAGGGCACAATCTGGCCAACCACACCCACAGGAACACGCTGGACATAATTCAGAAATCCCGTATCCACGGGAATAACTGTGCCTTCATTTTTGTCAGGCATACCGGCGAAATAGCGGTAAGTAGCCACAGTTCGCATGACATCCAGATTATGGGTATCCCTGATTGGATGGCCGGTATCCAGGGATTCAATCAGGGCCAGGTTGTCCCTGTCTTTCTCAATGGCATCCGCAAGCCTGCCAATCAATACGCCACGATCAGATGGCGACATGGCGGCCCAAGCCGGAAATGCATCCCGGGCAGCCTTGACGGCTCGATCAATGTCTTCGTGTTTTGCCTCCGCTACATTGGCAAGCAGAGAGTTATCGTATGGATTTAATACCTCGAATGTACTGCCATCAGCAGCATCAACAAATTCATTATTTATAAAAAGCTGTGTGGGAAAATTGGCTTCGGCCATAATGCTGTTACCTGTATTAGTTCGATTTCTCAGGACAAAAACAAAACCGGCCTGAATAATGTCAGGCCGGAATTGTGCAAAGTTTTACATCACAGACACCTGTTTTTGAACCAGGTGCTGCTTGTGGATCAATTACCAGCGACTGGCAGTGATCGGGAATGGTTCCAGCTCGCCATTGGCATATTTCTCTTCGAGACCGGGTGTTCCATTCTCAAGCACCATCAGCATGGAACGTTTTGGTGAATATCCCTGGTGACGAATATCCGCAGGCATGGCGCAGACGTCACCTGATTTCATCACGATACGACCACGTGGGTTACCCGTGTTCTTATCCTGAATATTCCAGTGAATCTCGTCAGATAACTGGATAAACCACTCATTCCTGTCATTCCCGTGAATAACCGGGAGCATATGCTCTTCACTGGTAACACAGCAGATGCAGGCACGGGTTATCGATGTGAATGACGGATTCCAGGTCACATCAGCCCTGGCAATATGGTCAAACAGATTGAAGGCATGAATCTGGTCTTCAAACCCGGGCTCTGCCTCAATATCCGGCTTGTCATAATCCAGATCCGCAAAGGCACGATTGATTGGATGACCTGTTTCATCCGATCGGGGTTGAACATCACCAGCCAGACCCAGCATACGTCGAGCCGGCTCAAAGCCACGAATTAACGGTCCTGATGCTTCCTGCTGTTTGGCACCCAGTGGGGAGCCGGTTTCCAGCGGAGCACTCAATGGGTCATAGCCTTCATTTATCCAGTCTTTCGAAATGGTTTCAAAGGCAACACGCACGTCATCTGTATTGAAGGTCTCAAGGTAATCCACACCTGTATCCTTGTGCCCTTTGCTGTAGGCACCGGCATAGATGTCTACCGTACCGTAATGATTCTGGGTACCAAAAATGTCATCAAAGAAAATCCAGCCATAGAAAAAGCCCCAGCCAATATCCCTGACCATGGCACGCAGAAAACGATCTACTTCAATAGTATGTATACCTTTTGGCCATTCAATATGGACAAAATAGGCATCACGGGTAAATTTGAACCCACCGAACTGGAAACTGCGATAACCAAGAACGGGATCTGGTTCGGAGGCAATGACGGACACTTTTTCCGGGGTAACTTCAGTATTCATTTCTCAAATCCTCTAATTAGTCGATTCAGTCAAGCACACAAATTTCAGACCATTTTTCTACGCTGACAGGTCCAGCGGAAGTCTGGAAGAGTACAACTCCAGGTGATGCACTCCTGAGCTGATACGCGGAACCCTGTGGTAACAGGACTTCATGACCCCGTCGTGCAGTGATTTTCCCCATGCGCTTGCCTTTGGGGTCTGCCGGCATAATTTCAGCTCCGGCTTCATGGGTTGGTTTTTCATCTTCTTCAAGCTGGTAAAACTCGAACTCAATCTCACCTTCCATCACGATGGCAAATTCATCATGGGGAGCACGATACCAGGGTGAAGTCCCTTCAGCACGGGCAGTTTCAGCGCAGTATTCCAGATTGGAAGCCACCATAATACGCTCGTAGGGAGAAGACTTGCTGCAGATTTCAAAAATATTGGAGAACGCATAATGCTTGAGATCATCATCAAGATTTATGGTTCCTTTGTCGTAGGAGTCCAGGGACCCTATCATGGTTTTATAGCTCATATATTTCCCCTAATACTTACTTGTGATATTGATTCTTATTCTTTCAGAGCCGAACTCTGGCGAATCAGTTAACAGCCGCCTTGCAAGAACCCTATATTGAAAAAATTGTCCCTGCGCCTAACTGATGTTTCTGGCTAACCGGTCAACTGATGATATGAAGAACACTCCCCTGAATCAAGCTGACATATGATGGCGTCTTTCGGGATTTTATTCCGGAAGCGCAAAGACGTACTGCCTCCCTTCTATTCCGGGAGGCGTACCTTCCAGGTAACGCACCTGGCTGGCCGTGGTCACCGAGGTTCCCGTGCCAATGGAGATATATTGGCGCCCATCAACGGCAAAACTGATGGGGTAGCCGGTAATTGAGGAACCCAGGTTCACCTCCCAGAGCACCTCGCCGGTTTCCTGGTCAAATGCCCGGAAATTACCCTCAATATCCCCGCCAAATACCAGTCCACCAGCCGTAGTAACCATGGACATCGCTGTTCCGGCTGTTTCATAGGTCCAGAGAGTTTCACCTGTTTCAGCAGAAATAGCATAAAAGGTCCCCACATTGGATCTGCCCTCGGCGAGTTTTTCCCGACTGAAAACACCATACAGATTATAGGGATCCAATTCCTCAGCCGTAACGGTCTGGTCCATACAGGTGTTTTGCAGTCCGTAATACATGGCATTAGTCAGGGGACTGTAGGCACCTTCCCACCAGTTCTTGCCTCCACCGGTAGAAGGACAGATTTCGCGCTGTTGCCCAGATTCGTGGTAGAGAGCCTCTGGATTAACTGTCGCCTTGCCGGTTTCACCATCAATGCTCTCCAGCACATTCTGGAAAACCGTGGGTCTGGCCCATAGAAACTCACCGGTTTCACGATCAATGGTATAGACCACGCCGGTCTTTCCGGGTATTCCTGTCAGGACCCTATATTCCTTGTCTGGATCTATGGCAGGGTTAATCCAGGGCACTTCATCAGGGTCTGGTGCTACTTTGGTATTGACCAGCAAGCGCTCAAAGGGGTGATCAAGATCCCAGTGATCGACAAGATGCTGGTAGTACCAGGCAATAGTCCCGTCCTCCGGGCGAATGGCCAGGGTGGAGTTGTGATAAAGGTATTCATTGTCATTGCCACCGAGCAGAAACTTCGGCGATGGCGCGGTTACCGATGTTCCCATATAAACGAGGTTCAGTTCGGGATCATAGCTGGGTGCCATCCAGGCTCCAACATGCCAGCGTTGCTCCCACGGCACACCTCCCCAACTGTCCTCACCATTTTCATCGGGGGACTCGATCAGGTTCAGGCGCCACATTTCCTCCCCGGTGTCTGCGTCATGGGCAGCGATAAAGCAGGCCTCCGGGCCTGCCGGGGGCTGACAGTTCCTACCAGAAATGGCTAGGCCATTAATGACAATTGGACCATTACTCTGCTGGGCCGGATGGGTTCTGTAATCCAGAATCCGGGTTTCCCATTTGACTTCGCCGGTTTTTACATCCAGAGCAATAATGAATTCATCATTACTGGTAAAAATGATGGCGTCATTGTAAATGGCAATATTACGGTTTGTTTTATTTGCACCGATATAATCGCCGAGGTCTTCCGGCATCTGTCTTACATACTCCCACAGCATGTCTCCGGTAGTTGCGTTATAGGCCTGGATAACATCCCCCGGGCTTGGCATATACATGATCCCGTCATAAACCAGCGGGGTCCCCTCCTGTATCGGTGTGCTGGGAAGTACGCCTTCATGAAGATCTGCTGACCAGACCAGTTCAAGATCTTCCACCGTATTCCGGTTTATCTGCTCAAGTGGACTATAACCCCAGGAGTCCAGCGTACGCCGAAACATCAGCCAGTCTTCAGGGTCCGGATCACGGAGCATGTCATCCGTAACAGGCACATAATTACTGCCCTGAGCGAAAGTAAAAGTAGACCCGATAAATAAAAGTGTAGCCGAAGCTATTTGAAAGAATCTCGTGCTCATGTGTTCCCCTGGACAAGCAAAATAGCCAAACTTGGCTGCATTGCAGACTATTTTTATTGTGTGACAGCACCATTGTGTGCGCTGTGAAATTAGCAGACTTTATCAACACTGTCACTCTACAAACCTGCCCCGAGACGCTATACTCGGGGCCTTTGATTCAACAAGAAGTCAACTTTCTATGCCACTGTCCGAATCGTCACACCCTGCCCAAAATAACCAGGCCCATTCACTTCCATTTGAACTCAAACGCAGCCAGCACCTTAAAACACTTAATGTGACGGTAGAGGAATTTGAGCACCTGAAAACCGGTGCACTTCACTATCACCTGGCCAGCGACAACCCGGAAAATGTCTTTCTTGTCGCACTACGCACGGTACCGATGGATTCCACCGGGGTTGCCCATATCCTGGAACACACCGCATTGTGTGGCAGCCGAAAATACCCGGTCAGGGATCCGTTTTTCATGATGATACGCAGATCACTGAACACCTTCATGAATGCCTTTACCAGCAGTGACTGGACAGCCTATCCATTTGCCAGCCAGAATAGAAAGGACTTCGACAATCTGCTCCAGGTCTATCTGGATGCCGTGTTTTTCTCGTCTTTAAACGAACTCGATTTTGCCCAGGAAGGCCACCGAATGGAGTTTGCTGAACCGGGTAATCCGGATTCACCTCTCGTGTATAAGGGTGTTGTCTTTAACGAAATGAAAGGTGCCATGAGCTCTCCTACTTCCCGGCTTTGGCAGGATCTGTGCAAGCACCTTTTTCCCACATCGACCTATCACTACAACAGTGGAGGTGAGCCTTCAGATATACCGTCTCTCTCCTATGAACAGCTGAAGGCCTTTTATAAAACACACTATCATCCCAGTAATGCCGTGTTCATGACCTATGGCGACATACCTGCCAGTGAACATCAACAACGTATTGAAGAACTCGCCCTGCAGGAATTCGACCGCCTTGATGTCCATATTGCCGTCAATGATGAAGAACGCCTTACCTCTCCGATACATGTCACAGAGCGCTATCCTCTGGACGAAGAAAACAGTACTGACAAAACCCATGTCGTCATTGGCTGGCTCCTGGGAAAAAGTACCAATCTGGAAGAGATGTATAAAGCCCAGCTACTTGCCTCTGTTCTTCTGGACAATAGTGCCAGTCCACTGCTTCAAGCCCTGGAAACTACAGATCTGGGGCATGCCCCTTCTCCCCTGTGTGGACTGGAAGACTCGCACCGGGAAATGAGTTTTGTCTGTGGGCTGGAAGGCTGCAAAGAAGACAGCGCAGAAAAGATAGAGGCGCTTGTCCTCTCCACTCTTGAACATATCGCCAGCAATGGTATTGATCAGGACAAGGTGGAAGCGGCTCTGCATTCCCTTGAACTAAGCCAGCGTGAAATCAGTGGTGATTCCTACCCTTATGGTTTGCAACTCATTCTTGCCTCACTATCTACTGCGACTCATCGCGGCGATCCAATAGAACTACTGGATATTGATCCCGTCCTGGAACAACTCAAGCTGGATATCCAGGACACGTCCTATATTCCCAAGCTGATTCGCCAATACCTGCTGGATAATCCGCACAGGGTAACCCTTACCGAAATTCCCGATACAACCTTATCCAGCAAACAGGCCGAGGAAGAGGCACGCAAGCTGGCCGCCTACAAGGAAACACTTGATGAGGGTGATAAGCATAAAATCATTGAACTTGCTGCACACCTCAAAGCCCGGCAGGAGCAGGAAGATGATCCCGGGGTGCTTCCCAAAGTCACCCTGGATGATGTGCCAGAAGACATCAAATGGCCTCATTCTGAAACGCTTGAACTGAATTTTGACCAGGCTGGAGCCCATGCCCGTTTTTATGCCCAGGGAACCAACGGACTGAGTTACCAGCAGGTAATCATGTCGCTGCCGGATATGGATTCTGCCAGTAAAGACATGCTCCCTTATTTCACCAGTTGTGTCCCTGAGTTGGGTATCGGGGCCAAAAGCTATCTTGAAATCCAGGCTCTGCAATCTGCCATCAGCGGCGGGATCAGCATGCATACCAGCATGCGTAGCAAGGTTGATGACGAACAGTCCTTTGACAGCTACCTGGTTGTATCCGGGAAATCCCTGTATCCAAACCAGTCCAGGGTCAGTGAACTGATTCGGGATACACTACTGGACTGCCGTTTTGATGAGCATCAGCGAATTCGTGAGATCATGACGCAGATCTATTCAAGGAAAGAACAAAGTATTACCAGCCATGGTCATAGTCTTGCTATTGGCGTTGCCTGCAGCAGGTTGAGCCCGATTGCCGCCATGAACTACAACAGCTCAGGGATGGCTGGCATCAGCAAACTGCGCTCCCTTACCCGCACGTTCAGTGACAGTAATGAAATTGCCCGCTTTGCTGATGGACTTGCCCGCATACAGTCGCGGCTGATGAACGGCAAAAAACAGTTTCTACTCATTGGTGAAGATACTGAAAAATTAAACCTTGTAGAATCCATTGAAAATACTTGGAAACAACACAACGCCGAGTCTGGTGATGTTTCCCGCTTTATTTATACACCTTGCAGGGAAAACGTACGGGAAGCCTGGATAGCCAATACCCAGGTAAATTTCTGCGCCATGGCATTCCCTACAGTTCCAGTAGGCCATGAAGATGCTGCAGCTCTTACAGTCCTTGGTGGCTTTTTGCGCAATGGTTATCTCCACCGCACCATTCGTGAGCAGGGTGGTGCCTATGGAGGTGGATCATCCCAGGACTCCGGTACCGCAACATTCCGGTTTTTCTCATACCGGGACCCCCGTCTCAGTGAAACCTTCAACGATTACAGGAGGTCCATTGACTGGATGATGAATACATCCCATGCAACCAGGGCTCTGGAGGAAGCTGTGCTTGGTGTCATCTCAAGCCTGGATAAACCAACCTCTCCCGCCGGCACCGCAAAACAGGCCTTTTACAATGAGTTATTCGGGCGTGACCGGGAACAGCGAGCCCGTTTTCGCAAGAATGTACTGTCAGTAACTATTGAAGAGCTCAAATCAGTTACTGAAAAATACCTGGCCAATACAGAGCCGGCTATGGGGCTCATCACCAGCAAGGCAATGGTCAATGAAGCCGAATCCCTGGAAATGGAAATCAGGCAACTATAAAAACAGACCGGGAGGGAACTTTTACTGGAATTGCCCTTCTAACATAATTGAAGTAGATGCACTGTGGTCGCTGTATCATTTGCTTCGTTATTTAACTTCATTCTTGATAGATTCTTGATAGTTGAAGTTGGTTGAAAGCCTGGCATTAGCCAGGCTTTTTTTCTTTCCGACCTCTATAATTACTTCATATGAGCAATGAACTGGACCAGCATTCACTAAAAGCGGCGACACGGGTAACCCTGGTCGGGGCTGTTCTGGATCTCGTGCTTGGGGTGCTGAAAATTATCGTCGGACTGACAGCAAACTCTTTCGCACTCGTATCCGATGGTATTCATTCCCTGTCAGACCTGGTGACTGATGCCTTTGTATTGCTGGTTGCCAGAATCTCACATGCCAAACCTGACCAAAAACATCCTTATGGTCATCGCAGATTTGAAACCCTGGGCACTATCATCCTTGGGATAGTGCTTTTTGGAGTAGCCAGTGTCATCTGCTTTGACAGTATTCGACGACTCTATCAACAGCAGTCCTTGCCGGTTCCTGGCTGGACCGGCCTGGTTATTGCCTTATTCAGTATTCTGTCCAAGGAGTGGATCTACCGATACACTAGGCAAGTAGCGCTAAAAACAAATTCCTCACTTCTACTGGCTAATGCCTGGCACAGCCGCACTGACGCCTTGTCTTCAGTTGCCGTATTTATTGGGGTTCTGGGTGCCATGCTCGGCTACCCTATAACGGACCTGCTCGCCGCCATTTTTGTAGCCCTGATGATTGGCAAGATTGCCTGGGATCTCATCAGTACAAGTCTTCAGGAACTTGTAGACACTGCAGTGCCTGAAGGAAAAGTGGAGAAAATCAGGCAGCATATCAGATCTATTGAAGGTATTCGGGACTCCCATGAACTGAGAACACGTCTCCACGGAGGAAGGATATTTGTTGACCTGCATCTTCAGGTAGATAACAGGATTTCAGTGTCAGAAGGACATTATCTTGCGGATCACGTAAGCGCTTCACTCAGGCATCATTTCCCTGATATCGCTGACGTGGTTGTTCACATAGACCCTGAACTGGACGACTCCGCACCAGTTCTTGACCTCCCCCTGCGCCATGAAGTGGAGTCCATGCTCTTTGACAAGTGGAACGGTCTCCTGGATCCATTGACTGTCCACCGGATCGATTTACATTACCTGGAAAATCATGTTGAAGCCGAAATATATATTGATAAAAATATAATAAACAATGACTTAAAAGGCACTCTTGATAATACTTGTCAAGATTTTAGCTGGCTAAGAAAAATTACTTTTTACGAGATGCCCTGATGGTTTCATAGGCTTGCTTGATGTCGTGAACCTTCTTGTTGGCCAGTTCCATCATTTCTTCCGGCAATCCCTTTGAGACAAGTTTATCCGGGTGATGCTGATTCATTTGACGCCGGTAAGCCTTTTTTACGTCCTGTTCTGAAGCGCTACTCGTAATTCCCAGCAGTTTATATGCATCCTCAAGTGGCATCCCCTGTTGAGTCCGGGGTTGAGCCTGGCTGTGTACCTGGGCCTGAATACGTTGCAGAATGCCCTGGAATTCTACCCCTGTGAATCCCAGGCGACTGGCACAATGCTGAAGGATTTGTAATTCAGATTTTTGCAGCTCTCCGTCAGAAAGAGCAACAGCCACCTGGATTTCCATGAACATCTGCAGGAGCAATTTGCGGCGATGGCATTCTTGTCGGAACTGCATTAAAGCATCATCCAGGGGAAATCCTTTCTTTTTGCCTTCATTAAAAAGACGCTGTGCAACCTGCTTCTGGGAAGCATTCAATCGCATCTGACTCATGAGGTCTTCAGCTATATGGATTTCGGCGCGGGATACCTGCCCGTCTGATTTTGCAAGATGCCCCATCACCGAAAAGGTTGCGGTGAAAAAAGCCGTCTGTATTCTCTGGATATCCCCCGTAAACCCAACCTTACCAAGACCGGACATCCCTTTATCAAAGTTATGCCCGAATGCAGCACCCAGAGCAGCACCCAAAGGTCCACCGAGCATGAAGCCGAGACTTCCACCTATTATTTTTCCCCACCAGTTCAGAACAACAACCTCATCAGCCAGTTTCTACTTAACTCTTTTTTACATTGATCATACTGTCGGGCATACAAACTGGCATTAGCCTGGACCTTGCGGCTCACATCAATTAGCCACTGTTTGTTGCTATAGGTACGCTGGGTAAAGCCACCATTACCTTCATGGTAAGCCAGGTAATGGTTATATGCGTCATTACGTTCAATACCATTTACTCTAGTGGACTTGTTTGTATACCAGCCCACAAAATCCACCGCATCGGCAAAGCTTGACCGTCTCGCACCCCAGTTGCCGGCATCGGCCTTGTATTCCGTCCAGGTCTGATCAAGAACCTGGGCATATCCGAAGGCACTGGATGGACGACGCCAGGGAATGAAGCCAAGAAGTTTTGTGCGTTCCGGCTTGGCCCTGGACTGAAATGAAGACTCTTGCTGAATAATAGCCATGGATACCGTAAGAGGAGTTTTCCAGCGGCGCTCAGATTTGACGGCAGCTTTGTACCAGCTACGCCTTTCTTCAAACATACTGCAGATGTTCGAGGTGTTTTGAGGTGGCGTGGTGGCACAGGAAACAAGGACCAGTGACGCAAGAATTGCCAGGATACTTCTCATTAGGTTGGTCGGTAAAACAGGGTCAGATTCAGATAAGAGTGGCTACTTTACACGCTTTTAGGGCGTTATGTCATGCTGCGCAAGCAGCGAAAGAAATCCCAGCTCATCAATAACCGGAATATCCAGTTCCTCGGCTTTCGTCAGTTTGGAGCCAGCCCCCGGGCCAGCAATAACACAGTCTGTTTTTCTCGAAACACTACCGGCTACCTTGGCTCCAAGCGCTACTAACTTTTCCCTGGCTTCACTTCGCCCCATAGAATCCAGCGTCCCGGTAACAACATAGGTCTTACCTGCAAGCGGCAGTTCCCCTTCATTTTTCCTATCGGTTTCAGCCGGCACAACGCCGGCTGCCAGAAGGCTATCAATAACTTCCTGGTTATGGGATTCATGGAAAAATGCCCGAATATGATGAGCGACCACCTGGCCTATATCATCAATTTCGGTAAGAGATTCTTCCGTGGCCGACCGCACAGCTGCCAGCGTACCAAAATTATTGGCCAGGGACTGTGCCGTAGCTTCACCTACTTCCCTGATACCCAGGGCGAATAGAAAACGTGACAAAGGCACCTGTTTACTTTTTTCTATGGCATTTATCAGGTTGTCTGCAGATTTTTGCCCCATTCTATCGAGTTCCAGCAATTCATCTGCACTGATGGTGTAAATATCAGCGACTGACTTAAGCATGTTCCGATCGACGAGCTGCTCAATAAGCTTGGTCCCAAGGCCATCTATGTCCATTGCTCCCCGGGATGCAAAATGAATAATCGACTGCATACGTTGGGCGCGACAGAAAAGTCCGCCAGTACACCGCATCAATACCTCGTCTTCAAGGTGTTCAATGTCTGAATGGCAAACAGGACATGCCGTTGGCGGCGAGATTTTCCTGGCGTGGGCGGGACGTCGCTCACGTATCACGGAGACCACTTTTGGAATCACATCTCCGGCCCTGCGAATAATCACAGAATCGCCAATTCTTATATCCAGCCGCTCTATTTCATCCATATTATGAAGTGTGGCATTACTGACAGTCACTCCTCCGACAAACACCGGTTCAAGGCGTGCTACCGGGGTAATAGTACCTGTTCGCCCGACCTGGAACTCCACGTCATTAAGTACAGTGGCCACTTCCTCGGCCGGGAATTTATATGCCATGGCCCAGCGTGGCGATCTGGCATTCATACCGAGTATGTCCTGAAGATTAAAATGATTTACCTTGATCACCACGCCATCTATTTCATAATCCAGTTCGCTTCTTCGCGACAGCAGTGCGTCACAATATCCGGCACAATCGCTCACTCCTTGGAGAATTGTTCTGTCCGGATTCACTGGTAGCCCCCAACGATCAAAGGACTCGAACACACCACCAAGGGTTTCAGGTAGAGTGCCCTGTTCCACCAGACCATAGCTGTAGCAGAACATTTTCAGTGGTCTTTTAGCGGTGATCCTGGGGTCAAGCTGTCTAAGGGTACCTGCTGCAGCATTACGGGGATTGACGAAAACTTTTTCTCCCGTCGCCAAGGCCTGCTTATTCATCCGGGAAAACCCGGATCTGGTCATGTAGATTTCCCCCCTTACTTCGAGCAATCCGGGAAACCCATCGCCATCCAGGCGCAGGGGTATATCATTGATAGTTTTGACATTATGGGTAATGAGTTCACCGGTCCGGCCATCACCACGAGTGGCAGCCCGGACCAAGAGGCCATTTTCATAGAGCAGGCTCACCGCGACGCCATCTATTTTGGGCTCGCAACTGTATTCAATAGTATCAATATCAACCAGGCGCTTTCGGATCCTCTCCTCAAAACGCTGGAGCTCTGCTTCACTGGTCACCTTGTCTAGCGACAACATGGGGATTTCATGCCTGACCTGCTCAAACCCGCCAAGCGGCGCATTGCCAACTCTCTGGCTGGGTGAGTCCGGTGTGACCAGATCTGGCCAGGCTTGTTCTATTTCCAACAGGCGATCAAAGAGTCTGTCATAGTCCTGGTCAGGAATTTCGGGAGAATCATCCCGGTAGTACAGTCGACTGTGATGTTCAATCTGCTTGCGCAGGGAGTTCAGTTCTTCAACCAGTTCAGCGGGGGGAGAGGTCATGGCTTGGCGGCAGGGAGGTATTGCTACTTCCTGGCCAGCATCTCCAGTTCAAAATCACGGATTCTCTGGCGACTGTGTTCGATGGTCTGGCGGGTAAATACACTGCGATTTTCATCCTTCAACTGGGCATCCATCTCATCCTTTACGGCTTCCGCCGTTTTCAGCATCTGGTCAAAACACTGCATATTGTCAAGCTTATTGGGAATCTGCATAAAGAAACTGACACCGGGTGTGGTGAAGGTCTCCATCTCACTGATCGAAAATGTCCCCGGTTTAACCATATTAGCCATACTGAACATAACAGGCCCTTTCCCATCACTATCTGCATGTCGATGGAATATACTCATTTCACCAAGACGCAAACCATGCTTGAGAAGAACGGGAAGCAATTTACTGCCTTCAATAGTACTGCCGTTTCTGGCCATGACATTGATTACAACAACTTCTTCAGCGGGCTCCTGGGCATCAATATCATCATCGTCATCATGCTGAAGCCCTTCAAAAAGATCATTATTTTCAAGCGTGATCTCACCGCGTTCATCATGCTCAAAGGTCAGTGTTTCCTCACCAAAACTCGGTTCAATCCTTTCCCCGGCATCCTGATGATCCCCATTTGAAGGGTCGCCTGACGATTTATCAGTCGCTGATACCGAGCGTGAAATTTCCGGTTCAAGCTCTTCGCTCTCTTTACCCTCTTCTTCCTCTACTGCCTTTTCACCTGCCTCTTCTTCAAGTCCGGCGCTTTCCCACGGATTATCCTCTCCCACCTCTGCTTCTGGTTCAGAAATAGACTGTTCAGCATCAAGCGATGACACGTCATCCTGGTCATCTTCCTCATCTACACTGTCATCCAGCCCGTCATGGTAACCTGCTGACAATTCCTCAGGTTCCTCATCCAGGGCAGTGAAGGATTCGAATCCATTTTCGGGTACAAATTCGTCTATGTCTTCACTTTCATCAGGGGCAGCCTGGTCCTCCTCTTCTTCAGCCTCATCAGCAAAATACTCCTCTTCTGTCAGGGTATCTATAGCCTGATCTTCATCTTCAGCGGGGTAATCCTCAATATCCTCATCATCGATGTCCACTGATTCCATGAGCACAGGAACATCACTTTCATCCTGATCATCATCAACATAATGACCGGAACGATTTTTTATGCGAGCACCACCATTGGGAAGTTCTGATTTGATGAGAATATCATCGACCTCACCAACGTCATCGGGAGGGATGTTCTTGTCGATTTTGACACGAAGGCTTCTTTTACGCTCGAGCCACTTGCGCCGAAAACCATCGAGCAGGATCAGCACGATAAAGACAATGACAATGATGGCTAACCAGTCTCTGATACCCATTTTGCTATATTGGTCTCTCTAACCTACCTGAGTCTGAATTTTAAGCTGTTACGGTTCCCAGTGTCATGCCCTGACATGCTGGTTCTACATTATCCCCTGGCGTATTTCGCGTGACAGCAGCTACACAGCTACCATCTCCGCCGCTTCATCTATATCTACTGCTACGAGTCTTGAAACACCGGGCTCATGCATGGTTACACCCATCAACTGGTGCGCCTGTTCCATGGTAATCCGATTATGCGTAATGAAGATAAACTGTACCAGACCAGACATTTCCTTCACCATATCGATATAGCGACCGACATTGGCATCATCCAGCGGTGCATCAACCTCATCAAGCATACAGAAGGGTGATGGATTCAGACGGAATATTGAGAATACCAGTGCGATGGCTGTCATCGCTTTTTCACCACCAGAGAGCAGATGGATGGTGCTGTTCTTCTTGCCAGGTGGCCTGGCCATTATTTCTACACCGGTATCCAGCAGATCCTCACCCACCATATTGAGGTAGGCATGCCCCCCTCCAAATACCTTGGGAAACAACTCCTGTAACCCATTATTAATCTTGTCAAAGGTTTCCTTGAAGCGGGTGCGCGTTTCCTTGTCAATCTTGCGAATTGCGTTCTGCAGTGTTTTCAAAGCACGTTCAAGATCCTCATTCTGCTCATCAAGGTAAACCTTGCGTTCAGACTGTGAATCATATTCATCAATGGCCGCCAGATTGATCGGGCCCAACCGATTGATACGATTTCCAAGCCTTTCAAGCTCTTCTTCACAGCTATGCTCGGTTACCTCATCCGGTATGCTGGCCAGAACTTCATCCCGCTTGTAATCGGTTTCCTCCAGTTGCTGTTCAATTGCCGCACGCTTTACTGTATCGCCTTCTATACCCAGACGTTTACCTACGAGATCATCACGAATCCTCTGGGAATCTTCCTGGGCGGTGTTGCGGCCGCTTTCCAGTTCCCTTTGCTGATGGTCAATTTCATCTACACGGATCTTGGCTTGACCAAGCTTGCCCTCCATTGCATGACGAGAGGCCATCTTTTCATCAAGCTCTTCTTTCAGGGCAGGAATGGGCACATCCGCCTGTTCAAGGTATTCCTCCAGTTGCTTTTCCCTGTTCTCATAGGAGTCAACCTGGCTTGAGAGTCTTTGCATATTGTGTTTCAGGGAGTCCAGCTGGGCTGAGAGAGTCTGATGTTGTAATGCCAGGGTATGTGAGCTGTCCTTGTCGGACACGGCATGCTCACGTGCCTGGTCAAGGGCACTGCGATATTCATCTCGGCTGCCTATTAGTACTTCCCGTCGAACTGTATGCTGCTCCATTCTGTCGAGAATACTTTCCAGATTTTCACGGGAACTGCGGATATTGGTTTTTTCGACTTCCAGCTGGTTTTCGAGTTCACTGATTTCCTGTATCAGACGTTCACGACGTTTTTCAGCCTGCTCGATTTTAGTCAATCGGGCTGATTTATCTGAGCTCAGCTCAGTCAATTCGCTGTTTACATCCGTAAGCTCCTTCAAAAGACCATCACGGTCCGATTCCAGGGTCTCTAGCAGGGCTTCTTCATTTTTCTGCTTCTCAAGGGTCTGGCCAATCTGTTTTTCTGCTGTGGAAATGCGGTTTTCCAACCCTTCAAGTTCCTGCTGGCGCTGAATGACGCCCGCCTTTTCATCGAAGTCCCTGGAAACCCTCAGCCAGGAAGGACCCAGCCAGATTCCCTGGGGGGTTATTAATGACTCTCCAGCGGCGAGATGCTGACGCTGGGCAAGGGCTTCCTGCAAAGTTTCTGCACAGTAAATACCAGCAAGCATTGCCGAGAGGTTCTGCGAAGACTTGATCTTCTCGGTCAGGGGGACATTCTCTATGGCGGGATTTTTGCCTTTAGTCGTTCCCTGGTATCCCGTATCTATAATTTGAAGAGCCCCATCCGTGAAGTCCTCGAGTATCTCACCCACAGCGTCTAGATCATCCACACATACCGCCTGAAGACTCTGGCCTAAAACCATTTCCATGGCGGTGTCCCATTTGTCTTCAACCTGAAGACCGTCACCAAGTCGCGCGTTTCCAGCCAGGTTATTCGTTTCCAGCCAGTTGATCGTGTTCCTGTCGTTTCGACCCAGAGCCGCTTTCTGAAGAGCATCCAGGGAGGATTTCTGCCCCAGCATGGTCTGCAGCTGGCTACGCCTGTCGTTCAGTTCTTCGCTACTGGCCTTGATTGCCTGCCTTGCTTTTTCTATTTTAGTGTTAAGCGCTCCCCGCTGCTCTTCCTGGGTACTTTGTTTGCTCATCAATACACGCAATTTTTCCTCAAGTCCTTCCAGGTCCGATGAATCCGGTGTCTCAAGGTTCTCAAGTTCATGCTTCAGGGAAGATTTGCGCTGTTTACCGCGCTCAACGATATTTTCCAGATGATTGATTCGTTCCTGTTCCACTTCGGCTTTCTGGGAGGTTTCGGCAGCATCTTCGTTGAACTGGTCCCATTCCTGCTGCCAGTTTTGCATTTTCTCTTCTGCCTGGGCCAATGTGGCTGCTGAGGCCTGCTCCTTATCCCGGGCCTCCTGCAGAGCCGGCTCGATTTCAGCCAGAGAGCTCTCCAGTTCCGCAATTTTTGCCACATCCTCGGTCAGCTCTTTCTGGAAATGCTGGAGTGATTCCTTGATTTCACCCAAATCAAGCTCCAGTTGCTGTTTTCGTTGCCCCTGGTACTCAATATTCTGCTCAATACGGGTGATTTCATTTCCAAGGGCATAGTAGGTGCTCTGGATTTCCTGATAAGTATCGTTTGCCTCAGTACTTTCCTGGCGCATTTTCTCCATGTCTGCTTCCAGGGATCGGGATTTGGCAACGCTGGCTTCCAACTGGACTTCAAGTTCGCTAATTTCTTTCTGGGCCCTGCTTACCCTTTCATTCAGGCGTTTCCAGCGCAACACCTGCAGATTGGCAGTGGTATCACGCTCCTGTTGCTTGTATTCCTTATACTTTTCAGCAGCGCGTGCCTGGCGTTGCAGGCGCTCCAGCTGTCGCTCAAGCTCTTCGCGTATATCCGTTAATCTCTCCAGATTTTCGCGAGTACGCTTGATCCGGTTCTCGGTTTCCCGTCGCCTTTCCTTGTACTTGGAAATACCTGCCGCTTCTTCAATAAAGACCCGGAGCTCTTCAGGCTTGGACTCAATCAGGTTTGAGACCATCCCCTGTTCAATTATGGAGTAACTCCGGGGGCCCAGCCCTGTCCCCAGGAAAATATCCTGGATATCTCGACGCCGGCATTTGGTGCCGTTGAGCAAATAGGTAGACTGGGCTTCGGTATTGACTACGCGCTTGACGGAAATCTCGGCAAACGCGGCATATTCCCCTTTAACAGTATGGTCTGAATTATCAAAGATTAGTTCTACAGAGGCCTGGCCAACGGGCTTGCGATTGCCGGAACCATTGAAAATGACGTCAGTGAGGTTTTCACCACGGAGCTTGGATGCTGAGCTTTCACCCATCACCCACCTGACAGCATCTATGATATTGGACTTACCGCAGCCATTGGGGCCCACGACAGCACACAAATTACTGGGGAGGTTGACTGTGGTCGGGTCTACAAACGACTTGAATCCTGCGAGTTTGATGCTTTTTAATCGCATGTATTGCGAGTACCCTACCAGCTGAAAAGGTGTGACGAATTATGCAAGCAAGTGTATCCGATCTTTTAAGCAAACTCATCAAGAAGTTATCCACAGGAACCGGCGTGACGGGGCTGCTCGCCACCTGCTCTCCAGCGCCTGCAGACATTCAAAACCATAGGCCCAAGCCAGGTTCAATGATAGAATCCGCCGCTTTTCCTGGCTTCTCGTAATCCATACTCTCCCTGATCCGGAATTATATGACTGTCACCTCTCTTTTCACGGCCTTCCTTTGCACACTGGTGTCCATAGTCGTCCTGAGGCCGCTGGCACGAAAGTTGGGACTAATGGATACTCCAGGGGGGCGTAAATCACACACCAGGGACACCCCCCTGATTGGCGGTTTTGGAATTTATATCGGACTGCTCATTGCCTGCCTGCTAAACCCGGAAGTTTTCGGGCAGTATGAATTGCTTCTGGGTATATCAGCTATGTTGTTACTCACAGGTGTGATTGACGACTATTACCCATTACCTGCAACGGCAAGATTGGGCATCCAGGTACTGGCAGCATGGCTAATGGCAGCCTATGGCGAGAACCAGCTCATCACCCTTGGCAAACTTGTCGGGGACTGGCAGCTCTTTTTGGGCCGCTTTACCATGGTTATGACTATATTTGCCACAGTGGGAGTCATTAATGCGATCAATATGATCGATGGCATGGATGGTCTTTCCGGTGGCATGGTCGTGATCTGCCTAGTATACCTGGCCTATGCAACCAGTCTGAGTGGCAGCAATCCAGCTCTGTATGGATTTTTGCTGATTCTGATTGCCTGCCTGCTGGCCTTCCTAGTGCTGAATTTCCGTTTTTATGTAAAAAAACCAGCCCTCATATATCTGGGTGATTCAGGCAGTACCATGCTTGGTTTTATACTGGCCTGGATACTTATCGAGAGTTCACAGGGAGGATCGGAACGTATCATCCCGGCTACTGTCGCACTCTGGTTTCTCGCCATTCCCCTGATGGATACAGTCTACCTGCTGATTGCCCGCCCACTGACTGGTAAATCACCTTTTGAGCCGGGCACCGACCATCTGCATCACCTTCTTTTAAAACACGGTCTTGGCAGGCCAAACATTGTCATGCTGCTCTATTGTGCCGCAACAATATTTGGCGCTACAGGTGTTTTTGTGTTGTTGAATCCACAGTTTGAACCCTACTCTCTCTATGGATTTCTTGGAGTTTTTTTACTGTTCAGTGTATTGATGAAAAGAGAAAAACAATACTGAGATTGTCAATCTCCACAATCCTCAACACAAAAATACATATAGGGATGTAGCTGCCACTGATAATGGTAACAGCGATACATAATTGAGAGTCAGTACTGGAGGGGGGCAGGAAGAAAAGAGAAGCTTAAAGGGAAGTTTTTAAGACTGGAAGGCGATTGGCGTCAGGTAGTCAGTTATCAGTTTGCCGTTATTTACAGTTATTTGCAGTTAAAAGAAGCAATAATCTGAGACACTGCCGCTGCAGAAGAAAAACGTTCTCTGGCCAGTACCCGGCATCGGTTGCTCATTGCCTGATCCCGACCATGCTTAATCAGTTTCCGGGCTTTGTCTGTCAACTCCTCCAGAGAATGATTTGTTACCACCTCGCCCACCTGATGATGCTGAATCATTGTCTCCAGATCATTTCCTTCATTGATTGTCGCCAATACCGGTAGCCCCGCTTGCATGTAGGCAAGAAACTTACCCGGAATATTATCATTTCGATGACGCGGATCCAGGGCGATCAAGCCCGCATGGCATTGTGACAGGAGACCGGGAATTTCTTCTGGCGTGATTTCGTCATGAAACAAAATATTATCCAGTTGGAATCTGGCGGCCCTGTCTTTAATCTGCTCAACCGCTGTTCCCCGGCCAACAAAAAGAAATCCAATTGATTTATCCAGGCTCATCTGCCGGGCCAGGTCGATGAGAATATCCATACCCTGGGCTATACCGATATTACCGGTATAGACAAAAATTTGCCGGCCTGAAAGGTTTGTTGTACTGAGATTGATGCTACATGATGTCACCTCGGAGTCTGACAACCAGTTATCAAGCACTTCAATCCTCGCCGAAAAATCGCCATGCTCCTTTTTAAAATACGTGATATTGGAACTGGTCTGAACACCGATGGTGTCTGCCTGGCGGTACTGGAATTTTTCAACAGTTTTAAAATAACGATAGATAATTCCTTTACCAAGCAGCCCCATATCCACAGCCCACTCCGGAAATATATCGCGGAGTATCAGGTAGGCAGGACAGGAAGATTCCCATTTAAGCTTTTTAACCAGCTTCCCGAAGAAAATTGATGGAGAGTACCAAACCAGGGCATCCCATCGGCGATCCCGGAAAGGTGATCTTTTGAGCGCTTTGTACAGCGCAGAGGACAGCATGAATTCAGCAATGGCGCGACGCACATAACCGATATCCTTGGTTTTCGGCGCTTTCAACCTCAGCACTTCGAGATTACCGTTCTGTTCAAGGTCCCAGTATTTTTCAATTTTGGCATCTGGCAACAGCAAGGTCACATGATGTCCCTGATGCACCATTTCAGACACCAGGTCTCTTATCTGGACCGCAGCTGATGTTCTCAGGGGGGGATAGGCGTCAGCAATTACAACAAGTTTCACAATGCGATCGACCAGATCAGTACTTTTTCCAGACAACGCGGTTTACATAGTCCGTGTAACTGAGAATTATGCGAACAACCTTTTCGGAAACATTAGTCAAATCGTAATCTGAAACCATACCCAGTGTTCTATTATCCCCCCTTGCCTGCGTTTGAAGTACCGACAAGGCCTGCATAATCCGGTCCTTATGTAAACCTGCCATCATCACGGCACCTTCCTCCATTCCCTCGGGTCTTTCATGAGCTTGCCTGATATTAAGTGCCGGAAAGTTCATGATGGACGACTCTTCAGTAATAGTTCCGCTGTCGGACAAGACAGCTTTTGCGTGTAATTGGAGGTGCAGGTAGTCGCAAAAACCCAAAGGTTTCATGAAACTTACCAGAGAGGAAAATTCAAATCCGGATTTTTCAAGCCGCTGACGAGTCCTCGGATGCGTCGACACGATGATTGGAATCGAATCTCTTTCCGCCAGGGCATTCAGTGTCTCACAGAAATCATTGAAGTTTACCGGGTTATCAATATTTTCCTCGCGATGCCAGCTCACGACAAAGTATTTTTCCGCTTCGAGATTCAGTGTTTGCAAAATTAAGGAATTTTCTATTCCCGACCGATAATGATTCAGGACCTCTCCCATGGGGCTGCCCGTACAAATAATCCGATCAGCGGACAACCCTTCTCGCAGAAGGTATTCACGGGCTATCTGACTATAAGTCATATTGATATCTGCGGTATGGTCAACGATGCGCCGGTTGATTTCTTCGGGAACCCGTTCATCGAAACAACGATTCCCGGCCTCCATATGAAAAACTGGAATCTTTCGCCTTTTTGCAGCAATCGCCACTAAAGCACTGTTTGTATCACCCAGGATAAGCAATGCCTCTGGCTCTTCACTGGCCAATACCTTGTCAGATTCAATGATGCAGTTACCAATGGTCTCACTGGAACTTCCACCTGCGGCCTCGAGAAAGTAGTCAGGTTTTCGTATGCCCAGGTCGGTAAAAAATATTTCATTGAGTTCATAATCATAATTCTGCCCGGTGTGTACCAGAATATGGTCACAATGTTCATCCAGCCTGGCAATTACCCTGGACAGCCGGATGATTTCGGGGCGTGTTCCGACAACAGTCATTACTTTCATTTTCAAGTCACCCATCAAGGGATGCTCCTATCGTATCGGGTGAAGCATCATCAAAGATCTCATTCGCCCACAAAAGCACTACAAGGTCACCACTTCCCGTATTGGTTATATCATGTACCCATCCTGGCACGGTTTCCACTACCTGCGGTGTATCGGCACATACTTTTAGTTGGTGGTAATCTCCAGTTTCAACATGGCGGAATTTGAATAGAGCCTCTCCCTGAACAATAAGAAACTTCTCATTCTTTGTATGGTGATAATGTCCACCCCTGGTCACACCGGGTCTGGCTGTAAAGTAGGAAACCTGGCCTGAATTTCTGGTTTTCAGAAATTCAACAAAGGCTCCCCGTTCATCCTTGTGTGCCGTGAGTCCATAGGAAAAGTTGTCAGGCTCCAGATAACTCAGATAGGTAGCATACAAAGCCCGCTGTAAACCTGATCCCACATCTTCCGTGATCAGGTTATTCCTACTGTCATGATAACGAGCCAGCGTATCGGCCAATTCAACCAGGGTAATGTTATATACAGGTTCGACCCCGACAAATTCACATCCTTCGTGGGGAGACTTGAGCACCTCTATAAACTTGGAGATGACATCATCAATGTAAACGAGATTAATAACCTTGTCAGGGTCGTGAATATCGACGGGTATGCCGTGAACTATCCTGTGACAGAATGTGGCGACCACCGAGTTGTAATCCGGACGACACCACTTGCCAAACACATTGGGTAGCCGAAACAAGGAAACAGGCGTGCTGCACTCATCTGACAAAGCTATAAGGCTTTTTTCGGCAGCCAGTTTACTTGCACTATAGGGATTATCAGACCCGGCCTGGATTGATGAAGTGTAAATAACCGGAGTATCAAGATTCCCGGACGCCATAAAATCACACAGGGCGCTGGTCAGCCCACGATTCACCTCATCAAAGGCTTCCATGTTTTCAGGCCTGTTGACTCCCGCCAGGTGAACTATGCGATCTGCATTCCTGACTTTCTGGAAAAGGTTCTCGAGGGAATCACTTCTCGTGAACTGGTCAACCTCATAGCTGCCATCCTCTGCAAGCCTGGTACGCAGGTTACGGCCGATAAAGCCATTTGCTCCGGTAATCAGGACTTTCATGATTCAGGGCGTCGAATTGACGATTTTGCCTTCAAGGGAAAGCCTGATGTAGTCTAGCTTCATCAACATATCCATAGTCTCATTTAGGTCAAGCCTGTAGGTATTATGGGACGTATAATCGTGGTGTTCAGTAATGGATGTCTCTCCTTCCTCAAAGAATTTTGAATAATTGAGGTCACGGGTATCTGGCACTACCCGGAAAAAATCATTCATTTCAATCACAGATGACATTTCCTCCCTGCTCAGCAGCGTTTCATACTGCTTCTCACCATGTCTTGTCCCGATAATTCTTACAGGATGATCCGGTTTTTCGAAAATGGTTTTCAAGGCTTCAACGAGCGTACCGATAGTCACCGCAGGTGCTTTCTGTACGATAATTTCTCCATTCTGACCATGCTCTAGTGCAAACAGAACAAGATCAACCGATTCTTCCAGTGACATCATGAACCGGGTCATTGCCGGATCCGTCATAGTCAGGGGGATATTCGATTGTAGCTGCTGGACGAATAAAGGGATTACGGAATTTCTAGAAGCCATGACATTACCGTAACGTGTACAGCATCCAACAGTATCACTGGCATCAAGATTCCGCGTTTTGGCAATCAGGATTTTTTCCATCATGGCTTTTGACAGCCCCATAGCATTGATGGGATATACAGCCTTGTCCGTACTCAGACAGACAACCTTGCCCACTTTGTTCCTGATTGCTGCATCGATAAGGTTTTCCGTACCAAGTATATTGGTCTTTACCGCTTCTGTTGGATAGAACTCACAGGAAGGCACCTGCTTCAATGCAGCGGCATGGAAAATATAATCAATCCCGGATGTCACATCTTCAAGGCTGCGCAAGTCCCTGACATCACCGATATAGAATTTGACCTTGTCCGAATTCAGCTGTTTCCTGAGATCATCCTGTTTTTTCTCATCGCGGCTGTATATCCTGATTTCTCCGATATCACTGTCGAGCATCCTCTTGAGCACAGCATTGCCAAAAGATCCGGTGCCACCGGTGATCAGGATTTTTTTCTTTTCAAACATGTTTTATTTTTTCCCGGTATTCATAAATTGATCATAAACATCACGATAACCCTGTGCAGTCAGTGACGCAATGACAGAGGTATCCAGCTCTTTGACAGTCACTTCCCTGGCTGAGGCTCCGAGTTTGTTGGCAAATTGCTTATCCCCCAGCACCTTTTTGATGGCTGCCGCCATTTTTGCATGGTCCCCCACGGGGACTATTATTCCACTTTCATCCTGATGCAGATAGTGTGGAACATCTCCGACATCGGTACTCACTACCGGTAGCTTCATCGCCATGGCCTCCCAAACGGCAAGCGGGCTTGATTCTGCTACGGAAGAACAGACATAAAGCTCGACGGTATTGAGTACTGCAGGGATATCCTCGCGGCTACCGGTAAAGTGGACGACATCTTCCACCTGTAGTGTTTGCACCAGCTCCCTGAGAGACTGGAAATACTGCTTCTGGCTGTCAGGCACTTTGCCTACGACAAGAATAGTCAGCGATTCCATGTCCTTTTTGAGCAGCGAAGCCGCACGAATCAATGTTTCAAGGCCTTTGACAGGATTTATGTTACAGAGGGTGACAATTCGGGGTTGCGCATAAACATCCAAGCTTTCATCCCTGCCTGCCCTGTCAGGATTGTTTTCCTGCGTATCAACCGGGGCAGGAACCAGAAACGCTGGATGATCTGCAAACTCCGGAAACTTCAGGTAATAATCCCGGGTTCGCCTGGAAGCGGTAAAAAAAGCATTCGACAGCCTTCCCAGTTTCCTGAAAATGGCAACCAGCATTCCGGGCATACTGGTATCATTGAGATGCCAGACAACAGGGATACCCGCCATTCTTGATGCAAGCACTCCCTTTATCTGCCAGGCCCCTCCGCTCACATGGGCAAGTGCAAATTTTCCTTTCATCAATGTCCGGTAAAGGACAAGGATATCGAAGGGAAAAGTCACCAGATAAAGCAGAAAAGTGAAAGGATCTTTTCCAAGCCGTTGTATGGGCAGAGACAAGTGGGGAATGTCCATTGATTGAAGACATTCCCTGAAATAGCCTGAATCCCTGTTGGGCAGCAGGACGGTTGTTTCCACATCATGGGACCTGAGTGCGTGGGCAATCAGACTGATACGTTTCTGCGGACCGCCCCAACGCCCTTCTTCGATGATATTCGCGACTCTGAGCAAGGCCTCTTGCACATTCAGGTCCAGCTGGTGGCAGGGTGAATCACGTCCTTGTTGATTTCAGCCTTATGCTGAATCACTTTTTCCAGCATCTCGACGAGTACATCTTCTGTCAGGAAATGCGGCTCCAATCCAAGTTCCAGTAAACCAGTATTCTTCGGATTGTAATAATGTTCCTCCATTTCTTTTCTTGGGTTAGGCAGGTTGTTCACGGTGACATCTAGCCCCAGCGACCCAGCTGCCCCGCTCACCTTGGCCGCCAGATCATTGACACTAAATGTTTCCGTAAACTGGTTAAAAATACGCAGCTCTCCTGCATCTGCAGGATTCTCCACAGAGAGTCTTATGCAGTTGAGGGTATCTTTTATATTCAGGTAACCGCGGGTCTGCCCACCTTTCCCATAGACAGTCAGTGGAATACCTGCAACGGCCTGAACAATGAAGCGGTTCAATACTGTACCGAATATCTCATCGTAACTCAGGAAGGTCAGCAGCCTTTCGTCACTGGTGGCTTCATCGGTGAATATGCCATACACGGGGCCCTGCATAAGATCCGTCACACTGAGATCCCACATGCGTGTGTAGTACCACAACAGGTCGGTATCCATGACTTTGGTGGTGTGGTAAAGACTGCCAGCTTGACGCGGGTAAAGGAATTTCTGGTGGCGACCATTGTGTTCGACATCCAGCCACCCTTCTTCGATATCGATATCCGGAGTTCCATATTCACCCATAGTGCCAAGCTTTACGATGTGCGCCTGGGGGGCAAATTCCCATACGGCAAAAATGAGATTTGCCGTAACTGAGATATTATTCTGCAAGGTCAGCATGGCGGACTCACGGTTGAGCATGGAAAATGGCGCCGATGGCTGCTCAGCATAATGTACGATAGTCTCCGGCTCAAAATCCCGGAACAGGCCTGCTATGAAATCCCATTCATTGAGATCGCCCAGTGCAAAGGTAATCCTGTTGTCATGGTCGGTATTCCATAATGCAGTACGTTCATCCAGTTCAGGAACAGGATACAGAGGAATTACGTTCTGGCTTTTCATCAGGTTCCGACGCAGATAGTTGTCTACCACCAGAACATCGTGTCCATGAGCCGACAGATTCATCGCCGTTGGCCAACCAAGATAACCATCTCCCCCGAGGATCATCACTCTCATCAGCGAACCTCCTTTTTGTCACCAGGCCAGTATCGTTGACTGGTCTTTTCATACGGAGGGGTCAGCAAGTTGTACTTATTGAGCATGGTTATAATTTCAGGCACGGTCAGGTATCCCTGTTCAGAAGATATATAGGGGTCGGTGACATCGTCAGAGACGATATCATCATAACTGTAGTCAATATCCTCATAAATTCCTCTGAATGCCGGCAGTACGCTGAAATAGTCACCTAGCTCGAGCGCCCTGCGGGTTTCCTCATCACTCATCAATTCTTCGTATAATTTTTCACCGGGTTTCGTCCCAATATTTACCACGTCGATATCCTGCGGATCATGCCCATAGACAGGAGCCAGTGCCTCAATCATGGCTTTCGCCAGGTCAACGATACGCACAACAGGCATTTTGGTAATAAGGACTTCTCCTCCGTGAGCTTGGATTGCTGAATCAATGACCAGTTGGACAGAAGCTTCAATACTCATCACAAACCGGGTCATGGATTCAGATGTCAGGGTTACCGGACCACCTTTGGCAATCTGGTTGTGAAATATGGGAATCACGGAGCCACTGGAACCAAGCACATTACCGAAACGAGTTGACGCAAACACAGGGCCATGGCGTTTGTTACTGTTGGCGGCGGTCATCAGCCTTTCACCCATCAATTTGGATGTCCCCATGACGTTGGTTGGATTCACAGCCTTGTCTGAACTGGTGAAGATCACTTTCTTGACGTTATTCGTGATTGAGGCACTGATAACATTCTGCACGCCCATGATATTACTCAGAACCGCCTGTTCTGGTGAACGCTCACATAGAATGACATGCTTCAGGGCTGCACAATGGAAAACGATGTCCACGCCATCAAATTTCCCTTCAATGGTATCCTTGTCCCTTATGTCAGCAACAAAAAAACGTGCACGCTCTTCATCCAGGTACATCTGGTCGAGATGAAATAGCTCACCTTCAGAATTGTCCAACCCCACCAGTTCCTTTAACCTGAACTCATGTGAGTTTAACAATTGCCTGGCAAGCTCCGCCCCGACAGTGCCGCAAACACCTGTTATCAGCACCGATTTGTCTTGAAAATAATGACTCATAGCTCTTCTTTCTTTAAATTCATAAAATAATCCACGGTTGCCTCCAGGCCTTCATGAAGACCGGTTTGCGCTTTCCAGCCCAGCATTTTGCGAGCTTTACTGGTATCAGAGAAATTTCTCAGTACGTCCCCCTTGCGTGTATCACCATTTACAATGGAGACATCACCAACACCTTTGGCCAGCAGTACCTTAACGATAGTATCCGCAATTTCGCTGACAGTGGTCTCCCTGCTACTGGCAATCTGGAAAAGCTGGCCACCAATGTCGGGTTTTATTGCGGCACTCAATACGGCATCTATCAGGTCGTCGATATAAATAAAGTCTCTGGTTTGACCACCATCGCCGTAGATCTCCAACATTTCTCCCAGCAGTGCCTGCCGAATAAATTTGGCAACAACGCTGTTCTTATGCAAAGAACCTGGTCCGTAAACATTGCCAAAACGCAATACAACAGTCTCAATTCCAAAAGTCCTGTTATATGCTGAGTTATAACCTTCCCCGGCCAGCTTGCTGGCACCGTAGGGTGAGACAGGATGGGGCGCAATCTCTTCATGAATTGGTGGCTCAATTTCACCTGCCGGTGCACCACTGGAGGCAAACACAAAGCGCTTTATATGATTTAGCCTGGCAGCCTCCAGGTAATTGAAAGTACCGACTATATTTACAAGCATGTCCTTTCTTGGATCATCTACTGAGGGCCCTACGCCAGTATTGGCTGCAAAATGAACTATAACATCAGAGTCTTTGGCAACTAAAATTGCCAGAGTTTCATCAAGAATATCTCCTTCTACAAATTCGACATAATCATGTATGAATGATGCATTACTTGCATTGATTTTTTTAAAATCACACACGTTTGCTAGATCAACAAGAGTACCTGTTTTAAGATTATCAAGAACCCTAATTTTATGTTTATTATTTTCCGAAAGAAGACTAGTTATTAAGGAAGTACCAAGAAACCCACAGCCGCCTGTAATAAGCCAGTTCATATAAATCGGTTCACCTAACAATCAATGTAACAAATGAATTTCAGTAGTAATTTATAACGATTTATCGTTATAGCAGAAAGCGTTTTACCCTACTTTTTTTCGAATAAAAAAAGATGTTCCAACCTAATCCTGAATAGGAAATTATCTTTACATAAAAGAAATGCCCACTTTCTTTGCATTTCAACAGGGAGTTTTTTTAGCCCAGTGAAAGGATATGAGTGATGTTTACAATGAAGATGTTTCAATGAGTGCTTGTCGCATTGAGAAATCAAGTCACCATCAGTGATTTTATTAATCACATACCCATTGGGGTTTCTATCAATGAGATTTCGAATAAAATAAAAAGGCCATAATATATATTGAAAGATAGATTTCGAGGGTGTAATTTCAATAATAATTTTGCCGCCTTTTTTCAACAATGTTGAGCATCTATATACTACATGTTCTACATTTTTAACGTGAGCCAGCACCCCAACGCATAAAATAATATCAAGCATGAATTACCAGAATATTCATCAATAGATAAGTTGACCATTTTAACTTTTTCCCCGATGAGTCTGGAATATTTTCCTTCGCAATTCTCAACATATTAGAAGACGCATCTAATAGCGTTAGGCTCTTACATTTATCTAGAAACTGTATTGACAAACTCCCGTCACCACAACCTATATCTAACACATCTTTATCAGCGATAGATTCTCTCAAAAAATGAGCAGCAGCTAGACATCGTGCCTCAATATTAATGGAGGCTGCAGTTAAGTATTTCGGCGTATCGAAATGGTGTTTTACTACGCTTGTTTTATCGTGCGGGCTCATAACTTAATAAATTTGTATACAATTGTATTCATGTCCAGGAGTCATTTTTTTCATATCCTAGTTTTATCAATGCATCGCCTGCATATTCATTAAACTTTATGCGTGCTTTATTATCAAAATACTTTTTCCAATCTCCGGACACTCCTTTCCTTGCAAATGAATTAACAACTTCATCCCCTTTTTTTCGACCAGTGATATTTTCAAAACTATGGTTTTTAATCACTTCGGCAATCATAGTTTTGTCATACATTTTTCCGGTCAATGTATAAAGAAGTTTATCCAGTTCATATATGGGATCCTGCAACATATCTTCATATTTTACATGCACTCCTTTATCAAATTCGGCCCATTTAAAAACAAAGTCACGCCAGGTAAATTTAGGATGACGTGGTTGCTTGTACATATAGTCTATAAATTGTTCAAGATTACTTTGGATATCATTATAATCTTTAAAATTAAGATCACTTCTTGTATTTTTTACCAGCAGTGAATTACCTCGGTCATTTTCGAACAAGTAATGGTAATACTGTGATATCAATATATCCCTGCCATCTCTCCAAATAATAATAACATTATCCAAATTCCAACTATGTAATTTATGCCCGTGTAAAATACAGCGATTTAACATTGGTAATCGATTTCTTGGAAACGGAATCATTAAACACTCACTTAACATGGTACAAATCCAGCTTCCTCCAGATCTCGGATATTCATTTAAAATAATGTACGGAATAAAGCTTGAGAGGATATGAGCAACAAAATATCTGCTAAGACCATTAAATTTGTGCCAATAAGGGCTCCTGGTAAAACTAGCCATCTTTAGAAATACTCCTGGCTTTGTAACCGAACCTCTTTAGCAAGTTTAATGACAATATAACTACAGCCCAAAATATACCTTTTACGATCATTTTTTGTCGGTATGAATTCAGGGCTCGAATATAGAAGCCATATAAATCTGTTTTTAATGGTTTATATTTCTTCACTCTATAATCTAACAATGGCTTAGCTATATTCGCAAATTTGGAAAATTTATATGTTCTAAACCACAAATCATAATCTTGTTTTTTTTTCAGAGAAGGGTCATAAAATCCAGCATTTTCTATGAATGACAATCTGAACATTACAGAGGGGTGGACAAAAGGACATTGCCTAAATATTGACTTTTCAATATCTGAGTGAGTAGTAGGAAGATTTGTTACACCAATTGAACTACCCTGCTTGTCAATCAATATTGCATTTGACCCAACCACATCAATTTCGGGATGTGATTTTAAAAAGTTAAATTCTTCATGGAGGCGCTTTGGATGACTTATATCATCAGCATCCATTCTAGCAATGAACTGTGTATTACATTTTGAAATAGCAAAATTCAAACATTTTGCGAGACCTACATTAGAACTAAAGCGTGGCAATAAAACGATTCTTTGATCACTTCGCGCAAAGTTCAATAAGATTTCGTAAGAGTTATCATTACTATTATCATCAATAATAAGAAATTCAAATCTATTTTCAGTTTGTGAAAGAATACTATTTATTGCTGCGGTAATAGTATCTTCATCATTAAATGAAGACATTACTACGCTTATTAAAGGTATATTAGACAAATCCAGTTGTAATGCTTAATGAATTGATATGGTGATTTACAAAAAATGCAAAGTATGTTGATTGCTAGATTAGAATCCATTCATTTGGTATTAGTCCATCGAAGCCCCACGAGCTTACTCCTGTTTTCTTGACCAATGACGGCGCAATGATGA
>CAZDCK010000006.1:102670-115365 GCA_964503965.1 uncultured Enterobacteriaceae bacterium | reverse complement strand
TCAAGGATGACATTCTGCTGGGGGTCGTCCAGTTGATCCGTTTCAAGGAAGACCCCGTTTTCACCAGTGTTGATCTCAAGCATGCCCAGATGCTGGCCCAGATGCTGGCAAAACAGTTCCGTTCCGAATTCCAGAGTACACAGGGACCCTTTGATTACCTGGTTCAGCAAGGCAAGTTAACAGCCAAGGATCTTGACGAAATTGAGAAGAGTGTTTCGCTTTACGGCGGGACGATCAGCAATATGCTCATGGAAGATTACAAGATTGAACCGCAGGAAATCGGAAAATCACTGGAGCTGTATTATCGTGTCCCCTATATGGGATATGACAAGGATATTACCCTGCCTGTTGACCTGATGGAAAACCTGGGAGCCAGTTACCTGCGCAACAATCTCTGGGTGCCGGTGGCAGGTAGCAAGGAAGAGGTAACAATCCTGATCAGTGATCCAAGTAACTACCAGCGGATCATGGAGATCCAGGGGATCCTGAACGCCAAGAATTATGTATTCCGCGTCGGTCTGCCTGAAGACATTCTCAAATTCCTGGGTGGTACCCAGGAAGAAGTTGAGGATGAAGAAGGCTTTGATGATGTATTCAAGAGCCTTCAGGAAGAGGGTGGTATCGAAGTCGAGGATGACTCTGATGACAACGATGACAGTGAAAGTGCTGCCGCCACCTCGGGTATTATCCAGTTGGTAAACCGGATTATCATCGAATCAGACAAACTGGGTGGTTCGGATATTCATATAGAACCCGGTAAAGACAAGAGCCCTGGTATTGTCAGGGTCCGTGTTGACGGTATTTGCCGGGAAATTCTCAAGGTTCCGCCGGAGCACTGTGGTGCACTAATTGCCCGTATCAAGGTTATGTCCAGGCTGGATATTTCAGAACGCCGGTTACCACAGGATGGTAAGTGCAAGTTGAAGATTCGGGGCAGGGCCCTTGAACTGCGTGTTGCTACAGTGCCTACTGTGAATGGTGAAAGTGCTGTCCTGCGTCTGCTTGCCGCCGGATCGGCCATGCCGCTGGAAAAACTCAATCTTGCACCAAAGAATATGGAAAACCTGATGGAGATTTGTAAGCATCCCCATGGGTTGATTCTGGTTGTGGGTCCCACGGGGTCTGGTAAGACAACTACGCTGCATGCGGTGTTGGGCTTTTTGAATACACCTGACCGTAAAATCTGGACGGCTGAGGACCCGGTGGAAATCACTCAGCCAGGGCTTCAGCAAGTGCAAATGCAGCCAAAGATTGGTTTCACCTTTGCCGCCGCCATGAGGGCTTTCCTGCGTGCTGACCCGGATATTATCCTGATTGGTGAGATGCGTGACCATGAAACCGCCCATATCGGTATCGAAGCGTCCCTGACGGGTCACCTTGTATTATCAACTCTGCATACAAACTCGGCACCGGAAACCATTACCCGTTTGCTGGACCTTGGTCTTGATCCGGTTAACTTCTCGGATGCATTGCTGGGAATTCTTGCCCAGCGTCTGATGAGGACGCTGTGTGGCAAATGTAAGGAAACCTATAAGCCGGACGAGAAGGAACTGAACCACCTGATAAACCAGTATGGCGAAGAAGACTTCAAACTGCTGGATATCAATACCGATGAGGTTGAATTATGCCGGGCCGTAGGCTGTGATGATTGTGGAGATACCGGTTACAAGGGACGAACCGGCGTTCATGAATTACTGGTGGGTACCCATGAACTGCAGTCGATGATCTACAAGAAAGCCGATCTTTCGGACCTGACAAAACAGGCGATCAAGGATGGGATGAAAACCCTGAAGCAGGATGGTATCTACAAGATTTTCCAGGGCCTGACCGATTACGAACAACTGCTCAGGGTTGTTGCCGAATAATTCGGCTGGCTTACCCTGTTTTTCCTTTCACCGTGAATTCTTGCAGGTAATCTAGCCTGCTTTTGGATATTTTCTGAAAATTGCCACCTCCATCACGTTTCTGTCCCATAGAGTGTGAACTTGCCATCAGACTTTATTGTCGCCAGAGGAGTAAATTAGCGACATCAACCAGTAAAACACCTTGCGACAGGGGGTGCCCATTGATTAAGACAGTACTTATCGGACTCGTCCTTGGAGTCACACTGGGTATTTCAGTAGCCACGGAGCTTTTTGACCGGATAGGCATGCAACCTGAAACCTATCTGCTGACCATAGGTGGGGTGTTGTTTGCCATACTTCTGATCAATCGCAGCATGGCTGTTCTGGCCGCGGCTGGTATGCTGTCAATCGCGGTTTTACAGCCAAAGCAGGTACTGCTTGAGTATGGTTTCGACAAGGATATCCTGTTGGCAGCATTGCTGGTTACCTTGTTGTATCCCGTCGTTTACAAGGTCATGCATTCCTGATTTGTAAACCGATATATCAATTTTTCCCTTCGTGCCGTTTTCCATTGCTTAACCCTGGTCCCGTTTTTTTCGGTCAATTTTTCATAGAGTTTGAAGCTTTGAAATTGCCGTATTTTTTGTGCTGTGCAATACGCTCTCAAACCCTTTATTTATCGGTATTTTTTTATTAGCTGTTTCTATGTTGAGATAAAAACACGGAAATTTATGCACAAAAACGATCGGCTTTGATAATAGACTGGAAAAACAGGGGTTATATAAAGAAATAGTAAAGCGAAAATATAACCTATTGATATTTATAGGAAATTAATTGGTTAAAAATTGTTCAATTTGTAAGGGCGCACCTAGGTATGGGGGGTGCAGTCACTATGGAAAGGGTTATCCAGAGAGTTATCCACAGATTCTGTGGAAAAAAATAAGTTTGCCCCCACATTAAAAGTAGTAAGTCCTGTATCGCGACTTTTGTTGCAGGTGATATACTTTACTTCAATCAAGGCCAGTTGTTTTCAAGGCCTAGTCCGAGACATTTGATGATTGAAATAAACGACAACATTCCCTTTCTCTGGAGACTTCGTGCTCAGGAAGACGGTGAAGGATTCTGCATAGTGTCCATGGTGGTTCCATTCAGTACAGGGGAAAAAAGCCTCGAACACACCATAGAGACGGATATCGTCAGCCTGACGGCAGATTTTGATGAAAGCTCTGAAGATGAAATTCTCGAATGGAACGAGGACGATATAAGTCTGTTCCTGAAGCTTATTGCCAACCGGTCTCCCCAGGAAGGTCTTGCCCAGAGTGGCAGCATCCGTGTGGACCTGAACGATCCCGATACCATCGAAATCGTCAATATTGTTGCAGCTGCCGGTTTTGGCCTTGCCCAGACAGGTGATGATTACCTGGTCAATTCCCATCACCCTCAGTCCGGTTTTCACTTCGATGTAGGATCCCAGGTGTCGCTGAATACAGTTACCGGGTACAAGTGTGGTGTTGTGGTCGATATGGATGATGACCATGTGGTCTGTGTAATGCTTGAAAGTATCAAGCAGGTTTCACTGCATTGCGATGATGAAATTCTCCCCCATGATGTGTTGCTGGTGAAGCGTCACCAGATCCTTGATCCAGTCTATAGCCGAGCCGAACCTGCTGAGTCTGACGTCCTGCATTAGCGTTCATTAAAATCCTGACCATAGCCACTTCTTTCGGAACTCAAAATCCATGAGCCAGTTTAAAGCGGACGTTGCGAAACGCCGCACCTTTGCGATTATTTCTCACCCCGATGCCGGTAAAACCACCATGACGGAAAAACTGCTGTTATGGGGCAAGCTTATCCAGAAAGCAGGAACCGTAAAAGGCAGAAAATCAGACAGGATGGCAACATCAGACTGGATGACGATGGAGCAGGAGAGGGGCATTTCTGTTACATCGTCAGTGATGCAGTTTCCATACAACGATAGGGTGGTCAATCTGCTGGATACGCCCGGTCATGAAGATTTCTCCGAAGATACTTACCGGACTCTGACAGCAGTCGATTCGGTGCTCATGGTGATTGACGGCGCCAAGGGTGTTGAGGAAAGAACCATTAAGTTGATGGAAGTGTGTCGACTCAGGGATACGCCGATTCTTACGTTTATCAACAAGCTGGATAGGGACATTCGTGATCCCATTGACCTGCTGGATGAAGTGGAAGATATCCTGAAAATAGAGTGTGCCCCGATTTACTGGCCGCTGGGCATGGGTAAACAGTTTCAGGGTATCTACAACTTGTATACCGACACTATCTACGTCTATGACCATGATCATGCCGATGAAGTAAGTGAGGCGGTGACGATCAAGGGACTCGACAGTGATGAAGCCACCCGTTTGCTTGGTTCCTATGTGGAAGATTTCCGTGATGAAATCGAGCTTGTACGTGGAGCCAGCCATGAATTTGATCTTCAGGCTTATCTGGAAGGGCGCCAGACACCCGTGTTTTTTGGTACGGCACTGGGAAATTTTGGTGTGGAGCAGATGCTCCAGGATTTTGTAGAGTGGGCACCTGCACCTCAGAACAGGCAGGCCGAAACCCGCGAAGTAGCTGCTGACGAAGAAGGGTTTTCCGGCTTTGTTTTCAAGATACAGGCCAATATGGACCCCCGTCACCGTGATCGTGTGGCCTTCATGCGAATATGCTCTGGGGCTTACCGACAGGGGATGAAAATGCAGCATGTTCGACTGGGCAAGGAAGTGCGTATCAGCGATGCGGTAACCTTCAAGGCGGGAGAGCGTGAATCAGCCGAGTATGCGACATCCGGCGATATTGTCGGCCTGCACAATCACGGCACTATCCAGATTGGTGATACGTTTACGGAAGGTGAGGAATTGCAGTACACGGGGATTCCTCACTTTGCGCCGGAATTGTTCAAACGCATTCGTCTTAAAGACCCCCTGAAACTGAAACAGCTTCAGAAAGGACTCAAGCAACTGTCCGAAGAGGGTTCCACCCAGGTATTCATGCCGCTTAAAAACAATGACCTTATTGTAGGGGCTGTTGGTGTATTGCAGTTTGAAGTGGTTGCCTACAGGCTCAAGGACGAATACAAGGTGGACTGTGTGTATGAACCGGTCAATGTTCACACGGCACGTTGGGTGTATTGTGATGACAACAGCAAGCTGGAGGAATTCAGGCGCAAGGCAGGTGATAATCTGGCGATAGATGGAGGCGATTACCTGGCGTACCTGGCACCGACACGAGTTAACCTGGAATTGACGATAGAACGCTGGCCCGACATCCGGTTTGCTGCAACACGGGAACACTGAATAAAAGTTGATACAAGTTTTGGTTAGCCGGAGTGAGGGTTTATCCTTGTCGAGCCTTCAGCCTTTGCCTATTTCTTGCCGACAAATTCCCGATAGATCAATGGGAAAACGATCATCAGCAGGGTAACCACGATAAGTATATCCCGATCCAGATAATACTCTGCCAACATTTCTTCAGGCATATTAATAGCCAGGCTTAATACCAGAATGATGACAATCAGGATGGCCCCTCTGAAAGCGACAAGTCCGGTTATCACCAGGGCGCCAAGCCCGATAAACAGGTAGCTCCTGTCTATACCAAACTGATCGAGCAGGGTGGCACTGAGAGTCACACCGATTGTCAGAAAGACAAGCAGTGAGAGCAGAATTAATTTCATAAGTGCCGGCTCTCCGTTTGGCAATCAGCACGGATATTCAGAGGATATTATCTTCTTCTTCGCCATCATCACTGACCAGTGAAAGTCCACCTGTGCGATCAGGCTCTTCCTGGCCTTCCCCACCCACTTCACTCTCGGCAAGCGAGATTTTCAGGCGCAGGTTATTGGCAGAGTCGGCGTTTTTCAGTGCTTCTTCCAGGGAAATTTTTCCTTCCCGGTAAAGGTGGTAGAGAGCCGAGTCAAAGGTGCGCATTCCCTGTTGTTCCGACTTCTCCATGACTTCCTTTATTTCCTCCACCTTACCGTTCTTGATCAGGTCCTGTATGCGCGGTGTACCCAGCAGAATCTCGATGGCGGCAGCACGTTTTCCATCCACGGTGGGCACCAGGCGCTGGGAAACAAAACCGCGCAGATTGAGCGACAGATCAAGATACAGTTGTTTGTGTCGCTCTTCGGGGAAGAAGTTAATAATACGGTCGAGGGCCTGGTTGGCGTTATTGGCGTGAAGGGTAGACAGACATAAATGCCCGGTTTCTGCGAAGGCCAACGCGTGTTCCATGGTCTCCTGGGTTCGGATCTCACCGATGAGAATCACATCGGGTGCCTGGCGCAGGGTATTTTTCAGAGCCTCTTCATAGGAGAAGGTGTCAACGCCCACTTCACGCTGGTTCACAATGGATTTTTTGTGTGGGTGAATAAACTCCACTGGATCCTCAATGGTAATGATATGGCCGTCTGAATTGGTATTACGGTAATCGATCAGTGAGGCCAGTGAGGTGGATTTACCGGATCCGGTACCACCGACAAATAGGATAAGCCCGTTCTTGTGCATCATCAACTTGGTCAGCGTTTCCGGAAGGCCAAGATCCTTGAAGTTGGGAATATCCGTCTTGATATTACGGGCAACGATACCGACTTCGTTACGCTGCTGAAAGATGTTCACACGGAATCGGCCGATACCTTCCTCAAATAATGCGAGGTTCATCTCGGGGCTGTGCTCAAACTCCTTGATCTGCTCTTCATTCATGATGGAGTAGGCAATTTTCTTGGTATAGCCTGGAGGGAGCACCTTGTCCGTCATCGGCATTAGTCTGCCAAAGGCTTTCATGCTGGGCGGCGCTCCTGTTGTCAGGAACAGATCAGAACCGTCTTTAGCGATCATTACTTTGAGCAGGTCTTTTAATTCCATGATGCCAGCCTTAGAGTTTTTTCGTGATGCTAGTTAAAACGTTTCTCAGTAAACCAGGATACTTCAACTGCTGATTTGTGGACCTGGTCAACTACACCCAAAGTCAGTGCAAAGAGCGCCATACGAATCAGCACCCCGTTATCGGCCTGACGGAATATGGCCAGGCTGGGGTGCTGGTTGAGATCGTTATCCAGTTCATTGGCTTCAGCCCTGGAATCCCTGGGTAATGGATGCATGATAACGGTATTCGGTTTGCAGTGACTAGTGTAGATGGCCTGGTTCAGACGAAAGCGACCCCGGTAGATATCGGCTTCTGTGCGGTCTTCAAAGCGTTCTTCCTGGATCCGGGTCAGGTAGACCGTATCATTGTTAACCAGCCCTGTTTCCATGTCATCTGTCTCGATGACTATGTGGCCATTCTCCCGAAGGAGTTCCACAATATAGTCTGGCATTTTGAGTTCAGCGGGGGATATCAGCGTGAAGGTGATATTTTTGTAGAGACTGAGCAGTTTGCAGAGTGAATGAACGGTTCTGCCAAACTTCAGATCTCCGACCATGGCGATACGAATACCTTCAATTTCTCCGGAGACCCTGAGTTCCTTCCTGATGGTGTACAGGTCCAACAGGGCCTGGGAGGGATGCTCCGCAGGACCATCGCCGGCATTGATAACGGGAACCCGACTGGCCCGGGAGAACTCTTCAACAGAACCTGCTACGGGATGACGCATGGCAATGATGTCGCTGTAGCCACTGATTACCCGCGCAGTGTCATAAAGGGATTCTCCCTTGGTAATAGCGCTTGCCTTGATGTCGGTAGTTTCTCGTACCTGCCCGCCAAGGAGATTAAATGCACAGCCAAAACTGACGCGGGTACGGGTACTGGGTTCAAAGAAAAGATTGCCTAGGATAGCACCATCAAGAACACGGGTGTGTTTCTCGCGGTGGGCATAGGGCACCATTTCATCAGCTACACGGAACAGTTCTTCAACATCAGTACGATCAAACTGACTGATGGAGAGGATGTGTGAGCCAAGAAAATTCATGAGCAGGAATTATATGACTAATTCGTTCGCAAGTCTCAAAATAAAAGAAAAGGATATGGGGATAGAAGGCTAAGGTTCAAAAACTGGGCCTGTGTTTCTTGTGTCTGACAGGAGCAGGAGTCCAAGCGGCCTGGTTGTATTGGTGAATGACTAAATGACAGATTTCACTTATTCTTGGTGAAAAGAATATAAAGAGAAGCGTTACAGGGGGATAGTGGTGACAAAACTGAACAGGCGCCAGGTACTTGAAGGGTTATGCGCTACCGGTGCAGTCATCCCGTCTATTTCTGATGCACAGATTCCTGATGAGGCCAGCCTGAGTCCACCTCAGCCTGGAGATGTCCTGGTCTATGCCTATGGAGATGAGGCTGGCGAGCTCATTGGTGTGGATGATTTACCGGTTGATTCCAGGCAGGTGTTTGCCTGGTCCATGGACCCGTCTACTGGCAGTGTTCGTAATGGTACCCGCCTGAACCAGTTGGTGCTGATTCGGGTCAGCCCGGACCGGATGTCTCCTGACACAGCTGCTCGCAGCATCAATGGACTGGTCGCCTATTCCGGTATCTGTAGCCATACTGGCTGCGATGTCACAGACTGGAATGGCGAGTTTCTTCGCTTTCAGTGTCCTTGCCATGAATCACAGTTTGATCCTGCTGATGGTGCCCGCGTTGTCGGGGGACCTGCACCCTGGCAACTTGCAGCATTACCTTTGAAAGACATTGATGGCCACGCAGGAGTGGCAGGACTGTTCGAGGGAAGAGTGGGGTTCCAGCAGCCCGGTCTTTCACCATTCGGTATTTGATGATTCCAGGGGGAAACCATGAATCAAGTGTTTTTCAGACCATCAGCCAAGACGATGATTTTGTCATGCCTTTTGTTGCTTTCAACTGGGCAATCAAATGCTCAGTCAGGGGGCTATTCGGCAGTTACCGATGACAGGTTGCGCAATCCGGAGCCTGAAAACTGGCTGATGTTTCGACGTACCTATGATGGCCAGGGTTATTCACCCCTGTCCCGAATCAATGCTGATAATGTAGCCAGCTTGGAACCGGTATGGACACTATCCACCGGCCTCACGGAGGGTCACCAGTCCCCACCAATAGTCAATGACGGGATTATGTATATCACTACGCCGTTGAACCATGTGCTGGCTCTTGATGCGGCCAGTGGTGACGTACTCTGGCGTTACAACATACAAATGCCATTTGATATCAGTCTCATGCATCCCACCAATCGAGGTGTGGCGCTTTATGATGACAAGGTCTATATGGCCAATTCGGATGCCACAGTGGTGGCTCTTGATGCACTGACAGGGGAGGAGGTCTGGAAACAGACTGTAGCCAACTACCGCGCCGGTTACTACATGACACTGTCCCCTCTGGCCGCCAATGGCAAGATCCTTGTAGGTGCCTCTGGTGGTGAACGGGGGATTCGTGGCTTTGTCGCTGCACTGGATGCCGAAACAGGACAGGAAATATGGCGTACATATACTATTCCGGCACCTGGTGAACCCGGCAGTGAAACCTGGCCGGAAGGTGCCTGGGAAACGGGTGGTGGATCCATCTGGATGGCAGGTAACTACGATCCAGAAACGAATCTCAGTTTCTGGGGAACGGGTAATGCAGGGCCCTGGACTGGAGAAGCGCGACCAGGTGATAACCTGTTTGCCAATTCCGTGATTGCCCTGGATGTGGATACCGGGGAAATGAAGGGATACCACCAGTATCACTGGAATGGTTCCTGGGACTGGGACGAGGTGTCACCGCCGGTGATCATGGAAGTGGAAAGGGGGGGGCGTCGTTTCAAGGCCCTGGTGCATGCAGGACGTAACGGTTATCTCTGGATACTAGAGCCTTCAGAAGACGGTATCGAATTCGTGGATGCGGAGCCTTATGTCTACCAGAATGTCTTCACATCCCTTGATCCGGATACGGGACGCCCGGAATACGATATGGATCATAAACCTGGCATGGGCCGTGTCGCCGAGTACTGCCCATCCCTGTCCGGTGGCAAGAACTGGCCGCCGGCGGCCTACAGTCCTCAAACGGGGTTATTTTATATTCCGGCCAATGAAAACTACTGTTCTGCCTGGGCAGGGGTAGAGGCTGAATATCGGCCTGGTCAGAATTACACGGGAATAACGGGTATGCAAGCCAGTCTTGTGGCAGGGACTGATCATATCGGGGAAATCCAGGCGTGGAATATTGATAGTGGGGAAAAAGTCTGGACTAAAGAATTTGAGCTGGCCAACTGGGGGCCCATCCTTGCCACCGGCGGTAACCTGATTTTCTCCGGTGGAACTGCAGATCGCTATTTCCGAGCACACAATGCCACCACCGGGGAACTGGTATGGCAGCAGCGCCTGAATTCAGGGATTACCGGCGTGCCGACCACCTTTGAAGTGGATGGTAAGCAGTACATTGCGATTCAGTCCGGCTGGGGCGTGGATGCCATGCGGATGCAGGCCAATATCGATCGCCTGCAAGGAAAGGAAACTATCGTACCCCAGGGGGGGGTGCTATGGGTGTTTGCGCTGGAAGAATGATTTCAGGGAAACCTGCAAATCGATACATTCTTTGTCAGGAATCCTTTTCGGCAAAAGCGGGGCTTTGCCGACCTACCGGGAACTGACCTCTAATTTTTTTGCCATTGCGTTAGTGTGTCATCGAATAAATTACCGCATTCGTTCCCATCCTGAAGGCATCTGTAGAAGGCTTCAGTGGCATGGTCCCGTCTTCATACCAGTCCCAGAAATTGGCCAGATCATTGTTGTGTCCTGCCAGGATGCCCAGTCGTCCCTGATCATCAAACAGTCCATAATAAATAATATTTTCCCCGGGGACGTAGTCTGCCATGGCGGCCAGGTCTTCCAGCGGCGTATGTACACGGAAGGCTACATGGTTGATGTCCACAGGTATTAGGTCATTTTCCGGGAATGCTCTTCTCACCTGGGAGCGCATCTGGGCAAACTGCCAGGGACCGTCAAAGTCATCCATGAGGATGAAACCGCCCCGGTGAATAAATTCTCTCAGGTTGATGACTTCCTGTTCGGTCAGTTCCATTTCACCGGGCTCTGATACATAGGCAAAAGGGTAGTCAAAGACCTCAGGGTCGCCCAGTTCCACGATGCGGTAGGAGTCGAAATCCATGTCGATACGTGTGGAGCGTTCCAGGTATTCATTCAGGTTGATATCGGAACTCGGGTAATTATGGGACCAGCCCATATGGCCGATATTCCCGTTGGTACCAAAGTGCCAGCGGGCAGCAGTGAACTCTCGGGCGGGAGGATCGTTTTGTACGATGCGGTATCCACGCCCGAACTGGGCGAAGGCATTACCTGGGGTTAGTGGGTACACCAGAAGCAAAACACATAGGATTAATAATCGGCGCATGTGCCCGGAAATTGTTTTCGGCTGGTCAATGGATTCAAGTCAGAAAATACCTGTTTGTGAAAACGGCGGCAATAGAAATTTTTTAGTTCCTCATGGAGTAGGATTTTCAGTCTGCTAATTATCGATGTTCCCTGAATTTTTTGAGGGTTTCATGTCCTTTTACCTTCAGTTATATTGAATAATCAAGCCTCCATAAACCAGGGAAAAAGACAATGAAAACACTGGTTATTACGTTATTGTTTGTGCTTTTGGGTATGCCTTCGATGCTGTGTGCCCAACAGATCGGTCCAAAAGTCCTGAATCTTGACGAAGTTACCCTGGAGTATCCTCGCCCATGGGACCAGGAGGCCCATGTTCTCCTGGATTTCACTGTCAAAAGCGATGGTTCTGTCAGTGATTTCTCGGCAGTAGGGGGGTTCCATGAATCCAGATTTGTAGATGCCGCAATCGCTGCGGTTGAACAATTACAATTTGAGCCCGCCACTGAACGGGGAGAGCCCGTTGACTGGCCAGGCTTTCAAATCAGCGCTAGGTTCGTTATTCGTAATCTCTTTCATTCCTTAAGACCCCCAGCGAATGAGGAAATATCCAGGGCTGAAGCATTGATAAGGGAGGGCCGTCTGGGAGATGCAGAAAATGTGCTTAAAACGGCCCTTGCCAACACAACAACCCTGTTTTTTGAAGATGCCCTTATCAATCTGCGTCTTGGGGAAGTGTATCTGGGCAGCAACAGGCCTATAGAAGCTGTCCACGCCTTGGCACGGGCTACCCAGACTTATCTGCCTTCAGAGCATAATGATTTTAATCTCGAAACAGCCGTCACGCACAACCGCCTGTTTGTTTCTGTTATTCCTGAAATCTTTTCCGATGATTTCATCACCACAAGCCTGCAGTTACATAGCGATAATAATCAGCCCCGGGTTGCCACTCCTGCACCACTGCGGGGCGGTGCGCAGCGAGGACAGGGAAAGCGAGGAGGTGGAGAGAGGCCAAAGGCAACCCTTGAAGTACTTAATAACACGCTTCTTGAGTCCGCTTACCAGCGCTCCTATCTAGCTAATATCTCTGTCGCCAATATTGCTGAAGTAATTAATACTTACAATAATCTTGAAGAATTAAATGATGATGCCATCACTCCACAAATGTTGGATCAGATCGGAAAGGTCCGTCAGTTACAGAATTCCGGACAACAATTGACCTCTTCGCAATTGCTGGTCGATGGTAATACGCTCTATTATCCGACTCACAGGATTCTCGCTGCAGTAAATGTGGACGGGGCCATCGAAACAGTGGATTTTCAGTGTGAAAACCGGGTCATTCGCTTGCCTTTCCAGGCTGAAGTAGAATGGAGCCTGCCCGAGAGTTGGGGGCAGTGTGCCCTTCGCTTCAGGGGCGATGATGGAGTCAGCTTCAACCTGGTTGAATTTCCTGAGTAGCTACGGATAACAATCAATTCATCCTTGTTATCAACCTGGATGGAGAAGTTTGCGGAATATCCGTGATTCTTTTTCTGTCATTTACCTGTCATTT
>CAZDCK010000006.1:13450-102570 GCA_964503965.1 uncultured Enterobacteriaceae bacterium | reverse complement strand
CTGTCATTTACCTGTCATTTTATTAAATGAGTGCATCGTCTTACAGCAAGAACACCCGGCAAGTTACTCCATCTTGCTGCCATAAACCCACAGAACAAACAGATTGGCTTTTGTGGGGATCGGCAAGCCTGATTGTCGGCTTTTACACGCTTGCCATGCTATCCGGTTTTTTGGGGCTGACACTCCCATATCTTGATGGTATTTCTGCTGCAGTCCGGGAACTCGTCAATACCATGTGGTGGGGAGTAGCAGTCGGTATTCTCATGGTTGCCGTGCTGGCCCGGATCCCCCGGGAATTCGTGCTCACTGCGCTGGGTACTGGCATGGGGAGCTCGGGAATTTTCCGCGCGGCGCTGGCTGGTGTGCTACTGGATCTTTGCAGCCATGGCATTCTCATGGTTGGCGCCAAACTGTATGAGCGTGGCGTCAGTATCGGGCAGGTGATGGCTTTTCTCGTGGCCAGTCCCTGGAACTCTTTCTCCCTGACTCTGGTACTGGTTGCCATGATAGGGCTTCCATGGACAATCGCTTTTGTGATTCTTTCCATGCTTATCGCCATTATCACTGGCCTGGTGTTCAATATACTGACTGGAGGCGGGATCATCGCAGACAACCCGCACAGGCATGAAATACCAGAGAATTTCCATTTCTGGCAGGAAGCAGTGAAAGGCTTGAGGGAAAGCTCGCTTACCCCAAAAATTGCAGGTGATATGCTGCGGGAAGGCCTCAAGGAGTCCCGCATGGTTCTGCGCTGGATTTTCTTCGGACTGATGCTGGCAGCCCTTGTACGGACCTTCATGCCCATGGAATCATTCCAGACCTGGTTTGGCCCAACACTGGCTGGTCTTGGTCTGACTGTACTTGCTGCCACCATCATAGAAGTCTGCTCGGAGGGTTCTGCCCCCCTTGCTGCAGACCTGCTTACACGTGCAGGCGCGCCAGGTAACAGTTTCACCTTCCTTATGACGGGCGTGTCCACTGACTATACTGAAATCATGGTGCTCAAGGAGACTACGGGATCATGGAAAACTTCCCTGTTCCTGCCCCTTGTCACTGTTCCCCAGGTAGTGGCACTCGGACTGGTGATGAATAGTCTGGCCTGATACCGGACCCTTATCAAGCCGGCCTGATTGTGGGATGCTTGTCCTATCATTCTGACAATAAAGTGAGAGAGGATTGAATAATCCACGCAGTATCTTCTGGCACGATTATGAAACATGGGGTGCCCAGGCCCGCAAGGACAGGCCTTGCCAGTTTGCTGGTATTCGAACGGATGAAGAACTGAATATCATTGATGATCCTGTGGTGATGTACTGTAAACCCACGCCGGATTATCTGCCCCATCCCGAAGCCTGCCTGGTGACCGGTATCAGCCCTGAAAAAGCCCTGGATGAAGGGGTCACAGAAGCTGAATTCTGCGCCAGTATTGCAGAGCAATTCATGCAGCCCAATACCTGTGTAAGTGGCTATAACAGTATACGTTTCGATGATGAAGTGTCCCGTCATCTGCTCTACCGAAACTTCTATGATCCCTATGAAAGGGAATGGAAAAACGGCAACACCCGTTGGGATATTATCGATCTTGTCCGCATGACTCATGCTCTGCGACCGGATGGCATTATCTGGCCTAAGAAGGAAGATGGCCGTCCCAGTTTTCGTTTGGAGGAACTGACAGCCGCCAATGGAATTGCCCATGAAGGCGCCCATGATGCGCTGGCGGATGTCATTGCCACTATTGAAATGGCCAAGCTGGTCAAACAGTCCCAGCCGCGGTTATACGATTGGCTCTATACACTGCGCAACAAGAACAAGGCAAAACCTCTGCTGGATCTGGCCGGCAGGGATATGCTGGTTCATGTTTCGGGTATGTTTCCCGCAACACGGGGTTGTATGGCCCTGGTTGTCCCCCTAGCCATGCATCCACTGAACCAAAATGGTGTCATTGTTTATGATGTTTCCCAGGATCCGGCCGCCTGGATGTCACTGGATGCCGAAGAAATACGTCGTCGTGTATTCACCCGGTCGGACCAGATGGAAGCGGGAGTAGAGCGGGTGGCCCTGAAAACGATTCATGTCAACAAGTGTCCGGCATTGGCACCGCTGTCAGTCCTTGATGAATCAACTATTGAACGTTATGGTATTGACATAGCTACCTGTGAAGCCAATCGGGAAATGCTGCTCAGGGATGCCAGGCTTCCCGGCAAAATCAGAGAGGTCTTCACGGAACCGGAGGTAGAGGCTTCAGGGGATCCAGATCATATGCTCTATGGTGGCGGTTTTTTTTCCGATCAGGATAAACAACTGATGGCTGAAGTAAGAAGCGGCAATGATGAAACCCTGACCGGTATGGCACTGCCTTTTCAGGATAAACGTCTGCCGGAAATGCTGTTTCGCTACCGTGCACGTAATTTCCCCGGTTCCCTGGATGCAGAAGAGACTCGGCGCTGGCAGGGCTGGTGCCGTGAACAACTGGAACGAAATCCCAACGGAGTTGGCCTGTCGGTTATGGAGTACTTCCAGGCACTGGACAAACTGGTGATCGAACAACCCGAACACCGGTCATTGCTGGATTCACTCCGTGCTTATGGAGAGCATCTTTGGGAGGAGGTTGGTGCCAAATCATGAATGATAACCTGCTGAAAAAAACCGGACCGGGAATTATCGTGGCAGCCACGGGTCTGGGTGCCGGCGATATCGTGGCTGCAGCGGCCGCAGGTGCACAGTACGGGACCATTCTACTCTGGGCTGTTGTATTTGGCGGTATCCTCAAGTTCGTACTGACGGAGGGTATTGGACGTTGGCAACTGGCAACAGGGACGACACTTCTGGAAGGCTGGATTGAAAAGCTGCCACGATTTTTCAGTGGTTATTTCTTTGTCTACCTGCTGCTGTGGACCTTTATGGTAGCGGCTGCCATGATGGCCGCCTGCGGGTTGGCTGCCTATGCGTTTTTCCCGGCCATTTCAGTTGCCGGCTGGGGAGCGATTCATGCATTGGTAGCCCTGGTCATTGTCTGGTTCGGGGTTTACCAGGTTCTGGAAGCTGCCATGAAGTTTTTTATCGGCCTGATGTTTGTCACGGTGCTTTACTGCGCGGTCAGGGTCTTGCCGGATTTTGGCCAGATCGCCTCGGGAATCCTGATCCCCCGCGTACCTGAGACAGGTATGGCCTATGTGCTTGGTATTATCGGGGGAGTTGGCGGCAGTATTACCATCATGAGTTATGGTTACTGGATGCGCGAAGCGGGCTGGCAGGGAGAAAAAATGATTCCTGCCATGCGTATTGACCTCGGTATAGCCTACGGCCTTACAGCCTTGTTTGGCGTCGCCATCATAATTGTTTCGGCCGGAGTTCAGCCGGAAGTCGTCTCCGGCAACAACATGGCCCTGGCGGTGGCAGACCAGTTGGTGCCTGTCATGGGGGAGACCGGAAAGTGGATTTTCCTTTTCGGATTCTGGGGTGCCGTTTTCAGTTCCATGATTGGTGTCTGGCATGGCGTTCCTTTCCTGTTTGCCAATTTTGTCTATCACTATCGCGGCCAGGCTCATATGCTGGAGTCACATGCGAGTATCAGCAAGACCCCAGTCTATCGTGGCTATCTTGTATACCTGGCATTGCTGCCGATGAGCTTGCTGCTACTGGAGCGTCCGGTCTGGATTGTGATTATCTATGCCGTAGCCGGTGCTATTTTCATGCCTTTGCTGGCTGCACTGCTGTTATACCTGAACAGTTCGCGGGTCTGGATGGCTCAACATGTAAATTCATGGAAAAGCAAGACATTGCTCCTGGTTTCACTAGTGGTCTTCGGGGTGTTGCTGATCGTCCAGTTCCAGAATCAGTTTTGAATTTGAATAGTTTATCTAATTGATTTAACTGAAAAATAATCTTCGAAGTAATTTTTCCAATTTGTCGCCTAAACCTTTAAAATGGCCACCCTTTCGAACAGGAATAACCATTCCCTATGGATGATTTTGCGGATATAAGGCCCTATCGTGATGAAGAGGTCCGTCCTGTTCTGGACAGACTGCTTGAAGACGATGCACTGGGCAGTGCCCTGGCCAGATTCAAGCACCCGTTGTTGTACCGTTTGGTGCCTGGCTGGATGACTGGCAAGGCGAAATCTGCACTCAGGGAAGAAACGGCTAATGCCCGGACCATTCAAGATGTCCAGCTGGTTATTGAAAAATATCTTGATCGCCTGATAGAAAACACTACCACGAGCCTGACAAGTGATGGTCTCGATGCGCTGGATACACATCAGCCCTATCTTTTTGTCAGTAACCACCGTGACATTACCATGGATCCGGCCCTGGTAAATTACATGATTTATCACCATGGCCTGGATACTCTGCAGATTGCCATTGGCGATAATCTGCTTCAGCGGCCTTTTCTCACAGATCTGATGAAGCTCAACAAAAGCTTTATTGTGAAACGTTCGGTACAGGGACGTGATTTGCTCAAGGCCAGCAAACAACTGTCAGCTTATATCCATCACTGCATCAAGAGCAGGGAAAATGTCTGGATTGCCCAGCGTGAAGGGCGGGCAAAAGACGGTATTGATAAAACAGAAACGGCCATCATCAAGATGCTGCACATGGCCAACCGGGAGGCTACTCTTAAGCTCACGCTACAGGAGTCAATCAACTCACTGAATATTGTCCCGGTCTCCATATCCTATGAGTTTGATCCCTGTGATAGAGCAAAAGCAGAAGAGTTGTATACCATTGATACTACCGGCAAGTTTGAGAAAGACGAGAACTCCGATGTGCAAAGTATCCTGGCAGGAATGATTGGGGAGAAAGGGGATGTGCATGTCAGTTTCGGCAATCCGCTTGTATGCAGTGATGCTGTGACAGCAGAAGGAGTAGCCCGGCAGATTGATGAACAGGTAATCCGAAATTACAAACTGCATGCAGTTAATTACTTGGCCATGGAAATGGTCCAGAAGGATTTCATGGACTTTTCCACGGTGCCCGGTCTATTGGGTATGAGTGTCGGTGAATTGGCCGAAAAACGCCGTCTTTTTCTCAAGCGCCTGGCTAAAATTCCGAGAAAACACCGATCCTACGTGCTCAACATGTACGCCAATCCTGTCATCAGGAGACTGGAAATCAGCGAGGGCTGATTTACCTTGGCAATCGTTCCGCCCCTACACTATAGTGAATTGACTTCAGCCGGGACGCCACCAGATGCTTTCTGAAGAGCTCAAGCAAACCATTCAACAGCACTATTCCACGCTGGTGAAAAGCACGAATCTGCAAAACCGTCCTGGCCAGAAACAGATGATTGCCGAGATTGCCAACTGCCTGGGCAGTGTGGAAATGGATGAGGAAGGAATAAGAACTTCTGCCCATCCGGCAATCTGTGTTATCGAAGCAGGTACCGGCATTGGCAAGACTATTGCCTACCTGCTTTCTGTCATGCCAGTTGCCCAGGCTCTGGGAAAAAAAGTGGTTCTTGCAACTGCCACCGTGGCTTTACAGGAACAGGTCATGAACAAGGATATCCCTGACCTGCTAAAACATAGCGGCATGCGGTTCAGCTATTCTCTCGCAAAGGGAAGGGGACGCTACCTATGCCTGTCCAAACTCGACAATGTCCTGAAATCCAGTAGTAGCCAGGATGCCATGATGGATCTGTACGGCCTGGAAGTAGAAGACCCTTCCACGGCTGACAAGGCACTTTACCAGGAAATGCTTGATGCGCTGATTGATGGTGACTGGAAAGGTGATCGGGATGACTGGCCGGCAGTATTGGAAGAAACCCAGTGGCGCAGTGTGGCAGTAGAGAAAGGTCAATGCTCGGGCAATCGCTGCTCAAATTTCAGTAACTGCTGTTTTTTTAGGAACCGCAGCAACATGCTGAAAGCAGATTGCATCGTGGCAAATCATGATCTGGTATTATCCGATCTTGCGCTCGGGGGCGGCATAATTCTGCCTCCTCCTGAAGACTGTATCTATATCTTCGACGAAGCTCATCATCTGCCCTTGAAAGGCGTCAGTCACTTTTCCCATTTTATCCGGCTGCAGGCAACGTTGATCTGGCTTGATCGCATTACTGCTGTTTTCAAGGGCCTGGTCCAGGAACTGGGCAAGGATCAGGAACTATCAATCCAGCTTGAGAAAGCGACGGCCGCGGCAGGGGCCACACGCACGGTTATTCAGCAGCATATGCCACTGTTCAACGAATTTTCCGCAAATGCCGAGCCAGCCAATGTCAACGGAGATATAACCCAGTTTACCTTTACTCAGGGTGTATTGCCCGAGAGTCTCCGGGAAGCCAGCCACAGTATTTTCCTTGAAAGCCGGGAACTGGAAGAACGTTTGCGCCGGCTGTCTGACCGACTGAAGGATTTGATGGAAAATGATATGGGAGATATTGATCGCCAGACGGCGGAAAACTGGTTTCCCGTCATTGGCATCATGCTGGCACGCATTGAGGGGGCCATTCAGTTATGGCGCAGTTTTTCCATTGAGGATCATGGAGATTATGCCCCCAATGCCCGCTGGATTAATTACCGCACAGCAGGCAGGGACAAGTCGGCAGACCAGGAAATTACCCTCTCTTCCAGCCCTGTCATTGCCGCGGATGCTCTTACGGATTTTCTCTGGAATGAATGCTTTGCTGCTATATTGACCTCGGCTACGCTCACGGCACTGGGAAACTTCGACTTTCTCAGCATGCGGGCAGGTCTGCATAAAGATACGGTTTTCAGGAGAATCGCCAGTCCTTTCGAACATTACAACCGTGCCTGTCTGAGAATTCCCACCCAGGGGTTTGATCCGGCAAATGCCGAAGCACATACGCAGGCTATCATCGATGTGTTGCCGACCCTGATTGATGATACAAAGGGATCCCTTGTCCTTTTTGCCTCGCGTCGCCAGATGCAGCAGGTGCTCAAGGGATTGGATGAGCAACACCAGGTGAATGTTCTCTGCCAGGATGACCATAGCAAGCAGGAATTGATTCGCCTTCACAAGGAACGAGTGGACAGGAAACAGACCAGTATCATTTTCGGACTGGCCAGTCTTACAGAAGGAATAGATTTGCCTGGTGATTATTGCACGCATGTGATTATTGCCAAGATTCCTTTTGCTGTCCCTAATGATCCGGTCGAAGCGACACTCGGCGAATGGATCAAGGGGCAGGGCAAGAATCCCTTCAGGGAGATATCCGTTCCGGAAGCCTCGATGAAGCTGATTCAGGCATCAGGACGACTGCTCAGAACAGAAATGGATGCAGGAACAATCACAATTCTGGACGAAAGATTGCTGAAAAAGTTTTATGGCAAGGGCATCATAGGGTCACTTCCTCCTTTCAGGATAGAAACCTTTGTTGCAGCAACACCTGAAACCGTGCTGCAGGAAGAATGACAGATTTACACTAATCAGATAAAGAGAGCATTATGAGTGATTCAAGCAAAAACCAGCCACCGGGATACGAGCCTCCCAATGTATGGCGGTGGGCAGGTCAGGACGGCGGTGAATGGACAAGTATCAACCGCCCGGTTTCAGGAGCAACCCATGATCATGAGCTACCGGTAGGTATCCATCCGATCCAGCTTTATTCCCTGGGAACACCCAATGGCCAGAAAGTCACCATTATGCTTGAGGAGCTTCTGGCCCTGGGGCATGACGGGGCGGAATATGATGCCTGGTACATAGATATCATCAAGGGAGAGCAGTTCGGGTCCGGATTTGTCGGAATCAATCCCAACTCCAAAATTCCGGCAATGATGGACCATTCCACGACACCAGCAACCCGCCTGTTTGAAAGCGGCTCCATGCTGGTTTACCTGGCAGAAAAATTTGGCGAGTTCCTTCCAAAGGAACATCATTTACGGGCGGAAACCATGAACTGGTTGATGTGGCAGATGGGATCTGCCCCTTTTGTGGGTGGTGGTTTCGGCCATTTTTATGCCTATGCCCCCTTCAAGATGGAATATCCCATTGATCGCTATGCCATGGAAACCAAACGTCAGTTACATGTACTTGATTGTCGACTGGAGGAAAATGAGTTTCTGGCAGGCCCGGTGTATACCATTGCCGATATGGCCGTGTGGCCATGGTATGGCAGCATCATGAACAATGGTTATCAAGCGGCGGAGTTTTTGTCCGTGGATGAATACACACACTTACGCCGCTGGGTAGATCAGGTGGGTGCGCGGGAAGGCGTTAAACGTGGGCAGATCGTTAACCGTGGCATTGGTCCCCTGGAGGAACAGTTGCGCGAACGTCACAGTGCCGATGATTTTGCCAATAACACGGAAGACAAGGTCCAGGCCAGGGGGGGGTGACAGGGTCTGATACTCAGGTCTGTTTTTGGCGGGTTTTCCAGTCGATGGCACGTTTGGCCCGTTTGTCCTGAACCTTTGGCACTCCCTGAGCGGCAGCCCAGCTGACCACAGCATAACGGGTACCTCTGGTAACCGTTTTGGCCATATGTTCGAAACGGAAATCAGAGGGGAACCAGACCAGCATGCCGGCTTTTGGCCACAGCGACTAGTTCAGTCGTTTGAAGTGCAACTCCCCACCTTCAAAATCATCACTGAGATAAATCAGCAGGCTGATGTCCTGTCAACGGCTTTGCGCCAGCCCATCTGTCCCGGTACCAGGTAACCATTATCAGTGTGGTATTTATAGAATCCGCCGGGGGTGTATTTAAGTAGCTGGGGTTCTTCGTAGAATTCAACGGACACGCCGGTGACCGGCACAACCTGCTCTTCCAGGGCGCGGGCAACCAGGTCATCCAGGACGTGCTGGCTGTCTTCCATTTTTATCCATTTGCACACACGCGTAGGGTCAGGGTGAATATTGTTATCCCTGTCCCTGACCCTGAAGGGCATCACCTCCTTCTGTTCGATCAGGTGAACCAGCTCGGCACACTGCTCAGGTGTTAAAAAATTTTCCTTCGTCACTATTCCCATCGGAGGTGACCTGTCATCAGTTGGCGCCCCGCAGCATTCACTAAAGGGCAGGTCACTTCGGCAGTAACAGGGGGCTTTGATTGCAGGGGGGAATGAACTATCCGGGAGAAGGGGTTGATTCATTGGTAATTTGCCGATCAGGACTTTTCCAGAACCTGGTTTGATATCAGGTATTCAATGATCTTTTCAGCACTTTCTTCCGGTGATGAGCCGGGAGTTACCTGGAGTTCGGACTTTTCCGGAACTTCATAAGGGGAGTCGATGCCAGTGAAATTCTTGATTTCCCCACGACGGGCTTTTTCATACAGTTTCTTGGGATCGCGATCCTCGCAGATATCCAGGGGAGTATCCATATAGACTTCAATGAAAGAAAGGTCATCCTGCTGGTGGATCTCTCGCACCATACGCCGGTCATCCCGGAAAGGGGATATGAAACTGGAAAGGACGATCATGCCGGCATCGGCAAACAGGCGAGATACCTCACCAACACGACGGATGTTTTCTACCCTGTCTTCGTCAGAAAACCCCAGGTTCTTGTTCAGGCCATGACGGATATTATCCCCGTCGAGCACATAACATTGATATCCAAGCTCGATCAGCTTATGTTCAAGCGTGAAGGCCAGCGTGCTCTTGCCTGAGCCACTAAGACCTGTAAACCATAATGTCGCTCCTTTCTGGCTGAAATTTTTTTCACGTGTTTCCCTGTCTACCCGGCTTTCATGCCAGACAACGTTGGTGGCTTTGTTGTTGGTCATTGTTGGTATTACTTCCTTTTTGTTTGTATTAAATGGTGATCAGCCGGATGGATAAAATGATGACATCTTCCACGGGGCGATTCTGGTTATCGACGGTGACTTTGCCAATGGCATCCAGAACATCCAATCCGGCCCTGACCTTGCCAAAAACAGTATGTTTTCCGGCCAGCCAGTCAGAGTCCCCAAGATTGATAAAAAACTGTGAGCCATTGGTGTTCGGGCCGCTGTTGGCCATGGCGATTACACCGCGCACAGGCATGCGTGAAATTACCCGCTCCGTATATCGATAACCAAGGTTTTCGAAACTTTCCTTCACCGACATATTTCTTAAACGCTGATCAATTTCGTCAATTTTATCCTCAAGCTGCTGTTCGCTGGTAATGCCCATTTGCGCATAAAGGGGAGCAAGTATTTTTTCCTGGAAATCCTGCTGGTTGCGAATAGCCAGGATAGGATGGGGTCTACCCTGATCATCGAAAACCTGCATCTTGTCCAGGCCCAGACTGCGTGCATTGATTTCATCCGGGAAACTGAATCCCGGTGATCCATCACCCAGGCCGGTAGGGCTTCCTCCCTGAATCATGAAGCCGTCAATTATACGGTGGAATACCAGACCATCATAAAACGGGCGCATGACTTCCAGGCCGGTGTCAGGATCAATCCAGGGCATTGTTCCTTCTGCTAGACCGATAAAGTTTTCTACGGTGCGCGGGGCTTCATCAGGAAACAGTTCCAGTACCATTGATCCCAGAGAAGTCCTGATCTCGACCAGGGGATTGTCAAAATCCTCGCGACTGAAACTATAGGTAATGGACGCGGTGGTCTCTACTACAGCCCCGACGTCGATTGAGATATCCGGAGAGAGTGTATCCACCATGCTGATAGCAGGCGTCAATGAGCTGGTTGTCGTCTCAAGGGGGGGAAGGGTTTCTGCGGCACTACAAAGTGAACAGGCACCAAGTAAAAGCAGTGTAGACAGAAGGCGCATCGGTAATTGGCTTATTCAGCTTTCAACGGATGATTGTCTGGCAGGGTTCTTTGTATCCACAGCGCCAGTTTATGTTTCATGTGCATGACATCTTCCTGGTTTTTTGCCAGGGGTGAAATCAACTTGTCCCTCACGAGCAGGGTGTATATGGCTCTTACCTTGATGTCTGCATGATCATCCGGGTCAAATTTGCCTGCGCCACGTTTTTCAAAATAGGCAGATCCAACCCGAATGGCTTCGTGCAGCAGTTCTTTTTCATGTTTGATTTTCTTGATGCCCATGGGGCAGATACTAGCACAGGGAGATGTGGTCAGGCAGGTTAAGCTGGTAAAAAAGTCCGATCAAAACCCAGGGCATAAAAAAACCGGAAAAAGTTCCCTGAAACGTTTCCGGTTTCACTATAGTGCAGGATACTCTGTAAGGCAGGGACCCTGATGAAGGCCTGGCAACTAGTGAACTGTTTTGTTCGGGTCGCTGCCTTCCTCCAGTTCTTTTTGGCTGATTTCCACGACGAAGCTTTCCTGCTGTAGCTGACGGGATGCCTTGGCACGTTCTTCAGCTTCCGCCTTCTTCACTTTCTCTTCATCGTGAAACATTTCGGCATTCAGTGACATCTGACGGGTCAGATGTTGCTTGAGGCGGTCCACGACACAGGTCATCACTTCCAGCGTCTGGCTTAGCTGGTCGAGGGTAATCAGGGTCTGTTCCGCGTTTTGCTCCACGTCTTTCTTGTCGGCCATAGGATTGATTCCTTATATTGCCTGTATTGTTGGGTAAATCCAGCCATTCAGAAGTACCCTGTTTACTACATTTCTTTCCAGGTTCCAGATTCCAGGCTCAACTCCAATAATCAGGAAACGTTACTAGCGAAACCAGTCCGAGCCACTTTCCGGCAAGGATATGCTGGGCGCAGAAGTTTCCCCTAACGGTTTAGTCCCAATTTAATGCACCGCCGGTCTGGTATTCGATAACGCGGGTCTCAAAGAAGTTCTTTTCCTTTCTCAGGTCCATAATCTCGCTCATCCATGGGAACGGATTCTGTACGCCGGAAAACTGCTCCGGTAACCCGATCTGGGCCAGACGACGATTGGCGATGAATTTCAGGTAGTCCTCCATCATTGCCGCATTCATACCGAGTACGCCTCGTGGCATGGTGTCGCGGGCATATTCAATTTCCAGCTGTGTCGCCTCCAGGATCATCTGGGTAGCTGTCTGCTTCATGTCGTCATCCCACAGGTGAGGATTTTCGAGTTTAATCTGGTTGATCATATCGATACCGAAATTCAGGTGCATGGATTCGTCACGCAGAATGTACTGGAACTGCTCGGATGTTCCGGTCATCTTGTTGCGGCGGCCCATGGAAAGAATCTGGGTGAAGCCACAGTAGAAAAAGATACCCTCCAGGCAGCAATAGAACGCGATGAGGTTCTGCAGCAGCTGCTTGTCAGTTTCCGGTGTACCGGTATTGAATGTCGGATCGGAGATTTCCTTGGTGTATTTCAGGCCCCAGGAGGCTTTTTTCGCGACAGAAGGAATCTCGTGATACATGTTGAAGATCTCACCCTCGTCCATGCCCAGAGACTCAATGCAGTACTGGTAGGCATGCGTATGGATTGCCTCTTCAAATGCCTGCCGCAGGATGTACTGGCGACACTCGGGATTCGTGACCAGACGGTAGATGGCCAGCACAAGGTTATTGGCGACAAGGGAATCGGCTGTGGAGAAAAATCCGAGGTTCCGCTTTACGATAATCCGTTCATCTTCAGTCAGGCCATCGGGCCTCTTCCACAGGGCAACATCCGCATTCATGTTAATTTCCTGTGGCATCCAGTGATTGGCGCAGCCATCCAGGTATTTTTGCCAGGCCCAGTCATATTTGAAGGGGACTAGCTGGTTCAGGTCAGCACGACAGTTGATCATCTGCTTCTGGTCTACGGTGACCCTCTCAGCGGTGCCGGCCAGTTCTTCCTGTCCATCGGTATAATCCATTTCAGCCACGGCTTTTTGGGCCAGTTCCACCGCACTGAGCTCATTGTCGATTTCCAGGGACTCAACGGAAGGTACATCACCGACATCAGGATGAGCGGTATCCTGGCCTGCATCGGCGCTCAGGGCTGTTTCATTGCCGCTCAGGGCTGCTTCATTCCGAATTGCCTGTTCCTGCGACGCTGGCTCTGCTTCAAAGGCCTCATCCGGGGATGGTGCTGCATCCTGAACAGGTGTCGGGGTTTCATCAACGACTGGTGCCTGTACCGGTGCGTTTTCGTCAGCGTTTAGCTCTTCCCATGACAACATAAAGGTTTACCTCTTGATTCTTTTCTTTTGTGTCTTTCGTATCAGTGTTAACTGTCTTCGAAGTCTGCTGGTTGTTACTGACAGGCTTCACAATCCGGATCGTCAAGAGAGCATGCCTGGGGCACCTCTGCCGGACCTGCAGCGGCCGGTTCGGGCGCATTGGCTGAGACAGCGTTCAACGTGCCGGAATTGACAGTGGATTTTTCCGTGCTTGTGGCCGCCATGGCGCGGAGGTAGTAAGTGGTTTTCAGGCCACGCAACCAGGCCATTTTGTAGGTCACATCCAGTTTCTTGCCATTGGCTTCTGCAATGTAAAGGTTCAGGGACTGGGCCTGATCGATCCATTTTTGTCGGCGGCTTGCCGCTTCCACCAGCCACTGGGGACTGATTTCAAAGGCCGTGGCATACAGGGTCTTCAGACGTTCCGGAATGCGGTCAATCTTCTGCACACTACCGTCGTAATATTTCAGATCGTTGATCATGACGCTGTCCCATAAACCCTCTTCTTTCAGGTCCTTGATCAGGTAGGGGTTGACCACGGTGAATTCACCGGAGAGATTCGATTTTACGTACAGGTTCTGGTAGGTCGGTTCAATGGACTGGGAGACACCGGTAATATTGGCTATTGTTGCCGTCGGCGCAATGGCCATGACATTGGAATTACGCATGCCGCTTGTTTTCACTCTGTCACGCATACTGTCCCAATCCAGGGTAGTACTGTAATCCACCTCCAGGTACTGATCACCGCGCTCTTCCCGCAGTTTCTGCAGGGAGTCGATGGGCAGTATCCCCTGGCTCCACAGAGATCCCTCATAGGTCTCATAGGTGCCGCGCTCCTCTGCCAGGAGGGTGGAGGCTTCAATGGCGTAGTAGCTGATGGCCTCCATGGAGTTGTCAGCAAACTTGACTGCATCCTGTGAGCTGTAAGGGATGTTCTGGAGATACAGGGAATCCTGGAAGCCCATCATGCCCAGTCCAACGGGGCGATGCTTCATGTTCGAGTTCTTCGCCTGAGGGACGGAGTAGTAGTTGATATCGATAACGTTATCAAGCATGCGTACGGCGGTATGAACAGTCTCACGCAGTTTGTCACGGTCCAGCCCATTCTCGCTGACATGGTTGACCATGTTGACAGAGCCCAGGTTGCACACCGCGATTTCATCCTTGTTGGTGTTCAGGGTGATTTCTGTACACAGGTTGGACGAGTGTACTGTCCCTACGTGCTGCTGGGGTGAACGGGTGTTGCAGGAATCCTTGAAGGTAATCCAGGGATGGCCCGTCTCAAACAGCATGGAAAGCATTTTTCGCCAGAGGTCCTTGGCCTGGATGGTTTTGTGCACATAGAGCGCGCCCTCCCTGGCCATTTTTTCATAGTGCTCATAGCGTTCCTCGAAGGCCTTGCCATGTAGGTCATGCAGGTCAGGGACCTCATTTGGCGAAAAAAGCGTCCATTCCCGGTCTTCGAAAACACGCTTCATGAACAGGTCTGGAATCCAGTTGGCTGTATTCATGTCATGGGCACGACGACGATCGTCACCCGTGTTTTTGCGAAGCTCGAGAAATTCTTCAATGTCCAGGTGCCAGGATTCCAGGTAGGAACAGACGGCGCCTTTGCGCTTGCCTCCCTGGTTTACTGCAACGGCTGTATCGTTGACTACTTTCAGGAAAGGGACAACACCCTGGGACTTGCCATTGGTGCCCTTGATGTAGGCACCCAGGGCCCGTACAGGAGTCCAGTCATTGCCGAGACCGCCTGCCCATTTGGAGAGCATGGCATTGTCATGAATGGCATTGTAGATCCCGCTCAGATCATCAGGGACGGTCGTCAGGAAGCAGGACGATAATTGTGGACGCAGGGTGCCGGAGTTGAACAGCTGGGGGGTGGACACCATGTAGTCAAAGCTGGAGAGTAGGTTATAGAACTCAATGGCACAGTCTTCCCTGTTTTCTTCATTGGATGCAAGGCCCATGGCCACACGCATGAAAAAGATCTGGGGAAGCTCGAAACGGGTACCATCACTATGAATGAAGTAACGGTCATAAAGGGTCTGCAGACCAAGATAGGTAAACTGTTCATCCCGATCGGCTTTCAGGGCTTCGCCAAGGCGGTCCAGGTCATATTCCAGGAGATGGGGGGAGAGCAGTTCCAGTTCCACGCCTTTCTGGATGTAGGATTTCAGGGCAGTGGCATACTTGTAATGCATTTCTGACTGGGTGGCACTTTCGGCCACTCCCAGGAAGGTAAGAGCTTCGCTGCGCAGGCTGTCCAGCAGGAGACGCGCTGCGACGAAACTGTAGTTGGGCTCTTGCTCAACGAGGGTGCGGGCAGTCATCACCAGGGAAACCTGGACATCACTGTGTTTAACTCCGTCATAGAGGTTTTTTAGGGTTTCATCATAGAGTGCGTCACCATTGACATCGTCCAGTCCTTCGCAGGCCTCAAAGATGACCGTACGCAGCCGGGCGGTATCCAGCGGGCGACTTGAGCCGTCATCCATGGTGACAGTGATGCCGGAATCCTGGGATTGTTCAGCCTGGACACCCCGGCTTTCCTCGCGTTCGCGGGCACGCTCAGCGCGATAGATCACATAGCTCCTGGCAACCTTGTGTTCACCGGAGCGCATCAGCATGAGTTCTACCTGGTCCTGGATTTCTTCAATGTGAATGCTGCCACCTGAAGGCATGCGGCGTTTGAAGGTTTCTGAAATTTCCCGAGCCATTCGTTCCACGGTTTCATGGATACGGCTGGATGCCGCGGCATTGCCGCCTTCCTCTGCGATATACGCCTTGGTTATGGCCACAGTAATTTTTGATGGATCATAGCCAACGACAGCGCCATTGCGCTTGATGACTCTTAATGTGCCTGGAGCCATCGCAGAAATGGAACTGTCGGTATTTTCCTGAGGCTGTGGAGCAGCAGGGGACGGGGATGAGGATGATTCAACTTCAGGTTGCATTGATTAACTCCGGTATTTTGTCTCTTGTTATCGTTCCAGTTGATATTTCAGCAGCGTTTCACTGCTTGTGGGCTTAAGAGCCCTTGTTTGGTCTTGCAATTTCTGCCTTTCGGCGTTGTCGGAGGCTTTTTTGGCGCCCGCTTTCCGGTTTCTTGCCAAGTCTCGTGATGCTTCTCCAGGACTGGATACTGCCAAAAATTCCTATGTCCCTGATGTTTCTAATACTTCTAATGTTCCTGCTGTTACTGTGAATCCCGGCTGGATCAGCCGTCACATTCATTAATCTATATAAGGCTACAAGATTGCTACATCACCATGGACGATGCCCGGCATCGCGCCAATACAGGTATTACGTGTAAGAGCCTCTTGTTTCCGGTGTGGATTTACCGGAAGAGGGGCCTGGTAGGCCCGGATTTCCCAAACACAAGATGTTGTGTTTGAGCGAAATCCCGATTTTCTCGCTGAAAGCCTGTGGATAAACTCTCAAGCGTGATCAGGGAAGGGGGTGATAATTCGGGGGTACGTGCAGTTTTTGGGTAAAAACGCTGAAAATATTCCCTGAATTGATATTCCACCTGGTCTCTTGCATCCCCTGATTTGTGCTTTCTGTCAGGTAAAGCCTCTTCTAGCTTTGCCTTTTAACCAATGGTAAACATTGATTATTTTCTCTTTGGCTACACCTGCTCAGTGTACCCAAGATATTTTCGAAGCACAATATATTGTGTAAATTTATTGTTTACGCACTATATCAGGTAGTTTTTGCTATATGCAAGCCAATAATGTGTGTTTTTGATGTGGATAAATTGTGAGTAGTTGGGTATATACCGCTGTGGATAAATAAGGGGTAACAAAAAAAATGTGACATTGCACCAGCAGCGGGCAAAACAGATATAAACGCGAATGCCATGGAAATCCATCAGATTCAGTGTCTTATAGTGGATCCTGTATGGTTTGACCCCGATGAAGGGACGCAAATGCACAGAAATGCAGCATAAGCTTTTTTGAGAGTAACACTATATATAGTGTTTTGAAAAAACTAGCTACGACTCAGAAATCTTGCAACAAAGTCATTGGCGGGGTTTTCAATGAGGTCTGTGGCTCGTCCCCATTGCTGTAAATCCCCTTCCAGCATGACACCGGTTTCATCGGCAACAGTAAAAGCCTCTTCCTGGTCATGAGTGACCAGAATGGCACTGATTTTTCTCTCCTTGAGGATGTCGCGGACTTCCCGGCTCAGACTACGACGCATTTCCGTGTCCAGATTTGAAAAGGGTTCATCCATGAGGAGGATTTTTGGGGCAGGTGCCAGTGCCCGGGCCAGGGCGACTCGCTGTTGCTGCCCTCCGGAAAGCTGATGGGGAAATTTCTCTGCGTGGTCTTCCAGTCGCACCAGAGCCAGCAGTTGCAGGACTGTTTTTTCAACCACTTCTCTGTCCTGGCCATGGAGGCCAAATGCGATATTTTTTCTAACATTGAGGTGGGGGAACAGGGCATAGTCCTGAAAAACCATGCCGATATGGCGCTGTTCCGGTGGGGTAGTAGCGCCGGCATTGCTCAGGCACTGGCCATCGAGGAGAATTTCACCGCCTTCAATATCATGCAGTCCGGCGATGGCCCTGAGTGCCGTTGTCTTGCCGCAGCCACTGGGGCCGAGCAGGCTGATAATCTGTTCTTTTTCGACACTGAAGCTCAGGTCGTCGATGATAACCTGGTCATCATAGCGACAATGGATGTTCTTGAGTGCCAGCAATGTATTCATGGGAAAGTGACAAGTTACCAGTGCAATGAGCCAGGACAAACCCTGTTGGTCTATAAATAGCAGAAGTGGCAACCCCGGGCGACCACAGCCAAGCCTAACACATCAGGAATTCCAGCAAGGCTTTCTGGGCATGCAGCCGATTCTCTGCTTCATCCCAAACAATGGAATCGGGGGCATCGAGTACCTCTGCACTGACTTCCTCTCCGCGGTGGGCTGGCAAGCAGTGCATGAACAGGGCATCGTCATTGGCCAGTGCCATGAGTTCCAGGGTGACTTCATACCCTTCAAAGTCCTGCTCCCTCCTGAGCCGTTCATCTTCCTGTCCCATGGATGCCCAGACATCTGTCACCACCAGGGAAGAGCCGGGAAGCGCTTGTTCAGGAGTGCGGACTATCCTGACCCGGTCGCTGTTGTTTTCCACCAGCGATGCCATCGGGTCATAGCCTTCAGGGCAGGCCACGACCAGTTCAAAGTCCAGCTGGCGAGCCGCATTGATATAGGAGTTACACATGTTGTTGCCATCACCGATCCAGGTCACTGTCTTGCCCTGGATATCACCACGATGTTCGAAATAGGTCTGCATGTCTGCCAGAAGCTGGCAGGGATGGTAGTCATCCGTGAGGGCATTGATCACCGGCACACTGGAAAAATCAGCCATGCGCTCGATTTTTTCATGTTCGAATGTGCGCACCATGATGCCATCAACCATGCGTGACAGGACCCGTGCGGTATCTTCAACAGGTTCACCGCGTCCCAGCTGGGTATCCTGGGGGGAAAGGAACAGACCGGAACCGCCCATCTGGCTCATACCCGCCTCGAAGGAGACGCGGGTACGTGTCGAGGATTTCTCAAAAATCATGGCCAGGACCCTGTTCTTCATAAGCTCATGGGGCACGCCCTCCGAGAGCATGTCCTTGAGTTCGCTGGCACGGCTGATGATATCCCTGAACTCCTGGGAAGAAATATCCAGCAGGGTGAGGAAATGTCTTGTGCTCATTGTGTTAAATCCTGGATCAGTGCGCTGATCTTTTCGATGATGAGGTCGCTTTCTTCTTCGTTGATATTCAATGGCGGTACCAGGCGGACCACATTACCGGATGCCACGTTGATCAGAAGTCCCTGATGCCGCGCGGCTTCCACCAGTTCCCCGCAGGGCCTGTCCAGCTCAATACCGATCATCAGGCCGGTACCACGGACGGATACCACATGGGCAGCATTTTGCAGACGCATACTGAGTCCGAATTTGATGCGATCACCCTGGACTAATGCATTGTCCAGCAGGTTTTCACCAAGCAATGCATCATTAACGGCAATTGCAGCGGCGCAGGCAAGTGGGCTGCCGCCAAACGTCGTGGCATGATGTCCCGGCTGAAAAATTTCTGCCGCCTTGCCGCTGGCCAGGCAGGCACCAATGGGGAAACCGTTACCAAGACCTTTGGCGGTGGAGATAACATCGGGAAGAATACCGTTGTGTTGAAAGGCAAAGTATTTACCCGTGCGACCATTTCCTGTCTGGACTTCATCCAGCATCAGCAGCATGTCGTTATCATCACAAATTGCCCGGAGTTTGTTGAGGTAGTCAGAAGCGGGTAAGACGATACCACCTTCTCCCTGGATGGGTTCTACAAGAATAGCCACAATGTCCGGATTCGCTTTTACAGTGTTCTCGACGGCGCCAACATCGTTAAAAGGAACACGGTGAAAACCATCCAGAAACGGGGCAAAGCCGCCCTGGTGACGATTGCTGTGGGTGGCCGTCAGGGCGCCCATGGTTCGGCCGTGGAATGCCCCCTCCATCACGATCACTCCTGGTACCTCAATGCCATGATTATGGCCATGCATGCGGGCAATCTTAATGGCTGCTTCGTTGGCTTCTGCCCCGGAGTTGCAGAAGAATACCCTGTCCATGCCTGACGCTTCACACAGCTTTTCTGCCAGCTCAGCCTGCAAGGGAACGCCATACAGATTGGAGGTATGAACCAGCGTGGCTACCTGATCCTGAACAGCCTTGATAAACCCCGGATGGCTATGGCCAAGGGCGCATACGGCGATGCCGCTGATGGCATCCAGATAGCGTTTACCCTCTGAATCAACGACCCATGAACCTTCACCGCGAACAAAGTCCACAGGAATTCTGTTGTAGGTGTGCATCAACGCATGATTGTCAGACATTTTCTGTCCCCTGAAAAGAAAACAGGCAGCTGTTGCTGCCCGGGAAAGGCATGAATTTTAAAGAATGCGGCTCCTGCCCGCAAGTTCTGTACAGCGGATGTTCAGGACTAAAGCCAAAAGCTGAAAGCTAAAAGGATGAAACTATTAAGCTTGAGGTTAATGGGGAAAGATGTGCTTGCATTGCTTTCAGCTTTTGGCTTTTGCCTTTATGCTTCCTCTATGAATCCCATTAAGCTCAGTCTTTTCGTTTCCCGCATGGAGTCCGTTTGTGACGAGATGGGAGTTGTTTTGAGACGGACAGCGTTTTCTCCCAATATCAAGGATAGGCTGGATTATTCCTGTGCCCTGTTTGATCGCCATGGAGAATTGTGTGCCCAGGCCGCCCATATTCCGGTTCACCTGGGCAGCATGGCCTATGCCATGGCAGACATCGTCAGCCGTTTCCAGTGGCAGGCTGGGGATGTGCTGGTTCTCAATGATCCCTACCTGGGCGGCACGCATCTGCCCGATGTGACCGTTGTCGCACCCGTGTTTGTATCGGCAGAGCTTCAGGGCTTTGCGGTGAACCGGGCCCATCATGCCAATATAGGATCGGACTCTCCCGGGTCCATGCCCATTACACACAAACTGGAAGAGGAGGGGATTGTTATTTCGCCTGAATTCCTCATGCAACAGGGGCAATTGAATGAAACCCTCTGGGCTCAGCTACAGGGTATTCACGGGCAGGTGGCCGACTATCACCTGGACGGAGATATGGCGGCCCAGGTCAGTGCGGTTAATACCGGTGTGCAGCGGATGTGCGAGCTTGTGGAGCAGCTTGGTGTTGAAGACTTCCAGAATGGGCTGCGTGAACTCAATAGCTACGGCGAGCGGGTGGCGCGAGCAAGCCTGGCGCAGATACCAGCGGGAGAGTACCACTTCCAGGACTTTATGGATGATGACGGGCTTGGTCATGTCGATATCGCTATCAGGGTCAGGCTTGGTATTTCCGGCTCAGGCATTATAGTGGATTTCACCGGTACAGATGATCAGGTACCCGGCAATATTAATTGTCCCCTACCAGTTGTCGCTGCGGCGGTGTATTACTGTTTCCGGTGCCTGATGCCGGATTACGCACCTGCCTGCGCCGGGCTGTTTCGCCCGGTCACCATTTCTGCACCTGAAGCGTCTTTGGTTAATGCCAGGCCACCGGCAGCTGTTGCCGCGGGTAATGTGGAAACTTCTACCCGCATCGTTGATGTGGTGCTGGGGGCTTTGCAACAGGCATTGCCGGACAGGATTCCGGCAGCGAGCCAGGGCAGCATGAACAATGTCGCCATGGGCGCCAGGTCCAAACGTGGTCACTGGGACTATTATGAAACGCTGGCCGGCGGTCACGGTGGAGGGCCACACTTTTCGGGATTAAGTGCGAAACATTCCCATATGACCAATACACTCAACACTCCGGTGGAAAGTCTCGAGATGCATTATCCGCTCAGGGTCAACCGCTATGAAATCCGGACAGGCAGTGGTGGAGCAGGTAAACACCCGGGAGGAGATGGTCTTGTCAGGGAGTATGAATTCCTGGAGCCTGCAGAACTGAGCCTGCTAACAGAAAGGCGGCATCACAAACCATGGGGGCTCGGGGAGGGAGAGTCGGGTATGGCGGGTGTTAATCTGCTCAATGACCAGGTGTTGCCGGGTAAAACCTCTATTCTTCTGGAGGCGGGTGACCGTTTGACACTGAAAACACCAGGCGGTGGTGGTTGGGGATCAGCAGACAAAACCAGGTAACACTCTCACTGCATTTACAGGGTGAGGTTTTTCTGGTTTTGTAGCGTAATCCGCTCTTTGTTTGATTGTCATGCTCTGTGGTCGCTATATACTCGTTTGTTATTGCCAATATCATAGTCGGGGTTAGATATGAACTTTTGCGACAGAAATGTTTTACCAGGTCGTCCTCTTTTACTCTTTCTTCTAACCACTTTACTGAGCGGGTGTGGCCAGGAAGTTATGCAGGAGGCACCTGCAGTAGCGACACCTGAATGTTTGCCGGTGGATGATCTTTTGCTGGTCAATGGTGTCATCCACACCATGGATGATGTTGACGCTATCGTAAATTCTGCCCGTATTTCCGGTGGGCGTTTTGTCGACGTGGGCAATGATATCCAGCCAATCGGGGATTGTACTGAAATCATCGATCTGAAAGGTGGCACTGTCGTGCCTGGCCTCATTGATAACCACAATCACATTATTCTGCTGGGGTTGCGCCCTGGCTATGACACCCGTCTGGAAAACGCTACGTCCATCCCCGAGGTGCTGGCAACACTGGGGACGAGGGCAGAGGAAGTGCCCCGGGGAGAATGGATCACGGCAATTGGGGGGTTCAGTATCAACCAGTTTACAGCACCTCCCAGTCCTCCGCGTTTCCCTGTGCTGGATGAACTGGATGAAGTCGTGCCGGATCATCCTGTCTACATACAGGAAAGTTTTTCAGGACCGGGTGTGACCAATTCACTGGGTAAGGCCTTTTTTGAATCCCATGGTATTGAGATCGGTGACAATGGTGAAGTTGCCGGTGGCCAGGCACCTAATCCTGCTACGCAGACTTTGTATGCACTGCGTCAATTACAGACACCTGAAGACGAGATACGCGGCACGGTAGATGCCATGGCCTATGCTGTTGGTCTGGGACTCACAACCCATCTTGATCAGGGAGGATTCCCGTTGACAGGTACCGATGCTGATGGTGCGGCGAACATGGATCCCTATCGCTCATATCATGCCATACAGAGACTTCATCAAGACCAAGGGATGCTGGCTCGTGTGCGCATTAATTTCCTGCATATGGAAGGTGATCCGGCCACACCGCAACTGCGGGCCCGCCTGGATAATGTCTTTCCTGAAACCGGGGACGACATGCTTCGCGTTACCGGTATCGGTGAGTTTACTGCCGGAACCAGTCCGATTATTTTCAATGCCACGGAAGAGTGGCTCAATGGTACCCGGCGGGTGGCTGAAGCGGGATGGCGTAATGAAAACCATTCCCTGTTTGGGAATGATTACCAGGTCATCATTGATGGCTGGGAGCAGGTACATAACGAGATCGGTGGAGAAGGTATCAGCCAGCTTGGATGGGTAGTTGCCCATGTGCCTTTTATCACAGAAGAGTATGCCGATAAGCTTAATAACCTAGGCGGTGGCGTCAGTGTCCTGGGTGGCTGGCGCTATATCACGGGAACAGCTGAGCAAAATGGTCCTCCTTTCCGTATGCTGGCTGAAACCGGTATTCCCATGGGCATGAGCAGTGACGGTATGCAGATATCCCCGATGAATCCCTGGCTTGGGTTGTACTACGCTGTTACGGGCATGAATGCCCGCGGGGAACTGATCAATGAGGGTCAGACACTGTCACGCCAGGAAGCCCTGAAGCTTTATACAGCGGCCAATCGCTGGTTTTTGCAGGAAGACGATCTGGGGTCGATTGCACCAGGTATGCTGGCAGACCTGGTCGTGCTTGACCGGGATTACTTTGATGAAGCCGCTGTACCCGATGAGGACATAAAGCAGGTACGCTCCCTGATGACTCTCGTTGGAGGGAGGGTTGTTCATGGCAATCCGGCTGACCTCTAAGCTTTCGCCGGAGTTAACAGGGTTTTTCCGGTAAACAGAGCAGATTTGTTAATAACCCACTATTTAATAAGGGGTTAACAGGGCATCCAGTAATAAAAATTCTGCGTATTAGCTTGAAATCGAGTAGAATGCGCCCACTTTTTTTATTTCAGCCCCCGACAATCAGGATTTACCATGAGTGAAGAAAACGCCATTGAAAACGTCATTCGTGACCAGATCACCAATAACCCTGTCATTCTTTACATGAAGGGTAACCCCAATGCGCCCCAGTGCGGGTTCTCTGCCCAGTCAGTGCAGATCATGATGGCCTGCGGGCAGAAGTTCGCTTACGTGGATATTCTGTCTAATACTGAAATTCGCGCCAACCTGCCAAAAGTCTCCGACTGGCCGACCTTTCCACAGCTGTTCGTCGACGGCGAGCTGGTAGGTGGCTGCGACATCCTGACAGATATGTACCAGAGCGGTGAACTCAAGTCTCTGCTGGATGATTCAGCCGCCAAAAGGGAAGGTGAGGAAGCCGGCGAGGCCTGAGTAGCTTGATAAATACGGGGCCAAACCCTGTCAAACCAGCTTTTTTATTCAGATGATTTGACTGGATTCGGTCCCATACCTGAGTTGGGCATCCTGCTCTAGAGATAAACTAGAAGCGTCCGCTAAGCGCGAGACGTGCATTGATGGGTGCGGCCACAGTAGCCTGATGCGTGCTGTGAGCGTTCGGGAAGTAGAGCTCATCGGTCAGATTTTCTATATTCACCTGGATTCTCAGTTTATCCGAGATGTCATAGAAAGCCGCTGCATCAATCCTGGTGAAGCTTGGCAGGGTTGCGTTGTTTCCGTTATCGATGAAGCTGTCGTCCTGATAGGTCAGGCCAAGTGATAACCCCAGTCTCTCCGTCATCTGGTAGGTATTCCAGAGTGAAAACATGTTCTCCGGCAATTCCCTTGGTCTTAGGCCTGTCGGGCCTGACCGGTTGACCTGCTCACCATCGAGATAGCTGTAGCCAGCAGAGATCAGCCACTGGTCGGTCAGCTGTCCTTGCAGCTGGACCTCAAACCCTGAAATTTCAGAGTCGATGACATCCAGGGTTTCCGGGTTGTTGTCAGCAACCTGTGGCGAGCTCTGCTCGATGACGAAGTAGGCAGCTGTCAGGCTGAGACCGGGCTTGAAATCCCACTTGAGACCGCTTTCCAGGTTGGAGAAGGTGTCGGGATCGAGCTGGTTATTGTTGCCGTTGATATTGGCATACTGCTCGCCGCTGCGCGGCAGGAAGGATTCGCTGTAGCTTGCATACAGTGAAATATTTTCCCGGGGCTTGAACACCATGCCCAGCCGCGGAGTAATTTCCTCGTCTTTACGACGGCGTGACTCATTGGCAATGACGTTGAGGACCTCGATTTCAAAACTGTCGAAGCGGGCACCGAGGATGATATCCAGCATTTGCGACAGCGCTATCTCGTCCTGCATGTAGAAAGAATGAACTTCGATATCCACCCTGGTGTCATCGTTGAGATCGGTGGTGTAGCTGTTAAAAGTCGGGTTGCCGCTGGCATTGATACCGCTCCCGCCGCGAAGATCCAGAGGTCGGTTTATCGAGAACATTTCATTGTCATCAGTTGTCGTGTCCCAGAACGAATTGAACCTGTCCTGGTCGGAGGAGGTGTCGATGAATTCACCGCCAGTCACAATAGTATGGTCGACCATACCGGCGCTGAATTCCCAGATAAAATTGCCTGACAGGATCGTGTTCTGTCGGTCGGTTGTGTCGATGTAGCCATCAAGCGTCATGGTATCCGATGTTAGCGCCTGATCGTATCCAGAGACGTAAAAGTTCTTGTACAGCTTGTCGAAGTCACCGTGATACAGACTGAAGTTGCCTTTCAGACTGTTGGAAAATTCGTGCTGTAGTGATGCCCGATACAAGTGTGCCTCGAGTTCGGAAGTGTTCAATTCGGGATCGGCAAATACGATGTCCTTGAAGGCTTCGACAGGACGGCCATTTGAACCGGTGGGGATTCCACGATCTATAAATCGTTGGTGATCGATGTATTCATAGGACATGTCAAGTGTGGTCGCCGGCGTCAGCCTGAACTTCGCTGTCGGGTTGATACCAATGCGTTCGCCGTCAAAGAAGTCGCGCTGATTATTCAGGTTTTCATAAAATGTGTTAAGACGAAATGCCACATTGTCACTGGCCGAGAAGTTGCTATCGGCCTGGATACTGTATTCACCGAAGGTGTCGCTTGCAGCCTGGAAAGAGTTGAAATTCTCCCCGATCACACTTTTCTTGGTGACCCGGTTGAGGATGCCGCCGGTGCCGCCACGTCCGAATAGCAGAGCATTGGGGCCGCGCAGGATTTCCACCTGCTCGAGGTTGTACAGCGGGCGGTAGTACTGTACATCATCGCGGGCACCATCAATGAAAAAGTCGGCAGTAGAGCGCACGCCGCGGAAAACGATGGAATCGCGATGGCCTTCGCCCTGTGAAGTGTTTACACCAGGTATGTAATTGATCATATCACCTACAGTGGTAAAGCCCTGGAGCTGTATCTGATCTGCTGAAATTATAGTCAGGCTTTGCGGCACATCGATGACAGGTGTCGGTGACCGCAGGGCGTTAACCCGATCAGAATAGAGGTATTGCCCCTGCACAACGATCTCGGTAAGTGAATCCTGCGCAGGAGACTTGGCCAGAGCAAAGGGAACTGCCAGTCCAAATGTTAATAGGCTGGCCGACAGGCAGAGTGATCGTAAATGTTTCATGGAATTCTTCTCGTTGCAGCGCCAGCGAATATTAATGCACATATAAATGATAATCAATCTTATTTGCATTTATATTGTGCGATCTTGCACAATATCAGCTTCATGCTTGTGGCATGCTGTCCGGCCCCCTACAATCCGCTCTTTCTTTTTTTGCTGAATGATCATGACTGATACTACCCGCGGCGTATGGTACATGGCCGTGGCCACTTTCCTGTTTGCCTTGATGACAGTGTTCGTCAAGCTTGTGCCCAATATCCCGGCCCTGGAAATCATCTTTTTCAGGGCGGTCATTTCAGTGGCCTTGTGTTTCTGGGGAATAAAACGAGCCCGTGTCCCGGTTTTTGGCAATAACAAGCCCATGCTTATACTTCGCGGTGTAGCCGGGGTTATTGCACTGAGCCTGAATTTTTACATGATCCATGAAATACCCCTGGCGACGGCGTCGACACTCACCTACCTGGCTCCCATTTCCACAACGCTGATCGGTATCTGGTTTGTGCAGGAGAAAATCAGTCCATTGCAGTTGTTTTTTTTCGCACTGAGTTTTACCGGTACGGTGGTCATCCAGGGCTTTGATGCCCGAGTGACCCTGTTTCACCTGGGGGTCGGGGTTGTGACCTCCATCTTCATGGGTATTGCCTATAACTGTGTCAGGAAGTTGTCTACCACCGAGCATCCGCTGGTCATTATTTTTTACTTTCCGTTTGTATGTCTGCCTGTCACCGGAATTTGGTGTCTGCTGTTCTGGGAGCAACCTGGGGGGTGGCAGTGGTTCTATCTACTGATGGTGGGAATTACCAGTCAATTGGCACAGTACTATATGACCCGTTCCTATCAGCTGGCTGAAATTTCCACCGTGTCCATTGTGAATTACACGGGTATTATCTATGCGATTGTTCTGGGTTATATCCTTTTTGGTGAGGGGTTCAATCTGCTTACTTATGCGGGTATGGGACTGGTTTTGGCAGGCGTTGTGTTGAACATTTTATGGAAGCAGCATTCCCGAAAGAAGCTGTTTGAGGCAGCTTAGACTGCCAGCGCATTGACGAAAATACTCCCCGCCCCGACAAAAAGCATGGAGAAGCCATATCCCAGCATAATGAAACAGACCTTGGCAAAAGTCAGTCTTTTACTGTCTCCGTATACACGGAGCATAGCCATGAATATATAGGCCGGTACATACAAGGTAGCAATGATATTGAACCATTCCATAATTCCCGAGAGCAGTGGATAGAAATACCCCAGTAAGGAAGAAAACGTTGTGAGAATGGCAACCAGGAAGTAAAAAGCATGGGCATGAAGCAGGAAGATGATGTGTTCAATGTACATTCTACCAGCAAGAAGATAAGTCATTTGCATGAATACAGCTACAAGCGGAATGCCGATAATCATCATTAATGGGATGCTGTCGATCATTTTCTGAACAATCAGTTCAGGATCATCATTAAACTGCAGGCACACATTACGCATCATGATGGTAATCCACGAGCCGACAGGCCATCCTTCCAATACGCATTCAGCATCCTGAACTACCGGTTGTGATGCATCAATCTGATCCCCTGACAAAACGGTCGGTTTGTCTGCCTTTGACAGGGGCAGGTCGCTTACGTTTTCAATGCTATCCATGTCTCCATGAAAGGCGTTTTCGATGTTAAGGCTTTCATTGGGAAGCAGGAAGAAAACCACGCTGAATATCAGGTAGAGCCTGAATGGCGGCAGGTAATGCATTCGCCGTCCATTGATATATTCAGTAGTGAGCCTGCCCGGGTGGGCAATCAGGGGGATCAGAGAGCGCCAGACCCGGGAATCAAAATTGAGCAGTCCATCGAGCAGTTCATTGATGAATTCACTGAATTTAAGCGTGTGTGTATCACTTTTCTGTCCGCAGTTGGGGCAGTAGTTGTTGTCGTGAAGGGAAGCATTGCAGTTTTTGCAATGCAGTTTGGGTTTCGGCGGGATTTCCTGGTATATGTGGTCATTATTTCTCAGAAGGTGGTGTGTCAGTCAGCTTTTGCCTGGGCCCTTAACTCACGACCATCCTCAAATCTCACAATGCTGATGCGCATATAATGATCTTCGTTACGTGCAGGAAACCCGGTGATGGTGACTTCATCGCCGACTTTTAATGAGTCTCTTGCCCAGCCACGTCTGCGAAGTGCGTTGGGCGAATTGGTTTCAGCACGCCACTGAATTTGGTTGCCATCCTCATCCGTTGCCTGGAATAGTAAGACACCATGGGGGTTGGTAAATCTAAAACTTGTCACTACTCCTTTCACGGTGACCAGTTCATCATCCACGAAATGTACGACGAAGGAGTGATGAGCGCCAGACGGCATCGATACAAAAAGCAGGATTGAAGGTAAAAGAATTCGCAGTAATTTCATTGTTGTCCCGTTTTCAAGACGCTGATTGGTTATTTTAAAACATGGTATTACTGATAAGTGTGTTGTCCGCAATAGCCTGCAGCAAATTACAGTCGTCCACTACTTTACCATCTTCCAAGCAAAACATGGTTGCCTGGCATGAATACACTCCAAATAGTCTGGCGATGGGATGGGGTAGTTTTATGCCATAATTCTGATCACTGACTCGATAACATGGAACTTCAGGTATGCGACTACACTTTTTATGGTTAATGATTATTTCTCCGCTGGCATCTGCCCAGGATGTCTGGACAGCCGATGAGCTTTCTTCCATGGGGGAGACTCTTGCTGGCCGGGTACAGCCTAACGGGATGGCGGTCCAGCCCAATATTATTAGCGAAGAGTCCTACATGGGGCATTTACTGCACAGGGAAGCCGGTCCGGGATTTGCTGAACTGCATGAGACGTGGTCAGACATCTATTTTGTCGTGGATGGTTCTGCAACCCTGGTAACAGGGGGAAGCATGGTTGATATTGAGGAATCCGGGCATGGAGAATTCATAGGCCGTCACATAGAAGGGGGTGGTAGCCGTGTTCTCGGTAAAGGCGATGTGGTGCATATTCCTCCCGGAATTCCTCATCACATGGTGGTGGAAGCCGAGGAGGGCGTGACCTATTTTATTCTTAAGGCGCAACCGGATAAATAGGCAGTCAAGAGGGGCTTCCAGTGATAAATGATGCCGCCGTTCAGTAGTTCACGTGGTTATAATGGCTGATACTCCATTTATTAGCGGATCCACACCATGAAACTGACCATTGAGCTCAGCCTTTACCCTTTTGACAGTGACTACAAATCCAAAATCAGGGATTTCATCGCAGAACTGAACAGGCGTGACGCCTTGCTGGTAACGACTACCCAGACCTCGACCATGATTCATGGGGATTACACCTACCTCATGGATACCCTGAAGGACCTGATCGCCTGGAGCTTTGAAACCCATGGTCGGGAAGTGTTTGTGGCGAAATTTATTCCCGGCCACGAACTCGACGAATAATGCCTGTACTGGAAATCGTGGCGGTCATCCTGGCTGTTGCCTACCTTCTGCTTGCCACCCGAGAGCATATTGCCTGCTGGTATTGTGCCTTTGCCAGTTCAGCGATTTATACCCTCATTTTCTGGGATGTCAGCTTGCTGATGGAATCCCTGCTGAACCTGTTTTATGTGGTGATGGCTGTAGTGGGGTGGTATGAGTGGCGCTTGGGGGTGAGCTCGCAAGAAGGCTTGAATATCCGTGTCCTTCAGCCCTGGCAGCACGGTATGATCATTGCCGTGCTGATAATGGCGGCGCTGATCAATGGTTACCTGTTGGAAATGTTCTCCGGGGCCGTAAAACCCTATCTTGATTCATTCACTACCTGGGCCAGTGTTGTAACAACGTTTCTTGTAGTCTGGAAAGTACTGGAAAACTGGCTCTACTGGCTGGTGATTGATTCCCTGTCGATCTACCTTTACATCGACAGGGAGTTGTATCTGACCGCGCTGTTGTTTGCGGGGTATGTGCTAATTGTTGTATTTGGTTATATTCACTGGCGGAAGTTGTATCTCGGCCAGGCGTCATCTCCCCCGGAGTCATGACGTTTTTCCATTGATACCGTTAATGATAATGGTTATCATTTAGAAAAGACCTTGTTTCGGAAACTCTGTGCGAAAAATAATATTCTGGATCCACCTTGTTTGTGGTGTTATCACCGGAGTGGTTATTTTCTCCATGTCCATTACCGGGGTGATTTTAACCTATGAAAGACAGATCAATCAGTGGGTTGCCGAGGGCCTTTACGTACCGGTCAGTGAGCAGGTCAATCGTTTGAGCCTGGAACAGCTTAATCAAATCCGGAAAGTGGAATATCCGGATATCCGCGCTAGCCAGATAGTGCTGACCAATCATCCGGGCGCGCCGGTCATGTTCCGGGCTGGACGCTTTGATGCGATATCTCTTAATCCCTATTCAGGACAGGCCATGAACACCGAGTCGGAGTCCCTGAGTAATTTCTGGACCGCCATTACCCGTTTTCACCGCTGGTTTGGTGCTGAAGGTGAGAGCCGGGATATAGCCAGACAAGTCACCGGGGTGAGTAATCTTGCATTTCTATTTCTGGTCCTTAGCGGTTTGTATTTATGGCTGCCGACATTATTCCGCTGGACCATGTTCAAGGCGCGCCTGTTGTTTCGTAAAAATTACCCAAATAACAAAGTCCGGGATTATCACTGGCATCATATTTTTGGTATTTGGGCAGCCATTCCGCTTATTTTCATTGTCTACACTGGCGCCATGTTCAACTATGAATGGACGGGTGACCTGATTTATTCCGCCCTGGGTGCAGACAGACCTGTGCGTGGCAGTGCAGGAGATCAGCCGCAGAATGTGCCTGCTGTTATCGCCAACCCCCTGTCCCTGGACAGTCTTGTTGACCAGGTATTGGCAGATACCGGTGATGACTGGAATCGCTTGAGTATCAGTTTGCCGGGGCAATCAGACGAGCGATTGCGTGTAGATGTGGATCGCGGCAATGGAGCCCAGGCTCAAAAGCGGCATACCCTGAGTCTGGATCGAAGTACCGGGGCTATTATAGAAACACGTGTCTATGCCGATCTGCCGGTGGGTAGCAAAATTCAGGGGATTACCCGTTTTGGACATACCGGGGAAATGTACGGCTTCATCGGACAGACAATTGCCGGCCTGGCATCCCTGGCAGCATTATTTATGGTCTGGACAGGGTTTGCGCTTTCATGGCGCCGGCTCATCCAGCCATTAATGAGAAAGCATTAAGGACAAGTAATTACATTCAGAATGAAAAAAGGCGACTTTGGTCGCCCTTTTCTGGCCGCCTGGATGGATACTTAGTTCCCGCCCTCATCCATTTTTTCGGCCAGGTAGTTCTGGATACCCATGTTCTCGATCAGATACAACTGGGCTTCCAGCCAGTCCACATGCTCTTCCTCATCATCGAGAATTTCCCTGAACAGATCACGGCTGACATAGTCCCTGACTTCCTCACTATAGGCGATGGCTTCGCGCAGGTCGGGAATGGCTCGCATTTCCAGATCAAGGTCGCACCTTAGCATTTCCTCGGTGGCCTCACCGATATGCAGTTTGCCAAGGCTCTGGAGATTGGGCAGTCCTTCCAGAAACAGGATACGTTCAATAATCTTATCCGCGTGCTTCATTTCATCGATGGATTCTTCGCGTGTGAATTCTGCGAGTTCTTTCAAGCCCCAGTCTTCGAACATCTTGGCATGAAGAAAATACTGGTTAATAGCGACGAGTTCATTGCCCAGAATGGTGTTGAGATGCTCAATTACCTTGCTGTCACCTTTCATAATAATTCCTGTAGTCGAGAGGGTGGATTAAGACGATGGATATTGTCTCGATATGATCGCTCAATGTCCAGTTTCTGGCATTAAGTGTATGATTTTTCGAAGAATTGATAATGCGAATATTTATCGATCTTATTCGCATGAAGCGTGATGGGAAGAGAGTCAGGCAGCGGGCTCGAAAGGGGTTTTTTTCACCGTCGTTTCAACAATGTTCTGGGCCAGCTGGCTGCATTTACCGCATTGCGTGGCTACGCCCAGTTCCCTGCAGACGTCTTCAAAAGAACCTGCACCTGCATTGACGAATTCCTTGATCTGGCGATCGGTTACCGCTTTGCAAAGACAGACATACATGATATTGCAACTCTATCCTGATTCACTATTTGATGAGAATCTTAAGCTTAATGAGAATCATTGTCAACAAAAGGAACTGTTAAAGTTCATACATGCCAATTCTGGGGGGTGGGGGTTACCAGCACCATGATCTGTATCAAATTGCCTGGATCAATGGGCCAAATAATTACTGTGAGGTGTTTTGGAAAAGTGCCTGCCGGGCGATTTCCTTGGCGGTAGCGAAATCCGACTTGCCGGAACCAAGTTTCGGGATGGTTTCGACGGTGATGTAGGCTGCCGGCAAGGCAAGGTTATTCAACCCTTCTGCAAGCAGTTTGGGCCGAAGAGTGCGCTCTTCAAGTTCTTCTGTAGCCAGGATGATAATCATTTCCCCTTTCTTCGGGTCTGGCACATTTATGGCCATGACTTCGATGGTGTCATCATCCAGTGCATAGCGCAGGGCACGTTCCACGGTCCCCAGACCGATCATTTCACCGCTTATCTTCGCGAAACGTGCATAGCGGTCTTCAATCGTGAGGAAACCGTCTTCGTCGATGGATCCCTTATCCCCGGTCACGTACCAGCGCAGACCATCCTGCTCGACGATTACCTGGCTTGTCAGATCTTCGTTGCCCAGATAACCCTTCATGACCTGGGGACCGGCTATCATAATCATACCGGCTGTGCCCTGGGGGAGTGGCGCCAGTGTTTCCGGATCAGCAATCCGGTTAAGGGTACCCGGGATGGGTTTGCCCACAGTACCTGGCTTGTTGTTGTCCCTCAGGTGTGGACTTTCAGGATTTTCAAAGGGCGTATTTACGTTGGCCACTGGCGATGTTTCCGTGCAGCCATAGCCTTCATGGATGGTTTTATTGAAACGTTGCTTGAAAGCGGCACTGATTTCGGACTGCAGTTTTTCAGCACCGGCAATGGTCAGCCGTAAAGTGGCCAGGTCCCTGTCCTGTATCTTGTGATTCTTGATATAGAGCCTGAAGAAACTGGATGTACCGAAGAGCATGGTCGCCCTGTGTTCACGAATAGCCCGGGTATTGGCCACAACATCAGTGGGGTCTGCATGACAGACCACTTTAATGCGTTCGAGCAAAGGCAGGAATTGACAGGCTGTGAGGCCAAAGGAATGAAAAATGGGCAGGTTGGCCATGATGACATCATCGGGTGTGGCATTCACAATCTTGCTGACCTGCTTGACGTTGGCCAGAATATTCCGGTGTGTAAGCATCACGCCCTTGGGCGCACCTTCACTACCGCTGGAAAAAAGAATGACCGCTGTGCTGTCGGTGTCCGGTATGGAACAGTATTTTTTCCTGAGCTGGCGGGCAGACAGGAAAGTGCAGGACAGCAGAGTGCCAAGTTTTCTTACTTTGGAAATCCCTGCTTGAACATCTTCCAGCATAACCAGGTTGACATGCTCAGCCAGGGAGGAGAGATCGGCACCGCGTTGTTTCAGCTTGTCGAGAAATCGAGTGGAGGTATACACCGTATCGAGTTCAGCCTGCTCAATGGCCGATATAATGACTTCAACCGGGGCCGTATAATTTAACGGGACCAGCGTCTTGCCCAGCATCATCACAGCCATACCAGCGAGCATGCCCCCCGCAGTGGTGGGTAATAACAGCCCGATATTTTGTTCCGGACTCCGTTGAGCAATTTGCCTGGAAAGCAGCAGGGAACCGGTCAGCGCCATCCGGGCATTCAGGCTTGTTCCCATGGTATCGACCAGAACAACCGGGTTACCTGGTGATTTGGACGTTTCTATCCAGTGTTCACCCAGTGAAGGCAAACTGGCGGCATATCCAGTCCAGGCTTCAACGGTATTTTCAGTGGGAAACTGCTTCATTTTAAATTGAGGATGTAGGTCCTGTTGTTGTCGCTATTCATGGCCACTGTATTATTGTTTGTATATTTCGTCAGCCTGATTGATGAACGGCTTCTGCCCGACAGGGATTCATGGGTCAATAATAGACCGTAAAGCGTCGGACGTGCCAGTGAAGATCCATAAAAAAACCGGGTGTGCAGTGAATGCGACACCCGGTTAGAAGGGGGTTGAAACTTTGCAGTTATAGAGCTGCTCAGGAATAGGCTATGACATCAAGGTCAAGCTTGCTCAGGACCCTTTCAGACGTGTTGCCTTTCATCAGGGCCTTGGCGCCATGCCTTGCCATCGTACCGATAAGTACAGTGTCGGCACCGATCTGTTCGGCATACCTGGAAATAACTGTAGCGGGATCACCTTCTTCCACATGAACCCGGTCAGTTTCAAGACCGGATAATTTCATTATCCTCTGTCGATCCGGAAAGTGCATGCTGTCCTTGTAGGCATTGATGACATAGAAATCAGCACCATAGTGTTCAGCAATACTCAGGCCCTCACTGAGAATTTTTTCGTTAAGGCGAGCATATTCCGGGTCATCCTGTTTCTGGATATTCACAGCGGCCAGCAGTTTCTTGCGCGGCTTGATGTCATCCGAGCGAATGATGGAGACCGGGGCAACTGACGTGCGTAGCAATGCCCATTGCTGATTGCTGAACAGGGATTGCTTTTCTCCCTGTGGATCCGGCATGAAGATATGGTCGGGCTGGAAATGCTGCGCACTGGCGAGTACTGCTTTTTGCCACTCATTGGACCAACAGAATTCGAAGGAATAACTGGCACCAGTATGGTCGAGTTTGTCAGTGATGGACTTGAGCCACTGGTCATCCCTGTAGAGCGTCTTGTTGTCTGCCGAAAGATTGGCTTTTTCACTGTCAACACTGATGAACAGGTGTACATGGGAGCCAGGCTCCTTGATCTCGGAAGTGATCACTGCTCTTTCAAGGGCAAGATGTCGCTCCTGTGTTGCTTCGATAATAACCAGAACTTTTCTAGCACCTGCCATAACTGACTCCTGTGTATATTTACGGTAACAGTTGTCACTATATAGCAATAGCGGCCAGGAACTTTGACCAAGGTCAAAGAGTAAATCTACTTTTGGGATTGATGCTCAAGGGGCCAGCCACCGAGCTCCTGCCAACGGTTCACGATGTGGCAGAAAAGCTCTGCGGTTTTCTCGGCATCATAGCGGGCAGAGTGGGCTTCCTCATTGTTGAAATCAATGCCAGCGCATTCGCAGGCGCGGGAAAGTACGGTCTGGCCAAAAGCCAGTGCGCTCAGTGACGCCGTATCCAGGTTGGAGAAGGGATGAAAGGGGTTGCGCTTGAGATTGTTGCGCTCTGCTGCCGCATTAACAAAGCCCTGGTCAAAATGGGCGTTGTGCCCGACAAGGATGGCCCGCGTACAATGTTCAGACTTCATTTTCTTGCGAATATTTTTGAACATTTCCCTGAAGACCTCCGGTTCCTTGTGGGCGATGCGCAGGGGATGAAAAGGATCGATACCGGTAAATTTCAGGGCTGAGTCTTCGAGGTTTGCGCCGGGGAAAGGTTCCACACGATAAAACCAGGTATCTTCGGGTTCGAGAATACCATGCTCATCCATACCCACAGTGACAGCAGCGATTTCCAGAATGGCATCTGTCTGATTATTGAAACCGCCGCATTCCACATCAATGACGATGGGCAGGTAGCCCCGAAAACGCTTAACCAGGCCTGATGGTTCCGATTCCTGATCCTGGATTGTTTCAGTCATTGATCACCTTCCAGCGCATCTCGGTACCGGCATTCAGGGGAACCAGAATTTCGTGACCAAGGGAGTAGCTTTCAGGGACCTTCCAGGGCTCCTTGCGCAGTGTGATTTTATCGGTGTTTCTGGGCAGGCCATAAAAATCCGGGCCGTTGAAACTGGCAAAGGCTTCAAGCTTTTCCATGATGCCAAGATCTTCGAATATCTCCGCATATAACTCCAGTGCGGCATGGGCGGAAAAGCATCCGGCACAACCACAGGCAGTTTCCTTGTTATTTTGTGTATGTGGTGCTGAATCAGTGCCCAGGAAGATTCTGGGTGAACCACTGGCCACGGCATCCTGCAATGCCTGCTGGTGAACATGGCGCTTGAGAATAGGCAGGCAATAGTAGTGTGGTCTCACACCACCCACCAGCATATGGTTGCGATTAAACATCAGGTGCTGGGGGGTAATGGTGGCACCAATATTCTCGCCGGATGCCAGGACAAAATCAGCGGCGTCCCGGGTAGTGATATGCTCAAACACGATTTTGAGTGTTGGGAAGCGGACATGCAACGGGGCCAGGATTTCATCGATAAAGGTCTTTTCCCTATCGAAGATATCCACCTCACTACGCGTTACCTCACCATGTACAAGCAGGGGCATACCTACTTCAGCCATTTTTTCCAGCGCCGGGTAGGTTTGCATGATGTCTGTCACGCCTTTATCGGAATTGGTGGTTGCGCCGGCAGGGTACAGTTTTACGCCGAACACCAATCCACTTTCTTTGGCGGACATGATTTCCTCGGGACTGGTTTTGTCCGTGAGGTACAGGGTCATCAGGGGGGAGAAATTTGAACCCTCGGGGATGCAGGGCAGAATTTGCTCACGATAGGCCACAGCCTCTGTCGTGGTGGTAACCGGAGGAACCAGGTTGGGCATGATAATGGCCCGCCCCATGTAGCGTGCAGTGTGGGGTACGGTGTCAGGAAGCAAAGCGCCGTCGCGCAAGTGCAGATGCCAGTCATCGGGCCTGGTCAGTGTGATTTCCTGCATGGAAAAGCGTGTCCTCGAATTTGTCGGGTTGGGCGGAGTCCTGCGGAGGGCAAGTATATCAGGAACAGGGACTGATCGTGGGACTGACAGTCTGTTCTTCTGTATCCAATATAGTAATTTGTTCTTGTTTGTCCTGTCGGGTGGAGAATTATTTCTAAAAGCCGCGCTGCGAAGGTACAATACCGCCCCTTTTTACCCGCCAGCGAAACTTCAGCAGGCGGGACTTTGCGTAAATCATGACAGCAGAAGCCCAGGAATTGACTGGCTGCTGCAAGCTGGAGATTATTATGTCGGATATCAAGAAAGTCGTACTGGCCTATTCCGGTGGTCTGGATACTTCCGTGATCGTCAAATGGCTGATGGATACCTACCAGTGTGAAGTAGTGACCTATACTGCTGATCTGGGGCAGGGCAAGGAAGTTGAGCCGGCCCGCGCCAAGGCCGAGGCCCTGGGTGTCAAGGAAATCTATATAGATGATATCCGCGAAGAATTCGTCCGCGACTTCGTCTTTCCCATGTTCCGGGCCAACACCATATACGAAGGTGAATATCTGCTTGGCACGTCGATTGCCCGCCCCCTGATTGCCAAGCGCCTTGTGGAAATTGCCGCAGAAACCGGCGCCGATGCCATATCGCACGGTGCTACCGGCAAGGGTAACGACCAGGTGCGTTTTGAACTTGGTGCCTATGCGCTTAGTCCCGGCATCAAGGTCATTGCCCCCTGGCGCGAGTGGGATCTGAACTCACGGGAAAAACTGATGGCCTACTGCGCCGATCATGATATTCCTGTAGAGCAAAAGCGTGGGAATGAATCCCCATACTCCATGGATGCCAACCTGCTGCATATCTCCTATGAGGGCGGCATCCTGGAAGATCCCGGTGCCGAGCCTGAAGAGTCCATGTGGTTGTGGTCAGTTTCTCCCGAGAATGCCCCTGATGAGCCAACCTATATTGATCTGGAATTTGTCAAAGGGGATGTGGTTGCCATCAATGGTGAAAAACTGTCACCGGCAACTATTCTCGAACAACTCAACAGGATTGGTGGCGCCAATGGTATTGGGCGTACGGATATCGTGGAAAACCGTTATGTGGGCATGAAAGCCAGGGGATGTTACGAGACGCCAGGAGGCACTATCCTCCTTAAGGCCCACAGGGCTATGGAGTCTCTCACCCTGGATAGGGAAGCTGGCCACCTCAAGGATGGGCTGATGCCACGTTATGCTGCCCTGATCTATAACGGATACTGGTGGTCACCAGAACGTGAAGCCCTGCAGGCCCTGATCGACCAGACCCAGGAATATGTAAATGGCACCATTCGCCTGAAACTCTACAAGGGTAATGTCGTTGTTGTAGGCAGGAATTCAGCGGATTCACTCTACGATGATATGGTGGCTTCCTTTGAAGATGATGCCGGTGCCTATAACCAGTTTGATGCTGAAGGCTTTATCAAACTTAATGCCCTGCGTTTACGCACGATAGCAAAAAAACGTAAATCCTGAATTCACGTTCAGGCCGCCAGTCAAAAGGCCCTGCCTGTATCTCAGGTGGGGCTTTTTTTTCCATAGGCATTTTAGTCGAGTTCTTTTTTACGGTATTCGCACAGGTCGGAAATGACACATGACCCACAGCGCGGTTTGCGGGCGATACAGGTATAGCGTCCATGGAGAATGAGCCAGTGATGGGCATCGAGCAGGAATTCTTCCGGCACAAACTTCATCAGCTTCTTTTCCACTTCCAGGACATTCTTACCTGGAGCAATGCCTGTCCTGTTTGATACCCGGAATATATGCGTGTCCACGGCCATGGCTTTTTCACGAAATGCCGTATTCAGCACCACGTTTGCTGTCTTGCGTCCGACACCGGGCAGGGCTTCCAACGCTTCACGGGTTGTTGGCACCCGGGACTCATGCTTATCCATCAGCATCTTGCATGTTTTGATAACGTTCCTGGCCTTGGTGTTAAAAAGTCCGATGGTCTTGATGAAATCCCTGACTTTTTCTTCGCCCAGGGCACAAATGGCTTCCGGGGTGTTGGCCACAGGAAACAGCTTTTCCGTGGCCCTGTTGACGCTGACATCCGTGGCCTGGGCTGAGAGCATGACGGCGATCAGTAGTTCAAAGTCTGAAGTAAATTTCAGCTCTGTAGTAGGAGCCGGATTTTCGTTACGCAGTCGGGTAAAAATTTCTGTACGTTTGGTTTTATTCATCCGGTAACCCTTACACGTTTGCTGCCGGGTATATCCGGGCCTGGTTCTGCTTCCGGTCTGGCGATTCTGCTGTCGAGAATATTTTTGAGTGCAATTAACAGTCCCATGAACAGGAAGGCACCGGGAGGCAGGATTGCCAGCAGGAAGGGTTTGTAATTATCGAATAAGACGAGTCCCTGGCTATCGACAAAGGGTAATAGCTGGTTCAGGTTGGCAAATACAGTGCCGGTTCCGAAAAGCTCCCTGGCCATGCCCAGTACCAGCAATACAGCCGCAAAGCCCAGTCCTGTCATACATCCATCTACCAGTGAGGGGAGCAAGGCATTTCTGGAGGCAAAGCTTTCAGCCCGGCCGAGGATAGTACAGTTGGTGACAATCAGTGGAATGAATATACCCAGCGCCTGATAGAGGGTGATGGCATAGGCGCGCAGCAATAATTCGGCGCAGGTGGTAAAGGATGCGATGATCAGGACAAATACAGGTAAGCGTATGGCTGGGTTAAGGAAATCACGAATGAGACTGACAGCCGCGTTGGATCCGGTAAGCACCAGCATTGTAGCAAGACCCAGCCCCAGTGCATTGACAGCGGAATTACTGACTGCCAGCAGAGGGCAAAGACCCAGTAACTGAACCAGTGCTGCATTATTTTCCCACAGTCCCTGTCTGGTGATGTCTTTCATGGAGTCCTGCATATTCAGCGTGTGTCCATTGTCAAGAGTTGTTGTGAATTGCGTTCAAAGAAGATCAGTGCCTTGCGCAGACCATTGATCACGGCCCTGGGTGTTACTGTGGCACCGACCAGTCCCTCGAATTCGCCACCGTCCTTGAGTACCTGCCAGCCGTTCGGGGGAGGATTATCCAGTGACTTGCCATTAAAACCAAGAATCCAGTCAGAAATGCTTATATCAATTTTATCACCAAGCCCGGGTGTTTCCCTGTGTTCAAGGACACGTACCCCTGCAACCTGGCCGTTGGCCAGAATGCCTACCAATATGACAATATCCCCGGAGTAGCCATCATGAGCCTCCACTGGAAGGATGGCACCGGCAAAGGTATCGGAGTGGTATGCCAGGTAGGCGGAACGTTCTGAAGTCAGCCCGAGTAATTCAGAGTCTTCAAAACGCCTGTCACCCGGTAACAGGGTAAAGGCAAACTCCAGCAGGTCATTGTCATGGAGATCCGGCGGGAAGACAGCCGATAGTGCCTTGCGTTCGATGGCAAGCTGCTGTTCCTGGATTCGCTCTGCGGTGGCCAGATTGACAAGAGCCAGCACCAGGGCTGCCAGCAGGCAAATACTGGACAGGGCGATGGTGCTTTTGCTGATGGAGGTGTTATCCGGCATCAGTTGTTTCCGATCTGGGTTTGCGCCAGAAAAGATCAATCGCGGGTGCGCAGAAATTGGCAAGCAGAACCGCAAAGGCGACTCCATCCGGGTACGTACCCCAGACACGTATGCTGTAGACCAGAAAGCCAATCAGGCCACCATAGATCAGTTTTCCCCTGTTCGTGGCTGGTCCTGACACTGGATCGGTAGCAATGAAGAATGCCCCCATCATCGCAGCGCCCCCAAACAGGTGAAACAGGGGAGAGCCGGCACTGTTGGAACTGCCCCCGTCATAAAAGAGGAGGGCAAACAGGGACAAACTTGCCAGCATAGCTGTCGGGATATGCCAGGTGATTATTTTACGGTAGAGCATGTACAGACCGCCGGTGAGGAAGGCGGCGTTGATCCACTCCCAGCCTGTGCCGGAGAATGTGCCATACAGGGGATTTCCTTGCCAGTACTCCTCCACCGTCATACCGCCTCGCTCCAGTTTGAACTGATCCAGTGCTGTTGCTCCCACATAAGCGTCCATGGATTCCTGTGATGTTCCGGTAAACTGGGCCAACAGCGCTGACAGGTCTGGCAGGGCAGCATTCATCTGGACAGGGAGTAACCAGCGGGTCATTTCCACGGGGAATGAAATCAGCAGTACCGCGTAACCTGCCATGGCGGGGTTGAAAGGGTTGTAACCAAGACCGCCATACAACTGCTTGGCGACAACAATGGCAAAGAAAATACCGATTACCCCCAGCCACCACGGGGAGGCAGGCGGCATGGACAGTGCGAGCAGCAGGGCTGTCACGATGGCGCTGTAATCGCCAAGCCCCCGACGCAGGTTTTTACCGCGACAGGCAAGTGCAGCTGCTTCCATGGCCAGGGCTACAGCAGTTAACCAGGCAATATTGAACAGTACACCAATCCCGAAAACCCAGGTCATGACGATGATTCCCGGAACAGCCGCGACGATGACCAGTTGCATGATCTGTGCGGTAGTCAGGGTCCTGTGACGGGATGTGGACAGCAGAGTGGCCAGGTTCATGCGCTGGCATGTTGCCAGCAAGCTGACCCTGCTTCAAGTAGCAAGGGCTCTGATAGGTTGGGCTGTCATGCATTTCCCAGTATTATCGGCTCAATCAGGCAATTATTTTCATCCTGGGGGGAGAATAATGAAGGTATTTCGTGAACTGATTATGTCAGGCAGGTGGGCTGGCTTGCTGGGGGTTCTGCTAGTGCCCGGAATGGCATTGGCCGGCTTTTCCGGGCATCAACTTGTGTCTGCCGGGGCAGACAGGGAATACACGCTTTATATTCCTGATGACATACCTGGCGGAGCTATGCCGCTGGTTTTCAGTTTTCATGGCTCAGGGGGATATCCACAAAGCCAGATCGATACCAGTCATTTTGATGTTTTGGCTGAAGCCCATGGGTTTGCCGTCGTGTTTCCTGCTGGAGCCTTCACCAATTCCGTCACGGAGCGCAGCTGGAATGCCAATGGGGAAACCGGGGTGGATGATGTGCAGTTTGTCCGTGACATGATTGAGGATATCGCCGGCCGTGTCGAGATTGACCGTTCCCGAATATACGCTTCCGGATTTTCCGGTGGAGCGCGCATAAGCAGTCGCCTGGGGTGTGAACTGTCTGATGTGCTGGCCGCCGCAGCACCAGTGGCTGGTCTGCAATACCCCGATGATTGCACTTTGAAACGCCCGATTTCGATCATTTCCTTTCATGCGCTTGATGACCAGGTCAATCATTATGACTTGAGTGGGGATTCTCGTCCTTACTGGCGTATGGGGGTAGAAACCGCCCTGGACAAGTGGCGTCAGGCCAATGGATGTACCCTGGCCAATGAGGCTGTGCAGGTAGCTTCAGGTATTACAAAATATATGTGGTCTTCCTGTGATACGGATGCTGTGATTCAGTTCTACCAGACCGTGAGCGGGAGACATACCTGGCCCGGTTCCGATTCCAGTGGCGCATTGCAGAACATGGATGCCAGTGAGCTGATCTGGGAGTTCTTCAGGCAGCATCGCCTGCCCTAGGGATTGGCAAAAGGGACAAAGTTGTACTACAACGGTAAGTGCAATTCTGCATAAACGTTAACACGGAGGTGTCTCAGGATGAGAGAACTGACATTGGATGAGTTGGATGAAGTAAGTGGTGGTGGAACGACAGAGTCGGTAATTGCTTTTAGTGCTGCTGCGGCTATCTCTAAAGCAACATTTGGTTCTGGTTGGGCAACGATGGCTGCTGTATCGGCATTTGGAGCAAGTCCTTTAATTGCCGCTACTGTCGCTGGATTGGCAGTGTACGGTGGATATCAGTGGTTTACTGACTGATCTTAGTAATTTGACGATGAAGGATTCTGTAATGCTGTCAGAATCCTTCTATTTACAACTTAATGATTTCATCTGAATGGACTTAGCTGAATTCTCTTGTACCTATAAATTTATGATTGAAAAAGCACGACGTTCAGTTTCTGTGCTTTTGGTCTCTTTATCCCTCTTATTGTTACTTTCAATTAAATTTAAGTACGAGTTTTTTCAAATCTCAATACTTGGATTTTATATACTAGATATTGTTATTCCGATATATCTACTATTTCTAATTGTTTTTGTAAGGCGTCTTATTTTTTGTAATCAAGACAATCTAAAAATTGAAGTCAAACAAGGTTATTTATATATCCCGACTTTTTTTCTGGGAGTTAAAAAGATTCCAATAAGAAATGTTTATTCCGTTGAGCGTGTAAAATTAGGACAAAACATAATTGCCTTAGTTTTAGGTATAAGCGGTAGCGAGAGATATGTGATAGAGAAAGAAAGGTTTGTCGAAGAAGAGAGTTTCTTTAGTTTTGCTTCTTCGATCCAGTCTTTTATCAATAGTTCAATTGATAAAAAGCGCGGAGAGACGATAACTCGTTTGTCTGAAAATGTAGAGCGAAGTCATACATACAGTTCCCTTTGTATTTTTTTACTCTGTCTTGTCATTTTTGCTATCAGCAGTGGCGATGAAAGATTTATCTTATCTGGAGGGAACACACAGCATGTTTTTCTTAACAGTGAGTATTACCGACTGTTCTCATCGGCCTTTATTCACCTGACTGTATACCACCTGCTTATCAATCTTTTTGTACTTGGTCTTTTTAGTGTCCTTCTGGAAAAACTGTTTTCCAGCATTCGCTATCTGAATATATTTCTGGTCTGCAATTTTGCCGGCGCCTTATCAAGCAATCTTTTTGCCGATATTTACGGCAGTGTAGGGGCATCGGGGGGGCTTTATGGTTTGTGGGGGGCTTATACCTATCTCAAGATCAGGTATGAACATATCCTGCCCGGAAGTATAAATACCATTCCCAATAGTCGTTTATACCTTGTCCTGGTACTTGAAGTCCTGCTGGAGCTTTTTGTCCTTGAAAATGTCGACTACATTAATCACCTGGGAGGTTTTGTGATGGGCTTTGTGTATCTGTCTTTACTGCCTCTCGATAAAGAACTGGGCAATGTGCAGGAAACCCTGTTCGCTGAAAAATTACTCTTTGTCATCCTGCTGATTTGTTTTACCTCGGGTCTTGGCTATTGCCTTTTAAATTACTATTCTTTGTTCTGAATCCCGCCAATAATGGGCAAATAATGAAAAGAAGATCATTACTTACTTTCGGGGCCCTGGGCCTGCTTACCCTGAATTCACCACTACAAGCTGCGATGGACTGTTATGTCAGGCGCCCGGCCGGAGCCCAGTTATTCACGGTACGTGAGGCCCTGGGGGGAAACACAGACCGAGCGCTTGGGCTTCTGGCAGATACCGGTGTCAGGGAAGTGGAGTTATATGGTCTGACCGGGTCAGAGGAAATGTTCGGCTTGTCCTTGCAGGAATTCCGGAACCTGCTTGACGCCCATGGTCTCATCATGAGCCTTTCCCATATTGACGGGGAAAACGTGGATTCCGACGCAATTGCACGGGCTGCAGACGTGCTTGGTATCGAAACCGTGATCATGGCAGTAGCACCGGGACTCCTGTCATTCGGCCAATACGGTATTCGGGTGAATGCTATGCAGACCCGCGAAGAAATGATACGGCTGGCTGATCAGCTTAATCATCTGGGCCGTGAATTTCGACGACAGGGCCTTTTTTTCGCTTACCACAATCATCACATGGAGTTCATGCCCGTCGATGATGAAACACCCTATGACTATCTCATGTGGAATACCGATCCGCAGCTTGTCCGTTGTGAACTTGATATCGGCTGGCTGGCCCTGGCCGGAGTGGATTACCTGGCCTATCTGAACACCCTTGGACCCAGGGTGGTGTCATGCCATCTTAAAGACTTTGATGGCAGGCGTCCCGCTGACATGACGGACTTCATGGGGGCAGCATCCCATCTGTTGCCACCGGGGCAGGGTGTCGTAAATTTCAAAGAAGTGCTGGAAATTATGGATTACCACAGCATTCGTCACGGCTTTGTGGAGATTGACACTACTGACACGCCGCTATCTGATATAGAGGCCGGTGTCAGGCATCTGGCCATGCTGCGCAACTGCTGAAATATCTGACAGGGCGCAGCCCCATACCCGCGCTTAACCCTATTTCGGTTTTCGCCTCGCCCTGGCCCTTTCCAGGGCGGCCTGAATGTTGTTGGTGGGTGCCCCCTGGCGTTTTTCACTGGCCAGTTCGGCCCGCTTGAGACGCCTTTGCTCCTCTTCTGCAATCAGTCTTGCCAAACGTTTTTCATGCAGCTCAAAACGGCGTTTGGCCAGGTCAGCGCGGGCTTTTTCTGCCCATTGCACCGAAAGATCGGCCATGGCCTGCTGGTAAGTCTCAGTAAGTGGAATGTGGCTTGGGCAGGCATCATCGCATTTTCCGCATTCAATACAGGTCACCAAATCCAGCTGCTGTGCTGTTTCCAGGTCGCCAGCCCTACATGCCCGATAGAGAGAATGGGGAAGGATGTCGACCGGGCACTCGGGCACACAGAGCATGCAATTGATACAGGCCTGGTATTCCGCTTCACTCATGGGGGATATTACCTGTCTGGAATCCTCCACGGGTATGAGGTCAATACAGTCCACCGGACAGGGCTCTATGCAAAGATCACAGCCCGTACATTCTCGACTGATGACCGTATGCATATACTTGTTGGCTCCCAGGATGGCATCCACGGGACAGGCGGGGATGCATTTTGCACAACCAATGCACTCGGATTCCCGAATGAAGGCTACCTTTCTTGGTTCTTCCCTCCCATGGGTTTCATCCAGCGGCAGGACTTTTACATTGAGCAGATTTGCCAGTCGCTCGATGGTTTTTTCACCGCCCGGTGGGCATTTGTTGATGGCATCACCTGCGGCAATGGCTTCAGCGTAGGGCCGGCATCCGGGATAGCTGCATTGTCCACACTGGGTTTGCGGCAGCAGGTCGTTGATCTGCTCAACGACAGGATCTTCTTCTATCCTGAAACGACTTGAGACAAACCCCAGCAGGGCACCTATGGCGGCGCCCAGTCCGAGCAGGGCAAGCAGCGGGTTAAGAATGACAGGCAGTGAAAAAGCCACGGTTGTTACACCATGCCTGTAAATCCCATGAAGGCCAGGGACATCAGTCCCGCCGTGATCATGGCAATTGCAGGCCCCTTGAAGGGGGCGGGAATATCACACTGGTCCATTTTCTCACGCATGGCGGAAAACAGGATCAGTACCAGGGAGAAGCCCGCTGCAGCCCCGAAACCAAAAAATACTGATTCGGCAAAACTGTGGGCCTGGTTGATGTTAAGCAGGGCAACGCCAAGTACAGCGCAGTTGGAGGTGATCAGGGGCAGAAAGATACCGAGAATACGATAGAGCAGGGGGCTGGTCTTGCGCATGATGATTTCTGTCATGCTCACTACCGCCGCAATGACAACGATGAAACTGATGGTGCGTAGATACTCCAGCTCCAGTGGTACCAGCAGGAAATAAAATACCAGGTAGCTGCACGCAGAGGCCAGGGTGAGGACAAAAACGGTAGCGGCAGACATGCCGATTGCCGTTTCCACCTTGCCCGACACCCCCATGAACGGGCACAAGCCCAGGAACTGGGTCAATACGAAATTGTTGACCAGGATAGCGCCGACAAGAATGAGCAGGATGTCTGTCATGGGTCAGGCCGGCGCGCTGGCGGGCTTACTTGCCCTCAATCAGTTCGACCATGTACCCATCGGGGTCTTTAACAAAGGCAATCACCGTGGTTGAACCTTTCATGGGACCTGCGGGCCTGACTACATCGCCCCCCTTTGCGGCAATTTCATCGCAGGCCTTGTAGGCATCTTCCACGCCTATGGCGATGTGCCCGTAAGCATTGCCAAGGTCATAGCTGTCCGTATCCCAGTTATGGGTCAGTTCAAGCACGGTATTGTCCTCTTCCGGACCGTAGCCAAGGAATGCCAGGGTAAATTTCCCTTCCGGAAAATCCTTTTTGCGCAGTAACTGCATGCCAAAGATATTGGTGTAGAAGTCAATGGATTCGTCCAGGTTGCCGACACGGAGCATGGTATGTAATAAGCGCATGATTGTTTCCTGTTCTTGGTTGGGGTTTGCAAGTATGAGTAGCGGAATTATGCCAATAATGAGAGACTCCCGCCATGCTGGAATTAGACAAACAGGACATCCATCTGTGGCTGGCCAGGGAGCCGGATGTCAGTAGTCCACAGCTCTGGCAATCCTATCTTGAACTGCTCAGTGAACGGGAACTGGCCCGATACGAACGCCTGGCGAAGGACGAAATGAAAAGGCAGTTTGTGCTTACCCAGGTGCTGGCTCGCTCTGTCTTGGCCAAGTATCTTGGAAATGCTCCTCCTGAATCCCTGCGTTTCCAGCGAAATGCACATGGAAAACCCTACCTGGACACCGATGGCGCTCCGCAATTCAACCTGACCAATTCCCACGGACTTGTCGTACTCGCAGTCGCAGCAGAAGCTGAAGTCGGTGTTGATGTGGAATACATACGGCGTGATGTCCCGTTTCTTAAACTGGCCCGTCGCTGGTTTACACCCGATGAAGCGGCGTCCTTTGATGGTCTTGCCGGAGAAGACTTACGCCAGCATTTTTTTGACTACTGGACCCTCAAGGAAGGGTGGCTGAAGGGATATGGCACGGGATTGAAAACGCCGTTGGCGACCTTCAGCATCAAACTGCAGCCCGACAGCATTAAGGTCGATTTTGATGAGAAACTCGGGGAAATCCCGGAACACTGGTCTTTCTGGCAGTTCGATGTGGCAGGGGATTTTCGCCTTTCCCTCTGTGCCAGGGATCACAAGGTCAGGAAAGACCGGGTGATGGTACGGGAAGGGTTGCCGCTTGAAGGCTTCAGGGAATTGTCCCTGGTACAGCGACGCCCGGTGCTCAGGTAATGCGCATTCCCGGTACAGCGCCTGCATGGGGTTCCAGCAGGTACACTTCATTGCCAGCACCGCTCGCCAGAATCATACCTTCAGACAAGCCAAATTTCATTTTGCGCGGCTTCAGGTTAGCGACCATCACCGTGTGCATGCCGACAAGCTTTTCGGGTTCATAGGCCGCCTTGATTCCCGAGAACACCGTTCGGGTGATTTCCTCACCGTCGCTGTCCTGGCCCAGTGACAGGGTCAGTTTCAGCAGTTTGTCAGCCCCTTCCACATGTACGGCATTGAGAATTTTTACAACACGAAGATCCACTTTGGCAAAATCCGGGAACTCAATTTCCTCACTGATTGGATCCTTGCCCAGCGGGCTGTCATCAACGGGTGCGGCTGGTGATTCCCCGGTAGACAGGCTTTCCTTGCTGGCATCGATCATCTGATCAACCTTGTCGGTTTCAACGCGAGTCATCAGCGGCTTGAACTTATCAATGGCATGATTGGTTAGCAGGGATGTTGAGTCCTGCCATTGCAGGGGATCTACTTTAAGGAAGCTTTCCACTTTTTCAGCAATCTCTGGCAGGATCGGTTTCAGGTAGATCACCAGAATCCTGAAAAGGTTGATGCCGGTTGTGCAGATAGCCTGTACATCCGGACTCTGTCGATTTTCCTTGGCAATAACCCAGGGCTGTCTTTCAGCTATGTACTGGTTGGCTTTGTCCGCCAGGGCCATAATCTGCCTGACCGCCTTGGAGAATTCGCGATTTTCGTACAGTGCGGCTACTTCATCACCGGCAGCCTGGAATTCTTCCAGAAGTGCAGGTACCTCCAGTGAGTCACCGAGCTGGCCACTAAAATTTTTGCTGATAAATCCGGCACTTCGACTTGCCAGATTCACCACTTTGCCCACGACATCGGAATTGACCCGTTGAACAAAATCGTCCAGGTTCAGATCGAGGTCTTCCGGTGTGTTACCCAGCTTGGCGGCAAAGTAGTAGCGCAGGTATTCGGGATTAAGGTGGTTGAGATAGGTCTCAGCCATGATGAAGGTGCCACGTGACTTGGACATTTTCTGGCCATTGACCGTGAGAAAACCATTAACGCTGATCAGGTCCGGCTTCCTGAAGCCGGCGGTCTCCAGCATGGAGGGCCAGAACAGGGCATGAAAGTTGATAATGTCCTTGCCAATGAAATGATAGAGTTCCTTGCTGGAACCCTCGCGCCAGTAATCATCGAAATCCAGGTCGTCACGCGTCTCACACAGTTTTCGAAAGCAGGCCATATAGCCGATAGGGGCGTCCAGCCAGACATAGAAAAATTTACCGGGTTCGCCGGGAATCTCGAAACCAAAGTAGGGCGCATCGCGACTGATATCCCATTCCTGTAAACCGGCATCAAGCCACTCGGATAGTTTATTGGCTACCTGTGGAGCCAGGACACCACTGCGGGTCCATTCCTTGAGCATGTCCGTGAAATCCGGCAGCTTGAAAAAGAAATGGGTACTTTCTTTGGTGACAGGTGTGGCACCGGAAATAGTGGAGTAGGGATTCTTGAGATCGTGTGCATCATAGGTTGAGGAACACACTTCACAGTTGTCGCCGTACTGGTCAGCTGCTCCGCACTTGGGACACTCGCCCTTGATGAAGCGGTCTGCCAGGAACATTTCCTTTTCGGGGTCATACAATTGCGCAATGTCACGGCGCGCAATTTTATCAGCGTCTTTCAGACGACCATAAATCAGGCTGGCCAGTTCACGGTTTTCCTCAGAGTGAGTGGTGTAGTACATGTCGAAATTGACATGAAAACTGGCGAAGTCCCGCTGGTGCTCTTTATTGACCCGGTCTATGAGCTCCTGTTCCGTGATGCCCTGCTTTTCAGCACTGAGCATGATGGCTGTCCCATGAGTATCATCGGCGCAGACGTAGGCAACCTCATTACCCTGCATGCGCTGGAATCGCACCCAGATGTCGGCCTGAATATAGCCTAGCAAGTGGCCAAGATGTATGGGGCCATTGGCGAACGGAAGGGCGTTGGTGACAAGAATCTTACGGTTGCTCAAGAGTAGTACCTGATCGGGCTAAATACCTTAAATTAAGGCGCGCATGATACAGAGTTAGTATTTTCGTCACAACTGCCGGGGTTGCGGTTACGGCGCCTGTTCCTATGGTGTTAAAAGAAAAGCCGGGCCCACTCACTTACTGTTCGTGTTTCCCGGCTTTGCTTTTACCTGGTCTGGAAAAGGTATTTAACAAGGAGATGCTGGGCGCAGTAACTGCAGCTGTTGTCCCCTTGTCGTGCTGTGCCTATTTTGTTTTGCTAATAACGAAGGTCTCATCGTTAAACCAGAGCCCCCCATGCTTGTTGAGAATCTTTGAAGTCGCTTCAAGATACGTCCCTTCATGAATAACTTCCTCTACACGCTGATCCTCAATCTGGTTCACATAGACTGCTGCATTCCAGGCGGCGAAGAGTGTGGAGGTACCAATACTGGCGCCGCCAATTTCTGAGGGCAGGGCATGCATACGATATTTGAACATCGACCGTGCGTCAGACATTTCCTTGATATTGTAGTCGCGGGCATCCCGTCCAAGGACCTTTTTGGTTTCCTTGAGGATGTCATGACGTGTGACAGGAAATGGATTAAGGTCGGGCCAGTACTGTTTTACCAGTTCGCTGGCGGGATCCTTGCCGCAGGACTGTATCGCAAGCAGCCTGCCGCCGGGTGCGAGTGAACGTGCGAGTGGGGCAATGATTTTTTCAGCCTTGAATTTGGCGGGTGTCTTGGCACGCCAGGGTTGTGACGCCAGTATGAAGTCGTAATCCCAGTTCTGGATTCCTGGCCTTGGAATAACCGAGTCCAGCAGAATCTGGTGGTCTTCCCGGTAAATCACTACTACGGAGGGGCGTTTGAAAATGGGATTGCCAGAGACTTTACTGGTCTGGGTTTCCCAGCCTTCTGCAAACATATCGTGCAGGCTTTCCAGTTGCTCACGGTAGTTGTAGGCATTGGTTCCTGAAAGTTTGACTTCACGCCAGTTCATGGCATTGGCAGTCAGTACATCACGTGGCATTAATTTTGGCGCTTCGGCATAGTTCAGGTTGGTCAGCACCAGGATGGTAGCGGGATGTTCGCTGAAGCGATCGATCATCTTGTCCAGGCCGATGCGAACATCTTCCATGCTGATTTCCTTGGCCACGATAAAGTGGGGGACGGTCGGATGCTTATGGTGCAGGTAACGCATGCAGTTCGAGAGTACCGTGGCGTCGCCCATGCCTGCATCGAACATTCTGAAAGCAGGTGGTGAAGGCTGTATATACTGGAATTCCTTGGTAATACGCTGGGAAATGGCCGATTTTTCATTGCAGGTATTGATGAACGCCAAGTAGTTCTGACGATTATCATAAAAACGGAAAGGCTCTTTCTTATCATCCTTTGCTTCGGTATTTTTCTTTTGGGCAACTGGCTTCTTTGCTGCTTTTTTCTTTGGTGCTGCCTTGGCTTTTTTTGACTTTGCTTTTGCTGTTGGCATGTCATCCCCCTCGTTGTTTTCGTATTCTTTTATATTGTCGGTAATGCTGTCTCCGGCGTGTTTTGAAAGATAAGTCCTGATTCGTTCAATAGACCGCAGGGTAATCCCTTTTCCATCTCTTAACCGATTAACCAGTTTGCCATCGTTGACTGCTCTCAGTCCGAAGGTGGACTTGGAGATATTCCTGCCTCTGCAGAATGTCTCTATCTCCTCAATGAGTGCGTCAATCTCGGTCATACTGAATGTCCAGGCGTCCTGCATTTCCTCAGACCAATCCCACAGCGGAATGGTTATTATATTTTTAGCAAGACACGCTCAAGTTAAACAAAGACCTGCTTGTAGCGTCAACTATAATTTCCCATAAACATTTGTAGACAATATGTTGGGATAAATCCCAATATCATGAAATGGCTGTTTTATCGTGCGATTCAGACAAGTAGCCAGGCAGTTCAATGGATTATGCAGGCATAAAAAAACCGGCCACCCTTTCAGGAAGCCGGTTTTTAAATTCAGGCTGTTTTTAGAACAGGCCTTCGATTTTGCCTTCGCTGTTTACGGAGATGTGCTCAGCCGCAGGTACTTTGGGCAGTCCGGGCATGATCATGATGTCACCACAGACAGCCACGATAAACTCAGCTCCCGCTGAGAGCCTCAGGTCACGTATTGGTACAACATGACCTTCCGGCGCACCAATCAGGGCAGGATCCGTGGAGAAACTGTACTGGGTCTTGGCCATACAGATCGGGAAGTTGGGGTAGCGACTCTGCAGTGATTCGTACTGCTTGCGTACCTTGTCATCGGCGATAATGTCATCAGCACCATAAATTTCCCTGGCAATAGTCCGGGTTTTTTCCCACAGGGGCATATCATCTGGGTACAGGGTCTGGAAGTTGCTTTCACCTTTTTCGATGATTTCAACCATGGTTTTAGCCAGTTCTTCTGTACCAGCGCCACCATCGGACCAGTGAGTACACTCAATAACCCGCGCGCCCATGGCTTCGCAGGATTCGCGAATCAGTTCGACTTCAGCAGATGTGTCATCCACGAAACGGTTTATGGCAACAACAGCAGGAACGCCATACTTGGAGATATTGCTGATATGACGTTTCAGGTTGCTCATGCCTTTGGCCAGCGCATCAAGGTTTTCACCCTTGAGTTCCGTCTTGGCAACACCGCCGTGCATTTTAAGGGCACGTACTGTGGCAACGATGGCTACGGCATCCGGTTTCAGACCGGTTTTACGACACTTGATGTCAAAGAATTTCTGGGCACCCAGATCAGCACCAAAACCGGCTTCGGTAACCACATAATCAGCAAGTTTCAGGCCGGCATTGGTAGCCATAACCGAGTTGCAACCGTGAGCGATGTTTGCAAATGGTCCACCATGGACAAAAGCTGGTGTACCTTCCAGGGTCTGAACCAGATTGGGCATCATGGCATCCTTGAGCAGGGCGGTCATGGCGCCATCGGCCTTGATGTCGGCACAGGTAATTGGCTGCAGGTCACGGGTAGTGCCTACAACGATCTTGGCCAGGCGGGCACGCAGATCTTCCAGCGAGGTAGCCAGGCAGAAAATAGCCATGATTTCAGAGGCAACGGTGATGTCGAAACCGGTCTGGCGGGGGAAACCATTACCGGGTCCACCCAGGCCAACTGTGATGTCACGCAGGGCGCGATCATTCATGTCTACGACCCGACGCCAGCTTACACGGCGGGCATCAATACCTAATTCATTAGAGTGATGGATGTGATTATCCAGCATGGCTGACAGGAGGTTATGGGCTGCACCGATGGCATGGAAGTCGCCGGTAAAATGCAGGTTGATGTCTTCCATGGGAATGACCTGGGCGTAACCGCCACCGGCTGCGCCACCTTTGACACCGAAGCAGGGGCCAAGACTGGGTTCACGCAGGCATATGGCCGTTTTCTTGCCAATTCTGCTCAGGGCATCACCCAGGCCGACAGTCGTGGTGGTTTTACCTTCTCCGGCAGGAGTCGGTGAAATTGCGGTAACGAGAATCAGCTTGCCATTGGCTTCATTTTCTTTTGATTTCAGGAAGTTGTATTCGATCTTGGCTTTGTTGGGACCATACTGGAGCAAGGCATCCTGGGGGATATCCAGCTTGGCACCAATCTCACTAATGGGTTTTGCGGTAGCTTGCTGTGCAATTTCAATATCAGACGGTTGCGACATGGGGAAGGTTTCCTCAGTGTTTGTTAATTGTTTTTCAGTGCTAAATAAATCTTAAAAAAGCCAGTGAATACAGGCTGTTGCTGAATCCTACAATGACAAAGGCGGGCGATTTTAGCACCTTTGCCCGGTAAAATTAACCAGTGAATGGATGAGGACGATGGATTTTTTCAATATTCGAAAAATTTTTCGATTTTTACCTACCCTGCCAGAAAAAGGCATTACCCCTTATAATAGCGTCATGTTTAATTTTTTCCCTAAATACTCCCGGATGATGGGCGCCGCCACGGCTTGCCTGCTGGCTATGCTATCCCTCCCCTCTACGGCCCAGTTTTTCAATTACGAGGATGCCTATCCCGGCGTTAATTATTCATCCACTCAATTAACTGATCGTGTTTCCCAGTTGATGGAGAAAATCCAATCCGGGGAGGTTTCTCTGCGTCATGATGCAGAAGGGCGGGGGTACCTGGACTCACTGCTGGATGCCCTGGACATTGATCCCTCATCACAGTTTCTCGTGTTCTCAAAAACTGCCCTGAAAACTCGGTTTGTGACGGCACAGACTCCCCGGGCCCTCTACTTTAACGACGATACGTATGTAGGCTTTATCCAGGACAGTCGATCTCTGGAAATCGCCACTATGGACCCCAATGTAGGTCCGGTATTTTTTGACTTGTCCCAGAATCCGGAAAAGGATATTGCCGTGGAGCGGGAGACCAATCGTTGCCTGCGTTGCCACGATACCTACTCAATGACCGGTGGTGGAGTGCCTCGTTTCCTGCTCAGTTCCGTGATAGCTGACCCGATGGGAGAGATAGTGACTCATGAAATCAGCATCATAACTGACACAAGTACCCCCCTGGACCGCCGCTGGGGAGGTATGTATGTCACCGGCACTCATGGTGAACAGGAAATCATGGGGAATTTCGTGGTCGATGACCTGGATAAGTTAAGGAATCTGAACCTGGCTCCCAATGGCAACAAGACTGACCTGTCTGAACTTCTGGATACGTCACCTTACATAAGTCCGGGCAGTGATATCGTGGCACTGCTGGTGCTGGAGCACCAGGTCGAAGTACAGAATGCTCTGACCCGGCTGAATTTTGATGCCAGAACACTGCTGCATGCACAGGGTAGTATTCCTGACGAGAAACTGTCTGCCATGGTCCGGCCACTGCTTGAATCCCTGTTCATGGTGCATGAAGTCGCACTCACAGATGATGTGCAGGGGAGTTCGGGTTACTCGGATTATTTCCAGGCACTGGGTCCTTTTGATGGTGAGGGCCGTTCGCTGCGCGAGTTGGATCTGGAAACACGGACATTCACCTATCCCTTTAGCTACCTTATTTATTCCAAAGCGATATCTGCCTTGCCAGGATTGGTAAAGCAGGAACTCTTCAGGCAGATACGAGAGGTCCTTGAGGGGCGTCTTGATGATCCCCTGTTCACGCAAGTTTCAGAATCAGACCGCGTTGCCATCAGGGAAATCCTGCAGGAAACGATGCCGGTCATTTTCCAGTAAACTGGACTTAATTTATTACAAGAATACTTTTATATGTCTGACAAACCTTTGTTGTTTCTCCTGCCGGGACTCATGTGTGATGAAACCGTTTGGCTGGATCAGCGGGATGCGCTGGCTGCCCATGCGGAAGTGATTATTCCTGTATTCCGCGGCTTTGACTCCCTGGTGGACATGGCCACGCATGTGCTGGATCAGGCATCAGGACATTTTTCTGTCGTGGGGCATTCCATGGGAGGACGCGTGGCCTGGGAACTGATGTCCCTTGCGCCCGAGCGCATAGAGCGATTCTGCGTCATGGACACGGGGGTACACCCGGTATCCCCTGATGAGCCTGGCAAGCGTCAGGTGCTTGTGGAAAAGGCGATATCACAAGGGTTGAATGCTGTAGCCGAGGCCTGGATTGGGCCCATGCTCCATCCGGACAGGCAGGGAGATACTGCATTGCTGGAATGTATTACTGATATGATTCTCAGGAACACTGTGGAAGACTTCCTGGGGCAAGTGAAAGCCTTGCTTGAACGAAAAGATCAGTCTGCCGGTCTGTCCCGTATAGAGCATGATGTATTCCTGATTGCTGGTGAAGAAGACGGCTGGAGCCCACCCTCGCAACATCGGGAAATTGCCGCACAGCTTAAACATTCACAGCTTGAAATTGTTGCCGGTGCCGGACACATGGTGACCATGGAAAAGCCAAGGGAAGTCAACACGCTTCTGACCCAATGGTTTACTGCCAATGAAAAATGACCTGACCAGATTTCTCACCCTGACCTTCCTGCTGGTTTGCAGCAGTTTTCTTCATGCTCAGGGTGAGTCCGAACTTGTTGTCGGCGAGCATGTGGATGCCCAGCTTGTAGCAGAAACAACAGCGGCCGTTCCTGGCAAGTCCCTATGGGTAGCCTTGAGGTTGGTTCACGAGGAAAAATGGCACACCTACTGGATGAACCCGGGCGATGCGGGTAAACCTACGGTCATCAACTGGACATTACCGGAGGGAGTCGAAGCCGGTGAAATAGTATGGCCATTACCTGAGCGATTTGAGCTGCCGGCAGATCTCGTCGATTTTGGTTATACCGGCGAGATATTTCTGCTGACAGAGATTCAGGTCCCTGAAACCCTGAACGCAGAGTCCCTTGAAATTGTCGCTGATGCTCAATGGCTGGAGTGTGATGAAATCTGTATACCCGGTGGGGCTTCAGCCAGCCTTACCCTGCCGATCGCAAACTCCGCAACCATTGACGAACGCTGGTCGGCAGGCTTTACCGAGACGCTGGATACCCAGCCCAGGAGAGATGTCACCCTTGATGCCATGTTCTCTATTGCGGACGAGTCCATCAACCTGTTGATACAGGCTACCGATCCTGTTTTTGAAAATGCCGACAATATTACCTTTATTCCGGATACTCACCGGCTTGTAGACTACAATGCCGAACAGCAGATTACTTTCCAGCTATCGAGTATGCAGCTCAGCCAGGAAGCCCATTCAAGGGCACTAAGGGAGCCTCCCCAACGTGTGGGGGGATTGCTTATTGTGGAGCGGGGCGGGGATGTCATTACCTATGATGTCAATGCTGAGCCGGAAGGGGTAACCCTGGTGGCGCTGGAGGCATCAGCTGCTGCTGGTGAGTCGGGTCAGGAAAGCAGTATGGGCCTGTTTACCGTTTTCCTGTTTGCCATGGCCGGTGGATTGATCCTGAACCTGATGCCCTGCGTTTTTCCTGTTCTGTCCCTCAAGGCCATGAGCCTGGCCAGCAATTCCGATGCGCCTGTGCGTGAACAGCAACTCCATGGTCTTGCCTATGCAGCAGGGGTGATTCTTTCCTTTGTGGCTCTGGCAGGGACGCTACTCACCCTGCAGGCTGGTGGGGCACTTATTGGCTGGGGCTTTCAGCTTCAGTCACCATGGTTTGTCGCCTCGCTGGTTTTTCTATTCTTCCTCATAGGACTGGCGATGTCAGGTGTGGTTGAAATCGGTACAGGCATTATGGGAGTTGGATCATCCCTGAGTGAGAAAGAGGGTTACAAGGGGTCTTTCTTTACCGGTGTGCTTGCCAGTGTGGTTGCCAGTCCCTGCACGGCCCCTTTTATGGGGGCAGCCCTCGGTTTTGCCTTTACCCAGGCCATGCCGGTTGCCCTGACAGTATTTGTTGCCCTGGGCTTTGGCATGTCCCTGCCTTTCCTGGCTTTTTCCTTTGTGCCGGCACTTGCCGCGATTCTGCCCAGGCCGGGAGCGTGGATGCTGACTTTCAGGCAACTGCTTGCATTTCCCCTGTATGGGACCTCCGTATGGCTTCTGTGGGTGCTGGGCAGGCAAACCAGCGTTGATGCCATGGCCCTGGTTGCGCTCGGTTGTGTCGTTGTAGCCGTGGCCGCCTGGCTGTACCAGAGACAGTCTGCCAGCAACTGGCGTTATGCTGAGGTAGGTCTTATCGTCGTGTGTATTGCCGGTATTCTCGGCCTGCTAAATTCTCCCATGCTGGAACCCTCCCGGTCAGTTACGGTTGCCGACGCACAAGATAGTAATTTTGAAGTCTACAGTGACGCACGCCTTGCTGAATTGCGCGATGCGGGACAGCCGGTGTTCGTTAACATGACCGCTTCCTGGTGTATCACCTGCCTGGTCAATGAGCGTGTGGCATTGAGCAGTGAAACAGTCACTTCTGCGCTGGCTGATAATAACGTCACGTACCTGAAAGGAGACTGGACCAATAATGATCCGGTCATTACCGAAGTGCTCAAGCGTTTTGAAACCAGTGGCGTGCCGCTTTATCTGATGTATCCAGCTGATCCCCAGCAGCCTGCCGAGGTCCTGCCACAGATACTGACAGAGGGTATTATCCTGGACGCCCTTGAGCGTATCTGAGTCAGGATTCAGCCGCTTTTTTTCCTGCTCCACTTCCTTGCAGACATTCTGTAAAATGGCGCCTTTTTTACGTTTGAGCAGAGGTCACTATGCAATTACTGGACGGCAAGGCAACAGCCAAGGCATTGAAAGATGATATCGCAGCGAAGGTCGCTGAGGTCAAGGCTGCTGGCAACAAGGTTCCCCATCTCGCAGCAGTACTTGTCGGCAACGACGGCGGCAGCAAAACCTATGTGAATAACAAGGTTCTGGCGTGTAAGGAAGTAGGCTTCGAATCTACCCTGATCGAATTACCTGAGGAAACATCGGAAGAAGAACTGCTGGCCCTGGTAGACAAGCTGAACAATGACGACAACATTGATGGTTTCATCGTCCAGGTACCCCTGCCACCCCAGATCGACGAGGACAAGGTCACCATGGCCATTCATCCACGCAAGGATGTAGATGGCTTCCACCCGGAAAACCTGGGGCGCATGATGCTGGGCCTGCCTACCCATATTTCTGCCACACCCAACGGAATTGTTGAGTTGCTCAAACGCAACAACATAGAAACCAGTGGTAAGCATTGCGTTGTAGTTGGACGCAGTAATATCGTGGGTACCCCCATGTCCATTCTCATGTCCCGTAATGCCGAACCAGGCAACTGTACAGTCACGGTCGTGCATAGTCGTACAGCCAATATGAAGGAAATCTGTGCCAGTGCCGATATCCTGATTGTGGCTATTGGCAAACCAGAATTTGTCACGGCAGACATGGTTAAAGACGGTGCTGTAGTGATTGATGTGGGCACGACCCGTGTTCCTGATGAATCCCGCGAAAGAGGCTGGCGCCTGACTGGCGATGTGGATTTTGAGGGCGTCAAGGACAAGTGCAGCTTTATAACCCCGGTTCCCGGTGGTGTAGGGCCAATGACTATTGCATCCCTGATGCAGAACACCCTTAACGCTATTGCCATGAAGTAACGGTTCAGGCCCCGGAGACTTGCCATGTCAGATGCCCAGACAGCACTAAAACCATACCTGGCCCGGGTGACTGACGGTGAGGTTTTGTCATTTGAGGAAGCCAGGCAGGCCTTTGAGGTCATCATGTCGGGCGGGGCAACACCCGCCCAGATAGCCGGTTTTCTGGTCGCCCTGCGCATGCGCGGCGAGCATGTGGACGAGATCAGCGGGGCCGTTGATGTCATTCGCTCGAAGGCCATTGCCGTGAACGCACCGAAAGGGGCCATGGATATTGTCGGTACCGGGGGTGATGGTTCAGGCACCCTGAATATCTCGACTGCGACCGCCATTGTTGCTGCCGGATGTGGTATTCCGGTTGCCAAACATGGTAATCGGGCACTGTCCTCCAAATCCGGGGCTGCAGATGTGCTGACTTCCCTTGGGGTCAACCTGGATGCGGACATGGAGAAAATAGAGCAGTCCATCAGGGAGGCCGGTATCGGCTTCATGATGGCACCCCGTCACCATGAATCGTTCAAGTATGTAGGTCCCGTGCGTGTGGAGATGGGCATCAGGACAGTATTTAATATCCTGGGTCCACTCTGCAATCCGGCTGGCGTGAAACGCTACCTTGTTGGTGTGTTTGCACAGGAATGGGTCAAGCCAATGGCCGAAGTACTGGCAAAACTCGGTTGCGAGAAAGCCTGGGTGGTCCATGGTGCTGACGGGCTGGATGAGCTGAGTACAACCGGTCCGAACTATATCTGCGAAGTCAGTGATGGCCAGATAACAGAGATGAATCTCTCACCAGAGGATGCAGGAATTCCCCGTGCGAGACTGGACGATCTCAAGGGCGGGGATGGCACCTACAATGCGGGCAGAATTACGGCTCTTCTCGACGGCCAGAAAGATGCCTACAGGAATGTGGTCCTGTTGGGAGCGGCAGCAAGCCTGTTAATAGCAGGAAAAGCTACGGATATCCGTCAAGGCGTTGATATGGCTGCAGAGGCCATAGACACTGGTCGAGCCAAAGGGGTTCTCGAGCAACTGGTAAATATCACTAACTCCTAAAATTTCAATAAAATCATCAGGTAATGCTTGTTAGTTAAAAACAACTATAGTATGTTGCTGCAAGTAAAAAATTTTAGGGTATTTCCATGTGTAATAACCAGTGTCCCAGTTGCCAAGAAGAAGCCATGGACGCCATGACCAAACTGATGCGTCGCCCCCATGTGTGTCAGCATTGTGGTGAAGAATTACGCATGAATCTTGTCATGACCAGTATCCTGTCTTTGATCTATTTCGTACTGGCCGTGCGCACAATGATTTTCACCGGGGTCAATGGCCAGGGCATGCTGTATGTGCTGCTCATGACGGCTGTTTTCGTGGTAGCGTGCCTGTTTATGCCCCTGGAAAGCAAAAAAAACCAAATCCTCAGCATAACTCCCTGAATTTCCAAATTATTTTTCATCCGGCTTCAGTGCGCTTTTCTGTAAGTTACTGAAATAAGTGGAAAAATCCTTGTTTTATCCTCAATTATGCTGACGAATGCGAGTAGAATTATCGCAGTGTTATTGCGTCTTTATAAAAATAATGTGTAAGCCAAAGCTTACAGGTAAACGGTTCAGTTCCTGCATCGTTATGTATCATTTTAGAGGGTGTTTACCGGAATACCCCCATATCGCCGAAAGCCAAGAAACCATTGATGAATACAGTAAACCCTGATTTTCAAAAACCCCGCTCCAGAAAAATGCTCGTGGGCAGCATTGTGCTTGTTGTCTTGTTGCTCGCTGGCGGCTGGTATTACTGGCAGTCCACCTCTGAGCAGGAGGAAACGAATCAACCCCTGATTGCAACGGTAGAAATCGGTGACATAGAAAATACGATCACGGCGGCAGGGAGCCTGCAGCCATTTGAATTTGTTGATGTGGGCGCCCAGGTCAATGGCATTCTGGAAACCCTGCATGTTGAAATCGGTGATGTCGTTGAACAAGGGCAGTTGCTCGCCGAAATAGATGCCCGTATACAACAGGCTCGAGTGGATGCCAGCAGGGCCAGTATTGAAGCCCTGGAAGCGCAGATAGAAGCCCGGCGTGCGGCGCTGGATCTGGCCAAGGCCAATGCGCAGCGCCAGGAGCGCCTGATGGCCGCCGATGCCACCAGTCAGCTTGATTATGATAACGCTATTACTAACCTGGCATCGGCCCAGGCCAGCCTGGTGCAGTTGGAAAAACAGATTCTTCAGAGCCGAGCCAGCCTTGAAAGCGATGAAACCCAGCTGGAATTCTCCCGAATCTATGCCCCAAGGTCGGGAACGGTTGTTTCCATTGAGATGAATGAAGGCCGAACAATCAATGCCAATCAGCAGGCGCCGACAATCCTGCGGATTGCTGACCTTGATACCATGACCGTAGAAACGGAAATCTCGGAAGCGGACATAGGGAGTATCCGCAAAGGCATGCCGGTGTATTTTACGACGCTGGGCGGTGGCGAAAGACGCTGGTACAGCGAGTTGCGGCAGATACTCCCGACACCCGTGATCGAAAACAACGTGGTGCTGTATACAGGCCTTTTTGATGTTGATAACAACGATAGTTCCCTGCTGTCAGATATGACCGCACAGGTCTATTTCGTAACTTCAGCGGCCCGGAATGTACTGACTGTACCGGTAGGTGCGCTTACTTTCTCAGATCAGTCTGGCGGTCCCTTCAGTGGCAATGCCGGCCCTGGCAATATGACAGACGAGATGCGACAGAGGATGCGCGAACGCATGGCGGCCGGTGGTGGATTTCCAGGAAGTGCAGGTGGAGCCCGCAACACCGCCCCGGCCAATCCGGGGATGCCCAGACAGGCTACAGTGCGTGTTATCAGTGAAGATGGCAGTGAACAGGTTCGTGAGATCACGGTGGGCGTAACAAGTCGTGTAGCCGCCGAAGTAGTCAGTGGTCTCAAGCAGGGAGACAAGGTCGTGGCAGGCATACTGCAAACCCAAAATGTAGGTGCAGACCAGAACGGCCGCTTCAGGCCTCGTCCGGGGATGTTTTAATGACCACTCATACCCTGAACTCCGGAGATGTCATGGGAGGCGTACGGGGGAATGTCGGGGAAAGCAGCCATGAAATTGCCATCCCGCTCATTGAGCTCAGGGACATTCACCGTATTTTTGCCACTGATGGTGGGGTTGAGGTCCATGCGCTCAGGGGTATAGACCTGAAGATCTATCCCGGCGAATTCCTGGCCATTGTGGGTCAGTCGGGTTCCGGTAAATCCACGCTCATGAATATCCTGGGCTGCCTGGACAGGCCAACCAGCGGTACTTACCTGTTCGCCGGCAGGGATATCAAGAGCTTTGATGCTGACGGCCTGGCCTGGCTGAGGCGAGAGGCATTCGGATTTGTCTTTCAAAGCTATAATCTTTTATCGTCTTCAACCGCGGAAGAGAATGTGGAAGTACCGGCAATCTATGCCGGGTTGAGCCACAGGGAGCGCCGGTTGAGGGGGGAAGCACTCCTCAGCTCACTGGGACTTGGAGATCGGCTGGATCATCGACCCACACAATTATCTGGAGGCCAGCAGCAGCGCGTTTCCATTGCACGGGCCATGATGAACGGTGGCCAGGTCATCCTGGCTGATGAACCAACCGGCGCACTGGATTCCCAGAGTGGTGTAGAAGTCATGGCCTTGCTGGAGGAGCTGGCAAGGGAAGGGCATACCGTCATCCTGATTACCCATGACAATGAAGTAGCCAACCATGCAGATCGTATTATCGAATTCCGTGATGGTGAAGTAGTCAGTGACTCCGGTCCCGCGGAAGGCTCGGTTAATCCGGGGAAGAATAAAACACTCCGTGACCTGTTCCTGAGTCGTAAGCTAACATCGCCATTAGCCGGAATTGGTGAGGCCATCCGAATGGCCATGCGTTCACTAAAAGCCAATATATTTCGAACCATCCTTACCCTGCTGGGCATCGTTATCGGTGTTGCTTCGGTAGTGGCCATGCTGGCCATTGGTGAGGGAGCAAGACAGGACATCGTGGACAGGATCAGTCAGATTGGTACAAACAGGCTGACTCTTCAGCCGGCCAGAATACCAGGTCAGAGAAGGAGTATGCCGTCCACACTCACCCTCGAAGATGCAGATGCAATTGTTGAAAGCCTGCCGAATGTTCTTGGTGCCATGCCTGAATTGCAGGGTAGCTATACCGTGCGTTTTCAGCGACAGGATTATTCCACCACGGTGACAGCCGTGACCGAAGATATGCCTGAGCTTAACAGCTGGCCACTGGCAAGGGGAATATTCTTTACCCGGGAAGACAGTAACAGGTATACACCGGTGGCGGTGCTTGGCTCAACGGTAGCCAATGAAATCTTTCCCGGGGACATGGATCCGTTGGGGGAATATATTCTCATCAAAAATATTCCCTTCCAGGTGATCGGTGTGCTGACCACCAAGGGTGGTTCTTCGGGCTTTCGTGGGGGGGATCAGGATGATGCTGTTTTTGTCCCCTTCAAAACTGGTGCGCTGCGGTTGATGGGGGAGACCTATGCCCGAAGCATTTCCGTCTTTGCAGATAATGTGGATATCATTTCACAAACGGAAAACAACCTGACCGAATTCATGATTGCCCGCCATGGCAGCCAGGATTTTCGTATATTCAACAGTGCAGAACTCCTGGAAACTGTGTCTGCGTCCCAGGACACCTTCACTATATTGCTGGGTTCTGTAGCGGCTATTTCGCTGCTGGTAGGTGGTATCGGAGTCATGAATATCATGCTGGTATCAGTCACTGAGCGGACCCGTGAAATCGGCATAAGAATGGCCACCGGGGCACGACAGACCGATATCATGTCGCAGTTTCTTTCCGAGGCCATCGTGGTGTCCGGTGTGGGTGGCATCATTGGCGTGCTTACGGGAGTGGCCGTGGGCTACATTCTTATTGCATTTGATGTGTCCATTAAATTCACTACCATGCCCATGGTTCTGGCCTTCTGTTGTGCAACGGCCACGGGCCTGGTTTTCGGTTTTGCCCCGGCACGCAAGGCAGCCAGGCTTGATCCTGTCGTTGCCCTGGCCAATGAATGAACATGAAGTTACGTACGCCTGAAATCCCTTTTTTCCTGATCATCGGTTGCACCGTCTTGCTGACCGGGTGCACCATGACCGATTTACCCCCATTACCAGAAGACGATGTTCCTGATTCATTTATCGGACCTGTAGAGACTTCGGCGGCTATCTGGCCGGCCCGGGATTGGTGGAATTCCTTCAATGATGAGGAGCTCAGTGCGATCATTACCCAGGTTCAGGAAAACAACCTTGACCTGGAGAACAACCAGCGCAACCTGGAATCTGCCCAGATCGCCTTGAGGGAAGCCGGTTTTAACCTGCTGCCTACCCCCATCGTCAGCCTGGGAACAGGGGCAACTTATACGGAATCGCGCATTGATGGTGTACAGGACAGTAGTAATCCAAACCAGCCCTTTGAGCTGAATGCGGGATTCACCTGGAATGACATACTGAGCAGGCCAGCCAATTTCGAACGCGCACGAGCAGACTATGACTCACGAGTCGCCCAGGTCGCCGATGTAGCTTTGAATACACTGGGAACGACAGCGTCCACCTATTTTCAGTTGTTACTCACCCGGGACAAGATCGAGGCAGCAACGCAGAATGTGGAAAATGCCGAGGCGATTTATCGGATCGCCCAGGCAAGGGTGGATGCCGGTGTCGCTGTGCCGATTGAAGCACTGCAACAGCAGATTGCCATGGAGCGCGAGCGTAACAACCTGCGCGGGTTTATTCAGAACGATCTTTCAACACGAGCAACACTGGCGTTGCTGACAGGTCGTTCTGTCCAGGGGTTCAATATAGATGGGCAATCCCTGCAATCGATTACCGTACCTGCTGTCCAGCCGGGTGTACCTTCCGACCTGCTGTTCCGGCGCCCCGATCTTGTTCAGGCGGAGGCTGGTTTGCGAAGCACCAGGGCGTCGGTGGATATTGTCCGTACCGATCTCTTTCCCCAGATTTCCCTGACCGGTGGTATCAATGCGTCCAGCACGTCTCTGTCTGAACTGGTCAGTGACCCTGACAGCATCTTGAATATCAATGCCAATCTGGTGCAGACGCTGCTTGATAACGGGCAACGGTTCAGAAACATAGACCAGGCCAGGATCACCATGGAGAACAGCCTGAATGATTATCGAAGGGCTGTCATCGGCGCTTTTAATGAAATTGAAGTGCTGTTGAGTAATATCCAGTTACTGGAAGCCCAGGGCGTAGTGGCGCTCCAGAATCTGGAAGCGGCAGAAGAGGCATTTCGAATCGCCCAGGTCAGGTACGAAGAAGGCGTGGCTGACTTCCAGACCGTCCTGACAGCCCAGAACACGCTGTTTTCTACCCGAAACAGTTACCTGGATAACAAGCTGTTACGCCTGAATGCCCAGGTCGGTTTGTTTCAGGCTCTGGGAGGCGGATGGGAGGCAGAAAATCAGGAGCAGGAGTAATGCCCGTAACAGGTTAGGTTAGGATTTGCAGAATATCGATAAAAGGAAAAAAGGTAGGCGGTTCCCGTATCGCGCGTAGGCCGGAAGAGCTCCGAAGTACCGTCATCCAGCGATTAAATTAAGTAGATGCGGGATGCAAGATACAAGAGGAATTATTCGAGGTAGCCGGAGGGATTGTGTTTGTCTGATCATCAAATTCAAGAACAAGTCCAAATAAAACCCTTGACGGTTTATCTCAGCCGAACGATTCCTCCTTTTATCCCTGTCTCAATATTCAGTAATCTCCAGCGTATCCCCCTCAAGCATCACCCGCATCACTGAATTTCCTCGCAGAATAATCTCTCCCTTGTGTCGGTCCATTCCGTCGCGACAAAAATCGAAACTGTAGATACGGCTGAAATAACGGCGGTTGTTCTCCGCCTTGCTGAAGGCAAACCTGCTGAATACCAGGGTTTCATCCAGCAGTTGAATACCTCTTTCCCGGCAATACTTTCGTGCGAATGTCAGCGCCCTGGTATGGAGTCCACCACTGCGCCACCAGTACACCAGTACCAGGGCAAATAGAAACACAAGAATGATATCGGTCAGCGAATACATGAACTAATTATACCTTGTCATGGGAAGCACATGTTCCCTTGACACTCTTATAAGCTAACCGCATCATGCCCGCTTTGTTTTCCCCGGTAATTTCATGACCATACTTTACCTCACACTTGATCCGCCACTGGATCCGGCTGTAGCTGCAACCGGTAACCAGGTGCGTGCCCGGGGAATAATTGAGGCACTGGAAAGGGCAGGACACAGGGTGATCCAGGTGTGTCCTGTAAATGAAAATATTCCCTCTTCGGCAGGAACTTACCGGACCGATGATGAATTGGCAGACATGCTCGACGCGGCTAGTCCCGACGCTATTCTTGTTGGTTACTGGTCTTTGCTGCATCACCTGCCTCAAACATCCACGCCGGTCATTCTGGATTTTATTGCTCCGCGCATGCTCGAACTCATGTTCCAGGAACCTGACAATGTCAGCGAACGAACCGCAGAGATCATTGAACTGCTGCACCGTGCAGACCATTTCCTGGTGGGGAACAACAAGCAGTCAGATCTTCTTTTGCCTCTGCTCTTACAGAGTGGCTTTGATTGTCGCAGCCATATTCCGGTTTCAGTTGTATCCATTTCCGTGCGTGAAAGGTTTTCTGTCTCACTATCAAGTCTGTCTGAATTAAGACTGGTCAATGCGGGTGTTGACTGGCCCTGGCGTAATGCCGGCGCCTACAGAAAAACCCTGCAGAAAATAGCCTCGGAAAATGAGCAGATTTCCTTTGTGGAATACAGTGGTGATTATCCGGGCAACCGGGATTCAGAAAGCGGTTCTACACTACTGGGTTACGCTGAGATGCAAAAAGCGTTAGCCCGTAATCATATTGGCCTGGAGTTGGGTGCCCGAAACACCGAACGGGAGTTCAGTCATTCCTTCAGGGCCATGGAATATTTTGAGTGTGGTTTACCGGTCATTATCAATAGCTGGATTCCCCTGGCAGAACAGGTTGAAGCCTATGGGGCAGGGTGGGTGATTGACTCTCCGGATGAGCTTGAACCCTTGCTCAACAGGATTATGTCGGACCCGGAGGAAATGGATAGTAAACGCATGGGTGTCCAACGACTGAAACAGGAGCAGCTTTCATACAATATCAGCTGCCAGCCCTTACTTGATTACCTGAAAGCCCCTGAACGTCCGGGCAGAATAGCCAGGATCAGTTCGCATAGTCATGATTTCCCGGAGAAGATAGCGCTTGAGGAGTTTCAGGAAAAGCCATCAGCAGAAGAAGTATCAAGCTTGAAGGTTTTCCTCGGGGTTCTGTTCAAGACATTTTTCTGTCCTAAAAGGCCTGGGTCCACACCGGACATACTCATGGTGAGCAGGTCAGACCTGTTTCCTGTTGACCATGGCGCTGCGGTCAAGATTATTCGTACTGCAGAGTCTCTGTCCAGGCAGGACAGGGATGTTTGGCTGGCCACTGATTCACGCTCAACCTACTACCGGTTTTCCAATGGGGAGATGTTTACGCATCACTACCCATGGTTTATTCGGTTTTTGTGTCTGCCAAGAATACTCGCCTTCGCCCGTTTAATGATCAAGGGCTACCCGGTCAGCAACCATTTTCTGTACCTTCCTGTAACAGATATAAGTTATACCGTCAGGGCCTTGTATCTCACCAGTCGGAAACCCATAGGCGCCTATCAGGCTGAATTTCCTGCCTATGTCAGACCGTGCCGGTTTGCCAGGTCATTATTCGGCGGCAAGGTCCTGCTTGTACAACATAATGTGGAATACGACAGGATCAAAAACCAGGTGCCGGAGCTGACCGAAAAAAATTACTACACCCTGAAAAACCTGGAGGTGGCCATGTGCCACCTGGCCGATAATATTGTCGCTGTGTCAGATAATGATCGCCGCAAGATGATCGAAGATGGTATTGATGGTGACAAGATCCATACTATCCCTCATGGTGTGGACCTGCATGCCTTCAGGGAAACAACACCAATCAATATCCATGCCCATTATGGAATCCCTGCCGGGAGCAGGGTGCTGGTCTATCATGGTACATACAGTTATCCGCCAAACCTTCAGTCCATGGAGGTGATGGCCAATGAAATTCTGCCTCGCCTGGCAGAGCGTGGCGTCCAGGTATCCGTATTGGCTATTGGAAGCAAGCCGCCGGATTTTCCTCTTCACCCCGATATATATTTTGCGGGTAGTGTGGATGACCTGGCAGAAGTGATTCCAGCCGCTGACCTCGCGGTGGTGCCACTGCTGGATGGTGGGGGCACTCGCATGAAAATCCTGGATTATTTTGCGGCTGGTGTTCCGGTAATCAGTACAGCTAAAGGAATTGAGGGAATTCCGGTAAGCAATGGCCGTGAAGCCATTATTGTTGATGACTGGGATCAGATGTGCGATCACATAGAACGATTGCTTGATACACCTGATGAGGCGACGGCCATGAGGGAAGCTGCTGCCACTTTTGTAGACAGCCTGGGCTGGGATGCTATTGCCAGGCGTTATCTTCCTCTTCTCAAGTAAGCTGGCATTTATTCCAATACAGGTAAGTCAGGGCTAATGGGAATGTTTCCCTGATCTGCATCAATCCAGCGCCTTGCACCCTTGCAGACCGTTGCTATACTCCTCAACTGTAATAGATGCCAGGCTTATTCTGGTGTCAGGAACTATCGGAGTCCTTTTTATGAAAACACAAGTCGTCATTATCGGTGCCGGGCCGTCCGGATTATTACTCGGGCAGCTTTTACATAATGCCGGTATAGATAATGTGATACTGGAGCGTGTGACCCCGGATTATGTGCTCAGTCGCATCAGGGCTGGTGTCCTGGAAGAAGGGTTCGTCAGTATGGTTCGCGAGGCTGGTGTAGCTGATCGAATGGATCGGGAAGGACTGCCGCATGCCGGATTTCATATCTCCTTTGATGGACAGATGCGACGGGTGGATTTTCACCGCTATGCCGAGGGCAAACAGGTAGTTGTCTATGGTCAGACGGAAATCACCGCGGATCTCATGGAAGCCAGAAGTGTCAGTGGAGCTCCTTCTGTGTACGAAGTGTCTAATGTGCAGATCCATGATGTGAAAACGGATTCCCCCTATGTGCTCTATGAAAAAGACGGAGAGCAGGTAAAAATAGATTGCGATTATGTGGCTGGCTGCGATGGCTTTCATGGCGTCAGTCGAAAGACTATCCCTGACAGTATCCGTACCGAATATGAAAAGGTGTATCCCTTTGGTTGGCTAGGGATGCTTTCGGACACCCCTCCCGTCGATGAGGAACTGATCTACGGTTTAAGTGATCGGGGATTTTTCCTGTGCAGTATGCGCTCTCACACACGCAGTCGCTATTACGTGGATGTGAGCCTGGATGAAAAAGTCGAAGACTGGTCTGATGATCGGTTCTGGGAAGAACTGGCAAATCGATTGCCCGATGAGGTTAGGGGCAACCTGGTGACGGGCCCGTCACTGGAGAAAAGCATTGCGCCTTTGCGCAGTTTTGTGACGGAACCGATGCAGTATGGCCGACTGTTTCTGGTGGGAGATGCTGCCCATATTGTGCCGCCAACGGGCGCCAAGGGCCTGAACCTGGCGAGCAGTGATGTGAATTATCTTTACCGGATCATGCTTAAGGTCTACCGGGAAAACAGGCCCGATGCCATAGATCAGTATTCCGGGTTATGCCTGCGCCGTATCTGGCATGCGGAAAGGTTTTCCTGGTGGATGACCAGTATGCTTCATAATCTCGGGGATGAATTCGAACGCAAGGTCATGGCTTCGCAGCTGGACTACTATACAGGCACTGAAGAAGGTCTGCGTGTCATTGCTGAACAGTATGTAGGTCTGCCCTATGAGGAAGTTCTCTGAAGGTGCCTGAGTAGCTGAAGCCTCCCTGCAGATAGTTGTCAGCATGGGCAACGTAATAACGCATGCTGACCTGCCTGTCGGTAAACTCTCCTTCGCTATCAAGAATAGGCCGGAAGGGGGAATTTCTCAGGTAACGCAATAATCGCCTTTCGATATTCCTGCTCAGGTTTTCAGACCTTGCCTTGATATCAAATCCTTTTGCGCGCCCATATTTGGAGATCGTGAAGGTCACATCAATATGCCCGAGATATTCCAGTGGGGCGTTATCGGGTATACGGAATTTACTTCGGCTGTTGGGTTTGGCGGTTATAAGTGGCAGGTGAACGGGAAACGCCGGTCTGAATATCTGGTCAATGGATTCCTGGGAGACATTCATTTCCTTCATCAGAGCAAAAGCTTCCTGGTATTTTTTTGCGGCGGTATATCCCCTGTCAAAAAGCAAATTCCAGTCACCGTATTCCATCATGGCATTGACCAGTTGATAGACTTTGGCTTCAGGATTGTTTTTCAGATAAATCAGGATACGCTCAAAGGAACTCTTCCCTACGATAAATCCATTGCTGTTACGGCGATTGATGTTGTGCTTGATCAGTGATCCCGTCAAAGAACGACGTTCACTCAGGTAATAGTCCGGATCTTCTATAATCGAGGTACGAAAGGACTGTAAAAGCAGGGTTTCCAGCAATCGGCTTTCCAGGTCAAGTATGGTGGGGTCAAAGAACTGCTTGTTATTGATCATGGCAGTAATTGCACGCTGGTAGCTGATTTGCGCCATGAAGAGACTGCCAAAAGCCATTTGTCGCGGGGTCAACTGCGGTCGGTTGAAGTTGCGCGGACCGGCATTGGAGGAAATTGACAGCGTTGGTACTGCCGGACTGCCTATTACCTGATAGAAATTATCCATGTGATGGTCAGCCAGATTGACCAGTGAAGGGGTGGACTCAGCTGCCAGTGCGCCGTAGTGCTCTTCACTGAGAAATACCAGATATCGCTGTTTCTCATTGGCACTGGCCACGTCCCCGGTTGCCATGTAACTCTCGATAAGTTTACGGATACTTTCGAATTGATCGGGATGATAAAGCCCATTATTAATCCGGCTGATATATTCAGCCCGCTGGAAAACTTCAATAGCTGATTCGTGATCATTCATCAACTGGTACTGGCTGCCAAGGTCCATAAGGATCTGGACAAGGGAAGTGGAGAATGGACCGGTTTCCTCTTCCGCACGGCTCAAGGATTGCTGGTAGCGTTCGATGTTGCGGTAAACCTCAAGGGGAGAGAAGCCGGGCTCGGGGCTTGCTTGCATTTCAGCTGTTGCTTCGCCTGGGACAGAGCCACTTGCCACAAAACGCAACGGCGCTTCAGGTCGGCGTATTTCACGCCCCGTGGCATCTTCAATCAGTACGGGGTCGAAAACCAGCCGGTCCAGATTTATATGTTCCTGGGCAATAGACAGCCAGGGGTGTGTGGTCCCCAGAATGAATATCAGGGCGGGAAGAAGGCGCCGAAGATCAGGCCTCATGGGCCAGCTCGATGAACGAATGAGGAAGGACAAACGCTTGCTCAACAGATTCCCAACAGGGTTTAAATTCCGGCATTAGGAGAAAGAACCCTTGATAGATGGATTTCTTTCAGTAATACGAAGAATTCCAGGCCTCAGGATTAATGACTGTTTAGTTTATGTTCACTCAGCAGGTCGGCGCCAAAGTCACCTTCCTTGCTTCGCCAGACCGCATGGACATGATTACCATCACCCTGGACGAGATCATATTCATAAAAGAAATCCTCACCATCCAGTCGCCAGTACAGGGCTTCACCATCTGCTGTGCTCCCCATCCAGGTGAAATACAGGTCATTGATATTGATCTGTCCAAGATAGGAGCCAGCTATTTCCGGTCGGTATACTGTGACTATTTCTTCCAGCACGCGCTGTGCCAGAACTTTCTGGGCTGGTTCCAGTGTATCAATTGAAATACCGGTTCTGGGCAGGGTCTTCCAGTCATCCCAGGTAGCTTGCGGTTTATTCAGTGTCCCTGACAGGATGTCAAAGGGGAGACGGCCGCCTTCAACTGTTTTGGACAGTTGTGTGTCGCTCATGCTGTTAATCAGAGCCAGGCCAGCGTCATGTATATAATGCTGGCTACGATATCCGGCCAGTGAACCGGTAGGTATCCGGGCTGGTGAGGCACCAAAGAACGCAGGTGTCACACTGATTTTTCCATCATCAAGTGTAAAGTTCAGGGATAGATGGTGTCCTTCAAATCGCCATCCCCAACGGGATTCAGTTCCCGGGTTACCGAAGATGGACAAGGTATAATTTTCAGGGCCCCTGGGAAAGCCGATAACTTCGTTGTCGGAAAGAATTTTCTCAAGTTGCATGATTTGTATTGTAGTCAGGTAGCCCTTGGCACTCAGGGCTTTATTGAGCAGATCATGGGTCAGCATTTTCTGCTGTGCGGTCATGAAATCCAGCGGTAGTCCCTTGCGTAGGTAGGGCCAGTAAACGTAGTTTTGACGGGCCGGTTCATTGAAAGGCATGTGCAGGAGGGCTTTTCGGTCATAACCCACAGCGATTTCAATTCCGCCGGGGCTATCAGCGACGGTTGCCAGCAAGGCATTTGCGGCACTCTCCATTTCCTCAGCGACGGCTTTTACCGGGCTGTCATCGCGGTTATCTCCTGCATGCCTGGCGACTACTCCATTGAGAGAGAGCACCAGGACTGCAGCCAGGCTGCACAGAAGAGCTGGAAGTTTTTTACTATACATGGGGTTTTCTGTCCATTCTGTCCTGCCAGGCTCTTGGACCGACACTCTTGATGGAGGCCTAATCGATGCTGTCAGCCAGGTTGATAAAAATCTGTGCAAGTTCGCCGTTGTTGGTTTCCGCCATCATGAAGTGACCGTTCCCCCTGTAGCCAAGATCGGGAAGATAGGTATACGACGCGGTAACTCCTGCCTGTTCAAATACCTTCATGGCACAGGGTAGTCCGGCAATAAGGCCAAGTTCCGAGCCCACGAGATGGACAGGGATATCAAGAAAATTAACCAGTTTGCTCGGTGACGAGACCGGTTGTTTTTCACATCCGGACGCATCCGTAACGGGTTTGAAGTCCTCGGACAGTGGGGGGGCAAATGTAAGACCTTTGCGGATGTCGCTTATCATATTGCTGGCGCCCGGTTCGAAGGCAATGATGCCAGCAACATTGTCAGGATTCAGGTCGGCGGCCAGCCAGCCGCTTGCGCCCCCGGCAGAATGAGTGACCAGGATTGCGGGTCCTATCCTGTCCAGAAGTTTGCTGATGTTGCTGGCTGCAACTTCATCCCCGGCATAGGGACCGGGCGGTGAACTGGAGAGCCACATCAGGATGCTCGGGTCAGTAGGTGTTTGTGAATTCCCGGGCCAGTGTTCGGAGTTGGCAAGAAAGTTGATAATGCTGGTATTGGCACTGTCGGCAAGTTCGCCATAGCGTATATTGGTTGGGGAGCGTCCATATCCGGGTCTGTCTACCCAGTAGACATCAAAGCCAGCAGCAATAAAGTAGTCCCGCCAGCCATCCCGGCCATCCGGTGTGCTAAACCAGTCGGTGGACTGCCCACCCCCTCCATGGACAAGAACCAGGGGGTATTGATGATTTTTTTCTGCCGGCAGTTGATAGCCCACGTACATCTGGTTGAATACCTGGACGGATCCATTTGCGGCAGGTTCTGTTTGCTGTCCCCCGACATAGAAATGTCCCTGGTCCCTGATTGTGATGATTCCGGCTTCTCCGCCTGCCTGTGTGGCGACCGTGAAAACCAGGCTGATAAGCAGCAGAACTGATTTGGTTAGGGCAATGCGTATTGCCTGCATGGCGGACTCCATAAAATATTTCCGTTACGTTCGGCAAGTGTACTATCCATGATGAAAAATGATAGGCTACCGGCGTGATATCCATGATTGGTGCAAAATTCCATTAGCTCCGTAACCAACTGATATCAATAATAAAAAAAGGATATCGATGGCTATTTTTAAATCTCTGACAGACAACCCGGATATGGTGGAAGTCTTTCGCAAATTCAATGATGGTTTGCTGCCACTATGTGAATATCACGACATTATCCTGCGGGGAGCGTCTCCGCTGACTGTGGGTGAAAGGGAACTGCTTGCGGCCTATGTTTCCGGATTAAATGCCTGCCGCTTTTGTTTCGGTGCTCATTCAGCCATTGCCGAGAGTTATGGAATTGACCCCGATTTACTGGAAGGAATTCTTGGGGATCCTGAAAAAACAGCGGTGGATAAAAAGATGGTACCGATGCTGGCTTACGTGAAAAAACTTACCCTCGAACCCAGCAAGATGACGGTGCAGGATGCCGATGCCGTATTTGCAGCAGGATGGGAAGAACGCGCTCTATTTCATGCAATTGCTGTATGTGCGTTATTCAACCTCATGAACAGGATTGTTGAAGGCTGTGGCATCACACCAAGTGAACATATGGATGCCGGTCGCCAGGACAGACTGACTGAAGGCAGGAATAATCCCAACTTTTATACTGATTTTGCCAGAATGGTTTTAAGTGATCAGGGTGAGTAATTCACGCTCTCTTTAAAAATGATAATGAGTAAACCGAGTGGCTTGAAACCGTGGCATCTTGTTGCAGATATTGGTGGGACCAACGCCCGTTTTGCCAGAAAGGCCTGTGACAGCAATGCCCTGACAGATATCACCCGCATCAGTGTGGCAGGCCATGAAAACTTTATTCATGCCCTGGAAGAATGCATGGAGGCGATGGCCAAAGATTCAGCATGGGAGCAGTATCCGGAGGAGGCCTGTTTTGCGGTTGCATGCCGGACAGATCACGATGAAATCAGTTTTACCAACAGCCCATGGCATTTTTCCCGGCGTGCGGCCAGCAGTGCGCTGGGTAATGTACGCTTGCAGCTGATCAATGACTTCGCCGCCCAGGGTTATGCCATCAGTAAATTGGGTGAGGATGACTGGGTTCAGGTTGGAGGGCTTGAACCGGAGACAGGAAAACCAATCGCTATTCTCGGGCCCGGGACAGGTCTAGGTGTCAGCCTGGTGGTCCCGGCCGGGCAATCTTTTTCAGTGGTTGACGGGGAAGGGGGCCATGTGGATTTTGCACCGCTGGATGATGATGAGTATGCGGTGCTAAACGTGCTGAAAGATCGCTTTGGACGAGTGTCTGTAGAGCGTCTGCTTTCAGGGTCCGGTATTCTGAATATCTACCAGGCGCTTTGCCTGCTTGGTCATAAAAATGCAGTCCAGAAAAGCCCCGAAGAGATTTCTGAAGCTGCACTGCATGATACAGATGGAGTTGCGGTGGAGACATTACACATGTTCTGTCGTGTGCTCGGATCAGTAGCCGGCAACATGGCGTTGACGGCGGGAACACGGGGAGGCGTTTATATCACCGGGGGTATTGTACCGGCCATGCGGGACTTCTTTATCAATAGCGGGTTTCGGCAACGTTTCGAGGATAAAGGCCGGTTTAGTGATTATCTGGGGACCATCCCTGTCAGGCTGGTGATAAATGAAACTCTTGGACTTGTCGGTGCAGCGAACCGGCTCGCCATGGCTTCCTGGTAGGCGTCTTCATGACTTTCATGGACTTTGGGACCTGTGCTGTTTATTCTTCAAATGATTCTTCAATGTTGTTTCTTCGCATTTAACTATTAAAAAAATACCTTATTCAATAAGGAGCTTCATTTCATGCAATTAGTACTTCCTCCTGATATCAGTGCCGGAGCCTTTGATCGCGCTCTGCAGGAATTCCGCGCTGTAGTTGGTGACGAATGGGTCTTCGCATCTGATCAGGATCGCGACACCTACCTTGATCATTTTGGCTTTGACCAGAGTGCCCATGTGGCGTCTGCTGCAGTCGCCCCATCTTCCGCAGAGGAAGTTCAGGCTATTGTCCGTCTGGCCAATGAATTCAAAATTCCGCTTTGGCCGATCAGTCGCGGCAAGAATTTTGGATATGGCAGCGCGGCACCGGTTGTGTCCGGCTCCATCATTCTGGATATGTCCCGGATGAAAAAGATACAGATGGACCTTGAAAACGGTGTGGTTTTACTTGAACCCGGTGTCGGTTTTTATGATCTTTTCGATTATGTCGAAGAACATAATGTGCCTTACTGGATTTCACCCATCGGTAACTCCTGGGGATCAGTAGTCGGCAATGCTCTCGATCGCGGGGTCGGTTACACCCCATACGGAGATCATGCTTCCCGTGTTTGCGGTATGGAAGTGGTTCTGCCTGATGGCGATATCGTGCGGACCGGCATGGGTGCAATGGAAGGGTCTGAAACATGGAACCTGCATCCTTATGGTTTCGGTCCCGGATGGCAGCAGATGTTCATGCAGTCAAACTTTGGTGTCGTGACCAAGGCTGGCATGTGGTTGATGCCCAAGCCCGAAGTAATTATCAATCTGGATATGGAACTGGACAAGATGGATGACCTGGGGTGGGCCATTGATACCCTGGCACCCATGCGTCGATCAGGATTGCTTCTGCAATCGCCCTCCATAGGGAACTGGTTACGTGCCGCTGCGGTTCTGACCAGTCGCACTGACTGGTACAACGGGGAAGGGTCTATTCCGGAAGACGTCATTACCAATATCCGCCAGGCCTTTGGTCTGGGATGGTGGAGCATTAACCTGCGTCTGTATGGCTATGAGGAAATTGCCCTGGCCACGGCGGACAAGGTCAAGGAGCAATTTGCCGCCCGCACATCCTATGAGATGAAACAGAGTATGTGGAAAGAAGGGCAACCCCGGGAGATACAGCCTTTTGCGGGCGTTCCAATCACATTCCCCATGATGAATTCACGCTGGCATGGTGGTCGCGGCGCCCATGTGGGCTTCTCTCCGGCACTACCTCAATCCGGTGATGCCGCCCTGGCACAATTTCATCGTACCTTTGACAGGTACAACGAGTTTGGCATGGATTATCACGGTTCTTTCGCCTTGGCAGAGCGCCATATCACCAATGTGAACCAGGTATTATTCAACAAGGATGATCCGGACATGGTGGATCGTGTGGACCGTTTCTTCAGGTCCATGGTGGATGATGCCAATGAGCAGCGTTATGGTGAATACAGGGCCCATATTGAATACATGGATCTGATTTCCGACAGTTACGATTTCAATAATCATGCCCAGCGCCGCCTTAACGAGAAAGTGAAGGATGCACTGGATCCCAATGGCATTATTGCCCCGGGTAAAAGTGGCATATGGCCGGCTGCATACAGAAACAGGAGGGCATAACGATGAAAAAGATGATGACAATAGTATCCGTGCTGTTGTGCTCCTGTGTTGTCCAGGCAGAGGATAACTGGGTCAGCCTGGAAAAATCCGGTGGCGAAGCACTGTTCCAGGAAAAGTGCGGTATGTGCCATGGTGACAGCATGGGGATGGGGACAGGTATCCTGGGGCGTCGTATGCCTGAAGAGCAGGCATTGCTCGAGAACCGTGAAGATCTGCAGGCTCCCTTTATCGAAAACGTGGTGCGCAGTGGCTTCGGTGTTATGTTCCCCATGAGCCGGGGAGAGGTCAGTGATGACCAGTTGCAGTCAATCATCGATTACCTGGCTGTGGAGGATTGACCATGAATGATGATTATTCTTTTTACAACAGCAATCGCCATCGCAACAGTCGCAGGCAATTCATGAAGGGTACGGGAAGTCTGGTTGCGCTGGGTTCACTGCCGGCCTATGTCAGGGCAGGCCCTGAAGGTTTGCATGGTCACCTTGGAGGAATCATGGACCGTCAGGGTATTGTGGTATTTCGCCAGGATGATGCCCACTCCGTGGCCTTTGCCGGCACGCTGGAGAAGGCCGGGCTGGAGGCCATTGCCCTGACTGATGATCCTGTACGCCAGTGGCGTGACGGATTGGGTGACAAGGTCGCCGCCTCCGCCGGGCCAGTCATGGGCCTGACCAGTTGGCCTGACTACCTGATTCTTAATGGTCTTGCCGCTGAACACCGCAAATTGGTCCAGCTTGAAATTCAGCATGCGGTGGAACAGACCGGACACCACAACTGGTCAGCCAGTTTGGCTATTGGTTACCTGCAACTGCCGGTCAAAGCCGGCAGGGATGAAGTGCATGAGCTCGCGAAGGAATTCCTTGGTGAAGAAACGGTTCCGGTGGGAACTCCCTCATTATTCAGCTGGCTGATTGCCTGAAAACCTTTCCCGGAAGAATACAATGGACAGAAGAACCTTTTTGAATGATATGAGCAAGCTGGGCATGGCCATGGCAGCGGTCCCCGCGGGGGTATCGGCCCAGGAACAAGCCAGGGCATTAGGCCCTGCTGCCGGACCGGCTCCGGGTGAAGCCTGGAGTAGTCCTTTTGATGGGATTTCCACTTTCAATGAGCCAAAATTTGAATTCATTTTTGAAATTGACCTGGATTTTACGCGTGTCCATAACATTGCCAACATGCCAACCGGCGCAGGTCGCGGTGCGGTTTACCTGGACGCTGGCACCGTGTCCGGGCCTCATCTGAACGGTCGGGCGCTACCAGACACAGGTGGTGACTGGGCATTGTTCAGGCCGGATGATGTCCTGGCCTTTGATGCCCGTTATATGCTGGAGGAAGATGATGGTACGCTTATCCTGTTACGCAATAACGGCTACCTGTGGGGACGTTATCCCGATACGATTGCAAAAATCCAGGACTGGATTTTCAACAATGGTCCGGTAGTACCTGAAGATGAATATTACCTGCGTGCCTTTCCAACCTTTGAGGTTGAGAAAGGCAAGCATGACTGGTTGATGCGCTATGTTGTTATCGGCGTTGGTCGCCGCAAGGAAGCAGGAAATGTCTTGCGGTATTACGCTGTTCTATAAGTTTTTTCTGGGGGAATATTGAAAATGAAAGGGCTGTTGTATGTACTGCTTGTACTGGGCGTGTCAGTTCATGCCAACGCACAGATCGGCTGCGATCGCAGCTGTCTTGAAGGACATATCACCGCCTATCTCGATGCGCTGATAGATAACAATCCTTCCGGTGTGCCCCTGTCCGGAAATGCCAGGATTTCAGTGAATAACAGGCTGGTCCCGTTGGCAGAGACGTTCTGGGATGGGGCAGAGGAGACCATTTACCGGTGGGATATCGCTAATCCACGTCTGGGTGATGTGGCTACAGAGTCCGTGATTCGAAATCAGGATGGTAGCGTAACCATGATAATGGTGCGCCTGAAAGTGACTGACAATGTTTCATCAGAAGTCGAGGTGATTTATGCCAACGAGGGCGACTCGGATCGTATATGGGGGCCTGAACAAATTCTCGACTACCCTCTGTCTGAAAATCTTACAAAAAGCATTCGCCCTGTTGACCGGGACAGCTATTACGCACTTATAGCGGCTGCTGAAGGTTACTGGCGTGCATTCCAGACGAATGGTACACCTGAATACCGTGCGGCGAACTGGCTGTTTGATGCCCGACGTTACGAAAATGGGATGCAGACCACGGGGCTTTTCCCCGATGGCTCTTTCCGGCCTATTGCGCAGGGATTTGAAGAGGGGCGGTACATTGGCAGAAACCTGTGGGATCGTCGTTATCCGGTAGTGGATGAAGAACGGGGCATCGTCCTCTCTATAATCCGCTTCGGTATCAAGGCCGGTATGGAAAGCCAGAGCGTGGTCACTTCCAATAACCGGCTCGTCGGTGAGTTTTTCCAGGTAAACGCCGGAAAAATACAGGAAATTCAGGCCGTATTGACGAATATACCCGATGATGTTCCCAGTGTATGGGAAGCGGACTACGGACCAGGAGTAGGTGGCTGGTAAAAATCTGCCAACGTTTAACGACAGGGGATTCCCATGCAAAGATTGATCATTTTAATGGCGTTGTATTGTCTGGCGATTCTGCCGTTGCAGGCCCATCACTCGTTTACCCTCAATTTTGACATGTCCCGGCAGATTGAATTGCGTGGAACGGTGGTGGATTTCAAATTACGCAGTCCCCATTCCTCCATGGTCATTGACGCCAGGGTATTCGAAGAGGGGCAGCCAACAGGCGACATCGAACGTTGGGAAGTCGAGTCTTCCGCTGCCGGTGGGCTCATGGCCATGGGTATACGGGCTGATACATTCCAGCCAGGGGATTCCATCACACTGATTGCCAATCCCAACAGGGAACCTGAATTCAGGTTTGTTAATTCAGCGACCTTCACCAGCGGCGGACAAACCTGGAGCCGCGCCAATATCAGGCCGCCGGAACGGGTCAATGACAGTGAACTGGCTGGCCTGGCAGGTCTTGAACGCCTGGAAGGTCGCTGGCGCTCTCCTGGTGGTTTTGGGCAGGCAACACCACTCCCACTGAACGACAGGGGACAACAGGCACTGGCGGCCTTTGATCCGAAACTGTCACCGGCCAATACCTGTGAACCGATGAATTTTCCGGATATTTTCAATGCACCTTACCTCTTCGACCTGAGAATAGAGGAAGAGGTGGCTGTACTATACAACGTGCCATGGGAAGTAGAGCGCAGGATTCCCCTGAATGGGCAACCCGTCAGGCCGAGGATTGATGGTCTGTTCGGTGTTGTCATGGGACGGGTGGAGAATGAGAAAATAGTACTGGAAAGTGGTGGGTATATCCCTTCCATGTGGGGGCTCGGGTCAGCGACACAGAAACTTGGAGGTGGAGCAGATATTCCGTCGAGTGCCCGCAAACGGCTGGTTGAGGAGTTTTCTGTTAGCAAGGATGGGCAGACACTGGTGTATCAATACACAATTACCGATCCGGTTTATCTGGCTACGCCCTATACCGGTCGACTTGAACTCTCTCGTGTGGCTGATTCCACGCCGCTGTACGACTATGATTGTGAAGTGGAAGCCGCTTCGATGTTCTCCCGTTCAGCCGATGATGCAAGCCTGCAGATTGGTGACTGATCAGAATTCGTGATGGTTGGACAATCAAGGCGCGTACCCATTATCCTTTTTATATAAACACAAAGGTCCGACTAAAACTTGGTATGATAATTCATCATTACATTCGGCGGCCTGTTCAGGCCGCTACAAGGTAACGTATTTTCCCGTACAAACTCACCAACGTGCAGCTTTGCAAACGAGGTCATTATGTCAATCCAACACTTTATTCTCCTGGCTTTCACTCTGTTCAATGCAGACGTGCTCTTTGCCCAGGACTCGGAACTTACCCCGGAACAGGAAGAAGCCATTCAGACTGTCGCCCTGGAAATCAATGGTGAATGCCCGGTAATTGCCCAGCCAGCCATTCCTGATGGCAGTTCAGCCAGTAAGGATGAGATGGTGGTCGGACAGGGGGCATTGAAAGCCTACATTAAAGAGGGGAATGAATATCTTGGATGCCTGGTATCCCTAGAAGAAGACTGGGGAGACGGCATCAGCGGCAGTCAGGCGGCTGTTATTAATGCGCTGTACAACAGGATGGTCAGTAATCTTGAGGCAAGTGCCAATGCCTTTAATGACCAATTGAAGATATATCAGGATCGATCCGGCGACTGAGGCTCCATTAAGTTGTTTGGTCATTCATAAAAGAAACTTGTTTTAAATCAGGACGGGGCGAACAAGTTTTACTATAATGCACCCCCTTGAAGCCGCGTGTGCGGCTTTTTGATGCCGGATAACATATAAATTGGCAAAAATATAAACACGAAAACTGGGTAATCCCTTATGGTTTGGAAAAAGCACGACTATGACGATATTCCAGGCACCTACGTTTTTGACGGTCAGGTAGCCCACGCGTCCTACAATATCAACAAGATGTTGTTCACCTTCAATCATGAAGAGTGCCGTGACGAATTTGAGGTAGATCCGTCTGCGTACTGTGACAAGTTTGGTGTAACAGGTGATTTCAAGGAATGTGTTGTCCAGAAGGACTTCCTGCGCATGCTTCGCCTGGGTTGTAACATCTATTTCATGGCTAAAATGGCGATTCCCCGTGGTACCTCCGTACAGGATGCCGGTGCGGCCTTCCAGGGAATTACTACTGAAGAGTTTCAGGCCAAACTGCTGAAAAATCGCGAAGGACTGGAAGAAAGACTGGAAAAAGTTGGAGGATACTGGAATGGCTAAAATTATTGGTGGACTCACATCCTCCCATATTCCTGCAGTTGGCAATGCCATTGAGCATGGTCTGCAACAGGAACCCTACTGGAAACGTTTCTTTGATGGCTACGCGCCTGCCAAAGAATGGCTCGAAGAGGCTGATCCTGATGTGATCATTGTTGTCTATAACGATCATGGCCTGAACTTCTTTCTCGACAAAATGCCTACTTTTGCGCTGGGCTGTGCTGATATCTATCACAATGCTGATGAAGGCTGGGGCCTGAAACCACAGGCACCTTTCCCCGGTGACGCCCAGTTCTCCTGGCATCTCGCTGAATCCTTGATGGAACAGGAATTCGATATTTGCATGTGCCAGGAAATGCTTGTGGACCATGGCTTTGTGAATCCTATCAGGGCGCTCTATGGCACCCAGACAGAATGGCCTGTCAAGACAGTTCCGCTCGCAGTCAACACGGTTCAGCATCCTGTTCCGACAGCTGCTCGCTGCCTGAAGCTGGGTAAGGCTCTTGGCAAGGCAATTGAGTCCTATCCGGAAGATATGAAGGTGGTAATCTTTGGAACCGGTGGTCTTTCCCACCAGTTACAGGGAGAACGTGCCGGGCTGATCAATGTGGACTTCGATATTGAGTGCATGGAGAAGATCGCCACTGATCCTGAATGGATGACCCAGTTTTCCAACAGCGAAATCATGCGCAAGGCTGGCACAGAAGGTATTGAAACCATCATGTGGCTGGTCATGCGTGGCGCACTTCAGGATGATGCCAAAATCATCCATAAACATTACCATGCCCCGATTTCCAACACGGGAGCCGGAGTTCTGGTGCTGGAAAATCAGTACTGATTTACCTGGCTGTGACAGCGATGAAAAAGGCAGGAATTATCCTGCCTTTTTTCGTTGCGACTAGCAGGTGTTTCTGAAGATATCTGCATTCTTCCACATCGAGCTGGTATGCCAGTTCATTAAAGATGAGCGGTCCGCCCTCGACCAGTGAATAACCAACGAAATTACAAAGATTTTCAGGCTCAAGTCCGCCTGTATACAGCAGCATGCTTTCTGAGGCTTGCAGGTTTTCTCTTAAATAGGCCGATTCCAGTCGCTCGATAGACAAGTTTGTCCAAGGCAGAAACTTGCCATCCAGATTCCGACAGGTCCTTTGGTTAAGAGACAGACTCTCACAGGTTCAGGGAAGAAGAGACCATGACATCAGCTCTCGGTATTCAACACCAACAGGATGGGTAATTGACTGCATAAGGCTGAAATCTTTTACATGCCATGTGAAGGGATTTACAACAGGCTGTGGTGGTGCCTGCGAGACCTTCCGCATGAGGGTAATATGGGGAGCATATGGTCGATTTTCTACGGCGAGCCGGCATTGACAGGCAATTGCCAGGAGAGAGTCATGGAGCGCTTTGAGTGTCGCTGGTAGCGTTTTCGGACCGAGCCAAAGAATTCCCGCTTTCTTCCACCACCCGGCACGGTCTATCTCAATATCAAAAGTAGGGAATGTCAGCTCATCACAGTCAGAACAAAGCCTGTCTTTAACGGCATGGTCTACATTTCCGAGAAAAAGGAGTGTGATATGCAGATTTTCCCGTTTCACTTTCCTACCATGCGCAGGCGAAAGCTGATCAGCATGGTAGGCGATGGCTTGCGCGGTATCAGGTTCCAGCAGGAGTGCAAAAAATAATCTCTCGGTCTGTCTGCCGGATCTCATACAAGCTGCAAACTGATATCAACTAGTGACTCATCCTTGTTTTTTCAGAAACGTGTACCATCTGCAGCAATGACGCCAAGCACATAACCACCATCGGATCCATTTCGCATCGGAGCAACATTCAGCGTAATTTTGTCTCCCTCCTTGACCATGCCTGGGCGGTAGCCGGAGCGGTAGTAATTGTTGCGGCTGTGGCCTTCGAAAACTACATCCCGCTTGCCCTTTTCGTCGTCTATTTCAAGGACGATGTGGGTATGTGGATTGAGTGCATCAAAGGTTTTTACAACCCCTTCGATATAGAAGTCACGGATAGAGAGGTCGAACTGGGCCGCGGAATGGTGGGCGCTTGTTATCGTTGAAAAAAGGATACCGGCGATTAGTACTATCGCGGTGAAGATGGTATTAAATCGATTATTCATGCTTGTATCCCTTATTGATCTGGTTGTCTGCGATTCTAGCAGAATATCCTGCAACCAGGATGGGCGAAGGCTATTGCCTTAACCTGCCAGAGTTGATTTACTTGATTGTTCCAGTTTTCGTGCATAACAACAATAAATCAACAGGTACCATTCCTTGAAATCAACAAAAATTGAGTTTTTCACTAAACCATTCATTGCCATGGTGTTAATGGTCTCCAGCCTGTGGGGTCCAAGCTGCGCCGCCCAGTCATCATTTGACGATACCGTAGAGAATCTTGAGTGTGACCGTGAGTGCCTTTTTTCCCTTGTTGATGACTACCTGGAAGGTCTAGTCGCCGGTGATCCATCGGGCATCCCCTGGGCCGAGGAGGTGATGTTCACCGAGAATAATGTTCCGCTGAGAATTGGCGATGGATTATGGGGGACCATCACGGGTATGGGTGATTATGATTTACGCGTTGCCGATGTGAAGCAAGGAGAGGTGGGCTTTTTCGGTGTTGTGGATGAACCGAGTTTTTCGTCGTTGTTTGCGATGCGGATCAAGGCTCGGCACGGGCGTATTGCCGAAGTGGAAACCGTGGTATTGCGCACAGAGACCGAGCCCAAGAGCATAATCTGGCCAGAACCGGTCCTGGAACATAAAGCGTTGTTCTATGATGTACTACCTGAGGAAAAGCGTCAGCCTCGTGACAGACTTATCTCTGTAGCAGACGGTTATTTTGATACCCTGCAGCTTAATGACGGGACACTGTTCACCGAGTTTCATGAGGACTGTAACCGGGTAGAGAACGGCACTAAAACGACAAACAACTCTTCCGTCGAATTTACCTCGGTCGGTGCCCTTGGTTGTGAGGAACAATTCCGGCAGGGTAATTATCGATATGATGATCGGCTTCGAGCCAGGCGTTTTCCGCTTGTAGACGAAGAACGGGGTTTGGTACTGGCATCCGGATTCATTGACCATTCAGGACAATTGGACAGGTACACATTGACAGATGGCAGGGAAATCAATTCTCCTATCCGCTATCCGCATTCCTTTTACCTGCTAGAGCTGTTCAGGATTGAGGATGGCAAGATTCGGCAAATAGAAGCTGTCTTTGTCTCAGTTCCCTATGGCATGGGATCACCCTGGTTACCGCCTGAATTGCCTTCGATCAAATAATCAAGTTAATCCAGTGGTATCATAGACGGCAATACAAACACAGAATTCAACATGACAGGGGTTTTTCCATGACAGACAGAAAGAACAACAATGATAAGCATTCACTGGATCGCCGTGAATTCATCGGCAGTGCGATAGGTGTTGCTGGTGCCGCTGCAGTACTGGGTGCCGGTAGCATGGCTTCGGGCAGTGCCCAGGCTCAGCCGCCCGGAATGGGCGGGGGAGAACCTCAGTCAGGCCCGCAACTGTTCAGGGCCGAAGTCGACGTGAATCACTGTGAAGTTACCGGCGAGATTCCTGATGACCTCAGTGGGGCATTTTACCGGGTAGGCCCGGATGCCCAATACCCGCTGCACCCACGCAATGTCCCTTTTGATGGTGAAGGCCATGTCAGCATGTTCCGTATCAAGGACGGGCGTTGTGACTACAAGACCCGTTATGTCAAAAATGATCGCTGGAGTGCGCAGGATGAAGCAGGTGAAAGACTGTTTCATATGTACAGGAATCCTGCCCTGGATGATCCCCGTGCAGCGGGTCTCAGTAGGAGTACCGCCAATACCCATGTTATCAATCACAAGGGATATATCCTGGCGTTGAAGGAAGACAGCCCACCCTCAGCACTGGATCTGTTGACCCTGGAAACCAAGGTCAACACATTTACCTTTGATGGCACATTGCCCAGTGAGACATTCACTGCCCACCCTAAGGTGGATTCCATCACTGGCAACATGGTCGCATTTGGCTATGAAGCAACCGGTTTTGGCAGCGATGATGTGTCTCTTTTTGAATATACACCCCAGGGTGAACTAGTTTGGCATGCCATGGTAAAAGTGCCCTATGTAGGAATGCTTCACGATTTTGCGGTTACCGAAAACTATATCGTGATCTATGTCATTCCCTTTGAAATGGACAGGGCGCAGATGCAGGAGGGTGGCGTGCACTGGTCCTGGAATGATTCCGGACGAACCCATTTCGGTGTGGTACGCCGCGATGGTGATGGCTCGGATATGCGCTGGTTCACCGGACCAACACGCAGTGCTACTCATGTGATGGGGGCATTTGAAGACGGTGGACGGGTGTATGTGGATGTTGAAATGTCAGCCTCGAATCCTTTCCCGTTCTTCCCGAACCAGGGAGGCATGCCATGGGATCCTGTGCGTGGCACCAGTTATATGACTCGCCTGTCTGCTGATATGAATAATCGGAATATCAGTGGCTATGATATTGAGCGACTCTATGATTACACCGGTGCACTGCCGAGGCAGGATGACCGCTACAACACCCAGTCCTATCGTTATGGCTTTCTGGGCACCCGTGACAAGGATGCCCCGAATCCTCGCCAGGCCAATGCCGGTTACGTGCGCATGGATAATGCCACTCGTACAACGGCGTTCTGGAATGCCGGTGAGGGAACCTCTCTGGCAGAATGCTGTTTTGCACCAAAAAGCCAGAGGGCCCGTGAAGGTGAAGGTTATTTGATGGGCGTGGCGACAAGGCGTAATGAAAATAACCGCGGTGACCTGGTCATTCTGGATGCAGAGCATGTAGAAGAAGGCCCGATTGCTGTTGTTCACTTGCCTGTCAGGGCGGTTGGGCAGGTGCATGGCTGGTGGGTGCCTGAGTGGCAGATGCCTTCCGCCTGATACTGTACAAGATAATGACCAAAGGCCGGGGAATTCTCCGGCCTTTTAACAAGAAAAATAACAAAGAGGGAATAATGTGAAAATCAGAAACCTGTTTTTACTGACTGCCATCGTTCTGCCTGTACCGGCTATTGCGCAGAGTGAGGCAGCCTGTGCTGCCCTGACTGACTGGACTTTACGTGGTTACAATGTGGAAGTGACCAGGGCTCAATGGTATGACAGCAGGGAAGTGGAAAATCCTTTTGGTCCGTCAGCCGTTCTGCCTCCCCATTGCCATGTGGAAGGGACCATTGATCGTCGTATTGGCGTCAATGACATGGAATATGCCATAGGTTTTGCCCTGAATCTGCCTGCAGAATGGAATGGCCGTTTCCTGTTTCAGGGTGGCGGTGGACTAAATGGCGAGATTCGGGAACCACTGGGTACCCAGGCGACCGGTGACCAGAATGCACTGGACAGGGGGTTTGCGGTTGTCAGCAATGATACTGGCCACCAGGCCCGTTTCCCCTTTGATAGCGGTTTCTTTGAAGACCAGGAGGCCACCCTGAATTTCCAGATCAGGGCTAACCCGAAAGTGACAGAGGTGTCCAAACTGCTGATCAGTGATTATTACGGTCGGGACATTCAATACAGCTATTTTGTGGGCTGTTCCACCGGGGGCCGCGAGGGCATGCTGATGGCCCAGCGTTACCCGCTTTATTTTGACGGCATCGTTTCAGGAGCGCCGGCCATGCGAACCAGTCTTTCGAATATTGGCATTCGCTGGGTAGGAGTCCAGTTAAACCAGGCGGCGCCGCGTGATGATATGGGTAAACCGGTACAGGGACCCATGCTTGATGTAGAAGAACGTGGTCTGATTATTAATGCCCTCAAGGAGAAATGTGATGGTCTTGATGGAGCTGAAGATGACCTTTTGTTTAATCCCCGGGCATGTGACTTCGATCCCCGGGAACTGGCCTGCGGGGCTGATGGAGTAGGGCGACTATGTCTTGCGCCGGCCAAAGCGACGGCGGTTTACAACGCCATGCTTGGTCCTCGTGACTCACGGGGAATCCAGGTCTATCCAGGCTTTGAATATGACCCGGGTATCGATGACCAGCCAGGGCTGCCGGGCATTTTAAGCAGCGCGAATAATCCTCCTGAAGGTGAAGGGTCCACGGGAGTCCTGAGTTTTAATGTAGATCAGGCCGTTATCTATGCTACCCGCCCGGATCTGACTATGGGGGAGACACTTTCTGTCCTGATGAGCTCATTTGCAGATAATGGCAGCAAACAGATTTTCTATCATGGTGCTGCCGATCCCTGGTTCTCGGTTAATGAAACCATTCGATATTACGAAGAGATGGCGGAATTCAATGGCGGTTTGGAGACGGTAAAAGACTGGAGCCGGCTCTTTTATGTGCCGGGTATGGCCCATTGCGCGGGCGGTGATGAAACACTGGACAATTTTGATCTGCTGGACCCCCTGGTTGAGTGGGTAGAGAATGGACGAGCACCGGAAAAAGTGATCGCAACCGGTCAAAGCAAGCCCGGTGTTAGCCGCCCGCTATGTGCATGGCCTGCGTACCCTCACTACGATGGTAATGGCAATATTGACGATGCCTCAAACTACAGTTGCAAGGAACCTGAATAATGACTCGTCTGCTGATACTGAATTTTTTGCTGGCTGCCATGTGCATTCAGCCAGCACTTGGCCAGGATGCAAATTCACCGAGCACGGAATTTGTCTTCGAAATCCGGGCTGATCTCGAGCCTGCCGTTGTTCTTGGTGATAGCAGTGACGGGCAAAGGCAAGCAATACCGATAATCGGGGGGGTCTTTGCAGGTCCTAATATTAAAGGGGAAGTCCTGGCGGGTGGTGCCGATTACCAGTTGACCAGGCCGGATGGTGTCAGGGAACTGACAGCGATTTACATGATAAGGACCGATGACGGCGCCCTGATCAATGTCATCAATGAAGGTATCGTTGTTGCACCCGAGACACCGGATGGAGAAGCCTATGTGGTGACCACGCCCAAATTTCGGGCCCCGGTTGGCAAATATGACTGGCTGAACAAATCTATATTTGTCAGTCGAATAGTAGGCAGTCGTGATGACCCTCCAGCGGTCTTTATCCGGGTCTATCGGGTGCTCTGACGCTTTTACCAGTTACTTGTCAAGAACCCTGCAAGCGGGATACCCTGAATCCGGTCCTGGTCATCCAGGACATGCTGGCAAACATAATTAGCAACGGGTTCGGGCTATGAATACCTTTGTACGCCGTTCTGTATTACTACTAATCCTGCT
>CAZDCK010000006.1:7060-13350 GCA_964503965.1 uncultured Enterobacteriaceae bacterium | reverse complement strand
AATCCTGCTGCCCTTATCGGCAGCGGGACAGGCGTTGTCTGTCCTTGGCGGTGATGCCTGGGCACAAGCCTGTTATGACAACGCTGAATTTGCCGCCAAAAACTTCCCCGTGGTCAGTCGAAGCCTGCTGGAACCCTGCGACAGTGCTCTGGATTATGGCACTCTGAGCCTGGCTGACAGGGCGGCGACCTATGCCAACAGGGGGATTATCAAGGCAGCCACTGACGATCTGGATTCCGCCATGTCTGATTATGCCAAGGCCATGACCTTTCGTCCTGAATCAGCGGAGATCTATGTGAACAGGGGTAACGCCTATTTTCTTGAAAAGGATTTCGCCATGGCCCTGGCCGATTATGAAGAATCCATTGCCCTGGGACTTCGGGAACTTGAGATTGTTCGCTACAACATGGGAATGGCCTATGAACAGCTGGGTAATTACCGGCAGGCGGAGTCCGAGTTCAGGACGGCTCTGGAACAGCAGCCTGGTTGGGAACTGGTAGAGAAACGCCTGGCGCGTAATCTGGAAATCCAGCGCCGGCGTGCTGAAGAAAATTAGGGTTACTGTGTTTTTCGGTAGAAATGCATCTTGCTGGCCACAGGGTCTGCAATAAGTACATTTCCGTCTCTGTCCACTGTCATGAAATGGCCTTCACCGAAACGGCCAAGTCCCTCACCCGGTCTTCCCAGAGTGCCGGTAACTTTGCCATCGCTGTCCAGAATTCCCCATTCTCCATCAAATCCCGAGGTCATGTACATGGTGCCATCATCGTGGAGGTAAATCGCACAGGCCATGGCGCTGTAGATCCATTGATCCAGTAACCTGCCGTCTGTATCAAAAATCTGGATTCGGAAATTTTCCCTGTCTGCGACATAGATTCTGTCCTGCGCATCAATCTCGATGGCATGGGCTACGGCAAATTCCCCGGGTTTGTCGCCCCGGCGTCCCCACTGGCTGATGAAATTACCCTGGCTGTCGAATTTCAGCACCCGGGGTTCGCCTCTGCCGTGTCCCTGGGCGATATAGACATTGCCATGGCTGTCGAAAGCCATGTCGTTGGGCTGATCAAACAGGTGTTCACCACTGCTCTCATCCCATAGACCATTGCGCCCCGGTGTGCCAAGGGTCATCAGGTGGTTACCTGACCGGTCCATTTTGACAACGGTATGGGTACCGATGTCGGAGACCCATATATTGCCTTCTGCATCCAGACGCAGACCATGGCTGAATGTCCAGGTATCCCTAGGGCCGAAAGCGCGAATAAAATTGCCCTCTTCGTCAAATTCCATCAAGGGATCTTCTCCCCGGTGAAGAATGAGCATGTTTTCACTGTCATCAAAGACGATACCGGAAGGACGGGTGATGCTGACTCCATCGGGTAGTGTCAATACTTCACTAACCTGTTCGGCTTCGTAACCTTCCAGTGTATAGGCGGTCAAGGGCAACAGGTCCCGGTCAGGACGCTGGGCTAAAGCTGGCCAGGAAGCCAGGATGAGCAGGAAACAGACTCTCATTTTTCTCATGGATAACCTCCGAAAAAGGCAGTATACCCAAGTCCCTTCAGGGGTAAAACGATATAAATTACAGGGCTTGAGTCTGCAATGGGGGTGAATTATTCTCGCGGAATAAGTATGCAGGGGGTAAGACATGACAGCCGACAGTCAGGGGTGCCAGCAGTGTGGCAGAAAAGTCATTCAGAGTATTTCAAATCGTTGTATGTATTGTGGTGCGGACCTACCTGATGAGTTTCATCTTGACCAGGAAGGGAAGAACCGGCTGCTAAATGAAAAATTGGAACGCTTTCGGCAGACGGAAGAAAATGCCGATGACATTATTTATAACATGCGCAAGGATTTTGGTTTGCCACAACCGAAGAAGTCCAGAAAGCAACAGAAAGCCGATAACGCGGCAGCTACAGCTGCTGCGTTGGCCAATATAGCTAATCATTCTGGTGAAGACGGGTCGTCCGGAAAAACCTAGGCGGCAAACTCTTCCGTATCGATTTCGACCTGTACCCCGGCAGGGTAACGGGGACCTACGACGGTTTCCTGGTTGATCAGGTCATCAAGTTTCTGCACGGTGGCGGCATCAAGCACCAGGTCGACAGCACCAAAGTTTTCGACGACATAGTCGGTATGCTTGGTACCAGGAATGGGAATGATGTGCTCCCCCTTGGCCAGTGTCCAGGCCAGAGCCAGTTGTGCAGGTGTGCAATCCACTTCACCGGTAATTTTTTCATACTCTGCATAAAGCGCCATGTTTTTGCGGTAGTTTTCCGCGTGAAAACGTGGCATGTTCTTGCGCAGATCACCCTCTTCCAGCTGGGCTTCCGGATCGGTAAGTTTGCCAGTCAGGAAACCCCGAGCCAGAGGGCTGAAGGCGACAAAGGTAATACCGAGTTCCTTGCAGGCATCCAGCACAGCGATTTCAGCGTTGCGGCTCCACAGGGAATATTCGGTCTGCAGGGCAGTCATGGGATGAACGGCATGGGCCTTGCGCAAGGTATCCGCTGATACTTCGGAAAGACCCAGCGTCTGGACTTTACCTTCTTCCACCAGGCGGGACATTTCACCGACACTTTCCTCAACAGGGACGTTCTTGTCCCAGCGATGCAGGTAGTAGAGATCTATAACATCCGTCTGCAGACGTTTCAGTGCTTCTTCACAGGTCTGGCGTATAACTTCCGGACGGCCATCGATTTTTCGCTTGCCGCCTTCGGGATCTTTGAAGATGCCGCATTTGCTGGCCAGTATAAATTCGTTTCGGCGATCCTTGAGTACACGACCCAGCAGTTCTTCGTTCTTGCCAAAACCATAGAGAGCGGCAGTGTCGAGAAAGTTGTAACCAATATCCAGGGCTTTGTGCAGGGCCACTTCTGCTTCGGCAACATCCGGCGTGCCATAGGCGTGGGACATGCTCATGCAGCCTAATCCGATGGCATTGACTTCAAAGGGACCTACTTTCCGGGTTTGCATAATGACCTCTGTTGTTAATTTTGGGAGCTGGTTTTGAGTAGTAGTCTTGGGGACAGTGAATTATTCACACAACAAGTCACTGTCCCTTTCAACCTTTCAGTTAACTTACTTCTGGGATTCCAGACACTTTTCCAGCTTGTCCAGGGTTTCCATGGCCGGCAGACACTGGGCAACACTGGCATTGGGCTCTCGACCCTCTTTAATCGCAGCGAAGAATTCACGGTCCTGCAGTTCGATGCCGTTCATACTGACATCTACCTTGGATACATCGATCTGGTTTTCATTACCGTCGAACAGGTCATCGTAACGGGCAAGATAGGTGCCATTATCACCAATGTAACGGAAGAAAGTACCCAGTGGTCCGTCATTGTTGAAAGAGAGTGACAGGGTACAGATCGCTCCGGACGGGACTTTCATACCGATGCTCATATCCATGGCGATGCCCAGCTCAGGGTGATGTGGACCTTCCAGGGCGAAGCATTCAGATACCGTCTCGCCAGTCTGGTACTGGAAAAGGTCAACCGTGTGACAGGCATGATGCCACAGCAGGTGATCCACCCAGCTGCGGGGCTCCCCCTTTGCATTCATGTTGGAGCGACGGAAAAAATAGGTCTGTACATCCATCTGCTGGATATTGAGATCACCGGCAGTGATTTTGTTATGGACCCACTGGTGTGATGGATTGAAACGGCGGGTGTGTCCGGCCATGGCTACCAGACCGGTACGCTGTTGTGCTTCATGAATCTTGCGCGCATCCTCCAGTGTATCCGCCATCGGAATTTCCACTTCCACGTGTTTGCCAGCATCCAGGCATTTAACGGCCTGCTCGGCATGGACCTGGGTTGCAGAAGTGATAATGGCACAGTCGACGTCTTGCGCGAGACACTCGTCAAGATCTGTGGACCAGTGCGGAATACCCCGTGCTTCAGCGGCGGCTTTTGTTGCTTCTTCACGACGGCCGCAGATGGAAACGACCTCCACACCATCAATATTATCAATGCCATCCATGTGTTTCTGGGCAAAGGCACCATGCCCGATCATCAATACTTTCATGTTCTCTCCTAATGTCGGGGGATTAAAACACCCCGGTTTAATTATTAATTACTTGTCCAGTTCATCCAGGGAATCAAGATAGACAAGGCCGGCTTCTTCCAGTCGTGGACGCATGTTGTATATATCCAGGCCCAGTTCACCAGCCAGCAGGCGTTCGCGTTTTGCCACCTCGGCTTCTTCACGAGCCTTGGCCTTGTCACGAACCTCGGCCGCATGTTGACGCTCAACGACGCAAACACCGTCTTCATCGGCGACGATGATGTCACCCGGATTGATATGGGCCCCGGCACAGACGATGGGAATATTCACCGACCCCAGGGTTTCCTTGACGGTTCCCTTGGAATGGATCGCTTTGGACCAGACCGGGAAGCCCATCTCTTTCAGGTCCCGGGTATCACGGACGCCGGCATCAATAATGAGCCCCTTTACACCGCGGGCCATACAGGAATGAGCAAGCAGATCGCCAAAGAAGCCATCCGTACTATCTGCAGTAATCCCTACGACGATAATATCACCAGGCTGGCACAATTCGATTGCCACATGGACCATCCAGTTGTCCCCGGGCTGGGCCATGATCGTGATGGCACTTCCGGCAATTCTGACATTGTCATAGACAGGGCGTATGTAGGGTTTCATCAGGCCGACACGACCCTGGGCTTCATGGACGGTCGCAACCCCCATGTTACCGAGATCGTCAATGATGGACTGATCGGCTCGAGGAATATGTCGAACGGCTACGGGCTTGTGCATAGTGGTTCCTGCGGGTTGTAAAAGGGACGCACATTATATGAATCAAGACGTCAGGGCTCAAATCTGATTTACAGGTCGGTCTGCCAGTTCCAATCATTGGCTGAAACACCGATAATGCGCCATTCGTAGAGACCAATCGGGGACGAATGATGCAAAAAGCCATACCATGCATGCTGTTGCGCGGCGGCACTTCCAAGGGAACCTATTATCTAAGCAGTGACCTGCCTGAAGATCCCGCTGAGCGGGAACAGGCACTTCTTGGTGTGATGGGCTCACCGGATCCCCGTCAGATTGATGGAGTAGGTGGTGCCCACCCCCTGACCAGCAAGGTGGCGATAGTCAAAAAATCTGAACGGCAAGGCATTGATGTGGATTACCTGTTTGTTCAGGTGGTTGTCGATGAAGCTCGTACGTCCACTGCCCAGAATTGCGGCAATATCCTGGCAGGAGTCGGTCCATTTGCTATTGAATCCGGCCTGGTCGAGGCCGAGGATGGCGAAACTGTTGTGACTGTCTATATGGAAAATACCGACTCCATTGCCCGTCAGCGCATTATGACACCAGGAAAGCAGGTTCAGTATGCCGGGAATGCGGCCATTGATGGTGTTCCGGGCACACATGCACCGATTATGATTGAGTTCGTCGGCGTGGCCGGGTCCAGCTGTGGTGAGCTGTTCCCCACGGGTAACGTTCAGGACGAGGTGGATGGTATACCTGTCACCATGGTTGACAATGGTATGCCGGTAGTCATGATGCCAGCGGCATCGCTGGGATTAAGAGGGGATGAAGGGATTGCCGATCTGGAGGCCAACCAGGCGCTGAAAGAGCGTGTAGAAGCTATTCGATTGAAGGTCGGCCCCATGATGAATCTGGGTGACGTGAAGGACAAGACTGTACCGAAAATGACCATAGTGTCCTCACCCATGAACGGCGGCCTGATCAATACCCGCAGTTTTATCCCTCATCGAGTGCATGATGCAGTTGGTGTGTTGGCAGCTGCCAGTGTGGCGGTTGCTGCAACAACGCCCGGTGCGGTCGGGAATGATATGGCTGATATCCCTGATGGAGCGCGAAAACTTTGCCATGTTGAGCATCCTACCGGGGCGCTGGCCGTTGAAGTGGAGCCCAGTGATGCCCCCGATGATCTTGCACCGAAAAGTGTGGCCATCATGCGTACAGCACGCTTATTGATGTCTGGTACGGCGTATTACTTACCCGGTTCCAAGTAAAGATTAAAAGGTAGGCGATTCAGGTAAGGACTTGAGACAGGGATACAAGGGAAGCGGGTCAAGTATTGCTTGTAGGCCGGAAGAGGTCCGGAGAACCGTCATCCGGCGATGAAGACGATGCAGGAGACAGGATGCAGGAGACAGGATGCAGGATGCAGGATGCAAGAGGAAATATTCGAGATAGCCGGAGGGATTGTTTTTATCTGACCATCAAATTCAAGCATAAGTCCAAATAAAACCCTTGATGGTTAATTTCAGGCGAACGATCCTGCCTTTTTATCCATT
>CAZDCK010000006.1:0-6960 GCA_964503965.1 uncultured Enterobacteriaceae bacterium | reverse complement strand
ATCCATTGATCCATTCATCCATTTATCCCTTCCCTCAGATCGCCCTTGAAAACTGCTGTCTTGCTGCCTGTTTCATGTAGGCATCAAAGACCATGGCAATATTACGCATTAGCAGTCGTCCCAATGGTTGTACCGTGATGCTTTCCCTGTCCACGGACACTAATCCATCATCAGCCATTTCTGTCAGTGCCTGGAGCTCCGGGGCGAAATAATCACTAAATGCCACGTCGAACCTTTTTTCAATCTGGGGCAAATTAATGATGCCCTGGCACATTAACTGCTGGATCACTTCCCGTCGAAGGCGATCATCATCATTTAATGTATAGCCTTTCATGATGGGGAGTCTGCCCGCATCAATGGCTTCAAAATAGGAGTGTTCAAAACGCTGGTTCTGGGAGTAGCTATCGGCAATATTACCGATGGAAGTAAGCCCCATACCAATCATGTCGGCATTGGCATGAGTCGAATAGCCCTGGAAATTTCTTTGCAGGGTACCGTTGTTCCTGGCCATGACGAGGTCTTCTGTTGGCAGGGCAAAGTGGTCCATACCAATATATTCATATCCCGCTCCCTGCAAACGGTTGATAATCAGTTCCAGCAAGGCCAGTTTTTCGGTGGGCTTTGGCAGGGTTTCCTCCCTGATGAGTTTCTGCGCCTTTACCCGTTTCGGTAAGTGGCATAGTTATAGATTGCCAGACGTTCCGGGGCCAGATCGATGACGGTATCCAGAGTCCGGGCAAAGTTCTCTGTGTTCTGGAAGGGCAGACCATAGATCAAGTCCACACTCACAGAACGGTAGTTTGCCTGTCGGGCGGCATCAATCACGGCCCGTGTCTGTTCAATACTCTGAACACGATTCACCGCTTCCTGCACTTTCGGGTTGAAGTCCTGCACACCAAAACTGATCCGGTTAAATCCCAGGTCTCCAAGCAGGGCAATCGTGTTGCTGCGAACTGCCCGTGGGTCTATCTCAATGGAAAACTCCCGTTGGGCTTCCGGGGCAAAGGTGAAATGTGAGGCTGCTTCGTTTAACAAGGCCTCGAGTTGTTCATCACTGAGAAAGGTTGGCGTTCCCCCTCCCAGATGAAGTTGGGTCACGGGACGCTCACTGTCTGTCAGTGCTGCCTGCAGGGCTATTTCCCGGTGCATTCTTTCCAGGTATGGAAGGGCTCTCTTGCGTGTATGGGTAATGATCTTGTTGCAGGCACAGTAAAAACACAGGGATTCACAGAACGGAATATGAAAATAGAGCGACAGGGGTTTGCGGATTGCGTTGCTCTCAATGACGCCCTGGCGATAGTCCTGTTCGCTGAACGCGTCAGTGAACTGTACGGCAGTCGGGTAGGAGGTGTAACGCGGGCCGAATGTATCGTATTTTTCCAGCAGCGCGCCATCGAAAATTGGCGTAAAGGATTGTCCTGTCGTAGTGGTATTGTAGAAAAGTCACTGTCATGCCCACCCGACACAGATCAAATAGTGCGCAGACAGTGACTTTTATGTGGCAGAAATTATCCCTCGGCAGCGGCCATATCCGAGAGAATACGTTGAGTGCTCTCCCTCTGGGCCACATGCCCATACCATTCTTGCAGACCGGGGACAGCAGTGAGCATGTCCCAATCAAGTACCTGTTTGGTCAGCATGTTAGCCAGGGTAAATCCGTGAAACGCGACGATATCGGCAAAGGTGAACTGATCCCCGGCGATATACGGTGTAAATTTTGCGAGCCGCTCCAGCGCTGCCAGTCCTTTTTCTGCCTCGGGACGGGCAGCAGCCATGACATGGTCAGGTATGTCCCGATCAAAAAGAATGCCGACCAGTGGATGCACCGGTGCTTCCACGTAAAGTTCCATGATGCGCATCAGTTGAATAACCTTGGCCCGGGCGAAGGGATCGGCCGGGTAGAGTGCATTGCCCGGAAATTTTAGATCCAGGTATTCCATGATGGCGGGTGCTTCAGTAAGGGGGCCTTCATCGGTTTCAAGCATGGGCACCTTACCCATGGGGCTCATGGCCAGAAAGGAAGGCTCCTGGCTTGGTGCAGTCACAATCTCTTCAAAATCAGCGCCTTTCTCCAGCAGGGAATGTTTGGCCATATTGTAGAAGTTGCTTAGCGGTACACCGTGTAATTTCATAATGCTTCCTGTGTCGGGTTTTTGGATAAATAAAAAAGATCAATGACGTGAACCCTTTACCGGGTAGCACGTTTGAGTTTCGGGATCATGTGCCAGTAAATTGACAGTCTTATCCTGCAAGCAGGGAACCATATCCAGGAACCCTGGCATCAATGCCCAACAGTTTGGCGCCTTCATACAGGGCATGGGGTGTGCTGGATACCGCAGGAATTTCCGTTCTTGATTCCACCGGGGCCAGAACATCCAGGGTAATGAGTCCGCCACAGCTGATAAGAATCGCATCAGCTTCTCTTGCTGAATTGCCTACTGTGCTACAAAAATCGATAAGCTCGGGCTGGGTAACTGAGAAAATATCATTGACGGCTTCAATGCCAAGGCCCTTGATATTGAGTACATTGAAATCATGCTGGGACAGGAAGCGTACGAGGCGGTCATTCACCACATCATTGTAGGCCGTGGCACAGACTATGTTCTTGCCACCGACTTCCTTCAGGCCATTGATAATGCCATTACTCATCGTTGATGTGGGCAGCCCAGTGGCCTCGGCTACGGTTTGGGTGAGCTTTTCGTTAAATTCCCGCCCCTGGTAAAATGTCAGTGAAGTCCCCATGACCATGACGGCATCCACACCCCGCCGGACCAGATTGTCCGCTTTTTCCGGAATATTACCGATGACAGCATCATAGCCTTCCGGTGTCATTGTCTGCAGGTCGAGATTTTCCACTACAAATTCAACCTGGTCGCCATACATGCGCAGGGCTTCTTCCGGGACATCACGATCGATGACTGGAAAAATCATGCCGAGGCGCGGCTTTTTATCAGCCGCCAGTAATGGGCCTGAGGTCAAACCTGCAGCAGCCGCTCCTGTCAGCAGACGTCGTCTGGAAAGTGTCATGAAATTCCCCTAAAAAAGATGCCTTCATTCAATGGCCTGAATCCTAACAAAAGCTGTGCTTCCTTCATACAATGCATTGGATTGTGATTTAATTGCCCAAAATTATAATGTTAAATTTTCCAGGGGGCCTCAATGCGACGATTCTGCAAAACTGGCAGAATAGCGGCTGTATACATCATTTTCTTTTTTATGATTTTTATAGTGTCCTGCAGTGAACAGTCACCCTCTAACGAGGCTGTAGACGAGCCCGCATCATCAGCTCAGAGCCAACCGGCAGTCCCTGCACCACAAGCTAGCCAGACGCCTGAAAGACTGCCTTTTGCCATTTTTCCTGCCCAGGAAAGGCAGCTTGCCGCACCTGAAGTCCTTGCGCGCGGTGAAACAGTTTATGAGGGCCTGTGTCGTGCCTGTCATGGTGCTGATCTGCGGGGCGGTGATATGGGGGGGGTGAACCTGCTTCGATCGCAAATTGTCCTCAATGACCAGCATGGCGAACTTATAGGGGAGGTTATCCAGAACGGGCGCAGCAATCCGGGTATGCCGGCAATGCCACCTTTACAGGTATCAGCTGAAGACCGTGTGGCTGTAGCAGAATTTATTCACAGTGTCTGGGCAAACCAGTCCGGGCAGGGGGCACCTCCCCCCGGCGAAACGGCAGCGCTTGATATAGTGGTTGGGGATCCGGTTGCCGGTGAGGAATTTTTCAATGATAACTGCACAGGCTGTCATTCACTGGAGGGAGACCTCAACGGCATCGCTTCCCGCATTGATACGCCGGAAAACCTCCAAAACTCCTGGGTAGCAGGACGCCGTTTCGGTGCACCGGATCCTGATGCCGATTCCTCTCGCCGTACCGTCAGGGTGACTGTGACCCTCGATAATGGTGAAACCCATGGCGGGACGCTAAAACGCCATGATGATTTTCTTGTCAGCTTCGTCAATGATCAGGGGCGCCACCAGAGTTTTTCCCTGCAGGAACAGGCATCGCCCTCGGTTGCCCGAATCAGAATTGATGACCCCCTGCAGCCTCACAGGGAGCTACTGAGTGAACTAACAAATGAAATCATGCACAACGTGACAGCTTTCCTGGTGACCCGTCAATGAAAACGAGATTTCTCCTGAAACCATTTTTCTTTTTTGCATCAGCTATCGTCTCGCTGATTGTATCAGCCCAGGGCCTGACTCCGGCAGAGCTTCATAAACCCCTGGAAAACGAATGGCTATCCTATTCCGGGGATTACACGGGGCAGCGCTACAGTCGTCTTGATCAGGTGAACAGAGAGAATGTGAAGAACCTGACTCTGGCCTGGACTGCACGCATGAATCCGAATATTCGTTCCAATGGGCAAGTTGTGACCGTGCAGGGTGGGGAAGGTGATGGCAACTACCTGCCTCCGGGAGCCAATCTTAAAGGCAGTTTTATTATGATGGATGATGTCCTGTATGTGACATCTCCGGACCATGTCTGGGCGATGGATGCCCGGGACGGCACGGAACTATGGCACTACTTCTGGCATTCACGCGGTGGTATCCATATCGGTAACCGTGGGCCGGCCATCTGGAATGATTCACTGTTTTTTGAAACGCCGGATAATTATCTTGTATCGCTGAATATATATACCGGTCAGGAAAACTGGCATGTGGAAATAGCTCCTCTGGAGCAGCAGTATTTTTCGACAATGGCACCTTTGGTGGTGAATGATCATTTGCTGGTTGGTACAGGTAATGACCTGGATAGCCCCGGTTACCTGCAGTCCTTTGATCCGGCTACCGGTGAACTGCAATGGAAATTCCATACCACGCCCCAAAATCCCGGTGATCCGGGGCTGGATACCTGGCCAAATCTCGATGCGGCCCGAAATGGCGGTGGCCAGGTCTGGGTGACAGGAGTTTATGATCCCGACACCAATTACTATATTTTCAGTACTGGCAACCCCACACCAGGATATACCGGTGTGGCCAGGCCTGGTGATAACCTATTCACCTGCACGCTGATTGCCGTGGACATTGATACTGGCGAAATGGTCTGGTATCACCAGACTTCCCCTCACGATACCCATGACTGGGATTCTGCCCAGACACCGGTCCTGATTGATGGGGAAATAGATGGTGAACCCCGTAAACTGGTATCCACCGCTGCCCGTAATGGTTATTTTTTTACGCTTGATCGCCTAACCGGTGAGTCCATTGTGACCGAAAAGTATGGCAGCTTTTCCAATTGGGACCTGGGTGTGCGGGAAGATGGTTCGCCTATCCCAAACCCGGAAAAGGAAGCCATCATTCCAGGCTCTATTGTGTCTCCGGTTGAAGGTGGTGTGGCCAACTGGCAGCCACCGGCCTACAACCCGGATCTGGGTCTGTTTTATACCCATGAGAATAATGGCTTTAACATACTTTACCTGACGGACCCTGATCCTCGAGGCTCCATGGGTTTGGGCGGTAAACAGGTCGCCGTTGTTGGCTTTGAAGACAGTGCCTTCAATGCCCTCGATTACCGAACTGGTAAACCCGTGTGGCGACATGAATGGCCTTCGACCGGTGCGGTTGGTATTGGTGTGCTCACGACTGCCGGCGGTCTGGTATTCACGGGTGACGGCAGTGGTAACATGGTAGCTTTTGATGGTGCCAATGGAGACCTGCTCTGGCATACCCGTATCGGCAACCTCACCAACGCGCCACAAACCTATATGGTTGACGGACGCCAGTACCTGCTGGTGGCTGTCCGCGATACCCTGTACTCCTTTGTGCTTTATTGAGGGCATGTATCAATGACTCGAATACGTTATGGCATGGTCGGTGGAGGCGAAGGTGCTTTTATCGGTGAAGTACACCGAATGGCAGCTCGCCTTGATGATGCCTATGAACTGGTTTGTGGTGCGTTTTCAAGCAATGCCACCCGTTCATTGAATTCAGGCAAGGCCCTGGGTCTGACAGAGTCACGCAGTTATAGCGATTTTTATTCCATGTTCGAAATCGAAGCCTCCCTGCCGGAACATGAACGGATGCAGGTAGTGGTTATCGTCACCCCGAACAACTCCCATTACGAAATAGCCGTCGATGCCTTCAAGCATGGCTTTCATGTCATGTCGGACAAACCGGCAACCGCTACCCTGGAAGAGTGCAGGCGCCTGTCCTCGCTGCTCAAAGACAATAACCTGCTTTACGGTTTAACCCATACCTATACCGGCTATCCGATGATCAGGGAAGCCAGGGAAAGGGTGGCAGCAGGACAGCTTGGCATGGTTCGCAAGATCCTTGTTGAATATACTCAGGGCTGGCTGGCTGACAGGGAAGAGGATAGTGATAATGCCCAGGCCGCCTGGCGACTGGACCCGACAAGGGCCGGAAGCAGCTGCTGCATGGGTGATATTGGCGTTCATGCGTTCAATCTGGTGGAGTTTGTTTCCGGGCTTTCAGTCACGACGCTGAATGCGGAACTCAACAGTATTGTTGAGGGTCGGCAACTGGATGATGACGGTACAGTCCTGCTGCATTTTGATAACGGTGCCAGGGGAACATTACTGGCCAGCCAGATTTGCGTGGGCGATGAAAACAATCTTCGCTTGAGAATTTATGGCGACAAGGCAAGCCTGGACTGGCAACAGATGGAACCCAATTCCCTGTGGATACGCTATAACGACAAACCCACAGAACAGATACGCACGGGCACGGCAGCTACAGGTCCCGGGGCGGCGGCCAATACCAGGGTCCCGCCAGGGCATCCGGAAGGCTATATCGAGGCGTTCGCGAATTTATATACCACCTTCGCTGATGAAATACATGCGGCGATTGAAGGTGAAGTGATCGACAAGACAATTCCCGGCATTCAGGATGGACTGCGGGGAATGGCTTTCATCGAAACTGCAGTCAGGTCATCGCAGGAAGGGAATGTGTGGGTGGAGATGCCAGACATTAACGGATAAATGAAAAAAA
>CAZDCK010000005.1:110147-117455 GCA_964503965.1 uncultured Enterobacteriaceae bacterium | reverse complement strand
AAACAAGTGGGACTACACATGAACTACCATCGTTTCAAGCAAAGGATTCTTGTTCCTTTATTAATGTTGCCTGTAGTGCTGGGTGTCGGCTCGGCATCTGCACAGAACTCCACCGTTGATACCAGTATTATCGACAGGGCCAATTCCGCTGCAGGCGAAGCCATTGCAGCCGCTGCTGAAGCCCAGGTCAGGATCAATCAGCTTTCTGACGAAGCTGACGAACTGGTTCAGGAATACGGTGAAGCTGCCAAGCGTGTTGAAGGTCTGGAAGTGTATAACGCCAGTTACCGCCGCACGATTGCCCAGCAGGAAGCCACCATTGCCGAGTACGATGCGTCAATTGAAGATGCCGCCGCTCTACAGAGACAGGTTCCACCACTGATGGAACGTATGATGGTTGCGCTTGAGCAGTTTGTTGAGCTTGATCTGCCATTTCTGCTTGATGAGAGACAACAGCGTCTTGACCTGATTCGTGACACGTTTGATGACTCAAGCGTAAACGTAGCAGAAAAGTTTCGCCTTGTTCTTGCTGCTTACCAGCAGGAAATCAACTATGGCAGGGCCATGCAGCATTACACAGACTCACTGGAGATCGGTGGTGTAGAGCGTGATGTTGATATCCTGCGTGTTGGCCGTATTGCCCTGATCTATCAGACCAGTGACCAGACTCAGACAGGTGTCTGGGATAAAGAGTCGAACAGCTGGGTAACCCTGGAAGATGCCTACAGGCGTCCAGTTGCCAACGCTATCAGGATGGCTCAGAACCTGGCCAGTACTGAAATTCTTGAATTACCAATTGCCGCGCCGGAGTAAGCACCAATGAAATTTGCAAAGATTATTACTAAAACAGTGACGACATCTATTCTTTGTCTTTCTGCTTCGATTTCATTCGCCCAGCAGCAGGCAGCTAATCTTGATGATCTGCTTGACCTCGTTGAAGAGGCTCGTCTGAATGAGACTGAGGAGCACCGTCAACGTATGCAGCAGTTCCAGCAGAATGTGAACCAGCGTGAGGCGCTGCTCAATGAAATGCTGGAAAGGGAAGCTGCAGAAGAAAGGATTTCCGTAGATCTGGAAAACACCTATAACGAAAATGAAATTATCAAGGCCCAGCGCTTTGAAACCCTGCAGGAACGTCTCGGTGACCTGGATGAGCTGTTCGGTACTATCGCCGGTGTTGTTGGTGATACCCGCAGCCAGTTCGAAGCGTCTCTGGTTTCAGCACAGTTCCCGGGTCGTGAAGAAACACTGACAGAACTTGCTGGCATTATGGCCAGTGAGTCACAGCTGCCTACTATTGAACAGCTTGAGCGCCTCTGGTTCTACCTGCTTCAGGAAATGACCGAATCAGGCAATGTTAGCAAGTTCACTGCCTCTGTTGCTCAGCCTGATGGCACGCAGGGCGAACAGGAAGTTGTTCGTATCGGCTCATATAATATTGTCTCCGGTGGGCAGTACCTTGAGTTCGACGCAAACACCAAGCGTTTGAGCATACTGCCCAGCCAGCCTGGTGATTACACAGAAACAGCGGCAAATATTCAGGCTGCTACAAGTGGTTTCACCATGGTTGGTATCGACCCCACTGGTCCTTTTGGTGGTTCTTACCTGGCAGCCCTGATCAGCTCACCTTCATTCCGTGAAAGATACTGGGAGCAGGGCCGGACTATTGGTCAGATCATCATTTTCGTTGGCCTGTTCGCGACACTGCTGGCAGTTGAAAGGATGATTACTCTGTCTTTCATCAATGCAAAAGTGAAGCGTCAGCTGAAAAACAGCGACCGTCCTACCAAGAACAATCCGCTGGGCCGTGTGCTGTCTGTCTATGAAACCGATAAGAACATGGATATTGAGACTCTGGAGCTGAAACTCGGTGAAGCCATTCTGCTTGAAACGCCAAAACTGGAACGCTTCCAGACGCTTCTCAAGATTATTGCCACAGTTGCGCCTCTGGGCGGTCTGCTGGGTACAGTTACCGGTATGATCACTGTGTTCCAGGCCATTACCCTGTTTGGTACTGGTGACCCCCAGATTATGGCCGGTGGTATTTCCGGTGCTCTGGTAACTACAGTACTGGGTATTGTGGTTGCTATTCCGACTATTCTCTTCCACACAATCGTGAAATCACGGAGTGACAATATCATTCAGATAATGGAAGAGCAGGCGACAGGTATTATTGCCCGTCGCGCGGAAGCCAATGCAGCATCGTAAGCTATAAAGAAAGCAATTAATTAAGCTGGAGATTTAGCTTATGGGTTTTTTAAGTGAAAGTTTCGAGGCCATCGATGTTTTTATGGAACGAGGTGGCCCCGTTCTCAATCTCATCGCGATCTTGCTCTTTGTGAAGTGGAGCCTGATGATTGAGCGCTTCTGGTTTCTGAGCACTGTCCACAAGAAGAATGTTGTTAATGCCCTGTCAGAATGGGAGTCCAGGAAAGACAAAAAATCCTGGACTGCCCATGCTATCCGTACAGAACTGATCTCACGTGTGACACTTGACCTGAGATCAACCTTGCCAATCATTGAGGTGCTGGTTGTTGTCTGTCCTCTGTTTGGTCTTCTGGGTACCGTAACCGGAATGATAGAGGTGTTCTACGTGATGGCTGTTACCGGCGGTGGTGATGCCAAGCAAATGTCTGGAGGTGTCGCCCAGGCAACAATCCCGACAATGGCCGGAATGGTTGGTGCACTGTCAGGTATTTTTGCCAGTAACATTCTTAAAGTGAGAACAAACCGGGAACTGCAACTGCTGGAAGATCACCTTGAGATCCAGCACGCCTAACAGGATATGTTATGAAAGGTATTGCCAGACAGAAAGAAGAAGAACAGGCAGGTGAAATTGACCTGACTCCCATGCTGGATGTGGTGTTTATCCTGCTGATCTTCTTCATTGTAACTTCTGTATTTGTTAAAGAAGCCGGATATGAGGTGAATTATCCGGAGGCGTCCACGGTAGAACCAACATCCGGTGAGCCTATATTAATAGCCATCTCACCTGTCGGTGAAATGTGGATGGACGGGGATATTATTCCTCCCAGAAATATGCGGCTGCGAATTGAGCAACGCTTGGCGGAAACACCTAATGCGACTGTTGTTATTCAGGCCGACCAGGATGCGCCAAATGAGTTTGTGCTTACGATTATGAACGCAGCCAGAGAAGCTGAAGCACCTAATATTCAGATAGCTGCAGAGGATTAAATCATGATCAGATTGTTCAATATTGGATTTGCGATTGTTTTTGCCTCAGCCGTGACATTCGGTCTTTTTTTCCTGATGCAATTCCTGATCTCCATGGACCAGACTGAGCCAGAGAGAACAGAAGCAAGGAAAATTGCCGATATCACGATGCCTGAAATAGAACTGGAAGTTCAGCGACAGGAACCGAAACCTGAGGAGCCTGATGTTCCCGAAGAGATTCCTGATCTGCCGGAACCGGATATTGCTCTTGATGCGCCTACCGGTGAAGGTCTGAATATTTCCCGTGTTGAGGTAGATATGGGTGGGCTGGAAAATTCGGCCTCCATTTCCGCCAGTGATTCAGAGATGCTGCCTATTGTAACCATTGAACCGCAGTATCCACAGCGAGCGGCTTCAAGGGGAATTGAAGGATGGTGTCTGGTTTCATTCACCGTGACTGCCCAGGGAACTGTCGATCCGGACTCCATCCAAATTGTGGATGCTGATCCAGAACGTATTTTTGATTCTTCATCACGTCGTGCTGTTTCCCGTTTCAAATTCAACGCTGCTGTTGAAGACGGTCAGCCAGTTGCCGTACCGGGTGTAAGATACCTTTTCCGCTATAACCTGGCAGACTAATCAAGAGAGAGTATTTATGAAATATATAAATTTTCCTAAATGTCTGCTTGGCTTCGGCAAGACAATGCTGATAGTTGTGACCATGACCAGCAGTGTTGGTCTGTTCAATCAGCAGGCAATTGCTGCAGATGAAGATGAGGATGGTAGGCGTGCGCCACCTGAAGCGCGCTCTTCACAGACACTTGGTCGACGCGTATTTACCCGTATCAATGAAGTCATGGAACTGCGTGATATGGAACAGTATGATGAGGCGCTGGAAATACTGGGTGAGATTAAAGAGGATTTTGACAGGGATCGCCTGAATGACAGGGAAAAATTTGTCATGTGGCAGTTCTATGCCAATATCTACCAGGTTCAGGAACAGTATGATGAGGCAATTAATGCCTATCAGCAGATTATGGAGCTTCCAAACCTGACTCAGGAGCAGCTTGAGCAGACTTTGTTCTATCTTGGATCCCTGTACTATATTCAGGAACAGTTCCGTGAAGCGATTGCGGAATTTTCCGAATATAACGAAATAGCACTGGAACCTAATGATGATGTCTATTTCCGTATAGGGACGGCTCACTACCAGCTTGAAGAATACAATGAGTCCATTCCGTACATACTGCAGAATATGGAGATCCTGCGTAACAAGGGTGAAGTTATTCCAAAGAATACCTTTGACCTGCTCAGGGCGTTGTACTTCAACGTTGAAGACTATGAAAAAGCACATGATGTACTTCGTGAGTCTATCGTTCTGTTCAATGAAGCTGATGACTGGGTACTTTTACCTGCCGTTCTCGGGCAGATTGAGCGGTTTCAGGAACAGGCACAGTCATACTACGTAAACTATGCCCTGAGTAACCTGGATTCAGATTCACAACTGATCAACTTTGCTGCCCAGTTATACAATAATGATTATCCTTATGGCTGTGCCAGGGTAATGCAGGAAGGTATGGATGCCGGAATCATTGAAGAAGATGAAGGAAATCTTTCTTTTCTGTCAACCTGTTACCAGATTGCCAGAGAAGATGCGAAAGCTGCAATTCCCCTGGAAAGAGCTGCGGCCATGTCAGAAGATGGTGAAAACTATGCCAGGCTCGGACGTATCTATTCCACCATGTCTGAATTTGGCAAGTGTGTAGAAGCTTTCAACAATGCTTTTGAAAAAGGCGGGCTGGAACGTCCTGACCAGGCAAATCTCTCTGTTGCACGCTGCTACATGGAATTGAATCGATATGACGAAGGTATCGAGGCAGCCCGTGCTGCGGCTCGGGATGAGCGTAGTGAAGATACAGCTCAGACCTGGGTTACTGTCCTGACTCGAGAGAAGGAGCGTTATGAAACACTCCAGCGTCAACGTCGGGATCTGGCTGAATATTTCAGGTAACACCGATCATATTAATAATAATAACGATAAAGCAGTAAGTAGTAGAAGCGCATCTCCGGATGCGTTTTTTTTTACTTGAAAAACGTAATTTGGGCCCCATCTTAATGGCGTTATTCAATTTCAAAGGGGAGCCAGAATTTATGGGCGCACAAGCAAAAAAAGAGACTCTGGGGTTCCAGACAGAAGCCAAGCAACTGCTTCACCTGATGATCCATTCCTTGTACAGCAACAAGGAGATATTTTTACGAGAACTTATTTCGAATGCATCTGATGCAGCTGATAAGCTGCGATTTTCCTCGCTGGACAAACCTGAGTTACTGGAAGATGACCCGGATTTGAAAATCACGATTGATTTTGACCCGGAGAATCACACCATCACAATTGCTGACAATGGTATCGGGATGAATCGGGATGATGTTGTCGAGCATCTTGGGACTATTGCGAAATCAGGAACGGCCCAGTTTCTGGAATCTCTAACAGGTGATGAAAAGAAAGACTCACAGCTTATTGGTCAATTTGGTGTCGGCTTTTATTCCGCATTTATTGTAGCTGACAAAGTTGAGGTTTTTTCACGCAAAGCGGGAGAACCCCCTGAAAATGGTGTCAGATGGCAGTCCGGCGGAGAATCGGATTTCGTAGTAGAGCCTGTAGAAAAAACGCAACGTGGCACCACCATCATTCTGCATCTTAAAAAAGAGGAGTATTCCTTTGCAGAAAGTTATCGTCTGAGAAGTATTGCCAGGAAATATGCAGATCATATTTCAATTCCTGTCATGATGCTAAAGGATGAGCTGCCAGCTAGTGCGGATGAAGAGGGCAAGGATAAAAAAGAATCAGCACCTGAATATGAAGCGGTCAATTCAGCCAAGGCTCTCTGGACGCGCCCAAGGAACGAGCTGAATGACGATGAATACAAGGAATTCTACAAACATATCAGTCATGACTTTGAAGATCCCATAGACTGGAGTCATAACAAGGTCGAGGGTAAGCTGGAATATACCAGTCTTCTTTATCTTCCCTGTAAAGCACCATTTGACCTGTGGAACCGTGATGCGGCACGTGGACTGAAACTCTATGTGCAACGTGTCTTTATCATGGATGATGCAGAACAGTTCCTTCCACTCTATTTGAGATTCGTCAAAGGTGTTATCGATTCAAACGATATTTCATTAAATGTCAGTCGTGAAATCCTGCAGCAGGATCCTGCAGTAGATTCCATGAAGAGTGCACTCACGAAACGTGTGCTTGACATGCTTGGCAAGCTGAAAAAGAAAAATGCCGAAACCTATCAGAAATTCTGGGATGAGTTTGGCCAGGTTCTCAAGGAAGGACCTGCTGAAGATTATGCTAACAGGGAAAAAATTGCCAAGTTGCTGCTATTTTCAACTACCCATACTAATGAAGCCACTCAGAATCAGTCTCTGGAAGACTATGTTTCTCGCATGCAGGATGGTCAGGAAAAAATCTTTTATATTGCAGCCGACTCCCACAACACGGCTAGAAACAGCCCACATCTTGAAGTATTCAGGAAGAAAGGCATTGAAGTGTTGTTATTATCAGACAGGGTCGATGAATGGTTTATCAGCCATCTGACTGAATTCGATGGTAAGCAGTTCCAGGACGTTACTCGTGGTGAGCTTGATCTCGGTAAACTGGATACTGAAGAAGACAAGAAGCAGCAGGAAGAAGCTGACAAAAATGCTGAACCCCTGCTCAATCGTTTGAAAGAGTCTCTGGGTGATCGCGTTTCAGAAGTCAGAACAACGAACAGGCTCACTGAGTCACCAGCATGTCTTTCCATTTCGGAGCATGATATGGGAGCACAGATGCGCAAGATTATGGAAGCCGCTGGTCAGGCTATGCCGGAGTTCAAGCCAATTTTTGAAATTAACCCGGAGCACCCACTTGTCTCCAAATTGGACAAGGAGTCAGACGAAGACCGCTTCAACGACCTGGCATCAATTCTTTTTGACCAGGCAAGCCTGGCAGAAGGAGGTCAGCTTGACGATCCGGCCAGTTACATTCACCGCCTTAACAGACTTCTCCTGGATTTAAGCCAGTAGCGGAAAAGGCTTCTTTCAACTTGTCATGAATAGGGCTTACAATCGTAAGCCCTTTTTTTT
>CAZDCK010000005.1:12096-110047 GCA_964503965.1 uncultured Enterobacteriaceae bacterium | reverse complement strand
AAGGCTTCTTTCAACTTGTCATGAATAGGGCTTACAATCGTAAGCCCTTTTTTTTGACTATGTTTTTACAAGGTGAATCAATGAAAATCCTACTGAAACCATTTGTCTGTTTGCGTACTGGCACAAGGATATACAGTTCCTGAAAATACGCCTGCGCATATCAGGAATGCCGTTGAATCTACATCAAGATCTGAAAATCAGGTTGTCCGGGATGCTGGTAGAAAGCCCGCTGAGATTCTGACTCTTGCGGACCTGAATGAGGGCGACCATGTGGCTGAAATATCTACCTTCGGCCAGTACTATACAGAAATTCTCGTCAACGCCATTGGACCTGCCGGAAAATTGGAAATGTATGATCTACCTTTATTGGCATCTTTTCAGGACGGTAATTCCGGTAAAGCAGGCCAGGCATTTGCTGATGCCCATGACAATGCTGAGTGCACCATTGTTGATTATAACGACATCGATTTCCCGTCAAACCTGGATGCTGTCTACAATGTGCTTTCCTATCATGATTTTCAGAGTTTCGGGGTGGATACTGATGCTTTTAATGATAGCGTGTTTGCAGCTCTTCGCCCTGGGGGGAAATACTTGCTTATTGATCATCTGGCAGAAGAGGGGACGGAATGGCGTGATTCAGGCAATATCCACCTATCGGTAAGGATGTGATCATTGATGAAGTGACTTCTGCCGGCTTTGTGCTGGATTCGGACAGTAACTTGCTGGACAACCCGAATGATGATCGCAGTGTGGCTGTATTCAGTGTCCGTGGCCAGACTGCCAGGGCGGTTCTTGTTTTCAGTAAGCCATATCGTTAATCTTAAACAATAGAGCAAAAAATACCGGGTAATTCCCGGTATTTTTTATCAATGACTGGTCATTAGATTGCAGCCAGCGTGTCATTGAGTAGCTGGCTGGGGCACATGGCACTGGCACATTTAGCTGGGTCGGGTTTGTAATACCCGCCCAATTCAACGGCTTGTCCCTGTATCCTGTTCAGTTCATCTACGATAGTTTTCTCATTGGCCGTCATGGACTCAGCAATACTGCTAAAGACAGTTCTCAATTCACTGTTGTCGTTCTGGGCAGCCAGGGCCTGGGCCCAGTACAGGGCAAGGTAGAAATGGCTGCCACGATTATCCAGCTCACCCACTTTTCTTGAAGGACTTTTGTTTTCTATCAATAATTTACCAGTGGCCTCATCCAGTGCCTTGGCGAGTACAGTGGCCTTGTCATTGTGGGTAGACTCTCCAAGGTGTTCCAGTGATGCTGCCAGTGCCAGGAACTCTCCCAGGGAATCCCAGCGCAGGTGATTTTCTGCCTGGAATTGCTGCACATGTTTTGGCGCAGATCCACCGGCACCAGTTTCAAACATACTGCCACCATTCATCAGGGGAACAATTGACAGCATTTTAGCGCTGGTACCCAACTCGAGGATGGGGAAAAGGTCTGTCAGATAGTCCCTGAGTACATTACCTGTGACCGAGATAGTGTCCTTACCTTCCTTCATGCGCTCCAGCGAGAAACGGGTTGCTTCCACAGGTGACATGATGCGTATCTCAAGGCCATCAGTATCATGGTCCTTAAGATAGGTTGTTACTTTTTTGATCAATTGGGAATCATGGGCGCGGTCAGGGTTCAGCCAGAAGATCGTCGGATTGCCTGTAGCCCGTGCACGGTTAACAGCCAGTTTGACCCAGTCCTGGACAGGAGCGTCCTTCACCTGACACATACGCCAGATATCCCCTGCATCAACATCATGGGATAGCATGGCTTCGCCTTTACTGTTGAGGACCTGCACACGTCCCCTGCCACTTATTTCAAAGGTTTTATCGTGTGAACCATACTCTTCAGCTTTTTGCGCCATCAGACCGACATTAGGTACTGAGCCCATAGTCCTGGGGTCAAACGCGCCATGTTTTTTACAAAAGTCGATAGTTTCCTGGTAAACATCTGCATAGCAGCGATCTGGAATGATGGCGAGCGTGTCGTGGAGTTCCCCGTCAGGACCCCACATTTTGCCGGAGGAGCGAATGGCTGCCGGCATGGAGGCATCGATAATCACATCACTAGGTACATGAAGGTTGGTGATTCCCCGGTCTGAATTGACCATGGCCAGGGGAGGGCGACTCTCATAACATGACTGGATGTCCTGTTCGATTTCGGCTTTCTTTTCAGCTGGCAGATTATCGAGTAGTGACAGGACGGAACCAAAGCCATTATTGGGGTTGGCACCCAGTTCAGCGAAGGTATCAGCATGTTTTTCGAAGACATCACTGAAAAAGACGGAGACAGCGTGCCCGAAAAGAATCGGGTCCGAGACTTTCATCATGGTGGCTTTCAGGTGGAGTGATAACAACACTCCGCTGTCCTTGGCATCCTGAATAGCAGTTTCAAGAAACTCACGAAGTGCTTTGCTGCGCATTACACAAGCATCAATAACCTCGCCTGCGAGCAGGGGGGCTTCATCGCGCAGAACAGTTTCCTGGCCATCATCATCCGTAAAAACGATTTTGTATGTATCTTCATGTTGCAGTGTAGTTGACTGCTCACTGCCAAAGAAATCCCCGTCTTCCATATGGGCGACACGTGTTTTTGAATCCGAACTCCACTCTCCCATGGAATGCGGATTCTGTCGGGCGAATTGCTTGACGGCTCCAGGAGCACGCCTGTCGGAATTTCCTTCACGCAACACCGGGTTTACAGCACTTCCCTTGACCCTGTCATAACGTTCCTTGATATCTTTTTCCTCATCATTGGCAGGGTTTTCCGGATAATCGGGTAATGGATATCCTTTCTCCTGCAGTTCCCTGATGGTGGCATTCATCTGGGGAAGAGACGCACTTATATTGGGTAGCTTGATGATATTGGCTTCCGGTTTAAGGGCAAGATTCCCCAGGTAGGCGAGGTCGTCGGACTGGCGCTGCTCTTCAGGCAGATAGTCGGGGAAAACCGCTATGATACGGCCGGCCAGTGAGATGTCTCTGGTCTCGATGTTTATGTCAGCAGTTCCGGTATAGGCCTTGACTATGGGGAGTAATGAATAGGTGGCCAGCGCTGGAGCTTCGTCGGTCAGGGTATAAATAATAGTTGGATTGTCAGACATGCGGTACCTGGGAAATATTGTTGACTACTGATTTATTTTATTTTGAGCCTGTCCTGCAATCGGGGAAGCACAGGCATTATGCGCGGCGAATTATAGCAACATGCTTGCTCGCTTACATCTGTTCAAGTGTATTAATACCCAGTAAATCAAGGCCCTGGCTTATGGTGGATGCAGTCAGGTGACAGAAACCGAGCCTGGAATTCCTGATCTCAGGCTCTGCCTTGAGAACAGGACAGACTTCATAGAAATGCATGTAGATACCAGCCAGTTCATAAAGGTACAGGCATAGCTGGTTTGGAAAGCAGTCCTGGGCCACCTGCTCAATGACTTCGGAAAACTGCAGAAGCTTCAGGGCCAGTACCTTTTCCGCCTTCTCGTGTATTTGGATATGATAGGTCTGGCCTGATTGGGCTTCCTGTTTTCGGAAAATACTGCGAATCCTGGCATAGGCATAAAGCAAGTACGGTGCGGTATTGCCATCAAAGGAAAGCATCGTATCCCAGTCAAAGATATAGTCACTGTTGCGATTTTTGCTCAATTCAAAATACTTGATGGCAGCAATACCCACAATGCCGGCAATGTTCTGGCGCTCAGCTTCTTCAAGATCAGGATTTTTCTCTGTCACCACATCCAAAGCACGACGAACACTTTCTTCCATTAGATCCATCAGCTTGACTGTACCGCCGGTACGGGTCTTGAAGGGTTTTCCATCACTTCCCATCATAGTGCCATAGGAAAGATGCTCCAGGGAGCACTGGCCAGTGGTGAATCCGGCCAGCTCAGCAACACGAAAAACCTGTTGAAAGTGGAGGCTCTGGCGGGCATCTACGACATAAAGTATGCGGTTCGCATGTAGTTCATGATTGCGGTATTCGATAGCAGCCAGGTCTGTGGTGGCATAGAGATAGCCACCATCGGATTTCTGGATGATTGTAGGCAGTGGGTCACCTTCCTTGTTGGTGAATTCATCAAGAAATACACATCTGGCGCCGTCAGATTCAGTGAGTAACTGCTTTTCTTCCAGTGTTTGTATTACTCCAGCAAGCTTGTCGTTATAAAAGCTTTCGGGGCGTATATCATCTGCACCCAATGTGATGCCAAGTTTCTCATAGAGGTTCTGGCAGTGTGAGACAGACACCTTGATGAAGTCCTGCCAGAGAGCCAGACATTCCTCATCACCGGCCTGCAATCTGACAACATTATCGCGGCTGGCTTTGGCAAACTCAGGATCACTGTCAAATTTTTCTTTCGCATGACGGTAAAACACTTCCAGGTCTGCGAGTTCATTGCCCAGGTTTGTTTCTTTATCCTTCAGTTCCTGCATCCAGGTAATCAGCATGCCAAACTGAGTACCCCAGTCACCAAAATGGTTCTGGCGGATGACCTTGTGGCCGAGATATTCAAAAACCCGTGTCAGGGCATCCCCGATAATCGTCCCACGTAAATGACCGACATGCATCTCCTTGGCCAGGTTGGGGGAAGAGTAATCGATAACCACTGTCTGGGGTGAGGAAGTCTTGTCAGCAAGCGAATCGGTATTGAGAAGTTCATTGAGACGTGCAGACAGGTACTCAGTAGATATAAAGATATTAATAAAACCTGGGCCTGCCAGTTCTATCTTATCAGCGATGTCGCCAAGGTCCATGGCGGCAATCACTTCTTCGCCAATCTCCCTGGGATTACGTTTCAGTTTCTTGGCCAGCCCCATGACGCCATTGGCCTGATAATCACCGAACTTTTCTTCGCGAGCATAATTGATCAGTGCATCACAATCAGGAAGATCCGAGACCTTGGTTAGGGCCTGTGAAATACGACTGTCCAGGAGTTTCTTGAGATTCATAAAAGCGTTGAGCCCGCTGTCAAAAGTCGGGCATTTTACACCAAAGTTGATGAGTAATCAGAATGTTCTGGGGATAAAATATCAGGGCCAGCATTCTCGCTGCCTGCATAAAAAAAGGCGCCTATTTGGCGCCTTTTTTCGGGCTGGATTTATTCCCCCGTAGCGAAGCAATAAAAGAAACCATTGCCGCCTGAAGCTTGCAACTGTTCCTGACTACAGCCTCGGGATGGATGAGTGGCATTCCAGGATTCTGCCAGGGGACCACCACCGACACGATCAAAGTGTCCAACCATAGCCCGTGACTGATCTGTGTTGCTTGTCCAGTTGTTACAGGTTAAATCAGAAGCGGTGCCGTCCGGATTGCTACCCGTTAGAATGTCATGCATGTTCGGGTTGTCCCCGACACCATTAACCATGTCACCATTCTCGGTCAAGGCCCGTTGTTTGGTCACATTGGTATTGCTGTAGTGCAGGTCGGTAAGACTACGTGCAACCAGCTCTCCATTGGCATTGAACCAGGGCCCATTGCCAATTCTGTCCCTTGCATAGACACCGGATGGCCCTGTGGTGCTCAGGTAGGCACGCCAGGTTTTGCCACTGACGCCAGCATCTTCAGCCAGTGCTGCACAATGGGCATCGGCGCCAGCAAGTCCACCAAGATTGGCTCCGTCCCCCAAACCGCGACTGGTAATAAAGAAACTCATACTGGTGTCTTGATCCCCCTGGCCGCCAGGCTGGGCAAAAACGGGTGCTGCTAATGCTACAAGGGCACCGGCAATGGTGAGTTTTTTCAAAGTCATGTTAATCCCCTTTAAGTTGATGGTTTCTTCGTGTGAGAAACCCGTATCCTATTTATGCATGGTCTGCGCTATCACAGGAAGTGATTATTGTGGACAACTGTGCAAGCATAGTGAAGATTGACCTGCCCTGACCTAAATAATAGGGGGCTTGCCATGTTCCGATTTTACTATCAGTAACACCGGGACGACTTGCAATCTCAACGCTGGACTGGCCTGACGGGTTAAGGCATGATCGAGTCAGTATATTACTCGAACTGATTGCTTCACAGGATGAATACGCATGCCGAACCGCCGTCATTTTCTGCATAAAACCCTTGCTGGTGCCCTGGGGGCCTTCCTTTTACCTTCTTGTCGCTCGGCAGAGCCTGCGAGCAGTAATATCAGGGTCGATAAACTCAATTATTTCGAGATCCGTGTCCGTGATGTTGATCGCTCGGTGGGGTTTTACCAGCGGGTATTTGGTCTCCCGGTGATTTCAAGAAATCAGGACAGGGTGATTCTTCAAATCGGTGAAAGTCTCCAGACCATGGCAATCAGGCCAGCAGGGCGTGGAGAAGACCCGGCTATCACGGAACTAGGCTATTCGGTACCCGATTATGACCTGCAGACCCAGTTATCAATCCTCAGGGGGAGGGGATTCACCGAGATTTCCCCGCCTGATATAGCCTTACCTGGCCTGGACAATGCCATGACTACCTGGGTAAGAAAGCGGGGAGATACAGATGAGTTGTATTTTTCCGATGCGCGAGGTCTGATTGTCAGACTTTCCGATGCGTCATGGTGTGGTGGTAGTGGTCCACTGGGAAACCAGTGCACGCTCCCTGAGAACCCCGGGCCTGGCCTGATGGCGCTGGGTGAAATCAATCATTTCACGTCGTTTGTAAATGATGGTGCGGGGGCTAATCAGTTTTACAAGGAGTTTTTTGGTCTTGAAATCCAGGCCTACCAGGGACCCGGGGCGCCGGTAAACGGGATTGGTGATGGCAAGCAGTTTGTGATGTACGCTGGCCCTTTTTCCGGAGCGGAAAATGCACCGGCAAACATTCATCACGCCAGTTTTAATATGGACGACTTCATCGTGGATGACATTCTCGAGCTGCTTGGCGAGGCCGGATTGACAGCACAGAACGACAGAGCACTTGGTCCGTTAATGTACTATATCAGCCTCAGGATGCCAGCTCGTGGTGGGGTAGAGGGAGGAACCCCGGAGGTCTATTTCACTGACCCCGACGGTATTCGTATGCAACTACAGGACTCATCTTACTGTGGTGGTGGCGGTTATCTTGGGGAAATTTGCCTGATCTAGTACTGCGTCCTGCCAGGAGGGGCGTAATTTATGACGTTTTGACCATGGTGCCAAGGATGGCCGCTAATACCTCAGGGCATGACAGGAATGGACTGTGGTCTGCATCCAGTTGAATCATCTCATCACAGGATTGCTGCGTGAGCATGTAACGTTGATGAGCAATTGGAATCACACAATCATCAAGGCAGCAGATATAGGATTTTGGCAGTTTACCGAACCGGCTCCCGGACAAACGGACCTTGCCTGACAGAGGCAGGGTAGCCTGTTTAGGAAAAGTCTTCGGGATGATTTCCGATGGGCAGCGATTGTAGAAAAGGGATGCTATCCGGTCCGCCGGAATACCACACTGGCGTTTATCCGCTGTCATGGTCATTACCGTTTCCACCGGGGCCGTCACACCCGTTGCATGATTTGATTCAATCAGATCAAAGAGGCTTTGGCCGTTTCGTGGCAGGTATGCCGCCAGATATACGAGCCGCTCTATGGATTCGGGGATTAGCTCTGCCACCTGGGATATCACCATGCCGGCCATACTGTGTCCCACGAGGCCTACTGGTTTTTGCAATTGCTGAATAAATCCGGCCAGTGAGCTAACGTAGCGTTTCAGGGAAATTTCAGACAAGTCCAGAGGGTTACTGCCATGCCCCGGCAGGTCCGGTGTATGAATCTCCATGCCGTGTTTTTCCAGGTAAGTGAGCAGTTCTGACCAGCAGTCAGCACAGTGCCATGCACCATGGACCAGAACAAGGGCAGGAGATGACAGGAGTCAGTCCTTTCCGTTGAGACTGTGGTCGACATCCAGGGCGGGAAATTCACTACGGGGACGTCCAACGACCTTGGCAGGTACGCCCACCACGGTGGTGTGGGCTTCCACATCACTCAGCACCACAGAGCCTGCGCCGATCCACGCACCTTCTCCGATGGTGACATTGCCCAGAACATTTGCGCCGGCACCAATAAGCACGCCCGTTCTAACCTTGGGATGACGGTCTCCGGACTCCTTGCCACTGCCTCCCAGGGTTACCCCCTGGAAAATGGAGATATTGTCTTCCAGTACACAGGTTTCACCAATGACGATTCCCGTGGCATGGTCAAAGAGAACACCGCGTCCTATTTTGGCGGCAGGGTGAATGTCTACACCAAACACCTCGGATACCTGACTTTGCAGATACAGTGCCATACCAAAGCGTTCCTGCCCCCACAGCCAGTGAGCAACCCTGTAGCATTGCAGAGCCTGAAAGCCCTTAAAATAAAGCAGGGCTGTGGAATAACTTTTCACGGCTGGATCACGTTCCCGGATAGTTAGCAGGTCAGTGGTCATGGACTCGGCTAGGGCCGGATCAGAGCGCAGCGCTTCATTGAAGACTGTTTTCAGGCTGGCAGCTGGCATCTCTTCAGTAGAAAGTTTTCCTGCAAGCAGGTCACTGATGGCCGCCATCAGATCATCATGCTGTAGAATCCGTTTACTCAGGTAACCACCGAGATCCGGTTCACTCAGCAACTGCTCACTGACCTCCTGACGAATTGTGTCCCAGAGATTGTTTTCCATGACGTTGACTTAGGTTTTGAAGGGCTTGCGATTCTATAGCATGTCCCTGGAGCTAGCAAACCTGCAGGCCGCGGATAAATGGTATTGCAGTGCTTGCTGGAGTTGCCTTGCCTAAGCTGTTATCTTTCCGCGCTTGGTGCAAGGGGCTGGATATTCCCTGCACACAGCAAGCAGAGAGTCCGGATTATGTCAGTAAAAAATGTGGCCGTGCTGGGCGGTGGCAGCTTTGGCACTGTTATCGCAAATATTATTGCCAATAACAGGCACAAAACCCTGCTGTGGATGCGCGATGCTGACCAGGTAGCGTCACTCAATACCCTCCATGAAAATATCAATTACCTGCCAGGCTATAAGCTGCATAAAGACGTGGTAGCCACAGATGACCTGGAAGAGGCTGTCCGGGATGTGGATCTCATTTTCGTGGCGGTCCCATCGGGCAGTTTTCGTGACGTTGTCAGGCAGGTGAGACCACTACTGCATCAGGATATGATCCTGGTCAGTCTAACGAAGGGAATTGAAGCGAAAACATTTGCACTCATGAGCCAGATTCTTGCTGAGGAAACCAGCAACAGGCATATTGCTGTGCTTAGCGGCCCGAACCTTGCCAAAGAGATAGCTATCAGCAGCCCCACCGGAGCTGTCGTTGCCAGCAAGGATCCGATGGTTGTGGATGAAGTGCAGAATGTATTGCGGTCTGATTCCTTTCGGGTGTATTCCAATAATGACATGCTGGGCGTGGAACTTGGCGGATCGTTGAAGAATATTTATGCGATTATAGCCGGGCTTGCCGAGTCCATGGGGATGGGACACAACACCAATGCGATGCTGGTGACCAGGAGTCTCACGGAAATGGCCAGATTTGGCGTGGCACTGGGAGCAGACCCGATGACATTCCTGGGACTGTCCGGTGTGGGGGATCTGATTGTAACCTGTTCTTCACCCCTGTCCCGAAATTTCCGCGTGGGCAAGGCCCTGGGTGAAGGTAAGGATATAGAACTGGTTATCAGTGAAATGGACCAGGTGGCAGAAGGGGTGAATACACTCAAGCAGGTCAGGGAGAAGGCGGTTGAACTGGATGTGAAAATGCCACTGGTGAATGGACTTTACGAAATTGTCTACAACAATCAGACGGTTGACCATATAATCAATTCCTTAATGCTCGAAGAGCACGGGCTCGATGTTGAATACGCCGTTGGCGGATTAAAGGGCTGAAATTCCCATACGGAATTCCCGATAGGAGATGTTCCAATGAGTCAGAACGAAAATAACGGTATGCAGGATGACAGGGCTGAAGAGCTGAAGCAGAATATCCTGTCGCCAAAGCAGTGGATCAGAATCCTCTACATGGCGTTTTACGCGGTAACCTGCTGGCTGCTGACGATTGTTTTGACTGTCGTCATTATTGCGCAGGTACTGATCAGCCTGATTACCGGCAGAGATAACGAAAACCTGCGTACTGTGGGTACACGGGTGGCAACGTATTTTCATGAATTGTTGAACTACCTGGTGTACGAGACCAATGATCGTCCCTGGCCATTTAATGAGGGCAGCGGATTTCCGGGCGAGGAGCACGCGGCAACCACTCCCCGGTCCAGTGAATCTGTCGAGGATGAGCCGGCAGAAAGCCAGGTCTTACCGGATCCTGAAGAACCCGCTGTTGACACTACTGCTGAGAGTACCGGTAATGCCGGGACTCCCACCCCGGGAGAAACCGAAGATGATGTTTTCCGGGATATAAGTTTTACAGAAGGTACAGGTGAAATAGAGGAGACCAATGAGTCAGAGAGCTCCGAAGACAAGGAAAAACCGGGTTCCGACCTGCAAAACAACTGATATCCACTATATTATTGAATTGATGAAGCCTGCATTCCTGTAACTGCCGAGTAGTGTTTACTGATGAATTTATATCTTTTGCGGCATGGTGAGGCCGAGCCAGCCTCGGGCACCGGAGATACTCTCAGAGCATTGACCGAAGCGGGCAGACAGGAAGTTATCAATGTCGCACGTCAATTCGCCAGCCGTAATCTCTCCATAGACAGTTGCTATGTGAGTCCGGCACTTAGGGCACAGCAGACAGCCAGCATTTTCCTTGAACAGACCTTTAATGCACCGCAGATCACGACTATTGAAGAGCTCAGTGCGAATAAAAGGGCTTCCCAGCTGATGGCGTTTCTAGATAAGAGTAGCAGCGAAAATATCCTGCTGGTCAGCCATAACCCAATTCTTTCAGAACTACTCGCCTTGATGACTCATGGAAATGTGGACCGTATGCATATTCTGGATACAGGCAACCTGGCCTGCATCCAATTCGACATAATGGGCCTCGGGATGGGCTCATGCCCATTTATTCTGGAACCTGATGCTGTCTTGGGCCATATTTCCTGACTGAACAACTGATATTTCCATGACAACCAATGAACTGACTGTAAAAGTCGGAAACCTGTCGGTAGCAGTCAAGACCTGGGGGCATGCCGACAAGCCACCAGTACTCGCTTTACATGGATGGTTGGACAATGCGGCTACTTTTGATTGCCTGGCCCCATATTTCCCTGATTATTACTGGATCGCTCCGGATATGCCCGGACATGGTCTGTCGGAAAATCGTGGTGCTGGGGCTGAATATTCATTGTGGTCATACTGTACGGAAGTGATGCAGGTTGCCAATGCCATGGAACTTGACAGGTTTACCCTGATAGGCCATTCCATGGGCGGTGGTATAGCAAGCCTGCTGGCGGGTCTGTTTCCACAAAGACTTGGGAAACTGGTTCTGCTGGATGTACTGGGAGCGATTGCGACCGGGACTGGTGAGATGATTCCGCAGATGCAAAAGGCACTGTCGCAACGAGTGGACAAGCCCCTGAGGAAGGCGGGTCAATATCCTTCATACGAGGCGGCGGTAAATGCCAGGGCCAGAGTCGGTGTTTCAACAAAGGCGGCAGAATTGCTGGGTAAAAGAGGGATAAGGGAAGCAGAGGGATACTGGTACTGGGGCCATGACCAGCGCCTTACCCGAAAAAGCCTGCTGAGCCTGACCGAAGAACAGGTAGCGGTTTTTCTACAAGCTATTGAATGCCCGGTCCTGGTTCTAGGCTCAACTGAAGCGGTATTTGCGGAAGAAGTAATAGAACGTCGGGCAGCCCTGGTCCGCGATATCCAGCTTGAAATGCTGCCGGGCGGACATCACCAACACCTTGATGGCGATGTGGAGTCAGTAGCAACCCTCATACAGGGTTTCCTGGAGAAACCTGGATAATCAGCGTATCAGGGACAGGAACTCGCCTCTGCTACTTTGCTTGTCACGGAATGCCCCGAGCATACAGGATGTGGTCATCACGGAATTCTGCTTTTCCACTCCACGCATCATCATGCACATATGCTGGGACTCGATGATGACCCCAACCCCACGAGCGCCGGTTTTGGATTGGATCGTTTCAGCGATCTGCTGGGTAAGGTGTTCCTGGATTTGCAGTCTACGGGCAAATACATCAACGATGCGGGCAATCTTGGACAGGCCGATCACAGTTTCTGAAGGCAGGTAGGCCACATGGCATTTTCCTATGAAAGGCAGCATGTGGTGCTCGCACAGGGAATAGAGCTCGATATTCTTCACGATCACCATTTCATTGGAGGTTGTCGGGAAGAGGGCGTCATTCACAATCTCATCTATATCCTGGGTATAGCCCTGGGTGAGAAATTTCATGGCATCGGCAGCACGCTGGGGCGTATCCTTGAGTCCATGTCTATCCAGATCTTCACCAACATTTTCGATGATGGAGGCAAATGCGTCACGTAAGGTATTGTCTTGCATAGGGATTTCTTTCTTTTTGAATGGTTTTTCCACTGGGCTCAACAGTGGTTTGGGAGTAAACTGCGCACCCTACTGGAAACTTTAAGCCGGGTAAAGAAAATCCTTGAAAAACACGGATACAAGATTAGTTCGACACTGCCTGCCTGAAATTGAGAGACAACTTCAGGAGTCGGACCTGTTTTATGGGCATGGGACTGATAATCCCGGTGCTGAGGCCCAGTGGTTGCTTAGCGCTGTACTACGCCAATCAGGGCTGGATACTGTTACCCTGGATTCACCTGTCAGTGACGAAGATTTCAGGCGAATGCAGGCTTTGATGGAACAGCGCATAACGAAGAGGACACCGCTGGCCTATTTACTTGATGAGGCCTGGTTTTGTGGGTTGTGCTTCCACGTCAATGAACATGTTCTTGTGCCTCGTTCGCCGATTGCCGAATTGATAGAGCAAGGCTTTGAGCCAATACTGGAGTACCCACCGGAGACAATTCTGGATCTTTGCTGCGGCAGCGGATGCATTGGGATAGCGGCGGCCCTGGCGTTTCCAGACAGCCAGGTAATTCTGTCAGATCTATCGGAGGAGGCGTTGGCTGTGGCACAGGTCAATATTCATCGCTTTGAGCTGCAGGAGAGGGTGCAGATTTGTCATTCCGACCTGTTTGAGTCTATTTCCGAACGTTTTGACCTGATTATCAGTAATCCGCCATATGTACCGGAGTCTGAATACAGGGACTTACCCCTGGAGTATCTGCAGGAACCGGAAATGGGGCTGGTGAGTGCCGGCGACGGGCTGGCGATACCAATGAGGATACTGGAGCAAGCCGGTTCATATCTTAACCAAGACGGGTTACTGATTCTGGAAACAGGCTATACATGGGCGTCACTGGCTGAGGCCTTGCCCGAGATACCATTTCTCTGGCTGGATTTCGAATATGGAGGGGAAGGGGTCTGCGCCCTTTCTGCCAGGCAGTTGCAGGCCCATTATGGGAAAGGGGCTTAAATATTCCAGCTAAACCAGCGGTTTGACTGGTTTTTTCAGTAACAAATCCCGGGGTGATGCGTTATAATGCGCGCCTTTTTTATTCGGCAGAATACACTAGGCTAAATCCATGAGCGGTAATTCCATAGGCAAATTGTTTACTGTGACTTCTTTCGGAGAGAGTCATGGTCTTGCTCTGGGTTGTATTGTGGACGGCTGCCCACCCGGGCTGCCTCTGGATGCCAATGATCTTCAGTCAGATCTTGATCGACGCAAGCCGGGTCAAAGCCGTTTCACTACCCAGCGCAAGGAAGCTGATCAGGTCAGAATTCTTTCCGGAGTATTCGAAGGTAAAACTACGGGGACACCCATTGGCCTGATGATCGAGAACACGGATCAGAAAAGCAAGGATTACAGCAATATCAAGGATCTTTTCCGTCCGGCTCACGCAGATTATACCTATCAGCAGAAATACGGTTTTCGTGATTATCGTGGAGGCGGACGTTCATCTGCCAGGGAAACAGCGATGCGTGTCGCTGCCGGAGCCATTGCCAAAAAATACCTGCTGGAGACCGCAGGAATCAGGATTCGCGGCTATCTTTCACAGCTTGGTCCGATTGCAGCTGAACTGCGTGACTGGGATGAAGTGGAAAGAAACCCCTTTTTCTGTCCGGATCCATCGAAAGTGGATGAAATGGCAGATTACATGGCGGCCCTTGGCAAGGAAGGTGACTCCGTTGGGGCCCGTATTTCAGTCGTGGCTGAAGGGGTACCGCCAGGCCTCGGCGAACCCGTTTTTGATCGGCTTGATGCAGACCTGGCGCATGCATTGATGAGTATCAATGCCGTTAAAGGAGTAGAAATAGGGGCAGGATTTGACTCGGTTGCCCAGAAGGGCAGTGAGCACCGGGATCTGATAAGCCCCGATGGATTTCATAGCAACAATGCCGGCGGTGTGCTTGGTGGCATCAGTTCCGGGCAGGATGTGATCGCCCATATTGCCCTGAAACCCACTTCAAGTATCCGGCAACCTGGTGAAACCGTGGATATCCATGGAAACAGTGCAGAAGTAGTCACAACCGGACGACATGATCCCTGTGTTGGAATCAGGGCAACCCCTATCGCAGAGGCCATGATGGCTATCGTGTTGATGGATCACTTGCTCAGGAACAGAGGGCAGAATGGGGAGATCAGGTCCCAGACTCCGGTTATACCGGCGGGCAAGAACTAATACATTAAATTACTTTAATTTTAATCAATAACCTACTGTAATATAAGAGAAATATAATGGCAGGAAAAACTCTATACGATAAGTTGTGGGATAACCATCTGGTCAAGAATCAGGATGACGGGACGTCCCTGATTTATATCGATCTGCATTTCCTTCATGAGGTGACCTCACCACAGGCATTTGAAGGTTTGCGCCTGGCTGGCCGCTCTCCCTGGCGTTCCGGCGCCAATATGGCGACACCAGACCATAATGTGCCCACCACGCTTGATGAACGCTCCCGTGGTGTGGAGGGCATTATCGATCCTGTCTCCAAAATCCAGGTGAAGTCCCTGGATAGCAATTGTAAAGAGTTTGGTATTGATGAATTCCAGATTGATGATCCACGCCATGGCATTGTTCATGTCATTGGTCCTGAGCAGGGCAGAACCCTGCCAGGCATGACTATTGTTTGCGGTGATTCCCATACCTCTACGCATGGTGCTCTTGGTGCCCTGGCCCATGGTATCGGCACTTCCGAGGTTGAACATGTGCTTGCTACCCAGTGCCTGGTCCAGAAAAAGGCTAAAAATATGCTGATCAGCGTCAATGGGGAATTAAAGCCAGGGGTGACAGCGAAGGACGTGATTCTGGCGATTATTGGCCACATCGGGACCGCAGGCGGTACTGGTTACACTATTGAATTTGGTGGAGATGCCATCAAGTCATTATCCATTGAAGGCCGCATGACCGTGTGTAACATGGCCATCGAAGCCGGTGCCCGTGCAGGTATTGTGGCTGTTGACGAAAAGACTGTTGAATATATCAAAGGCCGCCCTTTTGCGCCCCGGGGGGAGCAATGGGATATGGCTGTTCAGGCATGGCAGGATCTTGTCAGTGACGATGACGCTGAATTTGAAGCCATGGTTGAGCTGGATGCAGCAGATATTGTGCCCCAGGTCAGTTGGGGAACGTCCCCTGAAATGGTAGCGCCGGTCACTGGCAAAGTGCCTGATCCTGCAGACGCCGCCAATGACACGAAGCGCGGTAACTATGAACAGGCACTCAAGTACATGGGGCTGGAAGCAGGGACACCTATCAGCCAGATCAAACTTGATCGCGTATTTATTGGGTCGTGTACGAACTCCAGGATAGAAGATTTGAGAGCTGCTGCCGCTGTCGTCAAGGGTCGGAAAGTCGCGGACAGTATCAAGGAAGCACTGGTAGTACCAGGTTCAGGTCTGGTCAAGGCCCAGGCTGAAAAAGAGGGTCTTGACAAGATTTTCGTTGAGGCAGGCCTGCAGTGGCGTGAGCCGGGCTGTTCCATGTGCCTGGCCATGAATGCCGACCAGTTGGGAGAAGGTGAGCACTGTGCCTCTACCTCCAACAGAAACTTTGAGGGACGCCAGGGCTTTGGCGGCCGTACTCACCTTGTCAGTCCAGCCATGGCAGCAGCTGCTGCAGTCCATGGTCATTTTGTGGATGTAAGGGAAATGGAACTGCACTAACACTTGAGATACGGAGAAGAATTATGAAAAAGTTTATCGCTGAAGATGGTCTCGTCATGCCCCTGGACAGGGCCAATGTGGATACCGATTACATTATTCCCAAGCAGTTTCTCAAGTCAATCAAGCGTACCGGCTTTGGCAAGAATCTGTTTGATGAGGCCAGGTACCTGGACAAGGGGCTTCCCGATGCAGAATGTACCGGCCGTCCACTGAACCCGGATTTCGTCATGAACCAGCCTCGCTACCAGGGTGCATCCATTCTTCTGGCTCGTGAGAACTTTGGTTGCGGATCAAGCAGGGAACATGCTCCCTGGGCCCTGGATGACGCTGGTTTTCGCTGTATCATTGCGCCGAGTTATGCAGATATATTCTTCAACAATTGCGTTAAGAATGGAATATTACTTATTGTTTTAGATGAAAAAATTGTTGATGAACTATTTGCAGAAACGAATGCTGTCGAAGGGTATCGATTGCAGGTAGATCTAACTACCCAGACGATCACCAAGCCAGGAGGAGAGACGATTTCCTTTGATATCGAGGACTCGCGCAAGAATGTCCTGCTTAACGGCCTGGATGATATATCCCTGACGCTTCAGAGCCAGGACGATATCCAAGCTTTTGAAAACGCCTGGAAGGAGAAGTCTCCCTGGTTATTCAATCAGGCTGGCTGAAACCAGGAAATAACTGACATTGAAGAGTTTTTGCCCGTGCAGGGCAAAGAAAGGATTACTATGAGTGACCGTTATAATGTAGCCGTCGTTGGTGCCACCGGTGCTGTCGGCCGCACAATGCTGAGCATTCTCGAGCAGCGCAACTTTCCCATCGACAATCTCTATCTGCTTGCCAGTGAGCGCAGTGCCGGGGAAAAAATCACTTTCAATAAAAAGCAGTATGTTGTTGAAAATCTTGCTGATTTTGATTTCAGCAAGGCGCATATTGGGCTGTTTTCACCGGGTGCCAGCGTCTCCAAGATCTATGCGCCAAAAGCCGGGGCAGCGGGCTGTGTCGTGATTGATAATACGTCGCAGTTCCGGTACGAAGAGGATATTCCACTGGTCGTGCCCGAAGTGAACCCCCATGCCATTGCCGGCTATACCACCAATAACATAATTGCCAACCCAAACTGCTCAACCATTCAGATGCTGGTGGCTCTGAAGCCCATCAAGGATGCTGTGGGTATTTCCCGAATTAATGTAGCCACCTACCAGTCGGTATCCGGCACAGGAAAGGAAGCTATAGATGAACTGGCGGGCCAGACTGCCAGGCTGCTCAATGGGCAGGAAGCCAAGCCGGAGGTCTATCCCAGGCAGATTGCCTTCAATGTGATTCCGCAGATAGATGTCTTCATGGATAATGGTTACACCAAGGAAGAAATGAAGATGGTTTGGGAGACGAAGAAAATCTTTGAAGATGACGAAGTCCTGGTCAATCCTACCTGCGTGAGGGTGCCGGTCTTCTATGCCCATTCGGAAGCGGTTCATATTGAGACTAAAGCGAAAATCACTGAAGACGAAGCCAGGGCTCTTTTGAAGAAGTTCCCCGGCGTGAAAGTCATGGATACGCGCGAAGATGGCGGTTATCCGACCCCAATCGGGCAGGGAACTGATGATGATTTTGTCTGGGTAGGACGAATAAGACGTGATATATCTCACCCTAATGGACTCAATTTGTGGATTGTGTCAGATAATTTGAGAAAAGGGGCTGCTCTAAACTCAATTCAGATAGCCGAAGTATTGATAAAAGACTATTTGTAATGAATACTTGCGACGGACTCTTATAAAGAATTCTGTGGTTTTGCTGACAGAATGATATTGAGGGGATTCGGCTTCTAACCGCAATTGACAGGATGATGTATGCTGGCCAGATGTAGAAAGTTTTTCACCCTGGTGATCTTGCTTACAGGAATACTGCATGCCAGCAGCACGCTGGCACTTGGCCTTGGCGAGTTGACTGTCAATTCCACCCTGAATGAACCTCTGGATGCCTCCATTCAGATGCTGGGCCTGGATGGGCTGAATGACAACCAGATTCTTGCCAGTCTCGGTGGCCTTGAGGATTTCGAGCGAGCCGGTATTGACAGGATCGGGCTCATTGATGACATCCGTATCGAAATTGTTGTCTTCAATCGTGAATCAGGGATTCTGCGTCTGACGAGTGAGGAGCCCGTTGTTGAACCTTTTCTCGATATGGTAATCAGCGTTCGCTGGCCGAATGGCCGGCTCATGCGCGATTACACCGCCCTGATTGATCTTCCTGTTTTTGTCTCTGACCAGCCCCAGGCAGTGCCTGTTGATGTGCCTGAAGCTACTGAACCAGTTCCCGCCCCTGAACCTGTCAACGAGACACCTATCCGGTCTCTGGACGTTATCTCATCTTCAGAGCCTGCTGCACCAGTTGAAAATACAGTAACCGCGGAGGAGGCTTCACCTGAACCGGTTGTGGAAGAAGTCGCAGATTCCGCCCCTGCCATGGCCGGTGATTCCGCCGGGGAGATGATTGTCGGGGAAGAGCCAAATGCCGACATGGAAGAGGCTGAAGAAGAGCTCGAAGAAGAAAGTATTACCGTTGAAGCCGGTGACTCCCTGTATAACATTGCGGCCACATACAGACCGACAAACAGTGTCTCGGTTGAACAGACCATGCTGGCCATACAACGGGCAAATCCTGATGCCTTTATAGATGACAATATTAACCCGCTGAGGGTCGGTGAAGTATTGAGGATTCCTTCCGTTGAGGATATCCAGAGTATCGACCAGACCCAGGCACAGAACCAGATTGCCTTGCAGAACCAGGCAGTCTCCGTTCAGCCGCTGGCATTGACCCAGGACAGTGGTGATGCGGCACCAGCGCCTTCCGATGAGTTGGCTATCCTGGGCGGAGAAGACGGCACCGATTCGCTATCCGGTAATGACGACCTTGCCGAGACTATTGCCGCTCTTGAAAACCAGTTGGCAATCAGTGAAGAGAACCTCGACAGGGCAAGGCTGGAGAATCAGGAACTCCGTGCCAGGTTTGCCGAACTGGAAGAACAGATAGAAATTCTGCAAAACATTATTGCCATGCAGGATGAAAGGCTTGCACAGGTACAGGCCAACTTTGAGGAGTCTGTGCAGGAAGCGGCGACTACTGCTCCCCCCACACAGACAGCCCAGCCCGCCCAGCCCACACCCCAGGACAACACGTTGATGGGGCAATTAAGCCGGGCCTTTGAAAATACGCTGGTACTGGCGGGCAGTCTCTTTGCCCTGATTCTGGCGGTTGTCGGCATCCTGGTTTGGCGCCGTCGTGCGGCCGAAACCGGCGTGGAAGAATTCGGTCTGGCGGAGTCTGCTGATGCGCGCAATCTGCCAGCAGAGACTGATGGTGCCTCTGCAGGCTTTCTGGCCGGCATGAAAGCACGTTTTTCCAAACAGCCTGATGGCGAAGATGGCGAAGATGGCGAAGATGAAGGGCCGGCTGTTGTTGCTCCTGTGACTGAACAGGGTGAAGAAACCGCTACTGAAGCAGAAATTGAAACAAATGATGCACATTCTGCAGACGATGAAGGCTTCCTGGGAAAACTCAAGGGAATGTTCAGGCGCTCCACTGATGAAGATGACAGCATGGATGATCCGGAGTTGGCCCCTGTTGTTCCAGAGATTACGCCAGAAGAGAATGATTCTGGTTCGGAGGATGAAACAGTTGCTGCGGATGAGGACCTGACTGATGAAGTCAGTGATGACGATTTCCTTGATCTGGATGAGTCGGAAGAAGATGAAGATGCGGACTCCTTGGTTGAAAGCATTGATGACCTGGAAGAACTGGATGACACTGATTCTGAGTTAAAAGAAGAAGAAGTCGATTTTGATGCGATGGATTTTTCTGACCTGGATGAGGATGACCAGACTGACTCAGATGACGCACTTGAGGCGACTGATGAGACCGGTGATGACGGGGAAATACTGGACTTTGACCTGGAAGATATTCCTAATTTGGATATGTCAGATGAGGCTCCCGAGGAAGATACCGGTCTGGATGGAGATGTTGCGGAACAAGATGAAGGTAGTACCGAGTCTACTGATCAGGCAGGAGAAACCGGCCGTACTGATGATGAAGATGAAACCTTTGATTTCTCACTTGATGAGTCCTTGATGGATGAACCTTCAAGTGACGAGGAATCCGCCGATGAGGACCCTTCAGGGCTTGCTGAGGAGTCAGAAGATCGGGTAGATGTTGAGACTTTTGACTTCAGTCTGGATGATGCTGAAGAGACTGATGAACCAGCAAATACTGATACTCCAGCGGATGAAGCGGCGGACTCCGATCTGGAAAGCTTTGAATTCAAGGTGGAGGACTCTCCCAGCGTGCCCGAAGCAGGCGATCATATTGCTGGCGAAGAGGACACTGACGCTGAAGAGGACGTTGAAACCTTTGATTTCGATGTCAGTGACATTTCTTCTTTTGAAGATTCGACAGGAGAGCCTGCCGGGGAAGAGTCTGAAGATGTGGAAACGTTCAGTTTTGATATCACCGATGATGCTTCTGATAATGTTGCCGGTAGTAAGGCAGAGAATGATTCCCCTGAAGATGATGAAAATGTCATTAATCTGGATGAGGAAGAACCGGTAATTGAGTTTGAAGATGACATCCTGGGGGATGATTCCGACGAGGTAGCTGTTGAACTATCTTCAGGCAGTGACGCTGATGATCCTCTGGCTGCAGCCCTGGCAGAGATTGATGCTGAGTCTGATTCTTCCGGTTCTGATGATAGAGGTAGTGACAGCCAGGATGATGAGGATGTCGAATTTGATCTCGGCGAAATAGAGATTGATGACAGTCTGTTTGAAACGGATGATGTGGATGAGTCCTCGGAAGAGCCTATCTCTGATCGGGATGAGGCATCTACGAAGCTGGATCTTGCCGTGGCTTATGAAGCCATGGGCGATCTTGATGGGGCTAGGGAAATACTCAATGAAGTGATTTCTGAAGGTAACGATGATCAGGTAAGCGAAGCGAAGAAGCTGCTGGAGAAATGGGACCAGTCCTAAGTGGCAGGTGTTGATTCAGTAGCACAGGTTCCTCAGCGGCTTGCTCTGTGTATCGAATATAATGGCAGTCGTTACAATGGCTGGCAAACCCAGAAAAACCAATCAACCAGTACTGTGCAGGAGACTCTTGAGTCCGCGCTCAGAGAAGTTGCCGATCATGAGGTTTCACTGGTTTGTGCGGGCAGGACAGATACCGGTGTCCATGCTACCGGCCAGATAGTTCACTTTGATGTCCTCAACCCCCGTCCGGATAAAGCCTGGTTGAGAGGAGCGAACTCTCTCCTGCCTGAGGATATTGTAATTCGCAGTGTGACACCGGTTGCTTCCGACTTCCATGCGCGTTTTTCCGCGTACAGTCGTCGTTATCGATACGTCATACTTAATTCTTTTGTTAAAAGCGCTATCCTGGGCAAGCTGGTTACCCATTACCCGCATTCGCTTGATGTCGAATCCATGCATCGCGCGGCCCAGGATCTGCTGGGAGAGAATGACTTCTCAGCTTTTCGCGGTGCCGGTTGCCAGTCAGCGACACCCATGCGCTGTATCACGGAAATTTCGGTTACCAGGGAGGAGAATTTTGTGTTCCTGGACATCCAGGCTAACGCCTTCCTGTTGCACATGGTCAGAAATATTACCGGGGTACTACTGGAGATCGGAGATGGCCGTAAACACGTACAATGGTGTGCAGATTTACTGGCATCGAAAGACAGAACCCAGGCAGGAATAACTGCACCTCCGGAAGGGCTTTATCTGGTGGGTGTGGGGTATCCGGAAGAATACAGATTGGAACCTGGCATCGTTTTGCCCCGGTTCTTTGCCAGCTGATCCTGTTTGTATAGCCGAACAGGGGGCGCTTTGGTAAAATCATACTCTGGTTGATTCCCCTCAGGCTTCGTTCTTACAGTCACACTTAGTATTCGAATTTGATGCTCTGTTGACCAGGAGTACAACAAGGTTCAAGCCTTTGCGTACTGTTCAGGTATGTTCTTATGGCAGAAAAAAACAACCCCTATATAAAGATTTGCGGGATGACCCGGGAAGAGGATGCCTTAATGGCCCTCGAACTAGGGACGGATGCCATAGGCATGCTCTTTTACGAAAAGAGCCCGAGGTATGTCACCAAGGAACAGGCTTGCGCCATATCGCAGACTGTGGAGAAAAGAAACCCGGCGGTATTGAAAGTGGGGTTGTTTGTGGATGCTGATGATGCATTTGTCAGGGATACACTTGCCAGTGTTTCCCTGGATGTTCTTCAGTTCCATGGCAGTGAAAGTGAGGCATTCTGTGGCAGTTTCGGACTGCCTTACTGGAAAACGGTTCGCCCACAACGAGCAGAAGAACTTCCTGATGCCATCGCCGGCTACCCAAGTGCTGCGGGTATTCTTGTCGACACCTGGCATCCGACCAAGGCAGGCGGAACCGGAGAGACCTTTGACTGGTCTGTATTGGATGGATTGCAAGTACAGCACCTGATTCTCGCTGGAGGACTTAATCCGGAGAATATCGCAGAGGCTGTCGATCGCGTTGATCCCTGGGCAGTGGATGTCTGTTCAGGAGTCGAAAAAAGCCCCGGGATCAAATCCCGGGAATTGATGAAAAAATTTATAGATGAGGTGCATTGTGTCTGATATACAGCAGATGTTTGATCATATGGCTACAACTTATGAAGGGCCCGACGAAACTGGCCATTTTGGCCCCTATGGCGGTATTTTTGTGGGTGAGACCCTCATGCCTGCCCTGGACGAGCTTAATCGCAAGTATGCGGAACTCAAGGCAGACCCGGCGTTCTGGGCTGAATTTGACTATGACCTCAAACACTATGTGGGCAGGCCATCCCCCCTTTACTTTGCTGAACGGCTGACCAATGAACTCGGGGGTGCCCAGGTTTACCTCAAGCGTGAAGACCTGAATCACACCGGTGCCCACAAAGTAAACAACACCATTGGTCAGGCATTGCTGGCAAAAGCGATGGGCAAAACGCGTATCATCGCAGAAACCGGTGCAGGCCAGCACGGGGTGGCGTCTGCCACTGTTGCTGCCCGTCTGGGCCTGGAATGCCATGTCTATATGGGAACCGAGGATATCAGGCGTCAGGCGGCCAACGTCTATCGCATGAAAATGCTCGGCGCCAATGTCGTAGGTGTGGATTCCGGTTCCTGTACCCTCAAGGATGCCATGAATGAGGCACTCAGGGATTGGGCCACCAATGTGGACAATACCTATTACATTATTGGTACAGTTGCAGGACCACACCCATATCCGATGCTTGTCAGGGATTTCCAGAGCGTTATCGGCCGTGAAGCCCGCGAACAGTGCCTTGAGATGACAGGTAGGCTTCCCGATACCCTGGTTGCCTGTGTAGGCGGCGGATCCAATGCGATAGGGCTGTTCTACCCCTTTATTCCTGATGAGTCGGTGGCCATGGTTGGCGTTGAGGCCGGTGGTTACGGGCTTTCCACAGGTCAGCATGCGGCACCGTTGTGTACTGGACAACCTGGGGTGCTTCACGGTAATCGAACATACCTGATGAATGACGAGAACGGGCAGATACTGGATACACATTCCATTTCAGCCGGCCTGGATTATCCCGGGGTTGGACCTGAGCATTCCTGGCTCAAGGATATTCATCGTGCTACCTACACAGCAGTCACCGATGAAGAAACCCTGGACGCCTTTAAATTCCTCACTCGTATGGAGGGTATTATCCCTGCACTGGAATCCAGTCATGCCATCGCCTGGGTCATGAAGGAGGCCCCGAAATTGCCCAGGGACCATATCCTGCTGATCAATTTGTCAGGTAGGGGTGACAAGGACATGCATACTGTTGCCGAGATTGAAGGCATAGTAGTCTAGTAAGTAATCTAGGAAGTAGTTAAGCAAGACCAGCGACATATTCCCATATGGGAGCGCTGAAGCATCAACATGAAGGATCCGCAATTATAATGAGCAGAATTACAGGTTGTTTCGAGAAGCTGCAGGGAGAGGGGCGCAAGGCGCTGATTCCCTACCTGACGGCAGGGGACCCGAATACAGGGACTACCCTTGAATTGATGCATGCCCTGGTGGCGAATGGAGCCGATATTATCGAGCTTGGCTTTCCCTTTACAGACCCGACATCTGACGGACCTGTCATCCAGCGCGCTGTTGAAAGAGCCCTTGCTAACAATACCAGCCTGAGGGATACGCTTGACGTCGTCAGCCGCTTCCGTGAAACCAATGCAGATACCCCCATTGTTCTGATGGGTTACCTTAACCCGGTAGAGTGCATGGGTTACCAGGCCTTTGCTGATGCGGCAATCAACAGTGGAGTTGATGGCGTACTGATTGTGGATATGCCTCCTGAGGAATCCCATGACTTCCTGGAGATTCTGAAGAAAACAGAACTGGATACCATCTTTCTGGTTGCACCTACTACTTCTTCAGACAGGGCAAGACGTATTTGCGAACAAAGCAGTGGTTATGTCTATTATGTTTCCCTGAAAGGAGTTACTGGTGCAGGAAATCTTGATGTGGCTTCGGTCAAGGAGAACCTGGACAGGCTCCGGACCTGTACAGAATTACCGCTGGGTGTCGGCTTCGGCATCAAGGATGCAACAACTGCCAAACAGATTGGCGATATTGCTGATGCCGTCGTTGTCGGCAGTGCCCTGATTAACCGTATCGCTGAACTGGATCCTGTCAGGGAGTATTCTGTCAGTGAGCTTGAATCCCATATTGGATTGATAGGGGAAATGCGTGAAGCGATGGATGCCTGACTACTTTCCATCTTACAATAGACCAACAATCATCAGGATATAGCAGTCAACACATGAGCTGGATCAACAAGATTCTCCCATCCGTGGGCCGGAACCAGGAAACAGAAAAGTCCCGTAGCATCCCTGAGGGGCTCTGGAAAAAATGTCCCAGGTGCGAAGCAGTACTTTATCGCGACAGCCTGCTGGACAGCCTGGATGTGTGTCCCAAGTGCGATCACCACATGCGCATTTCAGCCCGGCGTCGTTTACAGATATTTCTCGATGAAGACAGTCAGGATGAGTTGGGTAAAGATATTGTGCCCAATGACATCCTCAAATTTCGAGACCTGAAAAAATACAGGGATCGGCTCGCTGCAGCGACAAAGGCAACTGGCGAGAATGATGCCCTGGTCGTCGCCAAAGGTACTGTAAACGGTGAACCTGTAGTTGTTGCTGCCTTTGAATTTGGTTTTATAGGCGGTTCCATGGGTAGCGTAGTGGGTGAAAAATTCACCATGGCCGTGAACAAATGCCTTGAAGAGAATCTTCCCCTTGTCTGTTTTGCCACCAGTGGTGGTGCCCGTATGCAGGAAGCCCTGGTGTCCTTGATGCAAATGGCAAAAACATCTGCAGCACTCGAAAAAATGAAGCAGCAGGGATTGTTATATATCTCTGTGCTTGTTGATCCGGTATATGGAGGTGTTTCCGCCAGTCTGGCCATGCTTGGTGATATTAATATTGCTGAACCGAATGCTTTTATCGGCTTTGCAGGACAGGATGTCATTAGGCAGACCGTTAGGGAAAAGTTGCCAGAGGGCTTCCAGCGGAGTGAGTTTCTACTAGAGCATGGCGCTATCGACATGATTGTTCATCGCAAGTACATGCGTGAGCGGGTAAGTGCCCTGATCAGCAAGATGATGCATCGCTTCAGGGGTGAGTCGGATCAACAGGAATTACTGCCGGCTGAAGAATAAGCGTTTATATTGGCTCCGGAGCAGGGTTTGAATCTCTCTCAATGGCTCGAATATCTCGAGCAGTGTCATCCCAGTAATATAGAACTTGGTCTGGACAGGGTTAATGCTGTCGCAGAACGCTTATCTATCTCTTTTTCCAATTCCAGAATTATTACGGTGGGTGGTACCAATGGAAAAGGGTCTACCGTGCAAATGCTGTCAACAATCCTCGAGAAGGCAGAGTACAGCACAGGTTGCTATACCTCTCCCCATATACAGGTCTATAACGAACGGGTAAGGCTGGGCAGCAGACTGGCGACAGACAGGGAATTGTGTGACTCCTTTGCGGCGGTAGAAGCCGTTCGTGGTGAAACCAGGCTGACCTATTTTGAATTTGGCACACTGGCGGCATTTCAGCTTTTTTCAGTTCAGGAACCTGATTTCATTATTCTCGAAATCGGGTTGGGGGGGCGTCTTGATGCAGTCAATATCCTGGATCCTGACCTGGCTATCCTGACGAACGTTGCTCTGGATCACATGGACTGGCTGGGAGAGACTCGCGAAGAAATCGGTTTTGAAAAAGCAGGAATATTTCGACCCAATACTCCGGCATTGATTGGTGAAAAGGATATACCAGCCACCGTTACTGCGCATGCGGCAGACATAGGGGCATGGGTTTTCGCCAATGGACAGCAGTTCACAGCCAGTGCGGCTGATGACCGATGGCAGTGGCAGGGAAGGTCAGCAATGGGCGAACCTGTTGAAATACACGATTTGCCACTCAACGATTTCCCCCTGGACAACTGCGCAACAGTCTTGCAGGCCATTACCCTTATTGCTCCCGATATATCGGAAGAAGTGATTCGATCAGGTCTGAAGGAGGCCGAGCTGACTGGCCGCTTTCAGCAGATAGACCGTGGATACCCGCTCGTGCTGGACGTGGCACATAACCCCCATGCCGCTAAACGCCTCGTTGAGCAGGTAAATGCACGTTTCCCTGATCATGACGTCTCCATAGTTATTGCCATGCTTGCTGATAAAAATTACAGGGAAGTATTGGCTACCTTACAGGCGCTCTCACCACGCTGGTATGTTGCCGGAATTCAGGAAGTTCGGGGTCTTGAAGGAAAAATGCTATATAATCACCTGGCTGAATCCGGGGAGGAAAATGTGCAGTGTTTCTCCACGGTTCAAGAGGCATTTGAAGCCGCAGAGTCTGAACAGAACGGAACAAAGCGAGACTCAGTCCTGCTTGTTACAGGTTCTTTCTTCACTGTCACTGGTGTACTGGAGACAATTTGAAAATAGCGATGAAGCAACGATTGGTAGGAACCATTGTGCTGGGTTGCCTTGCCATCATTTTCATCCCCATACTGCTGGATGGCGAAGGTGTCACTCCCCAGGAAATGACCTCTACCATCCCGGAAGCCCCGCCTTTACCGGTTGTTCCTGACGTGGAACCTACCCGTCCCGAGATCACAGCAGATGTGAATGAAACCCAGGAAAATGGCATCCGGACAGAAACAGATACGCCTGCCAGAGAAAGTGAACCCGATACTGCCTTGACAGCCGACACTCCACCACCGGCTCCTGAGCGCCCCTCGCTTGATAGTGACGGAATTCCGGCCACTTGGGCAGTTCGGCTGGGATCATTCGGTGAAATGGCTAACGCCGAAGCGCTAGTCCAACGTTTGCGTGATCAGGGGTACAAGGGATTTAGCAGGCCGCTTTCAACCAGTAGGGGCGTACTTACCGGGGTGTATGTCGGGCCAGTTGTGACTGAAAGTGATGCCGGCAACCTGCAGCAGGAATTGGCAGATGCCTTTGGTCTGGATGGGATTGTTGTCCGGTTTTCCATCGACGAACTGGGTCAGTAACAGGGCATCTACTGATGGGAATGGTTGATATCATCATTATCGTGATTGTCGCCATATCGGCTTTGCTGGGCGTCTTTCGTGGTCTGATCAAGGAAGCCCTTTCTCTTGCCAGCTGGTTCGCTGCCATTGTTGCCGGGACACTTCTTAGTGCTCAGCTGGCGGAGATCATGGAGAGTTTGATTAATAATGCCAGCTTACGCAGAATAGCAGCCTTTTCAGCTATATTTATCGTTGTAATTTTTACGGGAACCCTGGTCAGCAACCTTGTTTCAAAATTGACAGAAGCCGCGGGGTTGCGCGGCGTGGACAGAACTCTCGGTGGACTCTTTGGTGTCTTGCGGGGCATGATTATCGTGTTGATTATTGTTCTTGTAGCGACCCAGTTTGAATTATCGCAGACATGGTTTGAAAGTTCGCTACTGGTGCCTCATGCTGTGACATTGATTGATTACCTTCAGGGAATCCTTGGTATAGGCCAGCCAGTAGCTGGTGATACAGTAGCCGTGTAATAAGGGATGATCCCCAGGCGGACACGCGAGTACTGAATATTTAGAAGAACTGCTCCAATTCAGGGGCAGATTCGACAATAAGCGAAAGCAGGGCAAGCATCATGTGTGGCATCGTCGGAATCGTCGGAAAATCCAATGTCAATCTGGCACTGTATGACAGTCTCACTGTGCTTCAGCACCGTGGACAGGATGCGGCCGGTATTGTGACCAGTGACAAGGGAAAATTGAACCTGCGCAAGGATAACGGACTTGTACGTGATGTGTTCAGGACCAGTCACATGCGTCAGCTCACGGGTAATATGGGGATAGGACACGTGCGTTATCCTACCGCTGGCAGCAGTGGTCCTGCCCAGGCACAGCCTCTGTATGTAAATTCTCCCTATGGAATCAGTCTTGCGCATAATGGCAATCTCACCAACTCGGAAGCCCTCAGCGAGGATATCTTCAGGGATGATCTGCGACATTTGAATACTGACTCGGATTCTGAAGTCCTGCTCAATGTGTTTGCCCATGAATTGCAGGTTCTGAACAAAATCAAGCCAACAGCCGATGATGTATTCACCGCTGTGGAAGGCGTGCATAGACGTTGTCGGGGAGCCTATGCGGCCGTTGCCATGCTGGTGGGGTACGGTATTGTAGCTTTCAGGGACAAACATGGTATTCGTCCGCTGGTCTTTGGCAAGAAGCGCACCCGTAAGGGAGATGAATACATGATTGCCTCGGAGAGTGTGGCGCTGGATTCACAGGGTTTCAAACTGATCCGTGATGTCGCCCCTGGTGAAGCGGTCTATATCGATCATGAAGGTAATATCGAGACCCGTATCTGCACTACCGAAGGTCAACTCACACCCTGTATTTTTGAACATGTTTACTTTGCCCGGCCGGACTCCATGATAGATGGCGTGTCTGTCTATAAATCCCGCTTGCGCATGGGAGAGAAACTGGCACAGAAAATCATGGCGGAGCGTCCCGATCATGATATTGATGTTGTGATCCCGATCCCGGACACATCGCGTACAGCCGCAGTAGAATTGGCCAATGCCCTTGGCGTGAAATATCGTGAAGGCTTTGTTAAGAATCGCTACATCGGCAGGACATTTATCATGCCTGGTCAAAGTCAGCGCAAAAAATCGGTCAAGCAAAAGCTTAATGCCACCCCCCTTGAATTCCAGGACAAGAATGTTCTGCTGGTGGATGATTCCATTGTCAGGGGAACCACATGTAAACAGATTATCGAAATGGCCAGGGAAGCCGGTGCTAAAAATGTCTATTTCTGCTCGGCAGCGCCACCGGTAAGGTATCCCAATGTCTATGGCATTGATATGCCTGCTGTAGATGAACTTATTGCCCATGGCAAAACGGTTGAAGAAGTCAGGCAGGCAATTGGCGCTGACTGGTTGATCTTCCAGGAGCTGGAAGACCTCATTGCCTCTTGTGCCGAAGGAAGTATCATCCCGATGGATTTCGAATGCTCCGTATTTAATGGGAAGTATGTCACGGGTGATGTCGGTGAAGAGTACCTGGCCATGCTTGAAAAGAAACGAAATGATGCGGCTAAACGCAAACGTGCCATGGGCAGTAGCGCAGATATTAAATCAACCGAGGATGAAGACATTCCCGAGCTTCATAATGCAGGCTAATGGAACAGATTGTCGACAAGGAAACTGAATTGGCAGATAGCCAGATGCCAACCAGGATACAGGACAAAATTGAAGAATCCCTTGCTGAGATCGGCAGGGTAGTTCTTGGCAAGGAGAAACAGGTCAGGCTGTCATTGTGCTGCCTGTTTGCCGGCGGTCACTTGCTTATGGAAGACAAACCTGGCATGGGAAAAACCACCCTGTCCCAGGCACTGGCAAAGGTGTTTGGACTTCAGTATTCCAGGATCCAGTTTACCAGTGATTTGCTCCCGGCAGATATTCTCGGGGTAACCATCTATGACCAGAAAAGTGGTGATTTCTCCTTCCACAAGGGGCCGATCTTTTCCAACCTGATTCTGGCCGATGAAATCAACAGGACGACTCCCAAAACCCAGAGTGCCCTGCTGGAGGCCATGGAGGAGGGGCAGGTTTCCATAGATAACAATACCATGAAGTTGCCTCATCCATTTTTTGTTATCGCGACACAGAATCCCATTAGCTTTGCTGGTACATACCCACTGCCTGAATCACAGCTTGACCGCTTCCTGATGCGTCTCCAGATTGGGTACCCCGACCCCAAGGCTGAACGGGAATTGCTGAACAATCGTGACCAACGTGAAAAGCTTGGCAATATCAAGCAAACGTTGTCTCCCGAGGACATCATGCATATCAGTGAACGTATTCCCGAAGTGCATGCCACGGATACCCTGCTTGATTATGTGCAGCGAATCGTCGCCTATACACGCCAGGACAACCTGTTCTCCTTTGGACTGTCTCCTCGAGGTGCCATGGCCCTGATTCGAAGTGCAAGGACATGGGCCCTGATGCATGATCGGACACACGTCATACCAGAGGATGTACAAATGGTGTTGCCTGCCGTGGTGGATCATCGCCTGCGTTCTGTGACAGACGCTTCTGGCCGTAGCGGGGAATCCTATTCCCAGCGCCTACTGAATGACGTAGACATTTTCCCCAAATAACCCGGATAACTTCCTGGACATCTGTGATGAATACAGGAGTACAACAACCCGATTCCGGTATCAGGCATTTGCTTGGCTTTCGCTGGCGGCGTCGATTCAATGGATGGATCAATCGCAGGATTCCACCAGCCCATCATGTGGTCCTTACCCAGCGCAATATTTTCATCATACCCAACCAGCAGGGCCTTGGCTTTTTGCTGGTTCTTGGGTTGATGTTTCTGGGAGCCGTCAATTATGAAATCAGTCTGGCTTTTGCACTGGTATTCTGGCTGATCGGTGTCTTTATTCTCTCGATATTCTATACCTTCAGGAATCTGGCCGGACTACATCTTTCTGCTGTAACCGGAAACTCGATATTCGCGGGAGAGCAGGCTGAAATAACGGTGATACTGTCACGACACGGGGAACGCATTCATGAAGCCCTGGACCTGCACTATCCTGGTTCGCGCAAGGTGACGGCCAATCTGATTGACAACACCGAGGAACGCTGCAGCCTGTTTCTCATGGCCAACAATCGAGGCTGGTTTTCTCCCGGCAGATTGACTATCGAAACCGTATTTCCTTTTGGAATCTGCAGGGCCTGGTCTCTGCCTGACCTGGATCTGCGCTGTCTGGTCTATCCAAAACCCGTTCCCTGTGACCTGGACTGGCTGTCATCCCAGCAGAATATCCAAGGACATACAAATATAACGCGTGGCAGTGATGATTTTCACGCTCTGCGTAATTATCAGCAGGGAGACTCGCACAGGCATGTGGCATGGAAAATCGCGGCACGCGGCAGGGGACTTTATACCAAAGAGTACTCATCGAATGTAGATGACAAGATCTGGTTGAGTTGGGATATGTTTCCGGATATGGCGGTGGAGGAACGTCTCTCCCGGCTGTGTTATTGCGTATTGCAGCTTGATGCCGCCGGCCTTGATTACGGACTGGATATTCCCGGGCAGCACATTGAACCGGCCAAGGGCAACGACCATTACAGAGCGATCATGAGAACGCTGGCACTTTATGGGATGACTGATGAGGAATCCGGCAGCGGGGGGATGTTGTCATGATCTTTCAGTGGAAATCCTGGATAACCAAGCGTCCGGATAAAAACGTCAGCGCATCCACTGATATATACAAACTGCCTCGTACATCGCTTCTCTGGATCATTGCTTCCCTGGTCTCGGTCATATTGCCCCATATTCTGCGTCTGCCAGTCTGGCTTACCCTGTTTTGTCTTGGCTGCATTACAACCAGTGTTTTGATTTTCCAGGGCAGGATTTCCTATCCAGGTTCAAAAATAAAAACAGTTGTTGTTTTTCTTGTCATAACGTCAATTGTGTTTCAGTACGGCAGGGATATTTTTTCCACGGATGCCATTGTGGGGGTATTGCTCGTGGGAGTTACTCTCAAATTACTGGAAATGAAGCTTAAGCGCGATGTGTTGATGGTGATATATCTGTGCTATTTCACCGTTCTTGCAGAATTTATTTATTCACAGGCGATACCTGTCGCTGTCTACATGATTCTGTGTATTGTGATCATTACGTCTGCACTCATGTCGATTACACAGACAGAAGAGTACCAGCGACCTGTACGGACCCTGAAACTGGCCAGTCTCGTGCTTTTCCAGAGTGTGCCCCTTATGGCTATGCTTTTTCTTCTTTTTCCCAGGATTGGTCCTTTATGGGCTGTTCCTTTGCAAAACGCATCGGGTGTTACCGGACTCTCGGATGAAATGGCACCCGGTGATATAGGTGATCTGACGAGGTCCGGTGATGTGGCTTTTCGTGTGGAGTTTGCATCGGAAATTCCCAACTACAATGAGTTGTACTGGCGGGGAGTGACCCTGGATACATTTGATGGCAGAGGCTGGAGCAGGGGTATCAATTCATTTGCACAGTTTCTTGGAACGAGCCGCTTCAGGGATCGTCCCTGGTTTGAAGCCATTGAATACCAGGGCAGGGATGTCAAATACAACGTCAACATGGAGCCAACACAGCAAAACTGGATTTATACGCTCATGGTTCCCCAGATCCGGGATCAGCGCTTTATCATGCGACAGGAATACCAGGTAGAAACACGCAGGCCTATTGGCCAAAGGCTTACTTATGACGCCACGTCCTACCTGGAGTATGTTGTCGATCCATCCCTGTCACGGGAGATATCACAGAGAACCAGGACTTTGCCTGAAACAGGTAATGACCAGAGTAGGGAGTTTGCCCGACAGCTCTACAGCGAGTCAGGGTCTGATCGGGAGTTCGTAAATGCTGTTCTGGAGCATATACGCAATGAGAATTTCAGTTACACACTGAGTCCGGCTTTATTGGGTGAAAACTCCATTGATGAGTTCCTGTTCAACACCCGTGAAGGTTTTTGCGAACATTATGCCAGTGCATTCACCTTCCTCATGCGTTCAGCAGGAATTCCGGCACGCGTTGTCCTGGGTTACCAGGGCGGTGAGTTTAACAAATACAACGGTACCCTGATCGTCAGACAGTATGATGCCCATGCGTGGACAGAGGTATGGCTGGAAGGCGATGGTTGGGTCAGGGTTGACCCTACAGCCGCTATCGCGCCTGATCGCATTGAATTTGGCAGCCAGTTTACCCTGCAGGAAGACGCCACGTTCCTGGAAGATGAAGTTTTTTCCATGCTCAAGTTTCGTAGCAGCAGTGCGTTCATTAACGACCTGATTTTACGGATAGAAATGATTGATTACGCCTGGAACCGTTTTGTTCTTAATTATGACCAGGGTATGCAGTTTTCCCTCTTCAGCAATATTTTTGACAGGGTTTCAAAAGAGAAAATTCTTATGACCTTGTTTTTTGTCATGGTGGCGTTTGTCGGAATTGCTGCCTATTTTGTCCTGCGCAAACGCGCGGAAAAAATACAGACACCTGCGAATGCCTTGTATCTGAAATTCTGTGATTTCATTTCAGATAACGGCATCAGTCGTTTACCGGGAGAAACACCCTGGGAGTTCAGCAAACGTATCGCGGCTATCCAGCCACAATGGGCCAGGGATGTCACAAATATTACGGATATTTACATGACCCTTGCATTTTCACCTGTGGATGAAAACCGGTATCAGGAAGGAGTCAGGCAATTGAAACTGGCTGTACGAAAATTTCGGGTAGCGAACTGATTGGCTGACTCATCGTGCTGTTTTCAGGCAATAACCAGCGCAATGATGGATCCAATTGCTGCTCCGGCGATGATATCAGTTGGAAAATGTACGCCGAGTAATATTCTTGAAAGACCGACCATCGCTGCCCAGAGATACAATGGCAGGAATAATGGGCCCAGTGCTACACATAAAAATGTCACAAAGAAAAATGCGGCAGATGTATGGCCTGAAGGAAGGCTTAACTCATCGGAGGCAATAATCAGGGATTCCACATTGGCAAGAAATGTAGGGGGTCTTCTTCGTTTGAATCCAAGTTTGAGTATGTAATAAATGAGTCTTTCGATGGTAAATCCAAGCGCGGCAAGTAAAAGGGTTTCAAACGCATAAACAGGCTTGAGAATCAATACAAGAGGAAACAGGAGCAGATAAAACCAGCCATCGCCTGTAAAGGATAGGAACCTGGCTATTTTGGGCAGTGTTGGATCGCAGCATGATCTAAAAATTGACTGAAAAAGCGTGGTGTTAGCTGTCTGAATGGTTTTTAGCATAATGACTGTCCGGTACAAGCAGCTCTCGCTATTATCTTTGTTACCAATGTTATTTTCATGACCGACCCTGGTTACTTTTATTCCTTTAATTTTTTTACCCGCTTTCTCTGAAGCTTCTCTATTATTTTCTTTTTTCTTTTTTCTTTTTTCTATTTTCTAATTTCTAATGTGTATTACTGCCCATTGGTGCTACTCATACTGCCACAATCTCATTTTCAACTGTTCATTTCCGCTTTCCGGAAGATTTATAGCCTCCATGAAATAATAGGTATACTCAATGAAATTCATTAAATATCAATAAATCCGATGTAAATCCTGAATTAATTGATTAAGGTGACAAGATGAAGTCTTTAATATCTCCGGGTAAATATCGTCATTATAAAGGAGCCTACTATCAGGTTGTAGGCACAGCGATTCATTCCGAGACGGAGGAAGTACTGGTTTTGTACTTTCCCTTGTACGGTGACGAATCCCAGAGAAGTTACTGGGTCCGTCCGCTGACCATGTTCAATGAGGATGTTGAGTTCCATGGCCAAACACTTAAACGATTCAGTCCGGTAGCTCTGGACTGATTATGCAAGTACAACTACCGATATTTATTCTCGCTCTTCTGATCCACACAGGTATTTTCCTGACATCCGGCAAGTCAGACAAAAAGCTGAGGTTCATGGCTGGTCTGGCGGTACTCTTTAATACCTGGCCGATGTGGTATGGGGGATACCTGCTTAATGAGTCGCCATCAAGCTGGCTCATGTGGCTTGGAAAGGTAATGTCGTTTTCACCGTATTTTCTTCCTTTAGCCAGCTTTCTGGTTTATCTGAGAAAGAAAAGCGTTGCATGATAACAATACTCTTTTGAAATGGTTTAGGAGTCTTTTTTATGGCAATTATGAGACACGGTTTATCCATTGGTCTTGAACGTACGGGCCCTGATTTCGTGCTCACGTTAAAACCGGTGGGCAAGCTGACACATGACGATTACAAAAAAATTAACCCAATGATCGACGAGGCCCTTAAAGGCGTCAAGGATCCTCATATTTATGCACTGGTCGATGCGACAGAATTTCAAGGTTGGGAGCTCAGGGCTGCCTGGGATGATTTCAAGCTTGGTCTTAAACACGGCAATGCTTTTGACAAGCTGGCTATTGTGGGCGACCAGCATTGGCATGAAAAGATGGCCCATATTGCCGACTGGTTCATGTGTGGCAATGTGAAATTCTTTGAAGAGGTAGATGAAGCACTGTCCTGGCTGAAAACGGATTAACAAACAACTTCCACTTGAAATTCCATTGTTTGCCTCTATTTAGATTTTAGCAAAGGCTCATTTGAGGTTTGCTGACAGCCCATCCGGGGCTCATCTGGTTCATGAGAACAGGTGTCTATATTTATATATTGCTTGATATGAGGATATAACAATGACTACTTTTGATTTTTCACCCCTGTACCGTTCAGCGATTGGTTTTGATCATATTGCTTCACTGCTTGACAGCATTTCAACCAACGAAAGAACCGGTTCAGCTTATCCCCCTTATAATATTGAATTGATTGAAGATGATGAGTATCGGATTACCATGGCTGTGGCCGGTTTTGATGATGATGAAATCAGTGTTGAAGTGGAAAACAATACCCTGACGGTTGCTTCAGATAAACCTGAAGACAAGAAAGAGGCCGGGAAAAATTATCTTCATCGCGGAATAGCCCAACGCAACTTTCGTCGCCAGTTCAAGTTGGCAGATCACATCAAGGTTACCGGGGCTGTGATGGATAAGGGTCTTCTTCATATTGATCTGGTCCGGGAAATTCCAGAGGCCATGAAGCCCAGGCAAATTGCTATCAACGGAAAAAGTAACAGGCTGCTTAAAAGTGCCTGATCAAAACAATAGCCCGATTGAACACGAAAGCCCGGCATTTGCCGGGCTTTTTTATGCCGCATTGCTGGAAGAGGCGTTTAGCCCAATCAGGCCATCGACCAACTGTTGTCTATATGACGCCATAAGCCAACATGGCGTTGGCGACCTTGATAAAGCCGGCGATATTGGCACCTCGGGAATAGTTCACGTTGCCTTTTTCTGTACCATGGGCAATACATTTCTCATGAATATTATGCATGATCTCCTTAAGATGTTGCTGCAGCTCAGATTCAGACCAGCTGAGCCTTGCAGAATTCTGGCTCATCTCAAGGCCTGAAATGGCAACACCACCGGCGTTGGCTGCCTTGCTCGGGGCGAAGAGGACATTGTTGTCCTTGAAGATATCTATACCATCCTGGACTGTTGGCATATTGGCCCCTTCAACGACGGCAATACATCCACCGTTAACAAGGTTTTTTGCATCATCCACAGAAATTTCATTCTGGGTTGCACAGGGCAGAGCAATGTCAGCCGGTATATGCCAGGGTTTCTCTCCCTCGTAAAACTTGGCATCGAAAGTTTTGGTATATTCGGAAATACGGGCCCTGCGTTTAATTTTCAGGTCCTTGATGAACGCCAGCTTCTCGGCGTTGATTCCTTCCTGGTCATAAATGAACCCGGAAGAGTCAGAGAGTGTGAGGACTTTAGCACCCAGCTGTATGGCTTTTTCAGCTGCAAAAATTGCGACATTACCCGAGCCGGAAATCAGCAGTCGTTTGCTCTCTACTTCACGATCATGATGCCTGAGCATGTTGTCGAGCATATAAACAGCGCCATAGCCAGTAGCTTCATTCCTGATAAGACTGCCTCCGAACTCGATTCCCTTGCCGGTCATGGTGCCACTGAACTCATTGGTCAGACGTTTCATTTGTCCGAACATATATCCAATTTCGCGGGCACCAACACCGATATCTCCAGCGGGTACATCCGTGTCCGGGCCGATATATCGGCAGAGTTCTGTGATGAAAGACTGGCAGAAGCGCATGACTTCCCCGTCGGATTTTCCATGGGGATTGAAGTTGGCTCCACCTTTTGCCCCCCCCATGGGTAGACCGGTAAGTGAGTTCTTGAAAGTCTGTTCGAAAGCAAGGAATTTGAGGATGCTCAGATTGACACTGCTGTGAAAGCGAATGCCCCCCTTATACGGTCCAATGGCGTTGTTGTTCTGTACACGGTAACCCCGGTTTGCCCGGATATTGCCTTCATCATCCACCCAGCAGACACGGAAGCTGATGACACGGTCTGGTTCCGAGAGGCGTTCCAGTAACAAGCCGTTTTTATACTTGGGATTATTCTCTATGAAGGGAATAATATCCGTAGCTACTTCCTCAACAGCCTGTTGAAACTCCTTTTCACCGCGGTTTCGCCGCTTCAGTCCTTTCATGAATTGTGAAAGGGGATCAACTTCGCTCATGCTGCTTTTGCTCCAGTGAATGATCAGTTTTTGTAAAGGGGCGGAAGAGTGTGATCCTTAGCGCTGGACCTTCGGTTTTTATGACCCTTGTGCAAGCGGCTCACGATGCCAGCAAGATCTACGGGTGTGAAGGCTGTTTCTTTCTGTTCACTATACAGAGCCTGCTCAATGGCCTGCAGTTGCCCATCAAGGGATGTATCCTTACAGCGCTGGCTCAGATGGGTTAGTGTCATGATATTGCTGTCCGGAAACAGTGCCTGTCCCCATTGAATCAGGCGATGGCGAATCTCTGGAGGGGAGCCGTTGCTGATCGCCGTATTGAGGAGTTTCAGGGCTGTTTCGGCATTGGGAGAGACAGGGGGCCTGGCAGACTGTTGGCGTTGCCCATTTATGGATGGCGTCGTAGTTATCGAGTAGGCCAGCATACGCCTGCTCCTTAGCCACATGGCTGTGGAAAACAACCAGGCTGCAGCAAACACCGCCGTAGCAGTAATCCAGAACAGATAAAGCCCGGATGTCTGGCTGGCAGGCATACTGGCTGATCCCTGTATATTCGGCACCGGTATGGCATCTGTCGCGGGGTTGCCGGGAATAGCAAAACTGCCTGGTGTACTTGTCACCTGGTTGCTGCCGGCTACTACTGAAATGGTTCTCGCAGGTATGACAGCATTTTCCAGGGTGTTGGTGACAGTATTCCACCAGGGTATAACAATTTCAGGGATGACAAACTCGCCTGGTTGTGAAGGTACTATAGCCGTGCCTTCAGAACGAATGCCGCTGACTCCGGTTTCAGTGGCTGAGTCTTCGCTGACTGGTTGGTCCGGATAGAATTTCAGACCGTCCATATCTTCATACGTAATACCGGGCAGGAGAGAGCTGCTGAGTCCCGTGGCGGAAATACGGATATTCCTGGTCACAGATTCTCCGACGGTCAGGCTGTCCACCGGTCCGCTCCAGCTTTCTTCTATACTCACATCGGTGGCTGGCAACCAGGTGCCTTCAGGGAAATCTGCCGGTTTACCCAGTACATCAATATTGTGGGTGTCACTGGCCAGATTGATTTCACGAACACTGGTTCGGTTATTGAAAAAACGGGTGAGCCCCCCCCGGCGGCCTACCGTGGCGGTAAAATAGACAGGAGGAATGGTTAATTGTCCGCTACCCTGCGGAAAAACAACAAAGCGGCGTTCTGTCACGTTGTAGCGAATACCGTCAATGATTTCTGAATAGGTTTCGTCGCTACCAAGCTGTTGTACTACGGAATCTGCTACCTGGGGAGAGGTCAGTTGGGCTCCCTGGTCAAAGCTGATGGAGTAATACAGTTTGATGGTGTACAGCAATTGCTCCTGCACATAGACCTGTTCCTTGCTAACCGTGGATTCAATAAAAATCTCGCTGTCACCAGCACTGCTAACCTGATCGGCTTCGCCAACGGACACCCTGATTGGCGATGTCACTTCACTACCAATACGAAATGCCGGAATTGTAAGAGTGCCAGTACTCCTGGGTCGAAGACGGACGATATAGTCCACGAAAGACTGCACTGTGCCATTAATATTGGAATATGAACTTCGGGTGCTGATATTGCCAATAGTCTCAAAGTCGCGATTGAGTGCTGTCAGGGACGGGCGACTGTTCCCCAGAGAGTTGTCTACCCGAATTGTCAGGGTGAGAACTTCATTCAAGGTGATTTCATTTCGATCGACAAACGCACTGAGTGGCTGTGGATCAGAAGAAGGCTGGGCAAGTGTTGTTGTGGCAAAACCTGCCAGCAATGCCGCGCCCATGAGAAGTATATGGAGTAATCGTTTTACCATTGTGGTTCGTTTGCTTCCTGTTCGGCCAGGTTAGGGTTCTGGATTGCCTCATAGCGCTGCCTGGCAGCCTGATACTGAAATTTTCTTCTCAGCAATTCACCAGGATCATCCGGTATCCGGCGTAGCCATTGTTGCATAGCCTGTTCTTCTTCGGAATCCGATTCTTCCCCATCCTGTGGCTCAGGCATTTCCTGCTCCTGGGGCTCAGACTCACTGTCTTCCTCCGATTGCTGTTGATCCTGGCTCTGTTGTTGTTCCTGTTCCTGCTGCTGGTCAGACTGTTCCGACTGCTGTTGATCCTGGCTTTGTTGTTGATCCTGGTTTTGTTGTTCCTGCTGCTCGCCTTCCTGCTGATCCTGGTTCTCGTTTTCACCTTCGCTGTTTTGCTGCTGTTCCTGTTCCTGTTGCTGCTCTTCAAGAAGCTTTTCAAGCAGTTCCTTGTTAAATTGCGCGTCCTCATGGTCAGGCTGCAGTGCCAGGGCCTGCTCATAAGCGGCGATGGCTTCCGGGTAGCGATCCAGCCTGGCCAGTGCATTGCCTCGATTGTAGTGGGCATCGGCAGTTTCAAGGGCGGACAGGTCAGCTACTGTGTTTTCAAAGCTGCCATTACGGTAATTAGCGGCTGCACGCCATTGTTGATCCTCAAATAGATTGGCGGCTTCTTCATAGTTTTCTACTGAAAATGCGGTTGCTCCCTGGGAATCTTTTTTGATCCACAGATCCCTGAACTCCCAGGCATACGCGTCCTTTTCCGGAATGAAAGCGACCGCAAGTACCACACCAAGAAGCCAGCCACGTCGAAATGAGAGGGCTGCCAGTGGCAGAACCAGCAATAAAAGCCAGGGGCCGGCTTCATACCAGATATCAAATTCCCTTTCGACATCCACGAGATTTTCATTTTCATCAAAAATACTTTCGTCCAGAAGATAATTAATATCTTCATCGGTTAACAGGGCATCGGCATAGCGACCATTAGTGGTACTGGCCAGTTGCTGCAGACGGCTGCGCTCCAGGCGAGGAATGACGATGGCATTGCTGCTATCGCGGAGGAAGCCGCCATCTGCCTGAGGAATAGGGGCTCCCTGTTCTGTCCCGATACCCAGAACGGAGAGGGTGTGCTGGGTATCCTCCATAAGGTTCCTGATTGCCCCAACATCATCATTGGCAATACCGTCTGTGAGCAGAATGATCTGTGCCTGGGGCAGGGCACTGTTCTCAAGCAGCTCAATAGCCAGTGCAATACCGGTTTCTGGCTTGCTGCCCGCGATTGGCATGATGTCAGGTTGAAGTGAAGGTACCAGGTTGTTGATGGTTTCCACGTCATCGGTCAGTGGTGTGACCGCGTGAGCATCTCCAGCGTATACAACCAGGGCAGTTTGACCTTCATCCCGGCGCTGGTTGAGGATATCAATAATCTTGCGTTGAGCCCTGACTGCCCGATTAGGCGCCACATCATTGGCGTACATGGAGAGTGACATATCGGCGACTATCACCAGGGCATCTTCACGCTCCTGAACCGGGACCGGAATTTTCTCCCACACAGGCCCTGCCAGTGCCAGGATGCCGAGTGTCCATAACAGGAGAAGCCCGAACACCGGGTAAGTGGCTCTGGGTGACGCATTCTTGTCCAGCAGGAAGGGCAAGAGGGAAGGATCAATAGCCCTGGTCCAGGTGCTTCTGTTGCTCTGGATAAACAGCAGCAAAAAGACAACGATGAGTGCCGGAATCAGTCCATAGAGAAACAATGGGCGTAGGAGGTGGAAGTTTTCCACGAATTCAGCTGGCAGCAGTGACATCATGCTTTCACTTCTCCCCGTAATTCCACCGTTTCGCTTTCATCCTGTCCTGCTTTGCCTGTGGCCAGAAGTATGGACCACGGCAGTCGCAACAGGGCAATGAGGAAGCTCAGGGCGAGTCCGGCACCCAATGGCCAGTAAAACAGGGCAGTGGTAGGCCGGAATGTTTCAGCTTCCTGCTCGACAGGTTCAAGCTCATCCAGGAGCTCATAGATCTGTTCCAGTTCCTCACGATTCCTGGCCCGGAAATAACGTCCCCCGGTATCTTCAGCAATCTTGGTAAGTGTATCTTCATCCAGGTCTGCGGAAGGATTGATGGTCCTGGGTCCGAAGAGGGAATTAGCGGTTGAGGCATCTGCCCCGATACCAATCGTGTAGATCCGAATACTCTCCCTTGAGGCCAGTTGACCAGCCTGTAGCGGAGATACTTCACCGGCATTATTCACCCCGTCAGTAAGAAGAATCAGTATTCTGCTGGCTTCAGGTCGCTCCCTGAGATGTTTGACACCAAGACCAATGGAATCTCCTATGGCCGTCGCATTTTCCTCAATAATGCCTATTTCAGCTTCATAAAGCAGCGTTTCAACAGTCTCACGGTCAAAAGTGAGGGGAGATTGTGTATACGCTCTTGCGGCAAAAAGTATTAATCCAAGGCGATCGCCGGTACGTCTTTCGACAAAATCACCCACCACTGATTTAACCACCTGAAGGCGTGTGGCATTCTGCCCGCCCAGTTGAATATCCTGGGCTTCCATGGAGCCGGAAATATCCACGGCAAGCATGAGATCACGCCCTGTAGTAGGTAGTTGAATCGGTTCGCCGATCCATTGCGGACGACTGGCTGCGATCACCAGCAGCAGCCAGGCAATAATCGCCAGCAGCGCAAGCAATCGGTTACGGGCACCCACACGCGGAGAGACTGTTTCTATCCTGGAGAGGGACCTGAAGAAGGGGACATACAGGGAGGCATCCTTGTTCGCTGCACGGGGAAGCAGTCTGTGGCAAAGCCAGGGGAGTGGTAAAAGGGCAAATACCCAAGGCCAAAGGATCTGGATCATGCCACTGACTCCTTGTTGGAGACAGTGTGCGTTTTTCGTGTGTAGCAGTGTTCTATCCAGGCACTGGCTACTTCATGAAGGGCCCGGACATCGCCTTCAAAATTTCTCCGGTAGACAGCATCCCCCAGGGGTTGCCCGGGGCCGCCGGTGAAATTCGAATTCCCCCCATGCTGGTCGAGAAATGCCAGCCAGGATTTTCCTGTCAGCAGTGCGCTGTCCGTTTCCGGCAAACGGGTCTGTGCTACACGTTTCAGTATATTATTTACAGAAGCCAGATAATCCAGGCCGGCCTGGTTTCGCTTATGGTCAAATGCCGATTCTTCACTGTAAGTCTGCAGTGCCCTGTCGAGCTCGGAGAGAACCATGCCGAGCCTTCGACGTTCCAGCATGTTGGCCAGGAGGTGTCGGCACAGGAAAGCCAGCCCGACAAGTGCAAGCGCAAGCAAAAGCCACCAGCCGGGCGCTGGAGGCCAGAATGTGACCGCTTCCGGGATATGAATATCCTTCAGCTGGCTTAACGGATCTTCTGCTTCCATGTTTCCAGTTGGTCCAGTACTACCTGATCGGTTCTCAGGGTGATCATGGGGACTTTCATTTTGTTGAATGCGTCAGTGAGTTGGGAAAGTCTGACTTCAAACTGCTCGTGATACAGGTTTCTCACGCTTTTCTTGTAAGTATTGATTGTGCTGCGTTCCTGTCCGTCCGTAATGCTGTAGACACCGGGAATTGGCAGATTCTCCTCAAGTGCATCATAGACGAAGATACAGGTGACACTGTTGTGAATGGCCAATTGGTGAAGATAGCGTCGGCATTGTTCATCAAATTTCTGGAAGTCACTGATCAGGTACACATTGGATCCCGGGCGGGTGATCCTGTACATCTGCTCCAGAGCCATTAGCAAATAATTGGGGGCATCCGCGGGGTTTTCAATATGATGCTCAACCAGGTTCTGGTTATAACGGGCGAGGGTGTCCAGGAACCGGAGGGCAGAGCGTTTGCTGCGTTTGGGTTTTACCAGTTCCTGATGGGTATCATCAAACACCACTCCACCAACCCGGTCACCATTATCGACAGTGGTCCAGCAGATAATCGCCGCCGCTTCAGCAGCCAGGACAGACTTGAATGCGACCTGGCTGCCAAAGAACATGTTATGACTCTGGTCGCAGCCCACTATCACGGGACGTTCCCGTTCTTCCCTGAATACCTTGGTGAAGGGGCGTCCGGTGCGTGCGGTCACGCGCCAGTCAATCTGGCGAATATCATCACCGGGTTGGTAAGCACGGAATTCCTCGAAATCGACGCCACGACCTTTCTGCTTGGATATATGTGATCCGGACATGCCCAGGCGGGAGCGGGACTGATAATCCAGCTCAAGGGATTTGGCGACATGGCGCTGGTCAAACAGTTGCTCGAGAGTGATGAAGGCGCCTCGACTGCGATACTTGTCCTGCCTGGTATTTAGTTGCCTTTTACGTGACACCCTTGATTCCTGATGAGATTGTTTGAATTACACGGCGTTTGCTGCTGGCATCGTTTCAACAGATGCCAGGGGTTCAGGCCGAAGGCACCAGTTCAAGCAACCTGGTCAGGACAAGATCTGTATCAACGCCAGCGGCTTCGGCCTCAAAACTGAGTAATACGCGATGGCGCAGGACATCATGGAAAACTTCATGGATATCTTCAGGGCTGACAAAATCATTGCCTTTGAGCCAGGCATGCGCACGCGAGCAGAGGTCCAGGGCAATGGTCCCCCTGGGGCTCGCACCGAAATCAATCCATTTATCCAGTTCCTCACTGTAAGGACCTGGATTACGGGTAGCCATTACCAGTTGCAGGATATATTCCTCCACCGGTTCTGCCATATGGATATTGAGGACCTCCTGGCGGGCCTCAAACAGATTTGCCTGGGAGACTTCCTGTGGCGGTGTGGTACCGATATTACGTGCCTCATTTCTAACCAGGTTCAGGATTTCCCGTTCAGAATCTGTGTCCGGATAACCCACAGTGACATGCATGAGGAAGCGGTCCAGCTGGGCTTCCGGCAGGGGATAGGTGCCTTCCTGCTCAATGGGGTTTTGGGTTGCCATCACCAGGAACAGTTTTGGCAGCTCAAACGTTTCACGACCCACACTGACCTGATGTTCGGCCATGGCCTCAAGCAGGGCAGATTGCACCTTGGCTGGTGCACGGTTGATTTCATCTGCCAGTACCAGGTTATGAAAGATGGGCCCGTGCTGGAAACGGAAGCTGCCATCTTCCGACCTGTAGATCTCAGTGCCGGTGATATCACTGGGCAATAGGTCGGGAGTGAACTGAATGCGATGAAAATCTCCCTCAATTCCTTCGGAGAGATTCTTGATTGCCTTGGTCTTGGCAAGTCCGGGCGCGCCTTCTACCAACAGGTGGCCATCGGCGAGGAGGGCAATAAGCAGACGATCGACCAGTTTCTCCTGGCCAATGATGTGTTGGGACATCCAGTTTTTCAGGGTAGTGATTACTTCGATTTGTGTCATGCAGAAAATACTCTTTACTAACGGCAAGCTGGAGCGGTGCAAGACCGCAAAGAGTCGATTCTATAGTGAATGACCCTGTAATGAACAGGGCTGGTGGTGGCAATTTATTGTCTGCCCCCCCGGGTCTGCTGTATCTTCACTTTTTTGGCTGAATTTGGGTGCTTTCAGGAATCATGCAGCAACGTATACTGATCCTTTATTCAACACCGGCCTGTCACTTGTGTGAAACAGCCCAAGCGCTGATTGGACCTCACCTGGCGGCACTGGACATTACCCTTGAAGTGAACGATATCAGTCTGGATGATGCGCTGATAGACCGCTATGGCATACGGATTCCGGTATTGAAATTTCGTGACCAAGAGGAAGAACTCGGCTGGCCTTTTACCGAGGCGCAGTTTCTGGCGTTCTGCTCGCCTAGATAATCTTGATATGCCAGGGTTCGTAGCGAACCCCGTAGCGGTTGGTGTCTGTGTAGCGGACATCCACATAGCCCAGGGTGATCAGGCGCTTGAATTCCTCTGTATTGGAGAAGTCGATGGTAAAGTTGGCTTCACCGAGCCCCAGCTTGCCCACATCAAAATCCCCGATACCATGATAAGAATATCCGGGTGGAGCAAGAGAGCGGGATGCCTTGGACAGGTTGCCGTTGGACTGGCGTGTTTTGGCCAGGAAGAGGTGCATCTGTTTGACGACATTGCGTATGCCGGATGTCAGCAGCAGGTTATCTCCGACATCACTGCGTATCTGCTGATAGCGATTTAGTGAATCTCCCTTGAGAAGATAATGACCACTGCCACCTATTTTCTCGACATCGGCCTAGATTATTCTGTGAGTCAGTTCCGGATTGACCTTTTCTCCGAAAAAACCGTAATCAGTGGCGTCATTGAAAAAGATTTTTTCCATGAAGGCCAGTTCAGCAGGATCAAAGGCGCCAATTTCCTCGTAGTTACGGGCAAAGTAAATCATTTCATCAAAACCGATGAGATTGAAATTGCCGTGACCAATAAATCGCTGGACACGCTCAAGCCTTTGTATAGTCGGCTGGAGTAATAACTGATTAATTTCACTGAGATAGACATCACCCGCAAAGTCGCCGTCAAAATTCCGTATTTTCTTCAGGTAGAAATCGACTTCTTCCTCTTCCATCTGGTCAATATCGGCATTTCCACCTGGCGCTCGGTATGCTTGAAACCTTCTTCCAGATCATTTTCAGGTGCGACGTCAATAATGCGGGCAGCAGTGTCAGGCTGGGAGTTGTCCAGCGTAATATCACTGGTCCTGTTGGGCAGAAGTTCGGGGAGTGCCGGGAGGTCTGTAAATGAAAGCTGATTGTTTTTGTACTGGCCATACAGGCGTGAAGACAGGAACGTTATGCCCCCGCCTGCTGCCAGTACTGCCAGAAAATCCCGCTTTTTCATAATTACATAAAATATAGCAAAGTTTACAGACCGAAAAAATCCCCAGCGTTCCCTGTGGTCATTTCAGCAACATATTTTTCATTTTTACCCAGACAGGCGGCCACTGTCTGAAGGACATACACCAGGTTCGCAGGGATATTGCGCCGGGTCTTTGGCTTCGGCCTGATTGTTCTGGGCATGAGGTAGGGGGCATCCGTTTCAAGCATTAGTCGATTCTCGGGAACCAGACTGACAAACTCATGAAGGTGGTGTCCGCGTCTCTCATCACAGATCCAGCCGGTAATGCCGATATGCATGTCCAGATCAAGGTAGTCCCTGAGTTCACTTTCCGTTCCCGTAAAACAGTGAACAACCCCTTTGGGAAGACTGTTGCGATACTTCCTGAGAATATCGATAAAGTCCTGGTGGCCATCTCGCTGGTGGAGAAAAACCGGCATATTCATCTCGGCAGCCTGAGCCAACTGGCTGGCAAATGCCTCTCGCTGACTTTCTCTTGGTGAGAAGTCCCTGAAGTAATCCAGGCCGGTTTCTCCCATGGCAAGTACATGACTTTCGCCAGCAAGCGCGGCAAGAGTTGCCAGAGCCTGACTGTTACATTCCTCTGCTTCGTGGGGATGTATGCCAGCTGTACTCGATAACAGACCACCGTAGCGGGAACAAAGAGAACTTGCAGCCTCTGAACCAGAGACAGACGTTCCTGTGACGACCATATGTATGATCCCGACCTGCAAAGCCTCATCAATAACCTGGTCAAGATCGGCCGCGAAACTTTCATGGCTGAGGTTGGCCCCAATATCGATAAGCGGATATGAATTCTGGTGGGACATGAAGACTGCGTGATTGACGATGAGGCTATACGGATGTGCATGGTACTCGCCCGGACTGGCCTGCCACAAGTGGAGAGTTCGGGAAATTGACAGTAATACCGGTTTTCCCGCCATTTTCAAAAAGAGGAGTGAAAATCCTGCTGTCACTGTATAATACGGGCGTTTTGACCCACGCAGACTCTGGACTTATGAACGCACAAGAAAAGAAACCCATCGATTGGCAGAACCTGGGTTTTGAATACACCAAAACGGACTTTCGCTTCCGTGCTCATTATCAGGATGGACAGTGGTCCGACGGTGAGCTGATCTCCGATGAAATCATGCATATCCATGAAGGCTCACCAGCACTGCATTATGCCCAGCAGTGTTTTGAAGGCATGAAGGCCCAGAGTACAAGGGATGGGCGTGTCCTGTTGTTTCGTCCCGAAATGAATGGCCAGCGTATGCGCAATACGGCTGAGCGCTTGTCCATGCCTGCCGTTCCTGATGATTTGTTCCTGAGAGGAGTAAGTGAAGCCGTGAGGGCAAACCTTGCCTGGGTGCCTCCCTATGGTAGTGGTGCTACCCTGTACATCAGGCCCCTGCTGATTGGGATCGGTGAGAATATGGGGCTCAAGCCTGCCAGGGAATATGAATTCAGGGTCATGGTGTCTCCTGTAGGACCTTACTACAAGAGCGGCGGGCTTTCGGTTATCAAACTCGCTGTTTCAGACTTTGACAGGGCTGCTCCCCATGGAACCGGTGATGTCAAGGCGGGTGCCAACTATCCCGGAGGGCTTTTTGCCACCCGCAAAGCCCAGGAAATGGGAGCCAATGAGGCACTTTACCTGGACGCCGCGGAGAAACGATATATAGAGGAAGCAGGTTCAGCCAATATCATTATTTCCACCAGTGATAACAAGCTGATCACACCAAAGTCGGACGCCATTCTTCCCAGTATTACCAGACGCTCAATCATGGATATTGCACGGGACCTGCTTGGAATGGAAACCGAGGAAAGAGCTATCGATTTGCGAGCTGAGCTGGATACCTTCGTTGAAGTGGCGGCTTGCGGGACGGCTGCAGTATTGTCACCAGTGGGCAAGATATGGTTCGATGAGGCCTGGCATGGTTTTTATGGAAATGGCGACGAAGTAGGGCCGGTTATGCAGCAACTTTATGATCTTCTCTGCCAGATTCAGAATGGCGAAAGAGAGGATACTTTCGGCTGGACGCAGCAGGTCTGAGCAGAGTCCGGAGAGCATGGGTCTCCTGTGCTGCCAGTTTTCCCCAGTCTGTACCCACACTTTACTTTTTTCCGGAAGCAGTGTTTTAATGCCCGCCTTTTTGCGACAGGGCGAACACCGTGTCGCAGCGCCGCCGGGGCCAAAATAGTCCCGGCAAAAAATATCGGTATTTACAGGCTATTTCTCTGTCAGTGTATGGTTTCGCGTGCTTTTATTTTAAATAATTACACGCTTCACTTGACCGACCCGCAGCGAGTCATTAATCATGTCGGCTGTTTTTCACGGGAAAAACTGAAAATACCTTGAACTGAACTGACGGATATTTCTGACATATGGGTAAGTCTCTGGTCATTGTTGAGTCGCCTGCCAAGGCCAAAACAATCAACAAGTATCTCGGAAACGACTTTGTGGTGAAGTCCTCCGTTGGTCATATTCGTGACCTTCCAACGAGTGGGTCAAGCAGTGCTGTGGATCCGAAAGCCAGGGCCAAAGCTGCCGCTGAAACCCGAAAAATGGACCCTGAGCAAAAAAAGCGTCATAAGGCCAAAAAAGCCAGGGAACAGCTGATTGCCCGCATGGGCATCGATCCGGAACATGGCTGGAAAGCCAATTACAAGATTCTTCCCGGCAAGGAGAAGGTCGTCAACGACCTGAAAAAACTGGCAAAAAAATCCGATACTATTTATCTCGCCACTGACCTTGACCGTGAAGGGGAAGCTATAGCCTGGCATTTGAAAGAGTCCATTGGTGGTGATGATTCCCGTTACAAACGCGTTGTTTTTAACGAAATTACCAAAAAAGCCATCCAGGAGGCCTTTGAAACCCCTGGTGATCTGGACATGAAGCATGTCGAGGCCCAGCAGGCTCGCCGATTCCTTGATCGTGTTGTCGGCTTCATGGTGTCTCCACTGCTCTGGGCGAAGGTGGCCCGTGGTCTCTCTGCTGGCCGCGTCCAGTCAGTTGCAGTCAGGTTGCTGGTTGACAGGGAAAAGGAAATACGTGCTTTTATTCCTGAAGAGTACTGGGAGCTGTATGCAAACCTGTTAAACGGCAAAGCGAATACAGACAGTGAACAGGAAGCCCTGCGTTTTGAGGTGCTCAAAGACCAGGGAAATGATTTCAAACCAAAAACGGAAGCGGCCACGTCCGAGGCTATTGCAAAACTTCAGCCAGCCGCCTTTACGGTCAGTGATCGTGAAGATAAGCCTACTTCTTCCAAGCCCAGGGCACCTTTCATTACATCAACACTGCAACAGGCGGCCTCAACACGACTTGGCTACAGTGTGAAGAAAACCATGACCATGGCCCAGCGCCTCTATGAGGCAGGTTTCATTACCTACATGCGAACAGATTCCACGGCACTGAGTAATGACGCGATTGCCATGGCCCGGGATTACATACAATCGAGTTTCGGAGACAGGTATCTGCCGGAAAACCCGATACGTTATTCAAGTCGTGAAGGAGCTCAGGAAGCGCATGAAGCGATCAGACCTTCTGATGTGAAAGTCCTGGAAAACTCTTCTCGACTGGATAGCCAGGATCGCGATGCTGTGCGGTTGTACAACCTTATCTGGCAACAATTTGTTGCCTGCCAGATGACCCCGGCCCGTTATAAGAGCAGCACAATCAAAGTGACGGCAGCTGGATATGTGATGCGAATCCGGGGGCGTATCATGGAATTTGATGGCTATACCCGGGTGCTTCCAGCCAACAAGGACGGTGATGTGGTACTGCCGGAACTGAAAGTGGGGGATACGCTTGAACTTCAGTCTCTTGAACCCATACAGCATTTCACCAAACCGCCACCCCGATATACGGAAGCCAGCCTTGTCAAGGAACTGGAGAAACGGGATATAGGTCGTCCCTCCACCTATGCATCAATTATTTCCACCATCCAGGACAGGGGCTATGTAAAACTGGAAAATCGCCGATTTTATGCCCAGAAAATGGGAGACATAGTCACTGACAGGCTGGTGGAAAATTTTACAGACCTGATGGATTACAAGTTTACCGCCCGGATGGAAGATAACCTGGATGAGATAGCCCAGGGAGAAAGGCACTGGATGGATGTCCTGAATGCTTTTTATGATGATTTCACCAAGCAGCTGGAAGCAGCGAAATCTGAGGAAGGGGGAATGCGTGAAAACAATCCCACGGAAACAGGTATCAAATGCCCAAGCTGCGGCCGGCACATGCAGATCCGAACCGGATCTACCGGCGTTTTTCTGGGCTGTTCAGGCTACAGTCTGCCACCCAAGGAGCGTTGCAAGACGACGCTCAATCTTACGCCCGGGGATGAAGCCATCAGTGTGGATGCTGATGATGAAGCAGAATCCCGCTTGCTGCTGCATAAACACCGTTGCAAATTATGTGATACTGCCATGGATTCCTATCTTATTGACGAAACCCGCAAACTTCATGTTTGTGGGAATAATCCGGAATGTCCCGGTTTTGAGGTGGAAGAGGGCAAGTTCAAGATCAAGGGGTATGACGGACCCACCCTGGAATGCGACAAGTGTGGTGCCGAAATGCAGCTCAAGAACGGCCGTTTCGGCAAGTATTTCGGTTGTACTGCAGATGACTGTAAAAATACCCGTAAACTGCTTCGCAATGGCGAGGCGGCTCCACCGAAAATGGACCCGGTTCCCATGCCTGAACTGGAGTGTGAAAAGGTTGAAGACACCTATGTGTTGCGCGACGGTGCCGCTGGTCTTTTTCTCGCAGCGAGCCAGTTTCCCAAGAACCGGGAAACACGGGCACCTTTAGTGGCAGAACTACTGCCACACAAGGATGAAATTGATCCAAAGTATGCCTTTCTCATGAAGGCACCTGTGGAAGACCCTGATGGTAACAAGACTGTCGTGAAATTCAGTCGTAAAAACAAGGAACAGTTTGTCCAAAGTGAAATAGACAAGAAACCCACAGGGTGGAAAGCGTTTTACCGCAAAGGCCAGTGGGTTGCCGAGGGAGAGGTGAAGACAAAGGCCAAGTCTGCCTGAGTTCTCTGCATCATGGACGCATTGCACACCTGGATAAGCAACAACACCTGGATACTGCATGTATTCGGTATCGTCCTTGCGACTGTCCTGATTAACTTTCTGTTACGACGTATTCTCAATCGCCTTCAACTCAATGCAGAAAAAACAGTCAACCTTTGGGATGATGCAGTAGTCGCTGCCACCAAGAAACCGCTCCTGCTTTTTGTCTGGGTCATCGGTATATCTGTAGCTGCAGAAATTGTTGAAGCGGTTACCGAAACTTCCGGAGAAATATTCGAATACACCGGTCTGGCTCGACGAATTGCTGTCATCGGCTTGCTAATGATGTTCCTTGTCCAGCTCATTAGTAATATTGAACACAACCTGATCAACAAAAACGCGCTTAAAGACGTGAATGCTGATGAGGTAACCGTGAAGGTTATGGGCAGGCTGCTGCGTATTGCTGTTCTTATTACGGGTACCCTGGTGGCCCTACAGACACTGGGTATAAGCATCAGTGGTGTCCTTGCCTTTGGTGGCATCGGCGGAATCGCAGTAGGTTTTGCCGCCAAGGACCTGCTGGCCAATTTCTTTGGTGGCTTGATGGTCTACCTGGATCGTCCTTTCTCTATCGGAGACTGGGTGCGCTCTCCCGACCGGGAAATTGAAGGTACTGTGGAAGATATAGGCTGGCGCCTGACGAAGATCCGGACCTTTGATAAACGCCCGCTTTACATACCCAATTCACTGTTCACCACGATTACTCTTGAAAATCCATCGCGAATGACCAATCGTCGGATTTTTGAAACGATTGGGTTACGTTATTGTGATGCGGACAAGATGCGCGCAATTATTGATGCTGTTAAATCCATGCTGCTTGAGCATGATGAGATAGACACTAACCAGACGCTTATCGTCAACTTTAATGCGATGGCTGCTTCCAGTCTCGAGTTCTTCGTTTATACCTTCACCAAAACCACCAACTGGGTCCATTTCCATTCCGTTAAACAGGATGTATTGCTCAAAATCATCGATATTATTCATGCCCATGGGGCAGATATAGCATTTCCTACCAGGACCCTTGACGGTCTTGATGTACTTGGCCATTACAATAACCAGGTCGATACCTGATCCTTCATTTTCTTGCCGATTGAGCCTGATCAAGCATATAACAGGTCAATATTCATATAATTTTCATATTGCCTGACCACTTTATAATGTATATTAAATACATCGATAAAAGATATTGGGGGTTTATAGCGTGAACACAAAGGTGAATGCAGTCATTCTGCTTGCCAGTCTCACAGGGGCGGTAGTTCCTGCTGTGAATGCCCAGTTCATGAACAGTCATGAATATTCACTTGTCGGGTACGACCAGAAAGCCATCGATAATCCTGTTGCCGAACTACAGGCCCAACTGGAGAACGGAGAGGTCGAGCTGGCTTTCGATGATGAGCGTGGCTATTTTGATGCCCTGATGGAAAAACTGGATATTGACGCTGACTCACAAACGCTCGTTTTTTCTCCAACGAGTCTTCAGCATAAACTGATTTCCCCGGAAACCCCCAGAAGCCTGTTCTTTAATGACCACACCTATCTGGGATTCGTCCAGAACAGTACTATTGTTGAAGTGGCCACAATAGATGATAAATTTGGCGTGGTTTTTTATGCCTTTGACAATGTCAAAGAGACGGACAAATATTTTGAAAGGGCCAACCAGACCTGTCTGGTGTGTCATGACACCCAGGGTACCATGGGGGGAGGGGTCCCCATGCTCATGGCCTTGTCTTCTGTCTACAGTGACAGGAACGTTCCCATGAAGAACTATTCCGGAATTGGTAACGTGGGCGATTCCACGCCGATAGAGGAGCGCTGGGGAGGTTGGTATGTCACTGGCAGCCATGGGTTGCAGGCTCACCTGGGCAATATGATGCTGGAGGATCCATCCCACCTGGATAATCTGGACGATTTCCGTATCTGGAATGTCAAGTCGCTGAAAGATGAAGGCTATGTTGATACCGATCCCTACCCCAGCGACACCAGCGATATTGTTGCCTTGATGGTCCTGGAACATCAGGTGACCGTCCAGAACCAGATTACCTATGTAAAATTCAAGGCGCCTGCTGTACTCCAGCGCAGAGGTATGGAAGACGCGATTAATGCCCGAAGCTGGGCGGAGCTGCCGGAGCCTGCCCAGGGCACACTGTCCAGGATGATGGACAAGCTGGTTGGCCAACTGGTCTACATGGATGCCGTGGAGAGTCTGTCCCCGCTTACAGGATCAAGGGACTTCGCTGAGGATTTTATGGCCAGGGGGCCCAGTGATGGCCAGGGAAGATCGTTGCGGGAGTTGGATCCAGGTAAACGTACTTTTCGATATCCACTGAGTTACCTGATTTACACAGATGATTTCAAAACCCTGCCTGCCTTTGCCCGCGATTATGTGCTGCAACAGCTTGTCGCCTGGCTCGCTGGTGAAATCGAGTTGCCAGGGGAGAGCCTGTATTCCCTTGAAGAACGGCAAATGGCATTGGAAATTCTCGCAGCTACCCATGAAGAAGTTCAGCCTTATCTGGGTAGTCAAACTGTTGGCAGCACGTCTACAGCTCTCTGGCAATAAAGTCTGTTGAAGGATTTTTGATTCAATACAGGGCTGGTACAACCTTCCCGGTCTTCATATACTCCTACAAGCCAGATTCACTGTAGGGGAGATTCATGCGAACAATTTCCAGTCTGACTGTCTTTTTTATCACAGCGGTTTTACCCATTGCCTTGCTCAAGGCGCAGGAAAATGTACGGGTCACAGAAATCAATACAGCCGGTATGGCTGTCTATGAGAGTACCTGTGCCACCTGCCATGCCATGCCTGAGGAAACCAAGTCACCGCCTCTGGAGACTCTGAAAAGAATGGGCCCCCGTGCTGTTCGTTATGCCCTGACACACGGTAAAATGCGCGTCCAGGCCCAGGGGCTTGATACACAGGAAATTGATGATGTAGTGGCCTATCTCTCGGCTACCACCGATATCGATAACAGCTGGATAACGTCTTCAATCTGCCCTGCCGAACGTATGGATGTAGACACTGGGGAGCCGGTCATATGGACCCAGGGTTTTGACAGAATGAACCACCGGTATCTTGATGCGCAGCAGGTGGGCCTGACCACGATGGATCTTGGCAACCTGGAACTGGCCTGGTCCATGGGTTTTCCTTCTACTGCAAATATGCGTTCCCAGCCAGCTATTGTCGGCAATACCATGTACTACCCGATTGTCGACTCCGGACAACTATTTGCCCTGGATATCGGGGAAGAAACGCCCTGTGTGAAATGGGTTTATGAACATGATATTCCCCTGAGAACCACCATTGGTTACCACCAACTCGATGATGGCCGTCCGGTACTCGTTTTTGCGGATACATCTGCCCATACCTTGCTCATGGATGCTGTTACTGCAGAAATCATCTGGGATGCCAGTGTGCAGGTGACCAGTGTTTCGAATGTTACGGCCATGCCTGTCCTCTACGGTGACAGGGTCTATGTCCCCATTTCCTCGGGGGAGCTGAATATGGGGGCTGTACCGGATTATGAATGCTGTACCAGCCATGGCGCCGTGGTTGCACTGGATGTGGCGACAGGAAACAGGGAGTGGGTTTATCACACGATGGAGGACGCGAAGCCTACCACCATCAGCCGTGTAGGAACCCAGCAATGGGGACCGTCAGGCGCCCCGATCTGGACGGCACCTGCTGTGGATGAGAAGCGCGGTTTGCTCTATGTCGGTACCGGTGAAAATACCTCGGCGCCACCTACAGATACGAGTGATGCGATTCTTGCCTTGCGTCTGGAAGATGGCAGTCTGGCCTGGAAATTTCAGGCCACAGCAAACGATATCTTTCTGACAGGGTGTATGCGGGATCCCGATGGTCCCAACTGTCCACCGGATTACAGTATCAATCTTGATGTGGATTTTGGAGCGGCCATCATGCTGGCGCAACGCAGTGACGGATCTGACCTGGTGCTGGCCGGACAGAAAAGTGGCGATGTATGGGCTTTGAATCCGGATACCGGTGAACTGGTCTGGAACACCAAAATTGGACCCGGTGGGGCAATGGGGGGCATACATTGGGGTATGGCATTCGATGGAGAGAAAGTTTATGCCCCCAATAATTTATCCACCGGACCAACGGCAGATGGGGCGGATCCCGGCCTTTTTGCCCTTGACGTAAACACAGGAAATGTTGTCTGGGAGTATCATCACACCCCTGACTGCTCGGGAGATCGTCGAGAGAACCTGAGCAGTTGTGATCGCAACTGGGGTATGTCGGCAGCGACACTGGTCGTGGATAGTGCTGTTATCCAGGGAGCGAATGACGGGTATGTGAAGATTTTTGACAGCCGCAGCGGTGAGCCTATTTTTACCTATGACACTGCCAGGTCATTTGACACATTTAACAGTATCGAGGCCCGCGGTGGTGCGATCGACAACTTTTCCATCTGGGCGGCTAATGGCACCCTTTTTGTGCAGTCAGGCTATGGATTGATGGGAATTCCCGGAAATGTCCTGCTGGCCTTCAAGCCAAAGACCCGGTGATTGAAAGAGGGACAGCTCCATCATCAGAGTGGCTGTCCCTTTGTACAGTCCCTTGGTACAAGTCGCTAACGGGTAGGCAGCACATCCCTGAGCTTGTCACGGGCAGCCCTGATACAGCGCTCGGTGGTCTCCCAGTCAATACAGGCATCTGTGACAGACACGCCGTATTTTAATTGGGAAAGATCATCGGGAATGTCCTGTCGGCCCCCATGCAGATTACTTTCGATCATGAGTCCAACTATAGACTTGTTGCCTTCAACAATCTGATTAACCACATTGTCCAGGACCAGTGGCTGAAGATTATGATCCTTGTTTGAATTGGCATGGGAGCAATCGATCATGATATTGCTTGATACCTCGGCGCCGAGGCATTTTTCCTCACATTGGGCAACACTGACAGAGTCATAATTGTGAATGCCAGCTCCTCCGCGCAGCACAATATGTGCATAGGGATTACCAAGCGTATGGACAATGCTGACTTTACCCTGGGGATCAATGCCCAGAAAACGATGGGGACTGCTGACAGCTTTCATGGCATTGATAGCAACCTCAAGACCGCCATCAGTACCGTTTTTGAATCCTACAGGTGAGGATAGGCCGCTGGACATTTCCCGGTGAGTCTGTGATTCCGTTGTTCTTGCCCCGATCGCTGACCAGGTAATGATGTCATGCAAGTACTGGGGAGAAATGGGGTCCAGTGCTTCCGTCGATGTCGGCAGGCCCATGGCACTAAGTTTGAGCAATAATCGCCGGCCGGTGTGCAGGCCTTGCTCAATTCTGAAACTGTCATTCATATCCGGGTCATTGATAAGTCCTTTCCAGCCGGTGGAGGTTCGTGGCTTTTCAAAATACACACGCATCACCAGCACAAGAGTGTCATTGACCTCATCTGCAAGTTTTCTGAGTCGTTCGGCATAGTCCAGGGCTGCGTCTACATCATGGATGGAACATGGACCTACCACCAGAAAGAGTCTGTGATCTTTGTGATCCAGGATATTTTTCAAAACCTGGCGGTTTTTTCGAACAATATCTGCCGTGTCACCATGCAAGGGCAGGCGTTCCTTGAGTTCTTCCGGTGTAATCAGTGTCTGATATTGGCTGATATTGACGTTTTCTGTTGTCTGTTTGCTCATGACTCTGGTCGATCTAATGAAATTCACAGGTCACCGATGAAATGCATCATGACCCTTTTTGAAGGCGGGGCATTATAAAGACTTATGCAGCAGGAAGCACCTGATAGAAGCAGTTATTACAATATTCCGGTAGGAGAAGACTGACCGTTTTCGGGTGTCGAGGTGGAAATTGCAGTGGCATCCAGTGTGACCTCATGGAAACAGGGAAGGGAGGTAAAGAACAGCGCAGTACGAACCTCCCTGTCTTCCATAGCCAGGAAAAGCGTTGCGTACTCCTCAAGTTGAGGCCTGTAGAGGTCACTTTCCCGTGCCAGAAATTCCTCCCTGCTAATATCATTCGCCAGAACCGTGCTTTTGAAGTCTATGATCCAGCGGATACCATTGTCGTCGATAAACGTCCGGTCAACGATTAACTGTCGCCGGTATGAAGCACGGAAATCACTCAAACTCAGTTCACTGGCTGCCTGGGAATGCTCTTCCAGCAACATCCAGGGAAACTTTACATGCTGCCGGCAATTTTCCAGTTGCTGGAAAATCAGGCTGATGGTTTTATCGGGTGTTTCAGTTAGTGGAGCAAGAGTCTCACGCCATCTTTCCGAGAGTGTATTCCTGGCGTTTTGATCATCCAGCGAAAGCCTTCCTTCTCCGATGCGATGAAGACAGTCATGCAGGATATTTCCGGTAAACCTTGCCAATAAATTGTCATGGACTGTTTCGGGTCGAAGGTGTGACAAGTCATCCTCCTGGTCCAATAACAGAGGTACGGAGGGCTTCCAGTGTATCGGGAGACGTCTTGTCAGGAACGCAGGAACTGTCGTCTTGTCATTGGCCTTGTCGACCGGTTCATTAACCGAGATTACTGTGGCATTTTCATCAAGGTTGCTAGACAGGTGAGGCCATAATGACGCCAGCAATGAGTTTTTATTTGGATCTGTGAAGGAACCTTCCTTATTCATCACACTACCAATGAGTACGGCATTCTTGATTGCCCTTGTGACACCGATATAAAAAAGTCTGGTTGTTTCGAATCGTTGTTGAAGACCAGCTTCATATCTAAGATGCTGATAAGTCGCGTCTTCTTTTTGACCTCGTTCAGGAGGCATGCTCAGGATCAATTTTGTGTTACCAGAGCCATCAAGGTATTCCCGCCATCGCAGCAATGGATTGCCGTCAGCTCTTGGTTTCCTTTCAAGACCCGGGATTATGACGTGATGAAATTCCAGGCCTTTGGCCTTGTGGAGTGTCATAAGGGTGACATGAGCTTCCGGATCGAGACCATCACCGTATTCACGGTTGACTTCACTTTCGAATCGCGTGATATCTGTAATGTCCCCGCCGTTGTCGGCTTCATCGAGCAGTCTCAGAAAGTGCAGAATGCTGTCCAGGTAATCGGGTGTGTCGAGGGTTGCTGGTCCTCCCAGCGCAATCCATGTGGTTTCAATCCAGTCCCGGAGTGGAACACGTCCATGATGTGTTCGGGCATGTTCAATTATCGGGCAAATCCGTTCCAGTATAGTCCGGGTTTCATCCTGGAGATTATCGATGCTGTCGAAAGCGGCCAAGGTCTGCCAGAGTGTGGTCTGTGACTGTTGGGCGACAAGGGAAAGCTGGTGAATATCCGAGATGGAAAGCCCGATCATCGGAGACCTTAGCACAGCCAACCAGGCGGTAATGTCAGCGAGATTGAGCAGTGAGCGAGTCAGCATAAGCAGATCCCTGACCGCCGGATATGAGGACAGGGGATCGATTTCAGCCGCATGCCAACGAAGATTTCTGGCACGCAGCGCAGGAATTATGGACTCAAGATGGGAGCGTGTTCTGACCAGTATGGCTATTGATTCATCAGGATAGTCCCTGTTGAAGTCCGCGACCTTCTCGGCAACCAGTTGTGCTTCCCGTTCCCTTAGCCAGGTGCTGGCAGTCTCATCCTCCTTGTCTGCTGTCAGAATGCAGGTGGTAACACCAGCCTCCGGAATCGGGTCATGAATTGGGGAGGCCGGGCTGAAGCTCACTGCACCTCTTGAAATATCATCAGCTGGAGGAAAAGCCTTGTTGAACCAGTGATTGACCCATTCGACAACATTGGCCTGGCTGCGAAAATTGCTAGTCAGTTGCAAAGGGATCAGGGAAATACTGCCGATACCCTTGTCACGGGCCGTGAGGAAAAGGCCGACATTGGCATTACGAAAACCATAGCAGCTCTGCATACCGTCACCGACTATAAACAGTGTCCTTCCATCACCAGGTTGCCAACCCAGTGTCAGCTTTTCCAGCAGGTTATTCTGGAGTATTGATGTGTCCTGAAACTCATCAACAAGTATATGTTGAAGCTGGTAATCCAGGCGCAAGGCCAGGTCGGTAGGGGCATCCTCCAGCCCAAGGGCAGTAAGTGCTGCAATACTGATCTGGGAATAATCCGTCTGCCCATGTCGGCCAAATACCACTAATAGACGTGAAACAAGTTCCGGAAGTATCAGGGTCAGGCATTCCAGTATCTTCCAGTGATTGTCAGGAAATGAAGGTGCCGGCAAATGCCGGAATTCCTCGAATATAATCCGAAGGGATTCATCGCCGGCCATATCGGCAAGCATGGATAACATTCTGTCCTTGTTTTCCTTGTACAACGCCTTCTCTGTTGAATTGGCGCCTGTACCCTGGGCTGGAAATCCCTGGCTCTTGTTTACTGTTTTTCGGAACTGATGCTCGCTGGTCAGCAGGATATTGCCAAGAGCATGCCATGCTGGTAATGCATCGACTGACGTCACCGGTAAAGCGCTGTCTGCGAGGGCATCACTGAGAATTGTATTCCCTTCTTTTTCAAGATTTTCGGCGGCAAAGCTTAACAGGTGGTGCAGTTCGGGTAGATAAGGTGCCAGAGCCCTTGAAAGTGACAAAAGCTGGACTTCGATCAATGTTTCCAGTGTCTGTTCCAGAATATGCCGTGCTTGATCAGGCCTGGACTTGATGTCAAGAATATTACCTAGCCACTGTTCACGACTTGCGAGCAAGCCACAGAGCAGTCCGGAAAGTGTGCGCCATTGATTGTTGGTATGAAGTAATAATGTAGACAGTGCCGATGTAATTGGTGTTCCTGATTCCAGTTCTGAGAGGAGATCAAGGACCGCTTCTTCATAGAGCGGGTTGGCATCAGTGACTACTTCCGGCATAACCCCGAGTTCTGAGACTATCGGTAGTTGGCCTGTGAGAAAAGCATTGAAACTGTCTATAGTTGAAATTCTGAGGCGGGCTGTATTGGCAAGTAGCTGCCACTGTTTTTCCCTGTCCCTTTCAAGAACCTTTCGGGCCAGTTCTAGAGTGCTGCGCTGATGTGGCGGTAGTTTATCAAGCGACTGATTATCAATTGTCTTTGCCTGGGCCATTTGCTCAAGAATCCTGTTACGCATTTCACTGGCAGCTTTTCGGGTAAAAGTGATCGCCAGGATCTCTTCAGGCTTATCGCAGGAAGCCAGCAATGCGAGGTATCTCTGTGTTAACAACTCTGTCTTACCGGAACCTGCCGGGGCCTGGACACAAAAAGACTCATTCAGAGACAGGGCTTGTTGACGGACAGCATGATCAGCAGGCAGATTGCTCATCACTCTCTGCTCCCGTTGATCGTTTCATTGGTTGTTACGTCTATTGTCCCGTTAACCACGTCGTTTACACGGCAGAACGCTCCCAGATGACACCAGGTACAGCTGCCTGCGGATTTGGGATCCACCAGGGCAAATCCTTCCAGGTACTGATTAGCCAGCTGGGTAAGCGAATCCTCCCATAAATCCTTGAGCGACTCCCAGGTACAGTCTTCAGGCAGGGAACGTTTACTACTGACAATACTGCCAGGGTAAAGAGAATCGTCATTACTAATCCCCTTATAGCGGCAATCATCTATGTGTATCTGTGCAATGAAGAGGCCATCAATACTCAGTGGACTATGTTCATTATTTTCCAGTGCGAGCATGTAAAGCATCAACTGGGGATCAGTCTGCCTTTCTTCAGTCCATTTTATTTCCGGGTTACTTGACGATTTGTAATCAATGACAACATGTTTTCCTTCAGGGGTTGTATCTATGCGATCAACCCGCATGCTCAGTTTCAGGCGATGATGTTTCCATTCAACAGGAAATTCACTCTCTGCTACGGTAAACAGTCCACGTTTTGATTCTTCATCCAGCCAGCGTTTTAGCAAAGCAGACAGGCGTATTTTTTCCAGCTCAACAAATTGTCCGGTCATTGTGAAGGGATACCTGGCAGCCTGATTTGCCAGTGCAGAAGACACTGCACTGGATATAATCTGGTCGATAGTTGCCTTACTGCGATTAGTGAGATTTTCCAGTGATCGCAAGTTCTGCCAGAAGATCTCAAGAGCTTCATGAATAATGCTGCCCAATGCATGGCCCGGTAAGCCAATGACCGGGGCCGGAAGCGGATCGGCTTTCAGTCTGTGTAAAGAAAACGCACGAAAAGGGCATTCCGCCTGGTTGCCGAGTATGGCTACACCACCGGTAAGCTCTTCTTCGTGTAGCAGGGGGATCCGGCATTCTTCCTTGAGCAACTGAGTCTGATTGGTCTGTGCCATTGCCAATCCAGCTGGATGCATGATTGGCGTGGGATTGTCCAGAACAGCGGTAGGGAGCTCTGGTGAATATTCTTCAAGGATTTCTGCCGGTTTCAGACTGAGATCATCTGATTGGCAGGGATAACTGAAAACAATTTCGTTACTCGTGTGGCACAGTAACTGATGAAGTTGTTCACGTGCCAGCATGGTCATTCTGGTCACATCGCCTTGTGCCATACCTGCTTTTTTCTGTAATGCAAGGGGAATGAAAGGGGAGGGCGTAGAGACAGGTGGCCATTGTGATTCTGAAAGTCCCATGTGCCAGCAGTGGGAGAAATACACACCGTCAGCCTCTATCGGAGTCAGTATCTGGATCGGAGATTGCTCTCTATTCCTTGAAATACTATTGCCATTGACCAGGGCCTGGAGTAACGAGAGGGCAACTGGCAATCGAACTTTTCCGTACCACGCGCTGCTTTGCTTGAATGTTTTTACTACTGAGGACCACGCATTTAATTGCCGGGTCTCTTCCTGGCTTGAAATCATTGAGCCCGGCCACTGCAGAACATGCAGTTGCCGCTCAAAAAGATCAGCCCAGTCAGAGCATGTCATTATGTCGGATGCTTCACGGCGTAGTGTATCGAACGCAAGTAATGCTTCCGATAACGCCGGGTTTGAATAGGGTTTGTTTTCCCGATTACAGAAATACCTTACGCTGTGTAACTGCAGGCTCATTTCTGAGGTCAGGCGTAATTGTTTCTCAAGACTTGCACGACGGAATAGCTGGTCCTGGCTATCAGCTTCAGCGCTAAAGCCCAGGCAGGGACTGCGAAGAAGACGACAAAAGCGCAGCGTTTCAATCCATGGGTTGTTCAGTTCGAGAATGATCATACCGATACTAATCAGATGACTGTCCATCAGTGGCTTTTGCACAGAGAGATTGAAAACCCGTGACGGACTATCAGAGGACAGATGGAGTGAGCCTCCATGAAATACCTGGTTGAATATTCGTTCGAATGTCCCTGAATGTTTATATATATCCTGGCTGACTATTCCAATGCGTGAATGGGGATTTTCTTGCAGAACCTGTTCTGCCCAGCGGGCGGCTTCCAGTATTTCATAGTCATTATTCTTGCAGGCCTGCACAGCAACAGACGGGGTAAAGTCGGGAAGGGCAGCAGTATACACATGCTTGCCTTGCATTTTCAGCACATTGATCAAGTCTGCATATCGGGGAGGAGGATTGCTGAATCCACTCAGCAGAATATTTTCCGGAATTTTAATCTGACCCTTGCTGATTCTGTCTGTAACTTCAGCGACGAGAGGTGAAAGGCTTATAAGCCTGTTTTTTTGACAGAAATCCTGGAATTCGCCGACCCATTCCAGAAAAGCGGCATAATCATCACTATCCTGCTGGTTCTTTCTGTGGCTTGAGAACCTCTTCCATTCATTCAGGTCCATATTGAACAGATGGGTCAATTGCCAGGCTTCCTGAACGGAACGGGCTGTACCGGATTTACTGACAAGGTTGGTACCAGACCCGGAATCGCGAACGATGTCCTGCCAAATACGGCCTTCCTGAAGGGGTTCCAGAATCAGTTTGCAGTCATCCGCGGTGAGCGGCTGCATATTTTCCCATTGCGTGCGGATCCATATATCAACAGGAAAAATCTGGGGGGTTACACATACGGCAGACAGTTTTTTTTCCTTTCGCCATTGACCATAGGATTCCAGCAATTGGACACGGACCCTGTGGTTTGGAGTTAATACAAGGCGCCCCTCATGCATGGCTTCCATGACCGGAGACAGTATTGTGGCAAAAGGACTCATCAGTTGGAGTCAGGTTTCATCTACATGTTCGGGTAGTTTGGACCGCCGCCACCCTCAGGCGCAACCCAGACTATATTTTGTGTTGGATCCTTGATGTCGCAGGTTTTACAGTGGACACAGTTTTGTGCATTGATCTGGAAAACAGCACCTTCAGGAGGGTGAATGATTTCATACACCCCCGCTGGACAATAACGTTGTGCAGGCTCATCAAATTCGGCAAGATTAAAGTCCAGTGGTGTTGCCGGATCAATGAGGTGGAGATGGCAAGGCTGATCCTCTTCATGATTGGTATTTGACAGGTAAACCGAGCTTAACCGGTCGAAACTCAGTACATTATCCGGTTTTGGGTATTCTATTCTGGGTGAAGATTCTGCGGGGGCAAGGCAGGCATGATCTGGAGTCGGGTCCTTGAGAGTGAAGGGGAGTTTTCCCCTGAAAATCACCTGGTCGATAAAGCTGAACGCAGAGCCGAGCAAGGTACCGAAGCGGTGCAATCCCGGAGCGACATTGCGTGACAGGTAAAGCTCTTCATGGAGCCAGGATGAGTCAAATTTTTCCTGATAGGATGCAAGGGTCCTTTGCTGCTCAGTACTTCCACCCAGAAAAGCCTCAAGCAGGCTTTCAGCGGCAAGGATGCCGGACTTTATTGCCGCATGACTGCCCTTGAGCTTCAGAAAATTCAGCAAGCCGGCATTATCACCGGCAAGCAGTCCGCCGGGAAAGGCCAGTTTGGGTAAAGACTGTATTCCGCCCTTGACCAGAGCCCTGGCTCCATATGAGATGCGCTTGCCACCAGTTAGGGTATTTTTTATGAGTGGATGGTGCTTGAAGCGCTGGAATTCCTCGTAAGGGCTCAACCAGGGATTACTGTAATTCAGGTCGGTAATCAGGCCAACTGCCACCTGATTGTTTTCCAGATGATAGAGGAAACTGCCTCCGGTGGTTTTGCCCATACCCAGCGGCCAGCCTAAACCATGCATGATCCTGCCTGGCTGGTGTAATTCCGGAGTAACCTCCCAGAGTTCCTTAATGCCCAGACCGTAGTGCTGGGGTTGTTTGCCCTCATCCAGGCCAAACCTGTCGATTAACTGCTTGCCCAGGTGACCTCGGCATCCCTCTGCAAAAACTGTGTATTTGGCCTGTAATTCATAACCTGCTTCAAAATTAGCCTTTTCATTGCCATCCTTGTCCCGGCCCATATCACCCGTGGCAACACCTATGACATTGTTGTCATCGTCATACAGTATTTCTGCTGCAGCAAAACCGGCAAAAATCTGCACGCCATGATTCTCTGCCTGTTCCGCGAGCCAGCGACACAGGTTGGCCAGACTAATCACATAGTTGCCCCGATTATGCAAAGCAGGGGGAATGAGAAAATTCGGCAGTTTAATTGATCCGGTGGCACTGGTAAGCAGGTGAACATCCTCGTCTTTAACGGCCACATCGACAGGAGCCCCACGTTCCTTCCAGTCGGGAAAAAGTTCATCAAGGGACCTTGTTTCAAGTACAGCACCGGAAAGAATGTGGGCGCCTACCTCCGAGCCTTTTTCGATCACACAAATATCAAGGGAAAGATTGTGATTCTGACTCAACTGGGCCAGTTTGCAGGCCGTTGCCAGGCCGGCTGGTCCTCCGCCAACAATGACTACGTCAAAGGGCATTATTTCGCGATTAGACAAAAGTAATAATCCAGTAAGAAGAGACTTTTATTGTTCAGGTTATTATAATTGCCCATCAGCATTAATACACCGCATAATAAAAAATCAGCGGATATAATTTTTAATTCAACCTCCAAAGACTTTTCCATGAAAATCCTTGTAGCAATCAAGCGCGTCGTGGACGCGAATGTAAAGATTCGTGTGTCGGCAGAACAGAACGCCGTTGATCTCTCCAATGTAAAAATGGCCATGAACCCATTTTGTGAAATTGCCATTGAGGAAGCTGTCAGGCTCAGGGAGAAGGGGATTGCCCATGAAGTGATTGCTGTTTCCGTGGGTGATGACAAGTGCCAGGAACAGCTGCGCAATGCCATGGCATTAGGCGCAGACCGTAGCATCTGGATTGAGCAGTCTGGTGACATTGAGCCACTGTCCATCGCCAGGCTTCTGAAAGCTGTGACTGAAAAGGAAAATCCGGATCTGATCCTGCTTGGTAAACAAAGTATCGACGGTGATAACAACCAGGTTGGACAGATGCTGGCCGCATTATGCGATATCCCCCAGGGAACGTTTGCTTTCAAGCTTGAAATCGAAGACGGGCGGGCAATAGTCAGTCGTGAAGTGGATGGGGGCGAACAGGTGGTCAATATCTCATTACCAGCGGTTGTGACCACGGATCTTCGTCTGAATGAGCCTCGTTATGCCAAGTTGCCTGACATCATGAAGGCCAAGAAAAAGCCTGTTGAACATGTCACACCCTCTGATCTGGGTGTTGAGTTAAGCAATAGTCTAGAGGTGCTGTCCGTAAAAGAACCTGCCGCCAGAAAAGCCGGTATCATGGTGGCCAGTACTGAGGAGCTGGTCGAGAAACTCCGGAATGAAGCAAAGGTTATTCCCTGAACAGTAAGCAGGAACATAGTATTTTTATGAAAATTCTAGTCATTGCAGACCATAATAATGAAACCCTGAATCCTGTGACAGGGGCTGTCATTCAGGCAGCCACGGAGATGGGAAATACCGTAGAAGTTCTTGTAGCTGGTGAGGGATGCGAGGCCGTAGCAGGGGAGGCCGGAAAATATGCTGCTGTATCCCGGGTTCTCATTGCAGACAACCCGGTCTATGCCAACCAGCTTCCTGAAGCTGTCGCTCCGCTGATCGCTGATGCTGCCGCTAACTATGCTGGCGTCGTGGCATCTGCCGGAACAACCGGCAAAAACATAATGCCCAGAGTAGCTGCATTACTGGGTGTCGCGCAGGTCTCTGACATTCTAGGTGTTGAATCCGTTGATACCTTTGTTCGTCCTATCTATGCAGGAAATGCCCTGGCTACTGTCAGGTGTAACGATGCCATCAAAGTAATCACGGTCAGGACCTCAGCTTTTGAACAGGCACCCTGCGATGGCAGCGAGGCAGAAATAACAACGCTTGATACGGTGATAGAACAGGATAAAAGTATTTTTGTCAGTGAAAGTCTGTCCAGTAGTGAACGTCCGGAGCTTTCCGCCGCCAGTATTGTCATTTCAGGCGGGCGGGGACTGGGGAGTGCTGATAACTTTCAGCTTCTCGAAAAAATTGCCGATAAACTGGGTGCTGCTATTGGGGCATCCAGAGCCGCAGTTGACGCCGGTTATGTCGGAAATGACCTCCAGGTCGGGCAAACCGGAAAAATTGTTGCTCCTGATCTTTATATTGCCGTTGGTATTTCCGGTGCAATCCAGCATCTGGCTGGTATGAAAGACAGTAAAATCATTGTAGCAATCAACAGTGATCCTGAAGCGCCCATATTTCAGGTTGCTGATTATGGGCTGACATCAGATCTCTTTGACACACTTCCGGAACTTGAATCTCTTCTCTGAAGCTGATCGTATTGACCTGTAATGGCAATCCAGGCTGGCGTTGCTGTCAGCAAGCCTTATAATTTCCCGAAATCACCCCGGACAGGTGAGACAACCTGTTGGGCCAATATTCCAAGGAGAGCTTCATGTCCCTGATCAACCACTTTTCATTGGTAGCCAAGACAATTACTACCTGCACGTTGATTGTTTCCACTGTATTTATTTCCGGCCTTGCCCAGGCATCGTGGTCCCTTGATGGTGATAATTCGAGTCTGTATTACGTGACAAGCAAGGCAGCTTCTGTCTCTGAAGTGAATAGTTTCGGGGCGCTTTCTGGTGGGATTTCCGACGAAGGCAGGGCGACTGTAACTATCCAGCTTGCCAGTGTGGATACAGCGATTGAAATACGTAACGAGCGTATGCGGGAAATTCTGTTCCAGGTCAGCCGCTTTCCTCTCGCATCCGTTTCCATAGATACTGACGCTGAGGTATTGGGGAGTCTGACACCCGGTGAAAGCAGATCGATCTCTTATGAAGCAGTTGTTGAGCTCAATGGCGTCAGCGAGCCCCTGGAGCTGGACCTGTTGATCACAGGGCAACAGGATGGGGGGCTTCTTGTGACACTCTCAAAGCCTCTTATTGTTCATGCCAATACATTTGGTCTTGCTGAAGGTGTCGAGGAATTAAGGGAAATTGCCGGACTGCCGAGTATCAACAACAATGTTGTTATTGATTTTACCCTGCAGTTCGACAAAATGGACTAGTATCAGTTTCCTGGCTGATTTTCCCCTTCGGTAGAACCTTGTTTCGCGTCTCCTTTCGGAGGAGGCGTTTCCTGGGTGGCGGAATCCTTATTGTTAGCTGTCTGGGCTGAAGGTGTATCCGCTACATTTTTGGGTTTTTCATCACTGGACGTTGCCCCATGATCCACTTTTACCGTTTCCGTTTGATTGGTGACTGGCGACGGAGCTTTATCCTGAACGGGAGTAGCCTCTGAAACAGGCTTTATACTTGAGGTTTTTGCCTCTGCAGCTTGGTCTCCGGACTCCAGGCGTTTCCTGTTTCTTGGATCATTGGGTGCGCGTGTCCTTTCCCTTTTCTTAACCGGTGCAGCAGTCTGGGCCGCAGCCTGATCGGTTACTGCTGACGGAGATTCAGAAGTTGCTGCACTTGCAGGCTTTTTCGCAGTTTCCGCTTTGTCTTTACTGGCAGGTGTACTGGCTCCGGAAACGATTGCCGGAGAAGAGTCTGCAGCGGGTTGGGGCGGCTTGCCCTGGGTTTGTGCCTTGACCTTGGCAGGTGTGCTGTCAACCGGACTGGATGCAGGGGAACTCTCAGCCGCTTTACTTCTGTTTTGTCTGGGTTGAACCTGCTTTGAGCTGGACTGACTGGAAGTGTCTTCTGAACTATTATCCGCATTTGGGCTGACGGACGTAGCTTCCGGTTTGTTATCTGGTTTGGCTGCTTTCTCATCCTTGCCCTCTGTCTGATCAGCTACCTTTTCCGTTTTCGGTTTCCTCTCTGTTCGTGCTTTCGGCGCCTTGTTTTCAGTTACAGGTTTTTCAGTGGCCACTGCGGTATCAGATTTTTCTGTCACAGGAGTCGTGGAAGATTTGTTTTCTACCTGACCCGAGGATTGCGTTTCAGAACTTACCGCCGCGGTATTCTCGACTGAGACTTCTTGCTTGAGTTCTTCCCTGTTGCCACGACGACGTGGTTTACTCTGTTTCTGTCTCTGTTCAGAAGGCCGCTTGCGAGGTCTGTCTGCCTGGCTCTCAGATGATGCATCAGTTTCATTCGAAGAAGCAGTCGTGGATTGTTGATCCCGATTTTTGCTTTCATCCTGGGGTGATTTGCCGCGGCCTCTGGTACGTTTGCGACCATTGCCTCTTGGGTTTTCACCATGATCATTATCCTTACGGGCCTGCGTATCGCGGTTACGGTCTTTATTCTGGGAATTAGTCTCCTTGCTCTTTTCAGATGAGTCACTTTGCTTACTCTGTTTATTGCCTGCTTTCCTTGAGCCACCCTGTTTACGGGACTGTTCAGATTTTGCAGGACGCTTGCGATTACGCCCACTTTTCCTTGCCGTTTCCTTACGACTATCTTCTTCCTTTTTCTGTTTGGGAGCTGGTTCATCATTAGCTGAAGCTCCACCAAACAGACTACCAATTGCAGAAGTGATACTGGAGAGGATACCGCCAGTGGACTTTTCTTCCTGGGCAACCGGCTGCGGGGCTGGCGTAACAGGAGGAGTTATGTGAGGAGCCTTGACCGCCGCCTTATCCATTGTTTCAGGCTGCTTGGGCATAAACTCATCGATTTCCTCTTCATCATCAGTGTGGATTTCATAGCTTCGATCACCCGTATCGTCCGTGATGTTCTGGACCTCATAATGAGGCGTGTCCATTTTAGGGTTCGGGACCACAATGACACGGGTTCTGCTCTGATTCTCAATGCCTGCGATCTCTTCACGCTTTTCATTGAGCAGGTAGGAAGAAACGGTTATGGGGACTATAGCCCTGACTTCCCTTGAATTGTTCTTGTTGGCTTCTTCTTCAATAATCCTGAGAATGGAAAGCGCAAGGGATTCAATGTCCCTGATCGTACCCTGGCCTTTACAGCGTGGACACACAATACCACTGGTTTCGCCCAGGGAAGGTCTTAGGCGCTGTCTGGACATTTCCAATAGGCCAAAGCGGGAAATACGGCCAATCTGAACTCTGGCACGGTCCATGGCCAATGCATCGCGCATGCGGTTTTCCACTTCCCTCTGGTGTTTGGTAGACATCATATCGATGAAGTCGATTACAGCCAGTCCACCCAGGTCGCGCAGGCGCATCTGCCGGGCAATTTCATCAGCAGCTTCAAGATTAGTGTGCAATGCGGTTTCTTCTATATCTGCACCCCTGGTAGCCCGGGAGGAGTTGATATCAATGGAAATCAAGGCTTCTGTGGGATCAATGACAATGGAGCCACCGGAAGGCAGTTTAACTTCCCGCTGGAAAGCCGTTTCAATCTGGGTTTCTACCTGATAATTCGTAAATAGCGGAACCTTGCCATCATAAAGTTTTATCCGTTCTTCAAACTGGGGCATGACCTGGCGGATGAAGTTCCTGGCTTCCTCAAAGGTTTCAGGGGTATCAAGAACAACTTCCCCAACATCCTGACGCAGGTAATCCCTGATGGCGCGAATAATGACATTACTTTCCTGGAAAATCAGAAAGGGGGCTTCCTTTGAATCAGCAGCCTGTTTGATAGACGCCCACAACTGCAGAAGGTAGTCCAGGTCCCACTGGAGCTCTTCAGGCGCTTTGCCAACGCCCGCTGTGCGAACAATGGTACCCATACCGTCGGGAATATTGATGCTTGAAAGGGCATCACGAAGTTCTGCCCGGTCATCACCCTCGATACGACGGGAAATGCCGCCAGCCCTTGGGTTGTTTGGCATCAGCACAAGGTAGCGTCCAGCAAGGGATATCATGGTGGTCAGAGCGGCACCTTTATTGCCACGCTCTTCCTTGTCCACCTGGACGATAACTTCGGTGCCCTCAGCGACAACATCCTTGATATTGATGCGGCCACTGATTTCAGAGGGTTTCTTGGTAAAGTATTCTTTGGAGATTTCCTTGAGAGGAAGGAAACCATGGCGGTCGGCGCCAAAATTGACAAACGCGGCTTCGAGACTGGGCTCTATACGGGTGATACGCCCTTTATAGATATTGGCTTTTTTCTGGACCCTGGCCCTGTTTTCTATGTCCAGGTCATAAAGCCTCTGGCCATCGACCAGGGCTACACGCAACTCTTCTTTTTGAGTTGCATTGATCAGCATTCTTTTCATCTGCTTTCTACTGCTCCAAAACTGGAAAAGCAGGGCAGAGATACTTTATAAAGAGGATTAGCTTTGTCTTACAACCTATTGATAAATATCATAAAGTTGTGACAGAAATGAAGCTATGATGGGGTGAGCTTACTCCAAAGTGAAGTGAGACATACTTCTGCAGCACTGATCTGGTGTTGCCGGGCTGTGCTCCGACGGTGGTCCTGCCTGTCTTGTGGTTTACATTGCCCCGATCTGCTTTAGTCAGAAATCGGTGGCGGGGTACCTGCCAGGCAGTTCATGTTTCTTATCAGTTTTTGTGTAACTGCTGAATTTGGAGCCGATAAAAACCGGTCATCTCAAATATACAGTTATGCTGCAGACATTGTGTCTGCAAATTCTTCTATCCTTGTTTTTTGGCTCAGGCCAAAATGTTTGCAATTCTGCCTGTGGCCCTTGGGCCACCAATCAATTGCTATCAGTCTCCAGCCACCTTGCAGGTGGAATTATGTTCTTGGATTGAAGCTCCTGTAGGTCGATTCCTGCTGGGGACCATCTCTTCCTCCGGTCTAGCCGGTCACCAGTATTTCGCTGGTCCAGGTCCCCGGATTCTGATCCAGGCTTCTTTAGTATCTCTTACCCGACTTTTCGGGATTTATAAAATATGCCCCGAAGGGCTCGTCATTACTTTCGTTGCCGGCTTGATTGCAAGGCCCGGCCCTTGTTTCTCTTACTTTCTTAGAATTTTGCGTTTTATCCTGTTACTTTCTGCAGGTCTGGTATGTAGCCAGGACTGCAGTTATCTGAAATTCTCTATTCGGCGTGCCGGCTTATCCGGGTTACACGCTACGACAAAGTCCTTTTGCAGATATTTTCTATTCCCTGTTTTCACTCCTGTGTGACGGCTTTTATAGGCATGCCACGTACAGTAGGAAGGGCGAATATATCAGTAAAATTTAATATCTTCAATGATTTACAGTATTTTATTCCAGTAACTCAGAAGCACTCTCTTCATCACTGCATTTTGTTACATCACGTGCAGGTGAAAGCACTGTATACTGCGCAATTTTGAGCATGTGAATTTGTTTTGAACAGTACCCCTGCCAAAAGTCAGACTCCCGGATCAGGGGTCAGTTTTCTTGAAGTCACTGAGGTCCAGGCTGGTCAGCGCGTGGACAATTTCCTACTTGCTCGACTAAAAGGAGTGCCTAAATCGAGAATCTACCGGATCATAAGAAAGGGTGAAGTGCGGGTCAATAAAAAACGGGTTAAGCCGGATTACAAGATTTGTACAGGTGACCTGGTTCGTATCCCACCAGTTCGCATTGCCGAAAAACAGGACATGCTGCCGCCAGCAGTGGCATTGCAAACTGTGCTGAATGAGGCAATTCTCCTGGATGACCCCGATCTGATGGTGCTCAACAAGCCCTCAGGCCTGCCGGTACATGGGGGGACTGGTGTAAAAACAGCCCTGATTGAATCGTTGCGATATATGTATCCCGAACTGGAAGGTCTGGAACTGGTACACCGAATAGACAAGGGCACGTCTGGCTGCCTCCTGCTAAGCAAGAATAACCGTTCCTTGCAGCAACTAACTGATCAGTTTCGGCATGGTGGAGTCACCAAGACCTACTATGCGCTGGTTAATGGACACTGGCCTTCCCATATCAGGGAAGTCAATGCCGCACTGGAAAAGCATCAGCCACGCGGTGGTGAACGTTTTGTCAGTGTGTCTGAACAAGGCAAACCGGCTGTGACGCGCTTTGATGTACTTAAGGAATGCGCCGGGGCAACACTCATACAGGCCATGCCTGTTACCGGGCGCACCCACCAGATACGTGTCCATACAAGTCTTGCTGGTTGCCCGATAATCGGGGATGAAAAATACGCTTCCGACGAGGTTCTTGCAAAATACGCGACCTTGGGAATCAAGCGCCTTTGTCTGCATGCAGCACAGTTGAGCTTTACGCATCCGGGAAACGGCAGGAAAGTGACGCTTTCAGCCCCTTATGACAGGCAGTTTGAGGATGCTATCAGCATTCTTGCCAAAGCAGGGGATTGATTCCCTCGCTTCTTAACATGTCAACAAGAGCGATCATGGGCAGTCCAAGTAATGTGTTGTAATCGCGGCCTTCAAGGGCGTCGAAAAGCGTGATGCCTGCCGCTTCAACCTTGAAACAACCGGCACAGTCCAGGGGCCTGTCGCGTTTTATATAAGCCCTGATCTCCTGTTCCACCAGTTGTCTGAACTTGACCCTGAATGGCTCGGCCACACTGTTTTCCGACCGGGATCTGGTATTGATCAGGGCCAGGCCAGTACGAAATTCCAGCCATTTTCCACTGCACATCTTCAATTGTTTGACACCAGCTTCTTCAGTTCCCGGTTTACCCATGATAATGCCCCCGATTGAGCAGGCCTGGTCTGAACCAATTATCAGGCTATCCTCATGTCTGCTGGCTACTGCTCTGGCTTTTTCAAGGGCTAACCGGGTCACATATTCAGGCATGGTCTCACCCGGCATAGCGGTTTCATCGACTCCAGGATTGTCAGTCACAAAAGGAATACCGAGTTGTTCCAGAATCCTGGACCGATATGGGGAAGTAGATGCGAGCACGAGTTTCATAACAAACCAAGTATAATCAATAGCTTTGGACACAAAATCGCTAATTTTCTTTGACAGCGAGGGCCTTGATGCATATTATGCGCGCCTATGTCGATTGACCCGTTTCCAGAACGTGTTGCACCACGCAAATTGTGTCACGGAAATGGAACAATAAACAGCACCATACCTCTTGCAAAACTCCTGCGTTTGGGTGAGTACCTGAATGATAACCATGGCCAGGCAGAGGTTTTTTTAAGTTTCTCCAGAGATGAGTCAGGCCTTTGCGCACTGGCAGGGGAAGCAGCTGCAGATGTCAGGATGCTGTGCCAGCGATGTCTGGACACGGTGGATGTTCACCTGACAACCACGTTCAGGCTATATATCGCCGAAGACGAGGAAGACGCCGTCAGAATTGGGCAAAAAATGGCTGAGCATCATGACAACCTGGACTTAGTGGTATGTGATGATGGGAAACTTGAACTGATGACGGTTGTCGAGGATGAACTCATCATGAGTCTGCCAATAGTTGCAGCCCATGATGACCTTGCCTGCAGTGAAAAGCTCAATGTACTCCGGGAAAAGGCGGAAAAGGCTGTGAGTCAACAGGTCAATATCAAGGGACTGGATTCTCTGGAAGAGCTTAAAAAGGCGCTGACAAAAGAAAGCCGGGAGGAGTCAAAGCCGGATTCGAATAAAGAGGGCAATTAGCCCAGCATTGAATAGTTTATTACCGAGGTAAATAATCATGGCCGTACAAAAGAACAAAGTGACACGCTCCAAGCGTAACAAGCGCCGTACCCACGATTCGCTGAGCGCCACTACAATCTCTACTGACCAGGAAACCGGTGAAAGGCATCGCCGCCATCACATGACTCCTGATGGATTTTTCAAGGGCCGTCAGATTGTTCGCAACAGCGACGACTGACATGCCTGACCTGCAGTCATATGACTGTGGGTATCAGCGGTAAACTGAAAGCAGCTCCCTTGGGGCTGCTTTTTGCTTTATACGTGAAAAACTTTGCCAAGTTGCCAGTAGCGGATTTAAAAAAGGGGTTTAGACTATGCAGGCGGTTAAGACAGGATTCATATTTCCCGGCCAGGGTTCTCAGAAAGTAGGCATGCTCTCGGAACTGGCGGAGCAATTCGACTCCGTGCAGTCCACCTTTACCGAGGCCAGTGAGGTGCTCGGTTACGACCTCTGGAAACTCATCCAGGAAGGGCCTGCAGAGGAACTGTCGAAAACCCACATCACCCAGCCCGCCATTCTAACTTCATCTGTCGCAATCTGGCGGCTCTGGAATGAACAGGGAGGAGGCGCACCGGACCTGGTTGCCGGACACAGCCTGGGGGAATACTCAGCGCTTGTTTGTGCTGGTGTGCTGGCCTTCACTGATGCTGTCGGCCTGGTTCAGAAGCGGGGGCTCTATATGCAAAATGCGGTTCCCCTGGGTGTTGGCGCGATGGCAGCAATTGTCGGCCTGGAAGATGACAAGATCGTTGCAGCCTGTGATGAAGCCCGCCAGGGTGAGGAAGTAGCTGCTGTTAACTTTAATTCACCTGGGCAGGTCGTTATTGCCGGGCATACGGGTGCTGTAGCCAGAGCCGGGGATTTATGCAAGGCGGCAGGGGCCAAGCGGGCACTCCCACTACCGGTCAGTGCTCCTTTCCATTCCATCCTGATGAAACCTGCTGCAGAGCAATTTGCCACAGACCTTGAAGCGGTTGCGCTGAGCACGCCTGAAATACCTGTTATGCAAAATTTTGGGCTCGAAACACCTGAATCGCCTGACAGGATCAGGGAAAATCTGGTAAACCAGATATTCAATCCCGTGCCCTGGGTTGCCACGATCAATAAATTTGCCGATGCTGGGATTTCCAGAGTCCTGGAGATTGGTCCAGGTAAGGTTCTCAATGGCCTCAATAAACGTATTGTGCCAGAAATGGCTGTCCTTTCGATCAATGAAACTGCTGGACTGAACGACGCCCTTTCCCAGGAATAAACAGTGGAATACTCTATGAATGATGACACCCGGAAAATAGCAGTGGTCACTGGCGCTAGCCGTGGTATTGGCAAGGCAATCGCCCTGGAACTTGGCAAGAGCGCCATAATTCTGGGTACTGCTACGAGCCCGGAAGGGGCTGAGAAAATCACTGACTATCTCAAGGAAGCTGGTGTCAGCGGGAAAGGCTATTGCCTGGATGTCTCCTCTGAAACTTCAATACAGGACTTTGTCTCCGCTGTGCAGGCTGATTATGGGGCTCCCCAGATCCTTGTCAATAACGCCGGTATAACCCGTGACAACATTCTCATGCGGATGAAAGGCGATGAATGGGACCAGGTGATCAATACAAACCTGGGCTCGATATTTCGCATGTCAAAAGCCCTGGTTCGGGGCATGACGAAGTCCCGTTGGGGCAGGATTGTCAGTATAAGTTCGGTTGTCGGCTCAAGCGGCAATGTTGGGCAGTCGAATTATGCAGCAGCCAAGGCAGGGCTTGAGGGCTTTTCCAGAGCCCTGGCTATGGAAATAGGTTCTCGTGGCATTACCGTTAACTGTGTAGCACCAGGTTTTATTGATACGGATATGACCCGAGATCTTGGGGAAGACCAGACTGCGGCGCTGCTGGGTAAAATTCCAATGGGTCGTTATGGTCAGCCCGAAGAAATTGCCTCTGTTGTGTCATTTCTTGCGTCAGATCAAGCAGGATACATCACTGGTGAGACAATCCATGTCAACGGTGGAATGTATATGGGATAATTCCTGAATCTGCCAAATTAAATCACCTGTTTGGAAGTGTTTTTTTTAGGAAAAATAATCGGGTTTTTAAGATTACATAATTAATTAAGTTACGGTAAACTTCGCGGAATATCGGGAGGGGCCCGATTGACCAAAAGTGCTAAAAACATATTACACTGAATTTTTTAAAACAGAATTTGCAACAACCATTGTCTACCAGGAGCTAGGAAAATATGAGTAGCGTTGAAGAACGAGTCAAAAAGATTGTCGCTGAACAACTCGGAGTCAAAGAAGAAGAAGTGAACAGTGGATCATCTTTCGTTGAGGATCTGGGTGCAGACTCCCTCGATACAGTTGAACTGGTTATGGCACTGGAAGAAGAATTTGAAACTGAAATTCCTGATGAAGAAGCCGAAAAAATTACAACTGTTCAGTTAGCGATCGATTACGTTAACGAGCATCTGTAAGACAAATACGTTAACCGTATTACAAAGCTACTTCCGGATTACCGGAAGTAGCTTTTTTATTGTCTGGCATATTTGCAGGCCGATGTGGCGATTTTGGCCTGCCTGTACCATGTTCACTTCCTGAATTATTCAGTATAGTTAGTCGCCGAACAAACAGTTCCAGAGGGTTTACCGTTGTCGAGAAGAAGAGTTGTCGTTACTGGTATGGGGGCGCTGACCCCACTGGGAAATAACGTAGAAGATACCTGGAAAGGACTCAAGGAAGGTAGAAGCGGCATCAGTGCCATTGAGGAATTCGATGCTTCAGCTTACAGCACCCGTTTTGGTGGTGTAATCAGGGATTTTGATGTCGAACAATACATGCCTCTCAAGGAAGCCAGGCGGATGGATGCCTTCCTTCATTATGGTGTTGCCGCAGGAAAGCAGGCCATGGCCGATTCCGGGCTTTCAGAGGATGATTATCCTCCTCTCCGAATTGGTGTGGCTATCGGTTCAGGTATCGGTGGTATTTCCAATATCGAAAATACTGTCGAACTGATCAACAAAAGCGGCCCAAGAAAAATTTCCCCGTTCTTCGTACCAGGCTCTATTGTCAATATGGTGTCAGGCACCCTGTCCATAGAATTCAATTTACAGGGACCAAACCTGGCCATTGCGACCGCATGTACTACTGGTACTCATTGTATCGGCCTGGCTGCCAGAATGATTGCTTTTGGTGATGCAGATGCAATGCTTGCCGGTGGTGCTGAAAAACCGATCTCCAAGGCAGGCCTGGGCGGTTTCTGTGCTGCAAGAGCATTGTCAACCCGCAATGATAATCCGGAAGAAGCCAGTCGTCCTTGGGATGCCGATCGTGATGGCTTTGTCCTTAGCGACGGCGCAGGTGTTGTCGTCCTGGAAGAATTTGAAGCAGCACGTAAAAGGGGGGCGAGCATCTACGCTGAAGTGACCGGTTTTGGCATGAGTGGTGATGCCTTCCATATTACATCGCCTTCACAGAGTGGTAACGGTGCTGCAGCCTGTATGAAAAATGCCCTGAATGATGCTGGCTTTAATCCTGACCAGGTCCAGTACATCAATGCCCATGGCACCTCGACCCAGGCTGGGGATCTAGCTGAGACCATGGCGATAAAGCAGGTGTTTGGTGGCGATGGCGGCAATGTGGCAGTAAGTTCAATCAAATCCATGATCGGTCACTCCCTTGGAGCAACCGGTGCCGTTGAAGCAATATTTTCCATCAAAAGTATGCTGGAAAATGTAATACCTCCGACCATCAATCTGGATGAACCCGGAGAGGGCTGTGACCTCGATTATGTGCCTGGTTCGGCCAGGGAGACATCCATTGATGCTGTTATGAGCAATTCATTCGGGTTCGGTGGAACCAACGGCAGTCTGATTCTTTCCAGGGTTTAGGAATCCATGCTGGTTAATGGACAAGTCCAGGACATGGTGCAAATCGGCGACCGTGGGCTTGCCTATGGTGACGGCCTTTTTGAAACTGTCCGTTTGCACCAGGCTATTCCTGTGTTACTTACCGAACATCTGGACAGAATGGAAAAGGGGGCATCAACCCTGAAAATTCCTTTTGACCGTCAATTGATGGAAAAAGAAATTGCTGTTCTGGCAACTGAATTCCCCCGGGAGGGTGTGCTGAAAGTCATGCTGACCAGGGGATCAGGAGGGCGTGGATATCGACCGGGCGAACAGTGCGAGCCTTCACGGATCATAACGCTTCATGCCCTGCCTGAATATGCCAACCAGGCCTCAGGTATTCGAACGTTTATTTGCAAACAGCGACTGGCTGACCAGCCTGCGATTGCCGGTCTCAAACACCTCAATCGCCTGGAGCAGGTGCTGGCCTCCATGGAATGGCCTGATAGCACCTTTGATGAAGGCCTGATGCTGGATATGCACGATAACATCAAGGAAGGAACCAGAAGTAACCTGTTCTGGGTTGAATCAGGCCAATTGATGACGCCCACCCTTGAGGATTGTGGTGTTGCAGGCATACTGCGTGATTACCTGCTCAACAGTATGCCCGGGAGTAGCGAAGAGCCCGAGAGTCCCCTGGAACGCCTCGCACAGGCCGATGAGGTTTTTGTCTGTAACAGTGTTTTTGGTATTTGGCCTGTAAACTGTATTAGCCATTCTGCAGGCCAGGCAAACTTCAGACCTGCTGGCGGTAAGGGCACTATGACCGGAGACGCCAGGCAACTTTTCGACAAGGTTCTCGCCGCCAGTGAAATTTGATATCAGCAGCAGGAAATCCCGCTTTCTCCTCTGGGGCTATATCTTGCTGGCAACCTTCCTGTTGCGCAGTGTTTTCTTTTTCCAGCATATTAACTCCCCATTGTCTCTGCATACCCCTGTAACAATAGAAGTGAGTTCCGGCACGACCTTCAATTCTCTGGTCACACGTCTGGCTGATCAGGATATTATTACCAGTCCACTTGACGTCCGCTTCTATGGGAGAATGACGGGCCTGGCGGATGATATCAGGGCAGGGGATTACAGGCTCCAGCCCGGTATGAATGCCCGGGACCTGCTCATGAAACTGGTAGCGGGAGATACCATACTCTATCAACTTGTCATTGTTGAGGGATGGAACCTGCAACAGGCTCTGGCGGCTATACAGGCAAATGAGTTCATTGAGACCACCTTTGACCGAACGGACAAGGCGACTCTCCAGGCATTGTTCAATACGGATTTTTATCCGGAGGGACTGCTTTTCCCGGACACGTATCATTTTGAACGGGGCACCTCCGATCGGGAAATTCTGTCCCGGGCCAGTACTTTGATGACACGGGTACTAGAAGAGGAATGGAGCAGCCGAGATGTTGGACTGCCTTATGATACTTCCTATGAAGCGCTCGTAATGGCCTCTATTGTGGAGAAGGAGACAGGACTGGCATCGGAACGTCAGCAGATTGCGGGTGTCTTTGTTCGGCGTCTTCAGCAACGTATGCGCCTGCAGACTGATCCTACTGTTATCTACGGACTTGGAGAGTCTTTTGACGGTGATCTTACACGGGCTGACCTGAGAGCACCGTCGCCTTATAACACCTACCTGATTAACGGCCTGCCACCGACTCCCATTGCTTTGCCTGGCAGGGCTGCCATCCATGCAACCATGCATCCAGATGACAGTGATACACTCTACTTTGTTGCCCGGGGAGATGGCGGGCATTATTTTTCCAGCACGCTTGAGGAACATCAGGCGGCTGTTGATCAGTATCAGCTGGGTAACTGACACCAATGTCCAATGATGTAAATACAAGCAAGGCAGGATTTATCGTTCTCGAAGGAGTTGATGGTGCCGGCAAGGGGGTCCAGAGCAGACAACTGCTCGCTGCAATGCAGCAGGCAGGACTTGATGTCATTCTTACCCGTGAACCCGGTGGCTCTGAAGGGGCAGAAGAAATTCGTCGCCTGGTAGTGGAAGGGGATGCGGGCCGCTGGGATGATATGACCGAACTCCTGTTGATTTATGCTGCGCGGCGCTCACATATGGTGGAAACGATTCTTCCGGCATTGAAGAACGGCACCTGGGTAATTTCAGATCGCTTTGCAGACTCATCCCGGGCATTCCAGGGGGTGGCCGGAAATCTTGGCCTTGAAACTGTGGAAAGCATTCATTCAAGAGTCGTAGGTGATTTTGTACCTGATCTGACCCTGATTCTTGACCTTGACCCATCACTCTCATTACAGAGGGCTGAAACTCGTGGGGGAGCTGAGGACCGCTTTGAGCAAAAGGGACTGGCCTATCAGCAACGTGTCAGAGATGGATTCAGGCAACTGGCGGAACAGACACCGTCAACCAGAAAGCTTATCGATGCTTCCGGCACTATTGCCCAGGTAAACGGCCTGATACTGGACCAGGTAAACCATCATTTCGGGCTTTCTCTGTCCACGACTGTTTATGTCGAAACCGAGACAACCGGGGGCAGCCAGTAATGAGTGAACACTCCACTGAATTATTGCCATGGTTATCTCCAACCTTTGAGCAGCTTGCATCACTGGCTGGCAAAGGCAAGCTGGCACATGCCTATCTGCTGGGCGGGCAGGAAGGGCTCGGTAAACTGGAGCTGGCCAGGCACTTTGGGCACTATCTACTATGCAACGCACCGGTTGCTAATCAAGCCTGTGGTCAGTGCCGTGAATGCCAGTTGTTACTGGCCGGCACCCATCCTGACCTGAAAATGATCCAGCCGGAAGAATCTGCCGGCATTCGAATTGACCAGATCAGGGAGACTATCGACTTTGCAGTACAAACCTCCCAGAGAGGCGGTTATAAAGTAGTTATCATCAATCCTGCAGAGTCAATGAATATCAACAGTGCCAATGCCCTGCTCAAGGTGTTGGAAGAGCCTTCGGCCAACACCTTGCTTTTACTTGTCTCTCATCGGCCAGCTCTCCTGATGGCCACTATCCGTAGCCGTTGTCACCTGATCAAGTTCAACAGACCTCATGAACGTGATGTTATTCCGTGGCTTGAGTCAAAAAATATTCGGGCATCAGCCAGGGAATTGCTGCGCATGGCTGGCAATGTGCCTTTACGGGCCCTTCACTATGCCGATGAGGATGCGCTGCATGACAGGAACGTATTACATCGAATCATGCTTTTACTGTTGCAGGGAAAACTGAATATTGCTGATGCTGCAGCCGAATGTGAGAAATTCAGCCTGGAAGAAAATCTTGAGAGTATGCTGCTTTGCGTATCAGATATTCTTGCATACAACCAGGGGGCAAGCACCTCGGTCACTCTCAATGATCATGATCTTCAACAGTTATCGGTATTTTTCCAGATGCCGACTACAATAAAGGCACTACACAGCTTTTCTGATGAAGTCCTGGCAGCAAGACGGGCTAGCAGGAGCAGGGCTAATCCCAATGCCCAACTGTTGCTGGAATCTCTTTTTCACCATTGGGCTGGCACTGGGAGAAGTTCAAGACGCGTAGAACAGGCCTGAAAAATCAGGTTGCCATTTCACAGCTGCAGGGAGGCAGTACCATGACCCATTTGAATGCCGGATTAAGGCGGCGAAACAGTTTTCTATATTTTCATATTGAGACTCTAGAAACATTGGCCCGTCTCTATATGCCCTTCATACGATCGGGGGCTTTGTGTGTTCCTACCACAGATCACTTGTCTATAGGTGACAAGGCATTCCTGCTTATCCGTTTTATGCATGAGCAATTGCCCTCGCCAGTTTGTGCCACTGTCATCTGGGTGACACAAGCGCAGAGGTCGCCCGATAAATACGCCGCTCACATACAGACAGGGATAGGGCTGGCCTTGCGTAACGATGAGGGCCAGCAAATCAGGCGCAAGATCGAGGATTACCTGTCCGGCCATGACCGAAATGTGCAGCAGGCAGGATTCTGCGGCGGATATGTCACGAAAAGGCTTGGTGAAACCGGAATTTGAAGGTCAGAGCCATGCCTGATATGAAGTGTTTAGCAAGTATGATGATCAATAACCGGCAACACCACCCACGATACGTGGGTCCGAGACACCTTCTATATAGTCTTCGCTCACCAGAATGGAGTTGGCTTCTCCAATATAACGTCTGGATGGATTAAGGCCCTTATGCCCCATGCTCTCCAGCGCCCGGGCAACCTCATCAGAGATTGCTCCTTCCTCATACCGGATCATATCTGGTTGCCATTGATGAGTCAGACGGGGACTGGTAACCGCGTCTTCCAGGGCCATACCATGATCAATTACATTGACGATTACCTGGAGTACCGTGTTAATGATCGAAGAGCCACCAGGGGAACCGGTAATCAAAACAGGTTTCGAATTTCGGGAAATAATTGTCGGTGACATGGAGCTCATCATTCGCTTTCCCGGCGCAATTTCATTCACATGAGTGGCTGTCACGCTGGTGACAAAGTCATCCATTTCATTGTTCAGGAGAAAACCTGCGCCTTCGACCACAATCTTGTTTCCGTAGGAGCTGTTTAGTGTTGTCGTAATGGAAACAGCATTGCCCTGGCTGTCAATGACTGAATAATGGGTAGTATTGGGGCTTTCATCGGGAAGCTGGCTGGCATTTATGAGGGAGCTGTCGCCAGACTTGTCCATCGTGAAGTTTTCAAAGCGCTGGCGCGCATAGGTTTTTGAGGTCAGCAGTGAAGCAGGAATATCGGAAAAATCCGGGTCTCCAAGGTGAACCGCACGGTCAGCATAAGCGCGTCGTTGGGCTTCAACCATCAGATGGATTGCTTCCTTGCTTCCCCAGCCGTACTCAGCCACATTAAAAGGCTCCATCATATTGAGCATTTGCACGATAAGAATACCACCGGAGGAAGGTGGGCCCATGGACCAGATATCATACCCGCGGTAATTGCCGTGGATCGCTTGTCTCCAGACGGGTTCGTAGGATTCGAGATCATTATGGGAAATCACACCACCATTTTTGTCCATATCACTGACAATCATGTCCGCGACCGGACCTTTATAGAATCCATCCCGGCCATGCTCAGATATTGACCTAAGTGTTTCTGCCAGTAAAGGCTGCTGCCAAAGGTCGCCAGCATTATAGGGTTTGCCATCACGGGAAAATTTGCGCAGCGAGGCAGGATATTGCCTGAAAGTACGAAAGTGGCTTCGAAATTGCCCGGCGATGTCATTGTTGAGAATGAACCCTTCTTCAGCCAGCCTTATGGCAGGTGCAAGAACAGTCTCACGCGGCATGGTCCCGAATCGATCTAGCGCTTCCAGCATGCCAGCAACTGAACCAGGAACCCCTGATGCTAGCCGGCTGTTACGGGAAAGATTCCGGTCGGCGTTGCCATCAGCGCCCAGATACATGTCCCGGTTTGCTGCTGCCGGGGCTTTTTCCCTGAAATCCAGTGTAATGACCTCACCATCGGCGTCATGGAAAACCATGAAACCACCACCACCCAGATTGCCAGCAGAGGGATAGGTGACCGCCAGGGCAAAGCCTGTAGCCACGGCCGCATCAATCGCGTTGCCTCCCTGTTCCAGGATTTCTCGCCCCACTTCTGATGCAATATCCGAGCGGGTAGAGACCATGCCATGGCTGACACGCATGGTTTCCCCGAAAACAGCGCTATAAGGAAGAGCAAAAATAACGATGAGGGACAAAAGGCGTTTCACGAAATTAATCCTTGGCATTTGAATAAATATTGTGAGTAATTAAGTTGATTGGCTTTCAGGCGTTGCTACAAGAAGTCTTCCAAAGGTGTTTGGCAAGTTAATCAGGCGACTATGTTTCGAAATGTGAGATTCAGTCTGCTGCCTGTAACACCGGATTGTTTAGGTGCCTGATGTTGCCAATTTTGCTGGATTCCCCGGCCCATGACAAGCAGGCTGCCATGTCCAAGCTCGCAGACGGATTTGACACCGGTTTTGCGGTGTTTGAGCTCAAATTTCCGAGCTTCTCCCAGGCTGAGGGAGGCAATGACAGGATCTGGTCCAAGTTCTGGTTCATCATCACTGTGCCAGGAAACGCTGTCATGACCATTCCGGTAGTGGTTGAGCAGGACGCAATTAAAGGGTTCTCCTGTGACATCCTCAACCATGGAGCGCAGTTCATGCAGAGTTGGCGTCCAGGGGAGGGGGGCAAGCATCAGGCCGGAATATCCATAACGGCACTCCCTGTTACCATACCAGGCCTGCAACCTGGGCACGGGTACACGTCTTCCCCCAAACACCAGGTGATCCTGTTGCCAGGGCGTTTCTTTAAGGAGCGATTCCAGTACCCGATGGCCTGCCAATTCAGCGAGAAAAGCAGGGTAATAATGTAGCTCGGCATCCGGGAGCCTGATAATTTCAGCGCTTTGTGTATTTTCGTCGAGGAAAAGGCTGGGTTGCATAGTCTTGCCAGTTATCTGTAATTCAAAGGATTGCCCGAATAGACTGGCTGTATTGATTGGAGTCCAGGAGTTGCAAGACTGGCGAAATTTCAGCCTAGCAGTTCCAGAAGCGCCTTTTTCTTGTCTTCGGGTAGGTTTTCCAGACGACGGGTCAACTCTTCATCAGCAATACGTTCACTGTCCTTATGCTCGGTGTACTGTTGCAGGGTTTCTCCAGATACTGCTTCAACGCTGTCGTCCATCAGGTTCTGCTGAATATGATTCTCCAGTACCATGATGATCTCCGAATTCATACTTCGGCGGCTCTGTTCTGATAGGTTTTTGATCTTGTTACGAAGCCCCTGGGGAAGGCGAATAACAAATTTCTCGACTACTGAGGGGGTCTGACCGCCCGTTGAACCCTGTTGCTCCCTGTTTTCCTGTTTTTCGTTAGTGAAATCAGCCATGTTCCGTTGCCTTTATGTCCGTGTTTTAAAGATTTGGTTGAACAAGTCAGTGATAAATAATAAACCTTTCAAATCAAAATAGGTATTTTTTGTTGTCATGACTATGGGATTTGACAGAGATACCGGTTAGCCTTGTCCGCAAAACCGCCAGGCGCCCACCAAGGTGTCTGGTAATTGAAAAACCTAATGGGAATATCAGATGTTTGATTTTGATCTATTCGTTATTGGAGCCGGTTCCGGTGGTGTCAGGGCAGCCAGGATGTCTGCAGGTCATGGTGCCCGGGTCGGCATTGCTGAAGACCGGTATATGGGTGGCACATGTGTCAATGTCGGGTGTGTACCCAAGAAACTCTATACCTATGCCTCACACTTTCGTTACGACTGTGAAGACAGCAAGGGCTTTGGCTGGCAATCCAGTATACCGGCCTTTGACTGGGCAACATTGCGTGACAACAAGACAGCTGAAATCAGTCGACTTAATGGTATTTATAACTCTCTCCTGGATAATTCAGGTGTTACTGTTTTTGATGGTAGGGCACGCATCTGTGATTCCAACACAGTGGAAGTGGCGGGAAAGACAATCACCGCCGAGAAACTTCTGATAGCTACAGGAGGATGGCCTTTCGTCCCCGAATTCCCCGGTAATGAGTTTGTCGTAACATCCAACGAAGTATTCGATTTACCTGCATTCCCCGAGCGTGTTCTGGTTGTGGGAGGGGGGTATATAGCCCTGGAGTTTGCCGGTATTTTTGCCGGATTGGGGGCTAAAACATCCCTTTCTTACCGTGGAGAGATCCCCCTTAAACAATTTGACAAGGATATTCGGGAGCATCTGTTTAAGGAGTGCCAGCGGCATATCACCATGTTGATGAACAGTAATGTCAAAAAAATAACCAAGGATAACAATGTATTGCATGTGAATTTTGAAGATGGCAGCAGTCATGAGTTTGATTGTGTTCTGTATGCCACCGGTAGAAAGCCCAATACGGAAGGATTGGGGCTGGAAAATACACAAGTGCAGACCAACAGCAATGGCACCTTGGTTGTCGATGACTTCTTTGAAACCACAGAACCGGGCATCTACGCACTCGGCGATGTAGTAGGGCATGCACCTCTCACACCAATTGCAACGGCTGAAGCAATGATCCTGTCCTCAAACCTGTTCAGGGGCACGCGCGATATTATGAACTATGATCTTGTTCCCACGGCTGTTTTCAGCCATCCCAATGTAGGCACTGTTGGTCTGAGCGAGGAACAAGCCTCAGCCCAGAATCCGGATGTCGTTATATATGAAAGCGAATTCAGGCATTTGAAGCATACTCTGTCCGGTAATCAGGAACGTACTTACATGAAACTCGTCGTTGATGGTAAAACAGACCGGGTTCTCGGGATGCACATGGTGGGAGCTGATGCAGGAGAAATCATCCAGGGTTTTGCTGCCGCCATGCAGGCCGGCATTACAAAATCCCAACTGGATAAAACCGTGGGTATTCACCCAACCGCCGCAGAAGAATTCGTTACCATGAGACAGGCCAGGACCTGATTCACACAATTATATCCATTGGCTGGGATAGGGTAATTTACATCCATTACTATTTCCGGTAATCTTTATTACCGGAAATAGGGGTATGAGGCAGAACGTGCTGACAATTAATGAATATATAGCCCTAACAATAAGTTACCGTATATAGCTAGATTAAGTATAAGGATTAAATTCTAGTTGTGAGTTGAAAAACTGCCTGTAGCCTGATGCTGCCATCAGCACACTTAATACAAAAATAATCCATTTGAACTGATGATGCGATGACAAAACCCCCGGTACCTTTTTTCGATACGCTTGATGAAATGCCAAATCCGTACAAGCAACCAATACGATCGGTCAGGCACCTGCTTGATGGAGAGCCGGAATATGCAATTGATGATTACCAGCTTGCCAGTGAGTTCCTGTATTCCTACCGAGGCAGCCCGGATACATTTTCCACTTACAGGCGTGAGATCGAGCATTTCCTGCACTGGTGCTGGTTAGTAGCCAGTAAATCGCTCAAAACAGTGCGTCGCGAAGATATAGAGGCCTATGTCGAGTTTGCCAAAAATCCACCCAGGGAATGGATTGGCTCTAAAAATGTTGCCAGGTTTATGATGAAAAACGGTGACAGGGTACCCAATCCGGAATGGCGCCCCTATGTCATTCAGGGAAAAATTGCACAATCCCCCTATTTTCTCTCACAAAGCGGCATCCAGAGCATCTTTGCGGTACTTAGCAGTTTCTGTAATTTCCTGATCCAGGAAGAATACCTGGAATTCAATCCAGTGGCCCAGATCCGCCAGAAAGGCAAATTCTTGCGCAAAACTCAGGCCAGTAAGCCAATTCGCAGACTTTCACAGCTGCAGTGGACGTATATCCTTGAAACTGCAGAGAAAATGGCAAAAAAGGATACGCTCCATGAGCGCACCTTATTTATCATGAATGCGCTTTTTGGCATGTATTTGCGCATTTCTGAACTTGTTGAAACAGAGCGCTGGAGCCCGAAAATGGGCGATTTTGAACGTGATCTCGAGGGGAACTGGTGGTTCAGGACCGTGGGAAAAGGGAATAAGGAACGTCAGATCTCAGTCAGTGATGACATGATTGAAGCGTTAAAACGCTATCGCCGGGCAAGGGGGCTCCCCGACCTGCCCTCACCTGGTGAATACACGCCCCTGGTTCACAAAGCACGTGGCCAGGGAAATATCACCAGTACCCGCCAGATACGCGGTATTGTGCAGGTTTGTTTCGACCAGGCAGAACTGGCTATGCGAGCAGAAGGTTTTAATGAAGAGGCAGACCAGCTCAAGGCGGCAACTGTTCACTGGCTCCGGCATACCGGGATATCGGAAGATGTGAAACACAGGCCTCGCGAACATGTCCGTGATGATGCCGGACATGGCTCCAGTGCCATCACCGACCGTTATATTGACGTCCAGTTGACAGAACGACACGCTTCAGCCAGAAAGAAAAGAATAAAACCCGACTGAATACTGTCAAACAATCAGGGACTGGTTTTGTATTTTGACGCCCTGAGCGTCTGTTACCATTTTTTTGCCCAATTTCTTCTTTATGATAGTAAGATGAATACTGCTGATTTATCAGGCAGATGTAACATTTGTATAGAAACGCCCTCAACGTGAATGCCGGAAAGCCGAACATCACACGATTGCGTATAACTTACGGAAAACATGAAGATAAACAGAGCAACCCCTGGTTTGACAGGGTAAACAACGGCATAGACAGAGTTATGGATTATTTAGGTATTATGAAACATTCAGGTTTGAAGTCCCTTTCCACCTCAATTATGACGGTGGCGCTGTCAGTATTAGTGACGGCCAATACCGCTCATGCGCAACAGCCACTATATCTGCCTGGCGAAATTCCTCTCGACAAGAATGCAATTTATGTGGAGTTAACGCCCGAACCTGAATATGGGGAAATTACCCAGAACATCATTCGCCAACTGACGCGAAATCATTACGCCGAAATTGTGTTCGATGACACGTTTTCCAGTGAAATGCTGGACAGCTTCATAGAGACCCTTGATGGCGCCCGCATGTATTTTACCCAGGACGATATCAATGAGTTTGAAACTTACCGAACCCGACTGGATGATCTGCTTACAGACGGTGATGTCGGCTTCGGGTACCTTATTTTCAATCGATACCGTGAACGACTCATGGAACGCCTGATTTACTCACTCAAACGTATTGAAGAAGATCCTTCAGAATTCGACTTCACGCTGGATGAGCACATCATTGTGGACCGTTCTGAAGAGCCCTGGCCTGCCAGTGAATCTGACCTGACTGAAATCTGGCGTAAAAGGGTCAAGAGCAACGTTCTTTCAATGAAACTGGATGACGACGAAAAGGCCCTGGCTGATATCAGGGAAGAACTGAGTGACCGGTACCGCTCCCAGTTGAGCCAGGTGCTGAAGACCAATGGCCTGGATGTCTATCAGCGTTACATGGATGCCATGACCACAACCTTTGATCCTCATACCCAGTATTACGCTCCTCGCGCGGCTGAGAACTTCAATATGAGCATGCGCCTTTCCCTGGAAGGCATTGGTGCGGTACTCACAACTGAGGACGAATATACGAAAGTGGTCAGTATAGTCAGTGGTGGACCGGCAGACATGGGAGGAGAGCTTCAGCCTTCTGACCGCATATCGGCTGTCGCCCAGGGTGATATGCCTTTTGTAGATGTGGTGGGTTGGCGAGTCGACGATGTCGTCCAGCTGATCCGTGGCGAAAAAGGCTCTGTGGTGAGATTGAATGTGATCCCCGCCTCCTCCGAATCCGGTCTGGAAAGCAAAGTAATCAGCATCACCCGTGACACTGTAAAATTAGAAGAGCAGTCTGCTGCCAAAGAGATTGTGGAGGTAACCTATAACGGTGAAGTCCATAAAATTGGCGTTATTGAACTGCCAACTTTCTATATAGACTTTGAGGCTCTCCAGCGCCGTGATCCTGATTATCGAAGCAGCACACGCGATGTACGAGTCCTGCTTGAAGAATTGAAGGCAGAAGGCGTTGAAGCCGTTGTTGTTGATTTGCGTCGCAATGGCGGAGGGTCATTAAGTGAAGCCAACTCACTGGTTGGACTGTTTATCCGCCGGGGGCCAACTGTCCAGGTCAGGGATGCTGATGGCAACAATATCGTCCAGGGCGACCCTGACCCAGAAGTTGTGTATGACGGCCCCCTGGCCGTACTCGTGAACAGGCTGAGTGCATCCGCCTCCGAGATTTTTGCCGGTGCCATCCAGGATTACCAGCGAGGAGTCGTTCTTGGTAGCCAGACATTTGGTAAAGGCACCGTGCAGGAACTCATTCCCCTTGGTGATGGACAGATGAAAATTACTCGAGCCAAGTTCTATCGTATTTCCGGTGAGAGCACCCAGCATAAAGGAGTGACACCTGATATTGTTTTCCCTGATCTATACGACACGGCTGAGGATATAGGTGAGAGTGCCCTGCCTACAGCCCTTCCCTGGGACACTATCGAAGCCAATTACTATCAACCCTATAATGACCTGAAAGCGATATTGCCCTCACTGGTGACTCGGCATGAAGAAAGGCTTGCGGACAATCCCGACTTCAACTTCATTGAAGCCCAGATTCAACGCGCGCTTGAAAACAGGGAAGAAAACCAGCTCAGCCTGAACGAACAGGAACTGCTTGCAGAACGTGAGGAAGCTGATCAATGGCGTCTCGAAATAACCAACGCGAGGAGAATTGCCAAGGGGCAGGAACCCTATGAATCCGTAGAAGCAATGGATGATGATAATGATACTGAAGAAGAAGTCGCCCTGAATAATGCAGGCATTGATCCTGTGGAAAAAGATGAACTGATGACAGAAGAAGATGACAATGCAGATCCCTACCTGGTGGAAAGTGGCAAGATCCTGCTGGATATGATCGGACTGCAAGAAGCGGAAGTAAGGCTTGCTGCCAGACAATAAGGGGCATTATTTCTGGATACTGAAAAAAACCGGCTTTAGGCCGGTTTTTTGATTCTCAAGTAGGGAAAGAGATTGATTCGACGGCAGGCGACGGCCCCTTCGGGCGCGTTTGAAAACGCGCACCCTGCGTGATCCACATGCATTCGCTTGTCGAACTGGGGGCTAAGGAGGTTCAGCCGAACCCGAAAACAAAAAACCCGGCACAAGGCCGGGCTTTTGATTCTGGCGGAGGGGGAGAGATTCGAACTCTCGATAGGCTATTAACCTATGCCGGTTTTCAAGACCGGTGCATTCAACCGCTCTGCCACCCCTCCATGAAAGGGGTGCATCTTACCTTAATCACCGGCGCAGTCAACCGGAAACCGCAACTTGTTCCCAAGTGAAATTTCTTGCTTTTAAGGGCGGTCCAAGTATGATGAAAGCGTTGATTTACGTGGGTTTTACCCCATATATACATTAGTGTGTTACATACAAATCTAACGGAGATAAAGAATGAGCGATTATGGTTTCAGGACTCAAGGACATTACGCTGTCGGTACCCGTAGCCAGGAACAAGTTCTTGCCACAAACAAGGTCCTCAAGAACACCTATCTGCTGTTGTCCATGACATTGTTGTTCAGTGCCGTGACGGCTTTTGGAGGAATGTTTGTCCAGTTGCCCCCCATGATGCACTGGATCCTCTTTGCTGTCAGTTTCGGTCTGCTGTTCTGGGTGAATTCAGCTGCAGACTCCGCTATGGGAATTGTTGCTGTTTTCGCCTTTACCGGATTAATGGGCTTTATTCTTGGTCCCATGCTGAGTTTTTACATGACAGCCATTCCAAATGGGCCGACAATAGTCATGCAGGCACTGGGTGGAACAGGCCTGATTTTCCTCACACTTTCAGGGTATGTGCTAACCACGCGCAAGGACTTCAGTTTTATGCGGGGGTTCCTTTTTACTGGCCTGATTGTGATGATCGTAGCGATGCTGGCTAATATTTTCCTGCAGATGCCGGCACTTTCACTGGCAATTTCATCTGCAGCTATCCTGATATTTTCGGGTCTGATCCTGTTTGATACCAGCCGCATCATTCATGGCGGGGAAACGAACTACATCAGGGCAACCGTCAGTCTTTACCTGGACATATATAACCTCTTTATCCATCTGCTACACCTGCTGGCAGTATTGTCCGGCAGTCGTGACTGACAGATCCCGGGTGTGTGATTTTGAAGCCCTGCATTTTATGTAGGGCTTTTTTATTTAAGACTGTCATAAACTCTGACCTGCTATGAAGTTTTCACTGGTTATTTACGGAGCTCCATGGACATCGCCATCGGCTTTGTCAGCGTTGCACTTTGCCGAATCAGTAATTGCTTCAGGCCATCAAATATTTCGCCTGTTTTTCTACCAGGACGGCGTTTTTAACGCCAGTCTTGCAGCTGTCCCGCCCCAGGATGAAACTGACATCCCTGCCCGATGGGAAACTCTTATCAAGAACCATGATCTGGATGCCGTTGTATGCGCCACCTCGGCAGTCAGGCGTGGGATCCTGGATGTGAGTGAAGCTGACCGTTATGACAAAGAGGCCGCTACCTTGCGCTACGGCTTCACAATAAGCGGGCTTGGACAGTTGATAGATGCTATCCAGGAAGCTGACCGTGTCATACATTTTGTGGAGTAGGAGTCATTGTCATGGATAACATTTCCTATCTGCTTCTCGTCCGTTCCAGCCCCTACGGTAGTGCCAGAGCAAGAGCTGCAATCGATATTGCCCTGACTGCTGCGGCCTTTGAGCAGGCTGTCACCGTTGTATTTCTTGATGAGGGAGTTTTGCAGTTATTCGATGGTCAGGAAACTGACATTGCCGAGCTGAAAAATATAAGCCAGATGATCCCTGCCCTCCCTCTTTACGAAGTGAAAGCCCTTTGTGTTCATCTCCCGTCCGCTGAGAAATTTGGCCTCGATGTTGCTGGGCTGGCAGAAATAACTCCACTGGATGATGCTGGTCTGACCCGCCTCACAAGGGAACACGATCAGGTATTGGTGTTCTGATGATCCTGCACACCGTAAACAAAACTGAAGTCCTTGAAAGATGCCTTGCTCTGGTGAGCGAAGGTGACACTGTCCTTTTGATAGAAGATGGTGTTTACGCTTCCCTGGAGGCTCCTTCTACGGCATCCACATGGGCATCAGTTGATCCGGCAGTCTCATGGCGTGTACTTGAAACCGATTTGGCAGCCAGGGGGATTTCTGACAAAATGCGTGCCCCTTTTGAAGCAGTCTCACAGGCACAGTTTATTGACCTGACTCTGGCGCATGAGAAGGTAATCAGCTGGGGGTAATTCCCCCTGTGACAACCCGTATATCGAGAGTAAAACTACCCAACCATGACTCAGACCCTCGTCATTGCTGACAGGATAATTGCCCTGGACAAGGAAGGTTACCTTGAGAATATTCATGACTGGACACCCGAGGTCGCAGAATCTATTGCACAGAGAGAGTGCCTTGAGTTAACACAGGCTCACTGGGAAGTGATCAATCTCTTGAGGGATTTTTACAAAACTCATGGACTTTCCCCGATGATGAGGATTCTGGTCAAACAGATGAAAACAGTCTATGGGGATGAAAAAGGCAGCAGCATTTACCTGATGCGGCTTTTTCCCGAGTATCCGGCATTAATTGCAAGTAAAATAGCCGGATTACCTAGACCGACAAATTGCCCTTGAGAAACGATTCAGCAAAACAGGCAGACAGACCCTACACCGTCTTTTCTTTGCCCTATGAGAATACACCCTATCCGCTTTATAAAAAGCTGCGGCACTTGCCCCTGCCTGTGTTACTGGCCAGTGGAAATGATCGGCAACGCAAGGATACCCGTTTCGAAATTCTTTCTGCCTGCCCTGATGCGGTATTGAAAACCGACGGGACGACGACCCGTATTGAATCGTCTATAAATGGCACCAGGGTGGTTGATGGCCATCCTCTGGATATTCTTGCAGAGGAATTCCCCCTCGACCCGCAAATCAGCGCGGAAGCTGACTTGCCGTTCACTGGTGGTGCCATTGGCTATTTTGGCTATGAGCTGCTTCACCCGTGGTATCGCATTGACAGGAATCATCCAGGGGATGTCTCCCTTCCTGATATGTTGGTGGGACTCTACTCCTGGTCCATCATAATCGATCATGAACTGCACAAATGCTCCCTTGTATTCAGGGATAACTGCCTGCAGGAGACCCGTGAGACTGTCCTGTCCGCCCTGGACAGTGAAAACGAAAAAAGTCCGGGCAACTTTTCTCTGCAAAGTGATTTCGAATCGAACTTTTCCCGGGAGGCTTACCAGCAGGCCTACCAGAAAGTGATTGACTACATCCTGGCCGGTGATTGCTACCAGGTAAACCTGACCCAGCGCTTTTCTGCTGAATGTGAGGGTGACCCCTATATGGCGTTTATACGCTTGCAGGCTATTGCCAAAGCGCCTTTCGCCGCTTTCATGGAGGATGGTGACAATGCCGTACTCTCATTTTCACCGGAGAGGTTTGTGAAAGTGACTAATGGTGCTGTCATGACCCAGCCAATCAAGGGGACACGACCACGCAGTGACAACGCCGAAACAGACAATCTCAACAAGACTGAACTGGAAGAAAGCCTGAAAGACAAGGCTGAGAACCTCATGATCGTTGACCTCCTTCGCAATGACCTCGGTCGGGTATGCAGCACAGGCAGCATTGCAGTCCCGGACCTTTTCGAAACCCAGAGTTTCACCAATGTGCACCACCTGGTCAGCACAATTACAGGCAACCTGGATTCTCCCGCTGATATATTCGAACTTTTCAAGGCAGGCTTCCCCGGTGGTTCCATCACCGGCACACCCAAGATAAGGGCCATGGAAATCATTAATGAGCTGGAAACAGTCATGCGCTCTGTCTACTGTGGATGCTTTGCCTGGATCGATACCAGCGGCAACATGGACAGTAATGTCTGTATCAGGACACTGGTCAAGGATGGCAACAGGATTCATTGCTGGGGTGGTGGCGGTGTTGTTGCAGACTCCCGTGGAGATCTTGAATACCAGGAGTCCTTGGACAAGATATCCTTGTTCCTTGATGCCCTCAAAGCCGGACTCTGAGTTAAATCCTGTCATGCATTCCATCGCCGAGATCAGGACAATTGCCAGGGATCTGGATGTCACCCACACACTACATGATCATGCAGACAATCATCGGCTGGCAGCGGTGCTTGTCCTTGTTTACCCAGGGGTGAATGGCCTTGAGATCCTGCTGACCAAGCGTGCAGATCACCTCCCTACCCATGCCGGACAAATCAGTTTTCCAGGAGGGAGTATTGATGCCAGTGATCCTGATCCGGTCTATACCGCTCTCAGAGAGGCTCGGGAAGAAGTAGGACTGGATACGGATCATGTAGAGGTGCTTGGTATACTCGAAGTGGATCTGCTGCCATCAGGTTTTGCTGTCGCCCCCATCCTGGCGGTGACCGAATCCCGTCCGTCACTAGTACCGAACCCTGAAGAAGTAGATGAAATTTTTGCCCTGCCCCTTTCCCTGGCTAGCAATCTTGATGCCTACGGTACCGATTGGCTGGAAAGAGATGGCGTCAGGCGGGACTTTTTCACTCTTGTCTTCGGTGACTATTATATCTGGGGAGCTACAGCACGTATGCTGCGCTCACTGGCCCTGCTTCTGGCCAAAAAGACCTAGAGAGCGAGCTTTCTGTTACTGGCGTCTATAAAGGCTTGCTTCAGGTCATCGTAGGAAAATACTGCTGGAAATTGTGGAAATTCCTCGACCACATTATCCGGGGCCATGAAGAGAATCCCCTGGTCTGCTTCAGCCAGCATGGTCGTATCATTGTAGGAATCCCCTGCAGCAATCACCCGATAATTAAGGCCATGAAACGCCTTCACCGACTGACGTTTGGGGTCCTTCTGCCGAATTTTGTAGTCACTGACCCTGCCGTTTTCCTCAATTTCCAGTCGATGGCATAACAGGGTGGGAAACCCCAGTTGACGCATCAGGGGCTGGGAAAATTCATAGAATGTATCGGAGAGAATGACCACCTGGAATCGCTCCCGGAGCCAGTCTACAAATTCTACAGCTCCTTCCAGTGGTGACAGTGTTTCTATGACCTCCTGAATCTCATGAAAGCCAAGTCCATGCTCGTCCAGGATTCGCAGCCTTTGCTGCATCAGTTGGTCATAATCGGGAATATCACGGGTGGTTGCCCTGAGTGCATCGATTCCGGTTTTTTCGGCAAAGTTTATCCAGATTTCAGGAATCAGGACCCCTTCAAGATCCAGGCAGGCAATTTCCAAGGGATACTCCTTTTCAAGGCAAAATGACTATGCGCAAAATAATAAAACGCGCATTCTCCCTGTTTCACCGCCTCCTTGCAATGGCGATAACGGTCATAAACACCAGATATAGTGTGTGGAAACACAAAAATGCCTGTATTTTGCGCTTTTCTTCATTTTTTCAATGGTAAGTTACTAATTTATAAGTGTTTTTCACGTGGAACGCTGCCTTAAATATGTTTCAGCTTTACTCTCTAAGTCTCTGTAAAATAGAGGGTTTGACGCACCAGGCAGGCGATGTACAATGCGGCTTCTTTTCCTCCAGGTCTTTACTCATGACTCTGAATAAAGCGAATATTCCAGCATTGGCAGAGGAATACGCCGATAGTGATCCCAAAGACATCATCAGTCTTGCACTGCAACGTTATGATAGACCAGCAATTTCCTTCAGTGGCGCCGAAGATGTAGTGCTGATCGAAATCACCACTAAAGTGGCCAGAAAGCTGCAACGTGATTTCAGCGTATTCACTTTGGATACCGGTCGCCTGCACCCGGAAACCTATCGTTTCATTGACAAGATTCGTAGTCACTATGGTGTGGCAATCGACATTCTTACCCCTGATCACGCGGAGCTTGAGCCTTTTGTCAAAGAGAAAGGACTTTTCAGTTTCTATGAGGATAACCACCATGAGTGCTGTGCTATACGCAAGATTGCGCCACTGAAACGAAAGCTGGCGACCGTGGATGCCTGGATCACCGGACAACGCAAGGACCAGAGCCCCAGTACCCGCAATGATGTCCCAGTTATAGAGACAGACCCCACATTTGTGGCTGAAAGGCCCAATCTGGTGAAATTCAACCCCCTGGCCAACTGGTCTTCACAGCAGGTATGGGATTATATCCGCCTATTTGATGTGCCCTACAACGCCCTGCATGAACAGGGATTCACCAGCATTGGTTGTGAACCCTGTACTCGACCCGTTGGACCGGGCCAGCATGAACGTGAAGGTCGCTGGTGGTGGGAGGAAGAAACTGCCAGAGAATGTGGCCTTCACCAGGGGAATGTCATTGCTTCGGATAAGTAACTGAGCCCTCACTTTACCGGTATTTCCAGGTCTCTGAATACCTTCCCCTGGGCAGAAGTCCCATGGCTCTCTACGGCCTCTTCAATTTTCCCGCGCGTCAGGTGAGGTGCAAACATTTCAATGAAGTCCATCATGTAACTGCGAAGATAGGTCTCACGGCGAAATCCTATACTGGTAGTGCTGTGTTCAAAGAGGTGACTGGCATCCAGTGTTACCAGGTCAGCATCCCTTTTTTCAATGGCCATACTGGCCAGAATGCCTATACCAAGCCCAAGCCTGACATAGGTTTTTATTACATCCGCATCCACCGCTGTAAATACTACTCTTGGGGCAAGCCCCGCTTTATTAAAAGCTTCATCAAGCTTGGAGCGCCCAGTAAACCCATAAACGTAGGTCACAATGGGAAAGGCGGCGATACTTTTCAGCGTGAGTCGGCTTTCCTGGCACAAGGGATGGTCCCTTGGTACCAGGATCGCCCTGTTCCAGTGAAAACAAGGCATCATTACAAGGTCATTGAATAGTTCCAGTGCTTCTGTAGCAATCGCAAAGTCTGCTGTGCCATCTGCAGCCAGCCGGGAGATCTGTGCAGGTGATCCCTGATGCATATGCAGGTTTACTTCAGGGTAGCTCTCCATGAATGCCTTGATCACGCCGGGAAGGATATACCGTGACTGGGTATGAGTGGTGGCAATGCCCAGGTCACCTGCATGTTCAGACGAAAACTCCTGGGCGATGGACTGGATGTTCTGGACTTTCTGGAGAATATCCTTCGCCTGGGCGAGTATTTTTTCACCGGCTGGTGTGAGTTGAACAAGCTGTTTACCGTGGCGGACAAAAATCCCGGTCCCCAGTTCCTCCTCCAGTATTTTCAGCTGCTTGCTGATACCCGGCTGGGATGTATAAAGCGACTGGGCTGCCCTGCTGATATTGAAATCATGGTTGACGATTTCCTGGATATACCGCAACTGCTGTAGGTTCATAAATATTGTCCTGTAATCTACAAGAGGCCTTTATATATAAGAATAAGTTATAAAATTATATCTAAATATTAGTATATCGAATATAAATTTTGCACTACCCTGTGCGCCTTTGAGTATTCCCAGAGTATTTCTGCAGTATGAT
>CAZDCK010000005.1:5752-11996 GCA_964503965.1 uncultured Enterobacteriaceae bacterium | reverse complement strand
TTTTGCACTACCCTGTGCGCCTTTGAGTATTCCCAGAGTATTTCTGCAGTATGATGGATCTGTTGTTACTGGCCTTTTTCGGTGGTCTTGTGGGCTTTGCCATCGGCCTGACCGGTGTTGGTGGAGGATCATTAATGACCCCTATTCTCCTCCTGCTGGGCTATCCCGCCCCGGTAGCAATAGGGACAGACCTCCTGTATGCCGCACTCACAAAAAGCAGTGGAGTTTTTTTCCATCACCGTAAACAGAATGTGGACTGGAAAGCCATGGCTTTCCTGGCCGCAGGCAGCATACCTGTCTCCATTTGCCTTTCCATGTTCGTAATGTCCGAAGGACTGGGAGATAACGAAAACTATGAATCGCTGTTAACCACGTTCCTGGGGATCATGCTGGTGATCACTGCCCTGGTAATAGGTTTCCAAAAACATATCCAGAAGCGCCTTTCCAGGGGGGAAGTCCCGCCCGCTCATCATGGACTGGAGCCCCCCTTTTACGGTTATCCGCAGAAACATACCCATGCCATGACATTTATCCTTGGTCTGGTGCTTGGCTTTTGCGTCACGATGGCATCTGTTGGTGCCGGTGCAATTGGCGCGGCAATTCTTTTCCTGCTTTATCCTCGCTGGAAGGCAACTACCGTTGTTGGTACCGGTATTGCCCATGCGGTACCACTGACACTGGTTGCGGGACTGGGATACCTGGCCAATGACCTCGTTGATTTAAAACTTCTGGGGGGATTGTTGTTGGGTTCCCTGCCTGGAATCTATCTTGGGACGCATGTGGGTTCATTGTTTCCAGACAAGGTTTTGAGGGGTATTCTGGTCGCTGCCCTGTTAATCCTCGGCCTGTATTTTACCTTCCTGCACTAGCCTGCAGTCCATATTTACTTTAGTGCTTCGCATTGGCAATGCCATGGGGAACATGCCCGGTAGCCACATGCTCCCTGGCCGATTCACAATGACCCTGCTGGTCATCAAAAAATACATCAGCATCATAAGCCCTGAGGAAAGCCCCCTTATCCTGCCCCCCCAGAAAAAGTGATTCATCAATATTGATTTGCCATTTACGCAAGGTGCGGACAACACGCTCATGGGCAGGGGCTGCCCTGGCGGTTACCAGACAGGTGCGAATAGGTGAATTATCGGGGCCGAACTCTTGCTGCAGCATATGCAGGGCTGCCAGAAACTGTTTGAATGGGCCTCCACTGAGCGGCTCTTTGGCCGCCTCCCGTTCGCTACGGGTAAATTCTTCCAGGCCTCGCGATTTGTAGATTTTTTCTGCTTCATCAGAAAACAATACAGCGTCACCATCAAAGGCAAAGCGCAATTTGTAATCATCCAGGTTGGCCTGTCTTGAATTGAGAATGGTGGCTGCGGCAATACCATTTTCAAGCGCCTTTCGCACATCCTGGCCATCAGTTGATAAAAACAGGTGAGAATTAAAAGCCGTGATATATCGATAGGGACTTGAGCCGCCGCAAAAAGCGGCTTTCTGGATATCCAGACCATGCTGTTCAATGGAATTGAAAATTCTCAATCCTGTATCCGCAGAATTACGAGAAAGCAGAATCACTTCTACCCGCTTGTTACCCAGCAATGTGTTGAGATTCAGGAGTTTTTTGACCAGATTAAAAGCATCTCCTGGACCAAGCACCTCGTCTTCCCGTTCAATCTGGTAACGACGATAGGCTTCAACGCCCTGCTCTATATAAACCTCATGACTTTCGTCCAGATCAAACAAAGCGCGTGATGAGATAGCAACAATCAGTTTTTCAGTAGAAGGCTCCATGGGGCTATTTTAGTCCAAATATTTGTTTATTGCGTGCAAAGACATTACAGATTACGCGTTTTGACAGGGAACGCCGGTACCACGAAGCCCGCAATACCCATTTGGATTCCTGGCCAGATATTGCTGATGATATTCCTCGGCATAGTAAAACACTTCAAGCGGTGCTACTTCTGTGGTGATGGGCCCGTAATCTGCCTCTTGCAGGGCCTTATTGTAATTTTCCCTGCTTCGTTCGACTTCCTGTGCCTGTGCCGGGTTGGTGGTATACAGGGCAGATCGATACTGTGTGCCCCTGTCATTCCCCTGTCGCATGCCCTGGGTTGGGTCATGTGCTTCCCAGAATGTTTTCAGCAAGTCCTGAAGCGAGATACGCCCGGGATCATAAACCACGAGGACGACTTCAGTATGCCCCGTCATGCCGCTGCAAACTTCCTCATAGGTGGGATTTGGCGTATAACCTCCCGCATACCCTGCAGCTGTAGACCAGACCCCGTCCAGCTGCCAGAACCGGCGTTCTGCTCCCCAGAAACAGCCCATACCAAACACGATCGTTTCCAGCGGATGTGGAAAGGGTCCCTTGAGGGGATTACCAAGGACAATGTGGCTTGATTGCACAGGCAAGGCCTCTTGCCTGCCAGGGAGCGACTGTTCCTTGCTGATCATGTTCTGCTTATCAATAAAACCAATCATTCTTTCTCCAGATCATAAACGTAAACAACTGAATAAAAAGAAATCTTCCTATTCTTGAAAGCCCTGTCTACCACGTATTATGTTCATCATATTAGGCAGAGTGTTTGTTGAAAAGCCCATGGCTGTGTTTTAATCATTGCCGCGCAAAACAGCATTCTAAAACCCCGATTTCATAACGCCAGGAAGTTAATAAGACAAGATGTATCTAGAATTTTTTGGCATGCGTGAACTGCCGTTTACGCTGACTCCCAATACGGATTTCTTCCTTGACCTGGACGGGCATCATCAGGCTATCGAGGTCATACAACTCGCCCTTGGAAAGTGGTGAAGGCTTTATCATGATTACCGGGGAAGTGGGGACCGGTAAAACGCTTATCTGTCGTCGTCTCCTCAATACACTCGAAGAAGACTTTGTCTCAGCCTATGTACCGAATCCCTTCCTCACACCGGATGGTCTGATACTTGCCCTTGCTTAGGAACTGGGGCTTGAAGTGGATCATGAAAAAGGGCGTCATCATGTGATGAGCCAGATCAACAAGAAACTTATGGTCCTGAAAGAAGAAGGCAGAAAAGTTGTTTTTCTGCTGGATGAGGCCCAGGCGATGCCTGAAGAGAGTATTGAAGTGTTAAGGCTTCTCACCAATCTGGAAACGGAGTCTGAAAAGCTGCTCCAGGTAGTATTGTTTGGCCAGCCTGAACTCAGTGATCTTCTGGCACGCGAGTCTCTGCGTCAGTTGAAACAGCGTGTCACCTTTTCCTATGTACTTCCCACGCTCACTGATGAAGAGGTCGTCAGCTATATCAATCATCGTCTGACCAAATCGGGTTTCCCCGGGGTTAATCTGTTCAATCAGAATGCCATTGATGAACTTTGCAAAGCCAGTGCAGGAATTCCGAGGGTTATCAAAATTGTCTGTCATAAAGCACTGCTGGTCGCTTATGGGCGAGGTGACACCAAAATCACCAATAGCCATGTACAGCGTGCCATACTGGATACTGAAGATGTTCGGATTGAAAAGAATTTCAATTCTAAAGCTGAAAAAGGTGGTCCCGGTTGGGGTATGATCGCCGCAACAGCTATATTTACAAGTATCCTGACATTTCTGGCTGTATATTTGCTGGATATTTAATACAATCACTCAAACCTTTGTATTCGAACAAAGGCAACTGCGAACCAGTGGTTCTGTGCAGTCCTTTCCATAAGACAACGCAAAAAGCCAATGTATTTGTCCGGAGACAGTTACCTCAAGTTTGGCCCATACCTGGAAACCCTCTCCGGTATTCAAACCTCACTCCAAATCAACGAAGGCATTATCAAGGTTATTGGCCCATAAGGCTCAGGTAAATCAGCGCTTTGCAGGCAACTGGTTGCCGAATTACAGGCTGACAATCAAACCGTTATCTATTTTGATACCCCACCTGCCACGCCGGACGCTCTCCAATAACAGATTCAGTTGACACTCGGGCTGGATGCACAAAAAGACTTTACCCGGGAACTCAGTGCCAGTTTACGATCCAGGCAGCCTCCCAATAACAAGCTGTACATCATCTATGATGATGCCGAGACCATCAGTACCGAAGTTTTCCTTCTAATCAGACTACTTAACAATATCCACAGTGACAACGATACTCTTGTTTCACAATTGATTTTCGGGACTGAGCAACTTGACCGGACATTTGATAACACCGCCTTGCGTTCCATCACTCAGTTTTTGAACCAGAGCCTGACTCTGCAGCCCATGAATCTTGATGAACTCGGTGACTTTGTCGCTGGATATGACAGGATTCATCAACTGGATATTTTTGGCCTACACGAGGATGATCTGAAAGAACTGATGAAGCAGAGTCGTGGTTTTCCTGGAATCACGCTTGATCTTCTGGACAGTCAATATATACCGGACTCTGATCTTGAAAATGAGCATTCAAAAGAAAACCCACTTCATGCTGTTGAATATGATTCAGCTGACACAATATCAGATAGCACTGAAAATACTCCTCCTCTTGCGACGAATAGTAAGGATGGTCACGGAGTTGGCGGATACGCCGCAGATTCAAGCACTTTGCTTGAAGAGTTTCAGGCTGATGACTCCATTGTCTTCCAGGTATCTGATAAAGAAAGAGTCCTTGAACCTTCTGTTACAGAGAACAGCGAAGTTGACATCAACGCCAGGCCTGCTCCCGGTAATCTGGAAAAAACTTCAGCATTCAGTGATGTCATAGCCGATGAGTATATTGCCAGAAATGCAAAACCTCCTGTAACCGGTTTCAAAATCTCGGTTGGGGTCATCGTAGTCATTATATCCATGGTTCTGGGTTATATTATTTCCGGTGGTCAGGACAATTTGGACAACAGACTGAATGATATACTTGCTGATGACTCTCCACTTTACCTTGATCAGTTGTCTCCAGAGTCAGCAACGATCTCCAGGAATGAGTCTTTACCTGACATATTCGAGGCCAATGCCGAAGGATCAGTGCAGATGGCGTCAGATGAAGCTTCTGCCGGCAAGGCTTTGACATCTGTTCTGGATGAGACTGAGACTGAAGCTGGTACGATTCTTTCAAACAGGCCAGCAAATGAGCCTGTTAAAGAGCCTCCTCCTACACTTGCAGAAATCGATGCCACACCACAGCAGACTGAAAATTTAGCAACCATTTCAGATCAGCTCTTGGCCGATGAAAAGGCTCTTGTTCCAGCACTGGAACAACCTGCGAGTTATGTCGAAAGTGAGGATGATAATTCATTGTCTTCCGCTACAGACATAGTCGACTCTGCATCAAGTGACACAGTGGCCATGACGGGTGAAGCCAGTGTTTCCAGCCAGTTGGAAGAGATCTTGAGGCAATGGGCTGATTCGTGGCAGGAGGGAGATGCCACTGGTTACCTGGCGCATTACGCCAATGATTTTGTCCCGGCCTATGTAGAAACACGTGAAGACTGGGAAGCACAGAGATTAAGCAGGATTGATGGTGTGAAGGGTATTGAGATAACTATTGATGAATTTTCTATAGAAGAGTCTATTTATGAGCCGGCATCGAATACTCCTGAAGAGATAATTGTTCGATTCTGGCTCTCTAATTCCAGAGATACTTATACAGATGACACTCTCAAGGAGATCTCCTTCCGCCGGGAAGACAATATCTGGAAGATTTTTTTTAACGAAATGTCCAGGTGATCGCGCGCTAGTTAATGACCAAGCGCCTCTGCCACATATTCAATCCAATGTCTCACCGGACGAGGACTTTCACTGGCCAGGTGGCACTGGCAACCAATATTGGCCGTCGCTATTTTCTCTGCACCAACATTCCCCAGCACTTCCAGTTTTTTTCCTCTCAGGGCTGCCGACATCTTTGGCTGAAATAGTGAATAGGTGCCAGCAGAACCGCAGCATATATGGGCATCAGTGATGGCTGGAACAGTAAAACCAAGTTCTCTCAGTAGTTTTTCCGTATGCCCGGCCAGTTTCTGGCCATGCTGTAATGTACAAGGGGCATGAAATGCCAATGTTTCATTACCGGGAAAATTCAGTACTGACAGGTCCTGTTCACCCAGATACTCTACAATATCGCGGGTTGCAGATGTTACCGTCTCAGTTTTTGTCGCATACTGAGGGTCATTACCCAGGATCTCATGATACTGCTTGATGAAATTGCCACATCCACTGGCTGTACTGATTATGGCTTCATACCCTTCCGCGAGCGCTTCATTAAGCTGGTCAATCAACAGTCTTGCCCGGCGCAGTCCAGCTGTTTGCTGGTCAGAATG
>CAZDCK010000005.1:0-5652 GCA_964503965.1 uncultured Enterobacteriaceae bacterium | reverse complement strand
GGACAGGTGGTTTCACAGCTCTGGCAACTCAGACAGCGATCCAGGTGTATCTGGGTGATGCGGGTAGCCGTTCCTGATTCTAGTAACTCCTTGATCAGGTAGATACGCCCTCTTGGGCTATCGAGTTCGTTACCGGTCTCCAGATAAGTCGGACACGTGGCGGTACAAAATCCACAATGAACACAGGAACGCAAAATACGGTCGGCCTGTTGACCGTCAGGTGTGTCCAGTAGTGTTGGTGGCAAGCTTGTCTGCATGGATTATCAGTATCCGTTTACCTGCGTATATTGCGGGTCAGATTTCAGCGTACATACGCCCCTTGTTGAACAATTTATGGGGATCAAATGCTTCTTTAAGCCGATGATGCCAGAGCATTTGCTGCTTACCCAGTGGCTGGAAAACCGGACCGGTTTCCTCACCCTTTGGCTGACGAAAAAAGGTGGCATGGCCATTGAGGGAATCAGCCATCTGAAACAGCTCCTGCGGACTTTTCCGGGTTTTGACCCAGTGCAGGGCACCCCCCCACTCCGTCAGTACTGATTCATCGGGGCCAAGGTATGTATCCAGACTCCTGTCGGCCGGAATAGATAAGCGCCACAGTGGCTCCCCATCCGTAAAATGGGGTGATAGCTGCTCTTTCAATTGGATCCAGAAGTCAGTCTCAATCAGCGGCATTCTTTGAATAAATCCATATTGCTTGTCCAGCATGTCCGGGACAGAATCAACTTCGCGTTTTCCTGCAGAAAATCTCACGGTTAATTCATCACCTGACTGCGTGGCTGCGGAAACCGGATAACCCTGGTATTGCAGATTATTGATGAATTCGACACTCCTTGTTCCCGGCATGGAAAATTTACAGGAGTATTCAGCAGCAGGTGCCGGAACAACCTTTACAGTAATATCCAGCAACACGCCCAGGCACCCCAGTGAACCGGCCATCAGACGCGAAACATCATATCCGGCGACATTCTTCATAACCTTGCCGCCAAAACGCAGAACTTCCCCTCGCCCGTTGAGCAAGGTACACCCGAGGATCATATCCTGGACAGAGCCGCAGAAAGGTCTTGCCGGTCCGGATAATCCAGCAGCAATCATGCCCCCAAATGTGGCCTGATCCGAAAAAGATGGAGGTTCACAGGCAAGCATCTGCTTATTCCCAGCCAATGCCGAATTTATCTCTGAAAGAGGTGTACCGGCTCTGGCTGTAAGAACCAGTTCAGTGGGTTCGTAGGAAATAATACCGGTATGAATGAGCGTGCTTAATCGTTCACCTTCACTCTGCCGACCATAAAAACGCTTGCTTGCACCACCGCAAATGATCAACTGGGTATTGTCCGTCACTGCTTGTTGAACCTGTTCCTGAAGTATGTGCGTGCTGTCCTGCAAAACTCAGCTCTCCCTGCTCTGTAAAGGCAACAAACGGTTTGGTTGTATCTCCTGTGCCAAGGCTCGATACTCCTGGCAATGCTTCAAAAGTGGAATATTTTTCCCGGGATTAAGCAGGCATTCGGAATCAAGACCGGCTTTTACGAGATGGAACTGGGCAATTTCTGCATCATTGAACTGAAGGGGCATCTGCCGTATTTTTTCAAGGCCCACACCATGCTCTCCGGTTATGGTCCCGCCCACAGCTATACATTTTTCGAGAATTCTGGCTCCCATTTCCTCGACCTTTTCCAGTTGACCGGGAATATTGGCATCAAAGAGAATCAGGGGATGTAAATTACCATCCCCGGCATGAAAAACATTAGCGACGGCATAGCCATAGCTCTGCGACAGGCTATTGATATGATCCAGTACTTCCGCCAGTGACTGCCTGGGAATAGTGCCATCCATGCAGTAATAATCCGGTGATAGCCGCCCAACTGCGGGAAATGCATTTTTGCGCCCTTTCCAGAATAAATCCCTTTCTTTTTTATCCCGGGCAATCCTTACAGATGTGGCTCCTGAGTCCCTGAGCACATGCCTGATTTCATGAAGCTGTTCCTCTACGTTTACTTCACTTCCATCTATCTCTACCAGTAGAATTGCGGCTGCGTCTCGGGGATAACCTGCCTGAACAAAATCCTCTGCCGCTCTGATGGCATTGTTGTCCATCATTTCAAGACCGCCAGGTATTACACCGGCAGCAATGACATCACTGACCGCCTGCCCTGCTTTTTTAACGTCGTCAAAAGCGGCCAGCAGGACTTCCACACAACCTGGCCTGGGTAACAGTTTGACGCTTATCTCCGTTACCACCATAAGCATGCCTTCCGAACCGATAATCAGTGACTGCAGGTTCAGGCCAGCTGAATCGAGGCCACCATTACCAACAGTAATTGCCTCCCCTTCGGCAGTAACGCCTTTGATTTGTACAATATTATGGGTGGTTAACCCATATTTCAGGCAATGGACTCCTCCGGCATTTTCAGCAATATTGCCTCCAATGGAACAGGCTATCTGGGAAGAAGGATCCGGGGCATAGAAGAGGCCATATTCCAAAGCGGCCTCACTGATGGCCAGGTTACGGACACCGGGCTGGACTACCGCCGTTCGGGTTATTGTGTTGATATCCTGGATCTTGTCCATACGGGACATGACCAGCAGGACTCCTTGTGGATCAGGTTTGGCACCGGCGGACAAGCCCGTACCTGCACCACGTGTAACAATGGGTATTTTGAGTCGGTAGCACAGACGTACTACAGCCTGGACCTCATCCGCATTGCCGGGAAGAACAGCGACTAAAGGTAATGCCCGGTAAACAGACAGCCCGTCGCATTCAAAGGGTTTAAGGGCTTCCTCACTCGCCAGAATATATTCCTTGTCCAGGATATTACCGAGTTCAGCCAGCAACGCCTGTCTGCTACCACGGTTAGCCATTGCAAATTTCCAGATAGCGGGCAGTAACAGAGTCCATTCCCTGCTCTATACATTCAATAGTCAGGGCATGGCCTATGGAAACTTCAAGAATATTGGGGATCTCAAGGAATGCCGGTAAATTTTCAAGGTCAAGATCATGTCCTGCATTCACACCGAGCCCAAGTTCCTGGGCCGCCAGAGCGGCTTCACGATAGACAGATATTACTGACTCCTGCATTGGAGTTCCCCAGGCATGGGCATAAGCCTCAGTATACAATTCGATGCGCTGGCTTCCGGAACGTGCGGCCAGGGGAATCTGTTCAATGGACGGGTCCAGAAATACGGCAGACCTGACTCCCCAGGTATTAATCTGTTGAATCACTTCAGTAACAAAAACGCCATGGGTATGAAAGTCCCAGCCATGATCTGATGTCAGTTGATTGTCCGCATCCGGAACCAGGGTGCATTGGTCTGGACGTGTTTCTTCGATAAGCTTGAGAAACTCGTCCCCTGGGTATCCTTCTATATTCAGTTCAACACCCTTATAATCCTTTAAAAACGCGGCCAGATCATAGGCGTCCTGTCGTTTTACATGCCTTTCATCAGGGCGTGGATGAATGGTTAACCCCTTGACGCCGAGTTCGATAAATTTTTTGGCAAATGCCAGTATGTCCGGATAGTTCCTGCCGCGTGAATTCCTCAACAGGGCTAGTTTGTTCAGATTGACGCTCAGATCTGTCATGGGTAGTACCAGAAATTGTGATTCTCGCAATGCTGTGGATTATAACTGTATGGGGGCTTTATTCCCCTTGTTTCTAAGCCAGTTTATAGATCGAAGAACAGTTTCGCGGGAAACAAACCAGCGCTCAAGATAGTACTTTCCCGGGAAATCAATCAGGATTATGCCGAGCAATATTGTCAAAAGTCCCTGACCTGGCAATACAAGCAGGGCAATCCCAAGCAGGATAAGCAGATATCCCATCAAGTTTTTAGCGATCAGCAGAAAAACCTTAAGAAGAGGATGATTAAGTTCCGTCAACAGGGAATGACGCTCTGGTCTGGAAAAGTAATCGCCGGGGATCTGGAGAATTAGCCAGGGTATGATGACAAGGGTGATAATAAAAAACACTAGTGAGAACAGACCCGTGTAGAGCACGAGAGTCTCGTTTGCCAGGAATTCCCGGATATATTCAATCATACGAACATTGTAATCCCTTATTACTGACTCACCAATACGACAACCAGGCTTAAAGCCACTATTAACATGCCATGGTGAGCCTGTTACATTAAACGTTTAAAGCCTATCCAGCGATCATGATGTCATTTATTTCCACAGCGCATTTCAAGGCAGAAACATTCGCTCGCTATATTAATCGCAGGCTTTCCTTCCTCTTGAAACTTTCACTACTCCTGGGTGCCCTGCTGATGTTTTTCCAGGGAAGATTTCAGGCAATGGCCGAGATTCTCCTGATACTGCTGGTTACCTTGAGTCCCGTGTTACTCGGCAAACGATTTGATGTGCGCATTCCTCATGCCTTTGAAACCCTGGCTGTTATTTTTCTGTATATGTCGCTTTTCCTTGGAGAGACTGGCGGTTACTACACCCGTTTCTGGTGGTGGGATACTGTCCTGCATAGTGGCTCTGCTTTCCTGCTCGGAATTCTGGGCTTTCTACTGGTTTATGTCCTTAATGAAAAAAAAGAAATCAATCTTGATCTTAACCCGAATTTCATTGCCCTGTTTGCCTTTATGTTTGCCATCGGTATCGGGGTACTTTGGGAGATTTTTGAATTTTTCATGGACCAGATCTTTGGTATGAATATGCAGAAAAGTGGTCTCATTGATACGATGTGGGACCTTATTGTCGATGTACTTGGTGCTGCAGTGATTTCCATACTAGGCTGGGGGTACATCAAGACCAGGGAAAAAGACTCTTTTCTGGAACGGTGGATAGATGAATTTATTCACAAGAACCCACACCTTTTTGAGAAGAAAGATGATGTGTCGGCTGGAAGTGAGCAAGAGATAGGCAGGAAAGAGGATTCGGACGCCCACTGAAGCGAGACTTCAAGCAATTCAGCCTATGCTTCAGCTCATATTTTTCATGGCCAACATGGCCACATTCACGATTATCATTAGCACAAAAACACCAATCATTATCGGATACATTTTCGAACGCTTCCTGACCTGGCCTGAAACCAGTGCCTTTCGCTTTTCATGATATTCGTTATCGTCCATGTCGGAAAAATAAACGTTTTTCCTGTTATTGTTAATACAATGATTACATCAGAGAACCGGTTATACGCTACGCTGTGAATGAGATCTCTTCCCCATGGTAGAAAAGCGACTATCTAGCCCAGACCAATTGTGGCCAAAAAGTCCTCGCGGGTTTGCTCAACCGTTCAGTGAGGTCGTCAGGAGCAGAAATAATCCCGTTTCCTGCAAAACCATTATTGTTTGTGCCCGGGGCCAGCACACGACCTCAAGGCGATATTAGATATTCAATATAAAGGCAAGTTGACGCTTGAACCTGCGGACTGACTGATGGTCAAGAAGAGTAATAACAAGTGGTTGGTGCCCGGGGCCGGAATCGAACCGGCACGGTATTTCTACCGAGGGATTTTAAGTCCCTTGCGTCTACCAATTTCGCCACCCGGGCATGTGAAGAGTGCAGGAACACTCACAGGTAACAGGGAGTATAAAACTGAAGCCGGGGAAAGTCAGGCTGAGCAAGGGAAGTATAGTCAGCCATGGGTAATGGAGGCTGGAGTCGGAATCGAACCGGCGTACACGGAGTTGCAGTCCGCTGCA
>CAZDCK010000004.1:29424-127766 GCA_964503965.1 uncultured Enterobacteriaceae bacterium | reverse complement strand
AAAAAGATTACTCATAATCCGTTTGTCCCAGGTTCGAGTCCTGGTGGGCCCACCATTTTCCTCTTCTATCAATTTCAACCTGTCCTTTTAACTCATTCCCGGCCTGCGATCATAGATCGCAGTCGTTCCCGGCGCATGAAGCGTTGCTTCATTGAATACGCACTGGTTTACCCTCAAGGACTGCCCAGCCCAAAATCATGGCTTTTGGGCGTTCAACTCACTTGGTGCTGACGCATCAAATAAAACGTTCGCTCACCCTGGTGGGCTGATAGATTCCTCATTATCTGGCTAGCTTCAGGGACTACTCAGGCACTACATCCATCACCGGGCTTGCATCCAGGAAGTTGAAAGGCCGCAAGCGAAATGAATGCCACAGCGTCGGCATGCCGGGCCAATCTTCAGCCCGGGTGATGTGACGGAAACCAACCGTATACCAGAGCACGATATCTTCGTTCTCTATACTATCTTCGTCCGCAGCCCATTGCTCCAGCCCATCCACATCGGCGTTCTGGTTGGGATATTCACCCGAAGCATAGAGTTCTTTGCTGTCATATCTGGTCAACCAGACCGGTTTGGCCGACCAGGCTGCCCGCTCCTGTAGAGCATCATCCTCTGATAATACTGACATGGAATTGTGCCCGGGATACAACTGGTAGCCTGTCTGGTATCCCAGTTTATTCGTTTTGGTATTGCTTACGATCCGGAGATACCCGCTTCCCATTTGTTTTTGTAGCACACCTTCTTCAGGTATGAGCTCTTCTTCCACTCTCCAGATACTGCGCCGGGTATCACCCTTGGACAACTGCTCAGTGACCACATTGTCATACACTGCCCTGTTCTCGATCCCATCCACATCGAGGTCTACACGGAACGAAAAGAAATGATCATGGTTGATCCCCACCAGGCCGTTGCCGATCATGTTTCCATGTGCAGTATCTTCTTCAGCTGATAAATCGGCCAACGACTGGGCAGCCACTGCTTTGACCGCATCGATGCCGGCAGCACCGGCACGTATATCGAGATCACCGGCCTTACTAAAGACATAATCCACCATGTAGTCGTAATTGCCGACGACAGGCGCCATCCTGACGACCAGTTCTACAGCGGGCACACTGGCAATTGTTTCACCCACATGCCGCCACAAGGGACTGCCTAGGGGTCTCTCGAAGATGCAGACACTATCCTCAAGGACAAATGGACTGCCACTATCATCAGGTAGCACCTGGTCAAGATATAAAGCCGATGCAGGACAATCCGAGCCCCGTTGCAACACACTCGACAACAGCCCGAATCCATATTCCCCGACATCCATGTAGGCCTTCCATGACCAGGTCGCCGCCGGGTCCATGTAAGGTACGAACATCTCAGATACAGAGATCTGGTATGCAACAGGTCGCCGCTCTCCCTGATCATCATAGGTAACCAGTGACACGACAGGCCCAACTCGCTGATCAGTTCTTATATGAAAATGCCAGTTATCCCAACTTACCGTCGAACCTTTGATACTGATGTTAGAGCCTTCCGGCGTATCAATGATGACCGGTTTCATCGAGGGACGGTAACGGGATGAATGTTCGTATTCGAGGCTTGGCCGATCCGTGGCCCGCGGGACCACACCAAGATCGATAACATCGAGCACTTCCTGGTTGCCAACATCGATAATGCCCATCAGACCCTCGATAGGAAGCCCAAAAGCCATCAGTTCATCGTCAGCGATATCAAAGCAGGAGGTATACAGGATACGGCGGCCTGCAAACTCGGCAGGCAGTACCGGGCCCGGCGTCAGTGGCGTACAGAATATAGGAGCGTTCGGGTCATAGCCTCTTGCAGACATGGCCTCCTGCCATCTGGAATCTGCCCAGAGCAGATCATTAACCGCTGTTTCTTCCAGCAGAACACGAGGTTGCACACCCTCCACCTGCTGCCAACTTTCCACAGCTGAATCAGTCAGGTTGATCTCGGCCTCGAAGACCTGTCCATCCTCCATGACTATAGCAAATGCACGCCGAGTAAAAGGCATGCCTTCACGCCAGCTCCAGACCTCGGCCTTCTCATTTTCCAGTAACGTCAGTGTGGGAAACCTGGCCCGATCACTTGTGCGTCCTGACTCACGCAAGATACTAACGGCAGCTTCGATCTCAACTGCCGTCAATCCATCCATAGGATGGAAGGGTTCTGCTGTTGGCTGCAGCCTCGCGATCTGTGGCAATATCAGGCAAAGCGCCATCAGGGACACACCCACCATTTTTTTTACAGCATTCATATCAGCCATAGCACTGCCCTTTAATCAGCTTCGTATACCAGTTCACCTTCAATAAAAGTCATAAGAACCTGTGTGTTATGTATATCAGTGACAGGTATGTCAAAGATATTCCGGTCGATAACAATAATATCGGCCAACATCCCTATTTCGAGACGGCCTGTTTTATGACTATTTCCTAATTGCCTTGCAGCATTGATCGTGAACATGTCCACGGCCTGCTGCAAGCTGATCTTTTCTGCTTCTCCTAATGGCTCTCCCACGCCACCTGGTGCCTGTCGGGTGACCAGTGTTTCGATGCCGATCCAGGGGTTAACCAAAGGTACAACGGGCCAATCAGAGCCGGGTACAACCAACGCGCCTGCATCCATGGCATCTTTCACCGGAATCCAACGCAACATGCGCTCTTGACCGACAGCCGCAGCAATATCGGGGATAATCGGATTCGGATACCAGATATAAGGTGACATCTCAAAAGTGGCGCCGATGGCACGGGCTCGCTGTATATCGTCCATCTTCACGAAACTGTTATGGGCAACATCATGCAGCCGCCCGCTGAAACCATTGGTTTCCCGCGCCGCTTCAATGGCATTGAGCCCGGCACGCACTGCTCCATCACCTGCCGCATGCATCTTGACCTGAAAACCCATGGCATCCCACATCGTGACAAGATCAGCCAGCTCTTCATCCGGCACCATGAGAATACCCGTCTCATCACTGTCTTCATATGGATCTACCATAGCAGCTGTGTGCCCGTCTGTTGGTACACCATCCAATGCAATTTTTATACAATCCGGAGAAAGACGGTTACGTGCATACAAATTCCGCATGGCGACATATTCCGGCATCCCGCCACTGTCATTACCGCCGAAGGCAGCACCCCGCCACATCATGCAAGTGTTAATACGTTGCGGTAGCCTGTCTGCATCGGCCAGTTCAGCATAAGCCGCCAATGCAGGACCAGAGACACCGGCATCGGTGTAAGTTGTTATTCCAAGTGAAAGCATTAACTGGGTAGACCAGAACAAAGCTTCCCTGACCTGTTCTGCAGTAACCGGGGGAATAATACCCCTTACAAGGCCTGCAGCACTTTCCCGAAGTACACCTGTTACATCACCTGCCGCATTTTTTTCAATGATCCCTCCCGGCGGATTCAACGTGTCATTGGTAATACCGGCAAGCTCCAGCGCCCGACTGTTTACCCAAATGCTATGCCCACTAATATCGACAAGCGACACTGGGTGGTTCGGGGCCACCTCATCAAGTAAACTGCGATGCATGGGAACCCCGAATGAAGCAGCATCCCACTGCCCCCCAGATATCCACTCCCCTTCTTCCCTGTTGGCTGCACAGTCTGCCACGGCTGCTTTCACCACTTCACTATCTGACCCCTGGGGAAAATTACAGGTGAATTGTGACAGCCCCGCACCCATGGGATGCACGTGCAGGTCGTGCAGGCCAGGCATTACGGTCGCACCGTCCAGATCAATGATCTGCGCGTCATCACTAGCCAGGTTTTCCACCTCTGTATTACTGCCGATCCCAAGGATAACACCATCACCGACTGCCAAGGCCTGCGCCCAGCCGCCTGGAGTGTAAACCTCTCCATTTCTCAAGATCAGGTCAGCTTCCTGAGCAAGGGAGGAAAACGCCAACAAAATTCCGCTTAGTAAAAAGCTTGAAGTAAATGATTTCAGTAACTTCAGGGTTGGTCGGTGCATGATTTTTGTCTCCTGTATCCGATCAGCGACCCGGGGCCAGATGGCATCCCGGATAATTTCATACAGTACATGCAATCATCTCCAAAAAAGCAATAGCGGAAATTGCTCATACCTTGTGGAAATCACCCATAGGGGAAAATACTTATTCTTTGGATCAACTTGGGGGGTATAGTGAAAATAAAGCCGCTTGTATTGCCAAACATCACTAAGTGGAAGACCTCTGTGAATACCATTCTGATGACCATCAATGGTTTCATGACTTTCAGTTGATGAAGGAATTCCTGCAGTCTATGTGTAAGGCAATCGCAGGGTTATAAAGACTGGACTGTCGATGCCCCTCTTACTGGTGCAGCAAGGACAGTAATTGTGTTCGCGTGTGGATATTCAGCTTTTCATAGATATTACGGAGGTGGTTTTCCACTGTACGAGGGCTAATATCCAATCGAGCAGCAATATGTTTGTTCGAGAAGCCACCCGCTATCGCCTGAACGACCTCATATTCTCGAGTGGTCAGCGTGGTCAGATCACGGGGAAAGGGATTTCCGATGCTTACCGTGGAGGCATTTGATGCCTGGCCTTGCAAACATGTTTCAATCAGGCGGGCACGTGCCAGCTCTAGTGACGCGAATTCCGGGCAAGAGGCAGGGCGGTGAAAATTGAAGATCCAGGCCTGCCTTGCATTCCTGTCTCTAAGCAGGAAACCCGCATGATGTACCAGACCATTTGGCTTGAGGAATTCATGAAAATAGGAGTACATAGAAGATTCTTGAGATGGGACGGCTTGCATCCGATTCTGAATATCCAGGCTTCCGCATAAACTTTCCAGGAATGGATCAAACTGGTGAAAATGCGAAAGGTAGTCGTCAGCTACAGAATTGGAAACTCCGATACTGGTGAGTTCAAGGATGTGGGGCCTTCCCTTCCGAAGCGACAAGTGTCGGTATGCTGCGGACTCTGCCCCCAATACTGAAGCTATTGGTTCTAGAAGATATTCACCCACATTTCCGGCATTGCTGGTGAGATGTAAAGAACTACAGAGGTCAGCAAGATGATTGAGTTCAGCTTCCGCAGGTGATTGTTGCATGGCAACACTCCTCGGTCATTGGGATTATCCAATAGTGAGTTAAATGTTCAGAGAAGAAGCATAACGCCATCAGCCTATATGCTTCAATATACTGGAAGAAACTATGAGATTATTAAAAAGCCTGTTTATTACGTCATTTATGGCCTGTCAGACGACTGCTATTAACGCCCAGCAGATACTACTTCTTCCACTACAGGATCAGGAATCGGATATCCCTGTAGCTGTCCAGATTCTGCATTGGCATATGCTGGACAACAATATCAGCGCCCTGGCTTTTCGGGAAATGGACCAACTGTTCACCACCCGGACAGTGTCACGCAGTGGACCGGTCTGGGAGCCCCCGCATTGAGCATGAGCAGACATTCTCCTATACCAGGGAGGGCAATACCTGCGATACGCATGAATTCCTCGAATGCACCTATACCAACGCCCTTCTGGTAATGAAAGATGGCAAGATTGTCAGCGAGATCCACCGCAACAACGCAACACCAGACTCCCGCTTCATCGCCTGGTCGATGACCAAATCGATCCCGTCAATTCTGATAGCTTGCATCCTGGATGATGACCTGATCGATTCCCTGCACACTTCTATATCCGACTACCTCCAGAACTCACTGGTAGCGGTTATGAGGGTGTCTCTATCCGTCATGTCATGCAGATGCGTTCAGGCGTGGATTATTAAGATTGCTATGACTTTGCCAATCCCGGTATTGCAGCCAGCAACCACATCGCCTCACTGGTGAAAAATATACCCGCTTCGGGCAGATGGTGCTTGATAACGGCGTTGCCAATGGCTGCTGGATCGCGGCATCCACACGCCCAAGTAGTGAAGAGGACAACGAGCGCGGAGGATATGGACTGCAGTGGAGGACTATGGGAGGTAGCGAGGCGTTCGCCGCGATAGGTTTGCAGGGACAGTATATCTACATCGATCCGGACACAGAAACAATGGTCGTCAAACTCAGCTATTTCCCACCCGGGGATTTCGTAGCTGGAGACGAAACGCTGGTTTTTATGGGTGCAGTATCAAAATGGAGCCCGTAACTAACGCCTAAAGAATAAATAGAGGCTCAAATATACATGAGGAGATCAGTTACCAGTTACACACTTGCTCACACACTGTAACTCCTACCTTTATAACTTATAGTTTTATATTGAAATAAAGACCTATGAATTAACTCATAATCCGTTTGTCTTTCATCAACAATCGGTATGTCACAAATCGGATAATCAGCACAGTAACATCAACAACCCTTTGCAGGATAAACGGTTCGAGTCCTGGTGGGCCCACCAAGTTCCATTTAGCAAGTCTTTAAATACTCAAATACTTTTCACTTTCCTTCTTACATACAAATACAGGTCCAGAATAAAGTAACCAAACCATTCTGAATAACAAAAGGATCACTGTCGGAGAAAAGCAAGAAGTAGCGCACAATCCCCTTCTCACCGGAGACCAGCAACAGCTATTCCAGAGTCTTTCAACTCCCTTGAATACAGGGATTTGCTACCAGCCTTCATCCAAGGTCTGGCTGGAATCGGAAGTGATGTTGAGTATTGCGCAGTGATGATAGGTAAAGCCGCCCTCACGGAAGCCGGGATGCTCTTCCATGAACTGCACCACCTGCAGGAAACAGCCTTCGCAATCAATATTGGGAATACGTATCTCGGTTTCCTGGGGCCCGGTACGCCTGACCTGGTTGGCCCACAGCCCATCGACGAGAACCGGCGCCGAAGGATTGTCGGCCACAGGAAAGTAATCCGAGCGTGGTCCCCTGTCAGTCTCCTTCATCACGGCTTCAGTATCTGCAGGCAGCCAGTTGATGCGCCTGGCCAGGGCAATCCGGTAGTGACCGGGGTGGTATATGGTTTCCTCAATCGCCACACGCAACATGCTGCCGCCAGTCACTTCCGTGACGGCACCAGTGCGTGTGCCACCCTCTGCAACCGTACCCCCACAGGGCGCCATTTTCTGGGGATCGCCGCGCTCGTCTTCCTCAATCCAGGAGGCCGGGCTTTCAAGCTTGAAATGTGCCTGAGCGCTCATGGCGCTCAGCGTGAGCGTGCTGATAAATACCAGCTTACGTAATGTGAATGTCATGAAATTTGCCTTTACAGGAAGATACTGGAAGCCAATTAAAAAAATGGGATTGAGGCTCAGGATAAAGTGCTCGAGGACATTCGTCCAGCATGATGCTGGTAAATAAATGAAATCAGGTAGTTCTGTCCCTTTTGATGTATCCCCTAAAGTAAAAAAATCGGCATAAATCCGAGGGCTTTGTTGTCAGGCTGAATCTGATTTAGCAGCCAATTGTGATACTGGTCTGCAGATCCGTTGGGCGAATCACCTCCTTGACAGGCGCATCGGCCATAAGCTTCAACCACACGGCATCGTCATCCTTGAACCATGCGGTTGAGTTCACCTGGCGTAAGGCGTCCATGTTGCACTTTTTGGAGTCGGTAGCAGCATTTCTATAATCAAAGTGGACAGAGTAATTTGGTTTACTTGCACACTTGCTTGTACCCTGAAAATAATTGCTAGTTAACTTATAATTATTGAAGAATATTTACCGTTTTTCTTTCATGAATAACCGGTAAGTCTCGAACACTCTTCCAGGGCAGCAACCTCAACTACTCTCTCAAGGATCAACGATCCTGTCCTGGTCGACCCACCATTTTATTAATCTATAACTCTCCCCCAATTACTTTCTTCTTTCTCTCTCCCACTCTAATATAGGGTTGATACTAATAATCAGATCATTCTAAATGACACAAGAATTACTCTGGGGAATCGATCTTGGCGGCACCAAGATCGAATGTGCCGTTTTAACAAAGGACACTTTTGAAGTTCAGTTCAGGGAGCGCACCAACACGGAAAGCGATAGAGGCGTAGCCCATATTCTTTCCCGCATACAAAGCCTGGTAGAAGATGCCAAAATTGCCACTGGTACCGAACCAAAACTCCTCGGCATTGGAACACCGGGCACGCTCGATAGCGAAACTGACCTGTTAAAAAACTCCAACACGACCTGCCTTAACGGCGTCCCTCTCAACAAAGAGCTGGAGGCACTTCTGGGTATGCCAGTCGTCATGGCCAATGACGCCAACTGCTTCGCACTGGCTGAAACATTACTCGGTGTCATACCGGATAAATGCCCAGAGGCAAAATTGGTCTTTGGCGTCATCATGGGTACTGGCGTCGGTGGTGGCATCGTTTTCAACGGCAAGGTGCTCAATGGCCTGCACGGTATAGCTGGTGAATGGGGCCATATCAGGCTGGAAACGCCAGGTGAGTCCTGCTACTGCGGCAACACGGGCTGCGTGGAAACTGTCCTCTCGGGGCCAGCATTGGAAAGGTTCTATACAAAACTAAGCGGCAACTCTCTTGCATTGAAAGAAATAGCCAGTCTGACCGAGAAAGACGAACATGCGGGAGCCACGATCCAGCGCCTGGCAGAAATGTTCGGCCAGGCGCTCTGCCAGGTCATCAACGTGCTGGATCCGGATGCCATTGTCATCGGCGGTGGTGTTGGCAATATCGAGCAACTTTATCAGCTGGCCCCTGCTGAAATAGACCAGCATATATTCAATCATCACTTCCATGGCAAGCTCCTGAAACCCAAACTGGGTGACAGCGCCGGTGTTTTCGGTGCAGCCATGCTTACCAGGGACTGACTATTACGGGATCCATGATTACATCCAAGCCCACAGCAAAACTGTCGTTCGGTGAAAAAGCTGCCTACGGCCTTGGCGATATGGCCTCCAATTTCTACATGGGATTTTTTGGGCTGTTCCTGCTGTATTACTACACCGATGTCTTTGGCCTTTCACCAGCCTCGGCAGCCACCATGCTACTGGTCACCAAGATTGTCGATGCCATCAGTGACCCTGTCATGGGTCTGATTGCTGATCGCACCCATACACGCTGGGGCAAATACCGCCCTTATCTACTCTGGATGACGATTCCCTATGCCATCATGGGATACCTGCTTTTTCTTGGCCCTGAATTTTCTCAACTGGGGAAATTAATCTATGCCTATATAACCTATACCCTGGTGATGCTGGCCTATACCGCCATTAACGTCCCCTACTCGGCGTTGCTGGCCGTCATTTCTCCCGTGTCGGAAGAACGCACAAAGGCTACACAGTACCGCTTCATTTTTGCCTCCCTGGGCACACTGTCTGTCGGTGCCCTCGCCACTCCCCTGGTAAGCTGGCTGGGTAACGGGGACCAGCTACAGGGATTTCGTCTCACCATTGTGCTTTTTGCAGCACTATCGATACTGCTTTTCTGGACTACCTTTTTTTTCACCCGTGAGCGGGTCCAGCTACCCCGACATTCATCGCCAATCCGGAACGACCTGTCGGCATTAATCAGCAACCGATCCTGGCTGATTCTGGGCGTAACCAGCATACTGGTGGTAGTTGGCCTGAATGCCCGGTTTGCCTCTATCGTTTTTTACCTTAAGTACTATCTGCAAACAGAAGATACTACTGTTTTTCTGATCTTCGACAGAACAGCCATTCTCACCTCATGCGGGCTGATCGGGCAATTGATTGGTGCACTTATCACACCAGGGCTGCTGAAAATTTTCGAAAAGCATCATCTTATGGTCTGCATGAATGTACTGCACACCGCCCTGCTTTTACTGTGTTTCATCATTCCTCCTGAATCCTATTCACTTATCGTCCTGGTGCACAGTTTGGGAATATTTACCTTTGGTGTGGTCATCACACTTCTGTTTGCCATGTACACTGACTGCGCCCACTATGGCGAATGGAAAACAGGCAAACAAACAGCCGGCCTGACTATTTCTGCCTCGATGTTTTCACTCAAGTTTGGTTCAGCAATGGGAGCCGCATTACCGGGTTATATCCTCGCAGTCTTCGGTTTTATCGCCAATGAAGTGCAGACGGAGTCTGCCATTACAGGCATCCGACTGATGTTCAATGTGGCTCCAGCTATTTTCTTTCTCGGGGCTGGCTTGATGATGTTTTTCTACGATATCAATCGCAAAACACTCACTACCATTGAAGAAGAACTGCTGGCACGGCATTCCTCGAAAAGCGAATAGGGCTGCCAGTGTGATTGAACCCCCAATACCGCCACCAGCAACACAGCTTTTCAGAAATGGCATTGTCCATCCTGACTTGTTTCTCTGGGACTCATGGTGCTGCGAAGCAGATTCCGGAATCGATCTGTACTGCCTGGCCCTGGCCAGGAAAGACAGTAATGGCCAACCAATTTCACCATCAGATAGAAATAGCTATTTATTTCACATTCGTCATTTCCATTCTGCTGATGGTGGGGATCAGTGGCTGGATAAGGGATGTTTCCAGAAACCTGGTATCGCAAGCGACGCCCATGATGCCAGAAATATCTGGAGCGGTGGCGTGCTCAACCTTGGCGCTGACGGAAAACTTCATGCCTACACGGGGATAGGCCAGGGAGACGAAAACCATCCCTTCATCCAGTCACTCGCCATCGGTTATTGTGGCCATGAAGACACGCTTACCCATGGTAATGTCATTCTCTGTCCCTTAAGAGATCGTGAAAAAATACTTAAAGCCGGCTATTACCTACCTGACCAGGACTCTATGGGCAGCAAGGAAGGTGAGGAAGGCGGGCCTATCCTGGCCTGGCGTGACCCCTTCCTGTTTTACGATATTGACGGCACTCTGATGATGGCCTGGGCTGCCAAGGTCAGCCCTGACAGAGGAGCCGTTGGACTTGCCTCACTGGCGGTGGATGAGAAACATCACTGCACAGTAGAGACCCTCTTCCCCCCTGTAACCATGCCGGATGACAATGAATATACCCAACTGGAAGTTCCCAAAGTCATTTTCAATTCCGGGACAGGTAAATACATTCTGTGCGTGTCCACTACAAACCGCCAATCAGAGTCCCAACCGCAATCAGAGATTACGATGGTGATGAGGCTGTATGTGTCGGATGCGTTGAAATCGGGATGGAGCTCGGGCGCTACTACATCCAGCATTATTCAGGGGACAAACCACCAGTTCGGCATGTCTATCATCAGAGCGGAACATGAAAACAAGATACTGCATTGCATGGCACCCTACGCAGAAGGTGCAGGTGCAACACGTCAGCTCACTTTTCCGCGAGGCTTTTATATCGATCTGAGCAGACTGACCATTGACGATGAAGTTACTGCTTTTGAAAAAAGGACTGGCCCAAAAACTGAGGCGTAACGAGTTACACATTTACATACACGCCGGGTTTAAAGTTTCTTTATCCTGCCGTATTCATTGTGTCTTAAATTTAACGGCTTAACTCAGAATCCGATTGTCATGCATTAGCAATCAGCACGTCTCGAACACTTCAATCTGTACATTAACTGCAGTTATTCTTTCCAGGAAAAACGGTTTGAATCCCGGTGGGCCGCCACGTCCTTCGCCTCGCTCAGTCAGGGCAGACCTCAAGAGACCAGTTCCAGACTGCATTCCCGGTGTTCAAAGCGGGATGTATGATGAAAAACGCTCCAGTTTCCTCCCCACGCCTGTTGACATAAGTTCATCAACACAGCAAAAGCCATATCCTAGTTATTTCTTCGGATCAAGTCTGAAAATCGGGGCATTGGCAATGCCTATATTGATAGCCAGATAAATGCTGCCATCAGGGCCTTCGTGGACATCACGAATGCGTCCCAAACCATCAACAATGGTTTCAACGCTTTTTACGATATCGCCATCCAGCATGACCCGAACCAGTTTCTCTCCCGCGAGGCCGCTGATCAGAGCATTGCCGCGCCATTGCGGGAACTGCTTGCCGGAATAAAAAAGAATATTGGAGGGAGCGATGGTTTCAAGCCAGAAAAACACCGGCTCTTCCATACCCTCACGACGCCTTACGGACGCAAAGCCAGTGACATCCGTGTAGTTGTCGCCCTTGCTTACGACTGGCCAGCCATAATTGAATCCTGGTCTGATCAGGTTTAGCTCATCCCCGCCCAGAGGACCATGCTCCACCTCCCAGATCTCTCCGGTTTCAGGCCGAAAGGCGATGCCCTGGGGATCTCGATGCCCGTAACTCCAGATTTCCGGCAGGGCGTTCGCCACTCCGACAAAGGGATTGTTATCAGGCACACTGCCATCCATATTCAGGCGCAGGACCTTGCCCATATGGTTATCCAGTCGTTGTGCAGGGTGCTGGGAAATATCCCTACCAGTGAGATAAAAAGCACTGCGATCAGCAATGGTGAGGTACAAGTGACCACTGTTATCAAAGGTCAGCCGTGTTCCGTAGTGGGATGCGGCTTCACCCCAGGCAAGGGTCTCTATGATTTCCTCAAGATCCGTGAGACGAGTGCCGTTGAAACGCGCCCGCATGACCGCGGTCGTCCCTGTGAGAGAATCCGGACCGGGTTTGGCGATGGTCATGTACAACCATTGGCTCGTGGCAAAATCGGGCGCCAGCACCAGATCCATCAGGCCGCCCTGCCCGCCAACACGCACCTCGGGTGTCCCGGCAATGGCTTCGTCCTGAAGAACACCATCGCGAATTATCCTCAACCGCCCTGCTTTCTCGGTGACCAGCACATCACCATTGGGCAATGCCGCGATGGCCCAGGGATCGGCAATTCCGTCGGTCAGGGTTGTCAGCGTGAACTGCGGTTCGGCCGCCATCAGCATCCGTGCGAATGCCATGAAGAGCAGTGCCAACCCAGTCATGCCGACAAAAATATTGCTGCATCGCTTGAATACTGTCATGACACACCCATTTTCAATGTTGATTTTCCTGTTTGTGCAAAATCCATTAATTGCTGTTTGGCTTTAATTCGCTCATTGGCCTCACATCGATCTGATGAAGAAATTCGGCGAAACTTCTTGTCGTGCGCTCCAGACCCGGTACGGAAACGGCTTCCAGAATGTCGGCCGTTGTGTGATACCAATTACCCACCTCGACGATCTGCGTGACCGGGAAATTCCTGTCCTTGAATGGATATACATCACCGCGGGCATCATCCCAGGGATGGACCAACATCGTGACGCCATAATCGGTCAATGACTTGTCCAACAATTTAAAAATATTGTCATTGGCCGGCAGAACAGTGCCAAATTTGGGAATTTCGGTGTTGGCAAGCAGCATGCCCCCTTGCGTACCCCAGACCGAATAGTCGATATCGGCATATTCAATGAACTGGGTGGCCGCCACATGTTCGCAATTAAGCACTATGGCTGTTTTATCACGGATATCGAGAATACTGTCCACGTACTGGACCGTGCCCGGCCAACCCCCTGCATGGTGTCCGCCTGTAGCCACAAAGATATGGGTTCGCCGGGGTTTTTCCGGCATATTGGCGATATGCCGGGCCAGGCCCAGCATGGCCGCCACACCCGTAGCGTTGTCGACAGCGCCATAGAAATAGGCATCCTGGTGGGCCACAACGATGACATATTCATCAGACGTGCCCGATATTTTCCCGATGACATTGTTGGTCATGTTGTCCGGCTCAGTCATCAGGGTAAGCATGGCGTGGGCCTGAATCGGTGTGTCAGATGCCCTGGCCAAAATGTCCTCCAGAAACCGTCCCTCATAATCGGCAATCGCAAATGTCGGTATCATGGAGCCGCTCAAGGCCGGGTTGTACATTTGCTGGTCGATCGCGATATCAAAAATAACGATCACGAACACGGCGCCGGCTTCTGCCAGCTTGTCCGGAATACCAAGCACGGAGCTGTAACCGCCCTGTACAGGACGCGCCCGAATAACAGCACCCTTGCCATTCAGATCCTTGCCAGCCAGGTCGACGTCCCGGCCATAACCTACGTAAACCAGGTCAGCGGTTATACCCCGCTCGCCTGTAGCTGGCGTGCGCGGTTGGGGCATCATGGATTTGAAGGCATAATCACGGGTGCCCTCACCCGCAGCAGTAGTAGCCAGCAACGTCAGTGAAGCCTTGTCAGGCCAGGTTTGGGGTGGCATGGTCACGGGCTGGAGATGGATGTCCTCGAGACCGATATCACGAAATTTTTCGAGAACGTACTGTGTGGTCATGCGCCCTCCGGAACGACCGGAGATACGACCCCAGATCAGTTCCCCCTCTTCCTTGCTGCGGCGGGAAATGTCGACCAGGTCAGATGTATAAGTCATCAGTTCTTCAGATGTGATATCCGCCGTTGATCTGAACTCGACATTTTCCTGAAGGTTCAAGGGACTAAACCCCTGCTGCTCATAAATTTTTTCCGGAGTAAAAGGCCCGGGATCGGGCAGGACAGCGTCGAACCAGGCATCAGCTGAAAACGCCCAGGATGGCAGGAAAAGCAGCCAGGAAACTACCATCATGCGAGAGCACCGGAACAACCGGCGCATCAGGAAATGTTTCAATTTTCCTTCCCCCAATAGTTATTATTCATGTTGTTATATTTTCGATCTCATGACGATGATCAAGATCATAGTGAATGTAACATCTTCCGGAAGTACAGTGGCAAAAAAGCCTCGCAGTTATTGCCATGTTGAAGAATATGGTGTGCACACTCAAGAATGACCATTATTCGGGCAAGGAGGTGCAGAGGGACTGCCCCGCAACCCCAGTGGCATATTGTCATTAATCAGGGGTCTCTCCATGGCAATCGTATTCTGCCCCCTGTTTATTACTGGGTATAATGCAGGTGGCGTCGGCGATTGAGCAATGTCCGGCATAAAACTTTTAACAATCAAGCAGGCAATTGATATTCATGACATGGTCCGAACTGTTCCGATTTAAAGGCATTCCAGGCGTACTTCTGAGTGCTGTCGCCCTTGCCCAGTCATTTTCCCTGGCAGCCCAGCCGGATCATTTTGCCCCTGTGGCATTACGCCAGCTGCCAGAGGAGGCATGGCTTACCAACGGTGGTAATGTTTACAACCAGCGTTATTCCCCGTTGAACCAGATAAACCGGGACACTGTCGACAACCTCAAGGGTGTCTGGCATATCCATCTGAACGGTTCCGGATCCGGGCCACAGTATTCCGGCGAAGCCCAGCCACTGGTTTATGACGGCGTCGCCTATATCATTACCGGCGCCGATGATGTCTTTGCTGTCGACATTGAGTCCGGGACCATCCTCTGGCAATACGAGGCTGACCTACCCGAGACCATGAAGACTGTCTGCTGTGGCTGGACCAGTCGCGGTGTCGGTATAAATGATGCCTATGTTTTTGTCGGACAGCTGGACGGGCAGCTAAAAGCCCTTGATCGGAAAACCGGCGAAGAGGTGTGGGCCGTGCAGGCCGAACAATGGCAGGATGGCTATACCATCACCAGCGCCCCTTTATATATCAACGGCCTGGTCATTACCGGATTTGCCGGGGCCGAGATGGCCATTCGCGGCCGCATCAAGGCTTTCGATGCCGACAACGGCTCCCTGGTCTGGACCTTCCATACCATTCCCGCACCGGGTGAACCAGGCAGCGACTCCTGGCAAGCGGACAATGACCTGTGGCGACACGGTGGTGCCTCGATCTGGAATACCCCGGCGGTGGATCCGGACCTGGGACTGCTTTATTTTGCCACCGGTAACGCGGCGGCCAACAATAACGGCGCCCACAGGGCTGGCGATAATCTGTTTACCGACTCCATCATCGCCCTGGACCTGGCCACCGGCGCCTATCGTTGGCATTTCCAGGAAGTCCATCATGACTTATGGGATTATGATGCCGCCAACCCAGTCATGCTATTCGATATCGAGATTGACGGTATCGTCCGAAAAGGCCTGACACATGCCGGCAAGACCGGTTGGTTCTACATTCTCGACCGCGTCACCGGCGAACCGCTGGTGGGCATCGAGGAAACACCGGTACCCCAGGATGCGCGCCAGAAAACCTCCCCCACGCAGCCGGTGCCTGTCGGTGACGCCTTTGTCCCGCAATCCATCCGCATTGCCCCGGAGGGGATGACCCTGGTAAACAATGGCAGAATCTTCACCCCCTACTGGGACCAGGCCATTCCAATTGCGCCGGGCGCCGGCGGCGGTGCCAACTGGCCACCCAGTGCAGTGGATCCAACCACGGGCATCGCCTATGTCTGTGCCGCCGATCGGCCTTTTCTTTTCCAGACTCATGAGATCAGTGATGAAGAACCTCCCTCGGGTTCCTACTACACGGCCGGCGCCTTTCTGGGAACAGCCTATGACCTGGGCGTGCTGGCTGCCGTGGACATGCACACCAACACCCTCGTGTGGCAGCAGCATCTACAGGATTTCTGTTTGAGCGGCATGGCAGCCACAGCCGGAGGACTGGTGTTCGTGGGACGTAACGATGGCCGGCTCACTGCACTGGACAGTGAAACAGGTTTCAAGCTCTGGGAATTCCAGACCGGCTTTGGCATGAACGCTCCAGTGACCATTTTTGAGCGCAACGGCACACAGTATGTACTGGCATATTCGGCGGGTAATGCCCTTGCTGGCTCACAACATGGTGACAGCCTGTGGCTGTTCAGTCTTAATGGTACTCTTGACCCTGTCCCGGCAGAAGGCAATGCCACCATGTCCGTCAGTGCTGTCATGGAATTGGGTAATAATGCGGATCTGGTTGCCGGACAACAGCTTTACGAAGCTGCCTGCGTGGCGTGTCATGGCGAGGATGGAAAAACCGGTCACGGCGGTGTCGATCTGACCGCAACAACGGATTACACACTAATCGTCAGTACCATTCTCAACGGACGCAACAGTATGCCAGCCTTTGGAGCAACTTACTCTCCGCGACAGGTGCGTGATGTTGCCCAGTATGTCCGGCTGAAAATCGCTAATAAACAATAAGGGGGACAACCCATGTCGCAAAACGGAATTCACCAGTGGACTCGCAGGCAACTGCTTGCACTACTGGGCAGCCTGGCATCTGCCACGACGCTGCCACAATCCCTGCTTGCCGCCAACATCAGCAAACTCGGCCTGTTGATTCCACCTGCCAACGGGTCACTGCCCGGTGAGGCGGCTTCCATGTATAGCGGCAGCATGGAATACCTGATCGAGTCCCTGGGCCTTGAATCCATGACACCGGATGGCTATGACGCCGTCCTGGACCGGATAGCACCAAAGGCAAAGTTACTGGCACAGCGCGGTGCACAAGGCATCCTGTTGATGGGCACTTCCCTGAGTTTTTACAAGGGCCAAGCCTTCAATGAACAGTTAACGCAGAGCCTGGTCGATGCCACAGGACTACCTTCGATGACCATGAGCACTGCCGTTATAGAAGGCTTGAGGGCCGTTGGCGGCACTGAACTGGTGGCAGCCACGGCCTACAACGATGAGGTCAATGATCGCCTGGAAAGTTTTCTGACCGAACATGGCTTTACCGTGTCAGCCGTCAGGGGTCTGGAAATAGAAGCTATCGGTGATCTCAACAGTGTCACACCGGAACAACTAATCACCTTTTGCAGTGATGTGGCAACCATGGGCCCGAATGCCGATGCCATGCTGATTTCCTGCGGCGGGCTCCCTACCCTTGAAATCCTGGCACCAGTGGAATCTCGCACCGGCATTCCTGCGGTGACCAGTACTCCCCACGCCCTGTGGTCTGGAGCACGTTTGCTGGGCGTTGACAGTCGCATGCCCGGATACGGACAGCTGCTGTCAATCTGACAATTTCGCTTCAACAGGCTTCCAGACAATGCCTGCTCAGAAAGGCAGGTGTTCTGCTGATGCCCAGTAGCCATGGACCTGCATGTGCAGACGAAAAGGCATCTTGATACGGGCAATTACCCCGGCTGAAAAATCCATGGCATCAACTATCACCACTTCGGACTTCATTTCCCTGAAATTGTTGGCAGCGGCAATGATATACCCATCGCCTTCCGGGGCATCGGCGGAGCGCGGAATAAACTGTGGCTCGGACATGCCATGGGCATCGCCAGCATGAAACTTGTCGATACTGCCGGTGTCATGATCAAAGCGGTAGATGGCATTGGATACGCGCACGGCCAGGGTGTCAGCAAATGACTCGGCCACGGGCATATTCGGATCGTTCATCAGCATGAAGCTGTAGCGGAATGGTTTGGTCAGAAAGCGGTCATCAATACGCACAAAGGTCGTGGTCTTTAGGCCATCAAACAGAATTTCCTCTTCCCAGGTCTCTGCATCCCTGTCCAGGTCAAAAGTCCAGCGCCTGAGTGTCGGCACATAATCGGCCGGATCACTGTATGTGCCATCCACTTTCGGAAAATAGGGATGAAAATTACCAGAGGCCACCGGTGCATCCAGAATGACCTTGTTGCCTTCCGTGCGGGCGTTGGTGGTATGAATCAGCATGTGCTGGTCCGTTGAGCCTTTGAACCAGCGAATATCTTCGGCCTCACCGTCACGGGGAATAATGGCAACATGGGTGGGAGCGTTTTCGTCGTAGGCCCAGTGCAACTCGCCTCTTTCCAGGCGTTCTTTCGACGTCACCATCGCCGTGGTCGGTAAAATAATATGCTTATCGGTGATAGCCATGTCATGCATCATCGATACGATTGGCGCCTTGAACCAAATCTGTTTGGTCAGCTTGCCGTTCCTGTCAAAGATAAACACGGCCATATCATCGGAGCAAAGGCCTTTGGCTTCGTAGGAAAAGGCAATCATTTCCCCGGTCACCGGATCCTGTTTCGGGTGGGCAGTAAAGCTGGTGGCAGTCATGGCACCGTCAAAGTCCCATTCGCCGATAGTCTCCAGCGTATGCGGATCAACGGCAGTGGGCGGGCTTTCCTCCTTCATACAGAACAGTCTGCCTCCATGCACGATGGGCGTGGTATTTGCCGTGTTGTGACTGACATCCCTTACGCTTGGATCTGATGTCAGCGGATTGCGATACAGCCCGAACAGGGCCTTGTGTGCCTGGCGCTCTGCTTCATAGCGTGGTGTGCGAACATAGCGGGAACGAAAATCCACATGTCCATCATAGATGCGGAACATGTCCACGGCACCATCGGAATTGTAGGGTGTGTCATTGTTGTATAATGGTGGAAAGCGCCTGTCCGCCGCACTGCGATAAAAAGTGCCACGAATATCTGCTGGAATTTCCCCCTCCACTTCGCAATCTTCAACTTGTGCTTCAAAACGCATGGGTGCGAAAAAGCCGCCATCGTGATTAAAGTTGACTGCCATGCGGAACTCCCCCGATAAATATATTTTATTGTGATTTTAATTCGCCGCTTTGAGCTGGGCTGACCGGCAAAAAGAGTATCATGGCGACGACGTATTACAAACCTGGTGGATTTGCTATAAATAAGTACTGTCTGTCAGTGCAACAGACTGAATCTCACCAGAACAACAGGATAAAGAAGGGAAAGTCTCATGAAATCTGCAAATCGTTTTTCCGTGTTTTCAGGTCGTGGTGTAAAGCATGTAATGCTCGTCCTCGCGGGCTTGTTGGGTGGCGTATGCCTGGTTTATGCCGCGTCCAATCCACAATCAGGTCGATATAACGACAATTACGCGCTGGACCGGTCACTGATCGAGGACCTGGAGGCACGTTACATGTATGCCATGAACTGGCTGGACGCAGAAGCCTATGCGGACACCTTTACTGAAAACGGTGTGCTGGACTGGGCTGGTGGTCAGGCAGTGGGCCGGGAAGCCATCGAAGAAGAGATACGTGCAATGGCGGCAGGGTTCGCAGCGGAAGAGGCGGAGGATGCACCACTGCGCCCGGCCCGTAAACGCCATTTTATTACCAATTTGGCCATCAGTGTGGATGGTGATACGGCCGTCAGCCGGGCTTACTGGTTCATCATGAACAACCGCAATGCCGAGCGTAAAGGTTACAGCGAAGCCTACGGGCATTTTCAAAGCAGCCTACGCAAAGTGGATGGTCAGTGGCTGTTCACCCATCGCAAGATTTACAACGAGGAGTATCCCGAACGTACAGCGCCGTTGGAAAACCCGGCGCGGTAACTCATGCAATATCCGGGCTAAGACGATTTGAAAACCGGAATCAGAACGTGGCGGTGGTAGCACCGCCATCAATCACCAGGCTCTGCCCGGTAATATAGTTGGCATGGTGGCTACAAAACAGGGCCACGAACGCGCCAACATCATCGGGATCTCCAAAGCGGTCACAGGCGATATGCCATTCCTTTGAAAAATTAGCCACCACCTCATCAAACGTGATGCCCTCGGCTTCAGCGCGTTTGGCAAACATGTCATCGACAGTGGGTGTGTGGTGCATGCCCGGCAGTATGTTATTGATTACCACATTATGTTTGGCCACGACCTTCGATACCGCAACGGTATAGTTGGCCAGTGCCGCCCGGGTGCTGCCCGAGAGCACACGAATTTCTCCGGGAAACTTGGCCGCTACCGTGGCGATATTGACGATCCTGCCCCAGCGCCGCTCTACCATGCCATCGAGCACAGCTTTCATGAAAGCCACCGGACTTAACAGTGAAATTTCAATGGCGGACTGCCAGTCCTCTTCCGTTATGGCGCGGTAATCCGGGGTGAAGGGTGGCGGAGCACAGGTGCCCACGAGAATATCCGGATCCGGGCAAGCGGCAAGAATTTTCTCCCGGCCTTCAACCGTGCTGTGATCCGCGACGACGGGAACAACGGTGGCACCGGTTTTCCGGCTGATGTCATCACAGGCCTCAAGCAGTCGCTCTTCCCCTCGTGCTGACACATAAACCTCGGCACCTTCGCGTGCCAGTGCCAGGACACTGCTCTTGCCCATGCCGGCACTGCCACCGTTGACGATGGCTTTTCTGCCCTTGATACCCAGGTCCATATTTTCCTCTTACTGTCAGTTGATTTTGTTGTTTTGCAGACTTAATCCTGCAACCGAATTGTCATGTTGGGTCCGGTGGTAGACTCATCGGCAAACCAACGTGTGGTGACGGTCTTGGCCTGTGTGTAGAAGCGTACCGCCTCCTTGCCATAGGCATGCAGGTCACCGTAAAACGATTGTTTCCAGCCGGTGAAAGAGAAAAAGGGTAGAGGCACAGGAATCGGTACGTTGATACCGACCTGGCCGACTTCCACCTCATACCGGAACTGACGTGCCGCTGCGCCACTGGCGGTAAATATTGACGTGCCATTGCCATAGGGGTTGTTGTTGATCAGGGCAATAGCCTCATCAAGGGAATCCACGCACACACAGCACAACACCGGACCGAAAATTTCTTCCTGGTAGATACCCATTGCCGGTGTGACATCCCGAAACAAGGTTGGACCCACCCAGTTGCCCTGTTCATGACTCTCCAGGGTAAATGCCGAACCGTCTACCAGGCAGGCGGCCCCTTCTTCCTTGCCCTGCCTGATCAGTTCAACGATGCGGGTCTTCGCCTGCGGGCTGATGACAGGCCCGAAGCCGGCGTCCTTGTCATTCCAGAGCCCGGGTCGAATATCAGCTACGGTATTGGCCAGATCATCAATCCAGTCCCGGGATTTGCCGACAAATACGGCCACCGAGATGGCCATGCAGCGCTGTCCGGCGGCGCCAAGTCCGGCACCAATGAGGTTGTTGATCACCTGGTCCTTGTTGGCATCAGGCATCACCACCAGGTGATTCTTGGCCCCTGCCAGACATTGTGCCCGCTTCATCTGCGCTGTAGCTGTACGGTAGACATGCTGCCCCACCGGCACGGATCCGACGAAAGAAACGGCCCTGACATCAGGATGGGTCAACAGCTGCTCAACCTGATCCTTGCCGCCATGAACGACATTGAACACACCGTCTGGACAGCCGGCCTCTTTGAATAACTCTGCCAGGCGAACCGGTGTTAACGGATCCTGCTCCGAGGGTTTCAAGACAAAGGTATTACCGGCCGCTATGGCCAGGGGAAACATCCACAGGGGGATCATGGCCGGAAAGTTGAAGGGCGTGATTCCGACGCAGACACCCAGTGGCTGCAGATAGCTGGCGGTATCAATATTGCGGGCCACATTTTCCACCGTCTCGCCCATGAGCAGAGCAGGCATGTTGATGGCCTGCTCCACCACCTCGATGCCGCGCCACAGTTCACCGCGGGCATCCGCAATGACCTTGCCGGTGTCCCGGCTCAGTAATTCTGCAATCTCGTCCTGGTTTTCCTTGAGCAGGGCCTGGTAGGTCATCATGATTCGCGCGCGTTCAACCACCGGCACCTGTCGCCAGGTCCTGAAGGCTTCTGTCGCTGCTGCGACAGCCTGGTCGATTTCATCTGCGGTGGCATTGGGTACCTCGGCAATGACGCTATTGTCAGCCGGGTTGTGAACATTCAGGCGGTTTTCACTGTGCGAGGCAATGAACTTGCCGTTAATAAAAAGGGGAACTTGCTGCATGACGGTTTTATCGTATTGGGTTTTGGCCAGAATAGTCAGACATGACATCAAGAGCAAGCCTGACCCCATGAGAGGAAGGTCTGGTTTGGACTTTATTACAAACGATGCCTGCGGCTAGAGCCGTTCCATGCATCAGGTATCAGGCCAGAATGATGGGAAAGGAGGAGAAACGAATGCTCTTATGCATGCTGCAAACAGACGGAAAACATGGAACGAGTACTGCAGGCAGAATGCCGCTTATTCTTTTGCCTGGAATTGACTAATCAAGTCACTCACCGGATAGCTCAGTGCCAGTTCTGGTGGGCGGCGAGTTGGCCATGCTGGCCTAGAAGCTGTAGCGTGTTGAAAAGACAAAACTATTGAACCAGGCAAAGTTGTATACGTCATCAGTGTCCGCGCCCCCTTCCAGGCCCCGGTATCCCGCGCCGACTGTCCAGCGCGAATTGACGTCATAATCAAGGCGCAGACCCAGGTCGATGGCGCGCCCGGGACCGCCGGCAAGGGCATCCAGTTCGGCATTGAAGGTCCATCGTTCACCCAGCCGATAACGGCTGGCCAGGTAGAAAAGAGGCACGAAGCCGACATCGTCATCAGTTGCCGTCACCTGGCCCTGTGTCAGCCGGATTTCCGCGTCCCGGATTTTCAGCGTGGCACCAAGCCATAAATCCCATCGGTCGCGGTTGATTGAGTGGTAGCGCCAGGAGACTCGCCAGGAATTGAATTTGTAGCGCGCCTCCACCGGCTCGCTCGCCTGGAAATCACCGCCAGCGAAATCCACGTCGGACCGTAACGCCCCTGTCTCCTCGAAGGCCAACGGTGCCAGAAGTACCCGCACGCCATGTTTTTCATTGATATCCCACAGCAGGTTCAGGCGTGCGGTCAGCCAGGGCCCGCTGCCGCTTATGTCGTCCAGGGCAAATTTCGTGCCCAGACTATCGTTGGGAATCTGCACGTCATTGCGGGACTGCCATCCGGGCCCGAATTCAGTTTCCAGGACAAAGCCGGGCGCGCTATCCTGGCTCCAGGTGAGTGGGGCTGCTGACATAAGGACAAGGAAGGCTGCCAGGAGTACGTTTGGTCGCAGGTATCTGTTATGCCTCATGGGAGTATTATTCTTGAAACAGGAATAACACTCGTTACGTGTGATTCGGGAATCTGGATTGTCCCCGAACCATTCTCCTGTTCTTAGCAGCCAGGCAATAGCAGGACCCGTGACTGGTTTGGGCACAGTAAGGTTTAAAAGGAAAAACTCAATTTCACCTATTCAGGTGAGTGGCAAAAAATGGCAGGACATTGTCGATAAAGCGTTGCCCTACACGGTTACCATGATTACCGGCATACACTTCATAACCGTGCTCCACACCCAGGCGGGTCAACGCTGCATCAAACAGCGTATTGGTGGCTTCAAGACCATCTTCATCTCCCACATCGAGGAAAATACCGCGATACTGCTGCAAGGCGGGGACATACTGGTCGACGAAAACCAGCGGTGAATTGGCCGTCCATTTCCGCTGTACCAGGGGCAGTTCCTCACCATCCCTGAACGGCAGATCAATAAAGTAAGGCGGATTGTCTGGGTTGGGAGCCCAGGCAGCAGCCTGGGCCTGCATGGAATTGGCAAAGGTACCCGACTGGTAAAATTCAAAGCCTTCCGTCATGCGTGATAATTCTGCCTCAACTCGCTCCTGTGAAGGCGCGTTGTTCAGCAGGCAACAGGAACTCATGGCATACAGGGCGCCAAACACATCCGGATACTTCATACCTATTCGCAAGGTGCCGTAGCCGCCCATGGAATGTCCACTCAGGCCGCGGCTTTCACGTTCAGATATCGTGCGGTAATGGCTATCGATATAGGTCACCAGATCATTTGCAATCCAGCGTTCCCAATCGCCGATGACCGGTGAATTGGAGTACATGCTGCCACCGTATTTATTGAACGCATCCGGCATCACCAGGATAAATTCGTTGATACCGGCCTCATCTACCGAGCCCGGTAAATTGAGGACGTTGTTGACATAAACAGCCGCACCCACAGCATATCCGTGTAAGAAATAAACCACCGGGTAACGCTTGTCTGTATCAGCATAACCCTCGGGCAGATAGACATAGACATCACGGTCGGCGCTGTCCCCGTTGAGATTCCCTTCCAGGGATGGACTGTGCACGGAAATCTGTTGCAGCTCCCCCTGGGCAATCGCAGGTACTGCCAGCAACAGGGCAAGAAGAAAGCTGGACAGGTGTGTAAGTCGGCTGGAAACTGGCATGATCTATCTCCCCTTGTATTGTCTTGCTGACAGCAAGATAAGGTAAGACGGCGAATGAATCAAACCCGCAAGTGCGGCGTAAGTTTCTCGGCCCGAACTTCAATGCAGCCGGATGCATGAACTGGTGTACGGGGATAATCCGGCATCTATGTAGCAACAACCTCGTAAACGCTGACTCTCACCGCTTCTGGATAACGTTCGCACCGCGCCACAAAGATACCATTGTTTAACCAGAGGTAATCCGGCGAAGCAGTTTCAAACCGTGGTGTAGTGATCATGGTGTATTCAGACACATCTACGGACTCACCCTGCGCGATTCTGGCCTGCACTTCCGGTGGACAAACCCGAAATCCCCAATTCCTGATGTCTATGGTTGCACCGTCACCTGTTTCAATAACATACCGGGTGTCCAGCTCGGCTGTACCGTTATCATGTATGGTCTGCCAGTCAGCACCGAGGTTGAGAACGTTCCCTGTGATTCGCTCACCCTCGACACGACCACCAATGATTGGAATGATCCGCTTTCTGCCCGTTTCTGTTTGCCCTATCTCCACTGGAGGACCTACCTGGACAGATAGTCTGCAAACCGGTTTTAGGTTAAGATCCATACCCGATCCTGACAATAAAAATATCAATCAAGCCTAAGCTTAAATATCCACACCCGTCAAACCTGTTAACACTGAAATCTCTGGAGTATCCCTATGTCCACAGCACCTGTAATAATCGCCGGCGGCGGTATTGGCGGTCTTACAATGGCACTGACCCTGCAGCAATTGGGCATACCCTGCCAGGTGTTCGAAAGCGCCAGCACCATGAAACCCCTTGGCGTTGGCATCAATGTTCAGCCGAATGCGGTACGTGAACTCATCGACCTGGGTATTGGCACGGACGAACTGGATACAATCGGCATCCCTGCCAAGGAATGGGCCCTGGTTGGCCTGAACGGCAAGGAAGTCTATGCGGAGGCACGCGGGCTCGATGCCGGCTATCGGTGGCCGCAATATGCAGTTCACCGGGGCAAGTTTTTAATGCTCCTGTACAAGAAAGTATTGGAACGCCTTGGCGAGCATGCTGTTCAGCTTGATTCTCGGGTCACCAAATACGCCACTAACTCCAGTAATGAAGTGGAAGTCACTGTCCTGCACGGTGATGGCAGCGAATCTGTTACCACCGGATGCCTGCTGATTGGCGCTGACGGTATCCACTCGGCAGTCAGGGCGCAAATGCATCCCGACCAAGCCCCAATTCACTGGGGGGGAGCACTCATGTGGCGTGGAACCATTCGGGGAAAACCCATTCGCACATCGTCTTCCTTCATCGGGCTGGGCACACACGAACACCGAATGGTGATTTACCCCATCTCCGCCACTGACAAGGACGGCAATGCAGAAATCAACTGGATTGCAGAGTTAACCGTTGACAATTCAGAGGGCTGGAAAAGTGACAGCTGGTTCAAACCAGTAGCCATCGAGGAATTTGCACACCATTTTGAGCAGTTCAAGTACGACTGGCTGGACGTTCCAGCGATGCTGCAGCAAGCGGATGTAGCCTATGAAAATCCGATGATAGACCGTGATCCTGTCGACACCTGGGTTGATGGGCCTGTCGCGCTGATGGGCGATGCCGCGCATCCAATGTATCCAACCGGCTCGAATGGAGCCAGCCAGGCAATTATTGATGCGAGGGTCATTGGCGCAAAAATTCTGGAAAACGGGACAAACGCGGCTGCGCTGTCTGCCTACAATGAACAGTTATGCGAATCCGTATCCGCCCTGGTGCTGCGCAACCGCGGAGCCGGTCCCTTTGGTTTGCTTAATCTTTTACATGAACGCTGTGGAGGAGAATTTGCTGACATAGAAGAGGTTATTCCCACCGCTGAACGTGAAGAATTCATGTCTGTCTATAAAAAGGCAGCAGGTTTTGCTATCGAGTCCCTCAATGCTGCACCACCTATCATTGATATTGCCAAGGCCTAGGCGGCTATGAATCAGAGGTGTCTGCCTTACTGTGGCAGAATACATTGGCGGAAAATACACATTTACTCTTTGTACATTTCAGGGATAAATGGCTGTCTGTCAGTTGATCTCCAGGCATTCATTGGCGTTCAATGACTGCCGTTTTATCATGGATAGCCCAGCACAACATTCATCATCATAATCTGCGGCCTGTTACGCAGAGGGGGAAAATCTCATGTTTGCACGACTCTTGTCTTTGTCATCCATCAAGGATCCTGCCTCCTGCGTTCCAAACCTGTCCTGCCTGTTCCTCTTGCTTGGCAGCTTGCATGGTGTAACCCCAGTCCTCGCCCAGGGTCCCCAGGCGAATACACCGAATTACACGCCGAAACAGACTTTGCCCGGGGAATTCATTATTGATCCCCCCACCCTTCAGAACCTCGGCTTTGAATGGTTTATTCAGGGCGATGAAAATCGGAATGCCAGCGTTAGTGTCGCCTACCGTGAACAGGGAGAACGGCGCTGGCACGATGCGTTGCCTTTGCTACGTATGGGTGGCGAGCGAATTTACAGTGAGTCACGTGTCGACCTGGAAGTGCCGTCCATGTTTGCCGGCAGCATCCTGGACCTTGTGCCAGATACGGCCTACGAGGTCAGCTTCACCCTGACCGACCCTGATGGGGTGGTCGGCCCTGCGACCAAAACCATGGTGGTGCGCACGCGTGCTGAACCGATGCCCTTTACCGGTGGTCGGGTCTTTCATGTCTATCCCCATGGTTTTGAAGGCGAGAAGCTGGAGCCGGCTTTCGAAGGCCTCATGTGTGCCTACAGCTTCTGGTGTGCCGGTACTGACTGGGCCACATCGGGGCGTCCCCGTGTACGTCCCGGCGACACCATTCTTGTGCATGCTGGAGAGTACAAGTACAACCGCTATGAATACACCAATAATGCCTCGGTGAACCGCACCGTTCCGCTGGATGGTACATACTACCTGACCGCGGATGGCACGGAAGACATGCCGATAGCCATCAAGGCGGCCGGTGATGGTGAAGTGATTTTTGATGGCAATGGCAACTTTGCCCTGTTCGACGTCAGGGCCGCGGATTACACCTATTTTGAAGGCATTACTTTCCGAAATACCGAATACGCAATTCTGGCCGGCACCCAGTTCATCACCGGTGCCAAGGGACTGACGGTCAAGAATTCCCGTTTTGAAAATGTCGGCGCCGGCATCTTCACCAACTATTCCGGCTCCAGCAATTTCTATATTGCGGATAATTATTTTTTTGGCCGCAATGATCCTGACCACATGATCGGCTGGGCCGGCGATGCATTATGGGCCCGGTTCGATGGTGTTGATGGCCAGGTATTTCCTCCGGTCATGGCCTCATACGTAGCCGTCAAACTATACGGCCCGGGGCACGTCGTGGCCTACAACTACATCACCGACTTCCATGACGGCATCAACGTGGAAACCTATGGTGCTCCGGACGGCTCAGTGGCCTCTGGCCCCGGCATTGTCGAAGGCCCTCACTACCCACCACGTCAATACTGGGACCTGCGCCCGGTAGCCATCGACTTCTACAACAACTACATCACCAACAGTCACGACAACCCCATTGAAGCTGACGGCAGCATGCACAACATCCGCATCCTGCGAAACATGCTCATCAATCACCCTTCCCACGCCCTGTGCAACCAGCCGGCGCTGGGCGGACCGGTCTACTGGATTCGCAATATCGCCTACAACCTGCCCGGTGGCTCTACACGTCTGACCGGCGGCTCGGCCGGGGTGCTGTTCTACAACAACACCATCCTGTCGGAAACCACGGGTGACACGCAGAACTCCCACTGGCGCAACAACATTATCCTGGGGCAGAATTCCGGTGGTTTTTTTGGGGGTAGCGATCCGGTGTTGTTTGGCATAACGACAAATACCAATTACACCTCAAGTGACTATAACGGGTTTGGACCGGTCCCGGGTGCCAGCGTGAACTTTGCCTGGAACTCTCCACCACTGGATGTCCTGGCGGATTACCCCGGCCCGAACACCTCACCAGACCTGGTCGAGCGCGAGTTCAGCACCCTTGCCGACTATAGTGCGGCCACCGGTCAGGATACACACAGCGTCATGCTCGACTATGGAAGCTTTGGCAATGTGCCAATGCTGGATGCACGGGACTATGACAACGTACAAAACATCTATGCAGCGGAAGACTTTGACTTCTCCCTGGTGCGCAACTCGCCGGCCATAGATGCGGGTATGGAATTACCCAACGTGACGGACGGCTTTAATGGTCGTGCGCCTGATCTCGGAGCACTCGAACGTGGTGAAGCCATGCCACACTACGGGCCAAGAAACAGGTAAAACAGTACATACCTTATTTCGGGCTACAAGAAACAAGACGTTTATATGGCCCGAACCAATAGCCGGGAAACCATACAGCTTTTTCGGCACGAGAAAAGTACTCGCCAGGTATCTTGTGGGCTGAGACTTTTTACTTAGGAAAAGTCACTGACCTCTTTATTCCTCCATTCCTCCATTCCGTGCATACACAGCATACGGCGTGCCAGGCCAGTCAATCGCCCTTTTTACATATCTGACCGCGCAATATCCATCAAATGTGCAATTTCCGTGATAAGTGCCCGATCTGGCGGGGTATTTGAATCTGACAAGCATAAGTCTGCGTAAATTGATGCTTAAACCCTGCATCTCCATGCACAAATAATTTACTTGGCACCTTAGCTTACCGGAGCGAAACAGTGGCTTTTATAAAGCGTCATCCCGTCGTCATATTTTTCATCCTTGCCCTCTCCCTGCTGGCCTATTTCGTGGTCAATCGCAGCCTGCAGGATTCAGCGGGTCCGATGGGTGGCCGATTTGGAGGCCGCGGTGGTGAAACCCAGGTTGAAATTACCCTGGTCGAAATGCAGCGCATGGCCGAGCGTGTGGAAACCATCGCAACAGCCGTGGCTAATGAGTCTGTGGATGTGGTCCCCAAGGTGTCCGACACCATCAGCCAGGTACGCTTCGAAGATGGCGATTTCGTCCAGCAGGGCGATATTCTGGTCGAACTCACCAATGAATCCGAAGCCGCCCGACTTGACGAGGCATTGGCCGGTGCCGAGGAAGCCCGACGACAATTTATCCGTATCGAAGAACTCTTCGGGCGCAGCCTTGTAGCGCGCACCGATCTGGATGTGGCAAAAGCAGCCATGGAAATGGCGGATGCCCGCCTGGAAGGCGTGATGGTGGCGATGGAGGATCGCATTGTTCGTGCGCCCATCACCGGCGTGCTGGGGTTTCGCAACGTCAGTGAAGGCAGTCTGGCTACAGCCAATACAGTCATTACGACCCTGGATGATATCTCCGTCATCAAGCTGGATTTCACCGTGCCTGAGAAACACCTGGCCCAGCTCAGTACCGGCCAGAAAATACTGGCCAAAACTATTGCCTACCCTGACCGCGTTTTCGAAGGTGAAGTCCGCGTGGTCAGTTCACGCATCGACCCGGTAACCCGTTCAGTCTCGCTGCGTGCCCATATCAACAATACCCGCGGACTTCTGCGCCCCGGCATGTTGATGACCGTTGAGATGGAGTTGAATGAACAACTTTCCATGGTAGTACCGGAACTTTCAGCCATCGTCAGCCAGGGTAACGCCTACGTCTTTGTAGTGGATGACAACAACCTGGTGCAGCAGGTAAAAGTCGAGCTAGGTCGTCGTCGACCTGGTGTGGTTGAAATTCTCTCAGGCCTGAATCCCGGCGATCGCGTGATCAGTCGCGGAGTGAACAAGGTCCGTCCCGGCCAAAAAGTGAGCATCATTACCAGCGACAGCGTCACCTCCATGGCAAGCAATGACTCCCAGCCAGACATGGGACGTTCAGGTTCCTGAATTCACCCTTCATCACTTTCCAGGTTTGAGCCGCCATGATTCTTTCAGATATCTCCGTTAAACGCCCGGTATTCGCAACTGTGATCAGCCTGCTGCTGGTATGCTTCGGATTACTCTCCTTCCTGGAACTGCCCCTGCGTGAATATCCCGACACTTCTTCGCCGGTAGTGTCCATTAGTGCCTCCTACCCTGGGGCCTCGGCCGAGGTGGTTGAAACCCAGGTCACGCAGCTTATCGAAGACCAGATTAATGGTATTGAGGGAATTGCCAGCATCACGTCGTCGAGCCGGGACGGCAGTGCCAGTGTCTCCGTTGAATTCAATGTGGGTTACGATATAGAGGTAGGAGCCAATGACATCAGGGAGAAGATTTCCCGGATCACCCAGGCATTGCCGGAAGATGTGGACCCCCCGGAGATATCCAAGGCAGATAATGATTCCCGCCCCATCCAGTACCTGAATCTGCGCAGTACGCAGATGAATTTCCTGGAACTTAATGACTACGCCAATCGCTTTATTGTCGACCAGTTTGCCATCATCGACGGGGTTGCCAACGTACAGATCAACGGCAACGGCGGTTACGCCATGCGTATCTGGCTTGATCGCCAGGCCCTAGCGGCCCGGCAGCTGACAGTAACTGACGTGGCCTCCGCCCTGCGGCGGGAGAATATCGAGGTTCCGGCGGGGCGTATTGAATCCTCCAGCATGGAACTGACGGTGCGCGTTGAGCGCATATTCCAGACCCCCGAGGATTTCTCGCGCCTGGTCATCGCCCGTGGTGAAGATGGCCACCTGATCACGTTGGGTGAAATTGCCCGCATTGAACTCGGCGCTGCCAACAATCGCATGAGTTATCAGGGTAATGGAGAACAGGCAGTGGGCCTGGGAGTTGTTAAACAGTCTACGGCCAACAGTCTGCAGGTGATGCAGGATGTGGCCAGAAAAGTTGAGGAAGTGCAGGCCACCCTGCCTTCACACATGGAACTCTTTATTGCTACCAGCGATGCGGCATTTATCGAAAATGCCATTGATTCGGTGTATGAAACCATCTTTATGACCATGATCCTGGTCAGTATTGTCATCTACATGTTCCTTGGTTCCGTCCGCAGCATGATTATCCCGGCCATCACCATACCGGTGTGCCTGATTGCCTCCTTCATCGTTCTCTCCATCATGGATCTGTCCATTAACCTGATCACCCTGCTCGCGCTGGTGCTTAGTGTGGGCCTGATTGTCGATGACTCAATTGTCGTGCTGGAAAATATACAGCGTCGTGTCGCTCTGGGAGAGCCCCCGTTACTGGCAGCCTTCAAAGGAGCAAGGCAGGTTGCCTTTGCCGTGATTGCCACCACCGTGGTACTGATCGCCGTATTTGTCCCCGTGGTCTTCATGGACGGCAACATGGGCATTCTCCTGTATGAGCTGGCCTTCACCATCGGCGCTGCCGTGGTGTTTTCCAGTGTCCTGGCACTGTCGCTGGCGCCCATGATGAGTTCTAAGCTGCTCAAGGCCGACAGTGAACAGAACTGGCTTACCAAACACGTGGACAAGGTATTTTCCTGGCTTCAGGAAGCCTACCAAAGCGGCCTGCAAACCTGCCTCAAGGCAAGCTGGGCGGTCCTGCCTTTCCTGGCTGCCATTGGCCTGGCAATTTATGCCCTGTTGCAGCAGGTCCCCAGTACCTTTGCCCCCAGTGAAGACCAGGGCGTATTCATTACCCGTGTCAGCGGCCCTGAAGGTGCCGGCATTGAATACATGGAGGAACAGATCAATCTTATGCAGGAAGCCATTGAGCCATTCAAAGAGCGCGGCGAGGTGGAAAATGTGATTTCCATGGTACCTGGCTGGGGCGGCGGCAGTGGTGTCAATGGTGGCATTGTTTTCGTGGCCCTGCCTGACTGGGCCGAACGGGAGAAAAGTACCCAGCAGGTGATGAATGAACTCAATGCCCAATGGGCGAAACTGCCCGGTGTACAGTCATTCAATTTCATGCGTTCCGGTATCGGCCGGGGCGGGTCAGGGCAACCGGTACAGTTTGTGATCGGGGGGCGCAGCTATGAAGAACTGGTGCAGTGGCGCGATATACTGATCCAGCGTGCCCGGGAAAGTGGCATGTTCACACGACCTGACTCCGACTTTAATGAAAACAAACCCAGCCTGAGTATCACGGTCGATAAAGTCCGGGCTGCCGATCTTGGCGTTTCCATCCAGGCTATTGGCCAGACCCTGCAGGCCATGATGAGTGAAAGTCGCGTCACTACCTTTGCGGATCTTGGCGAGGAATATGATGTGATCCTGCAGGCAGAAACATCCCAGCGTCAAAGCCCCGATGACCTGACCAATATTTATGTCCGCTCCGATACCAGTGGCCGCCTGATTCCCCTATCCAACCTGGTGTCCATCACCAACAGCGCGGGGCCTGACACACTGAGCCGCTACAACCGTGTTCGCTCAATCACCATCAGTGCCGGTCTGGCACCCGGTGTGCGTCTGGAGGAAGCCCTGGGCTTTCTGGAAAATGTGGTACAGGAAGAATTACCGGACTATGCCCAGATCAACTACAAGGGAGAGTCCCTGGATCTGAAAAATTCCGGCGGGGACCTGGCCTTCATTGTCGCCATGTCGCTGATCGTGGTTCTGCTGGTCCTGGCAGCACAGTTTGAAAGCTTTATACACCCCCTGGTCATCATGACCACAGTACCCCTGGCCTTCTTTGGCGCACTGCTGGGGATCTACCTTACGGGTGGGTCCATTAACATCTACACCAACATCGGCCTGATTATCCTGGTGGGGATTGCCAGCAAGAACGGCATTCTGATCGTGGAGTTCATCAACCAGCTCAGGGACACCGGCCATAAATTCAATGAGGCAATTCTGTATGCGTGCAAGCTGCGTTTGCGTCCGGTTCTGATGACGGCCTTGTCCACCATCATGGGCGCGGTGCCGTTGATCATGTCCAGCGGCGCGGGGTCGGAAAGCCGCATACAATTGGGTATCGTGATTTTCTCGGGAGTACTCATGACAACGCTCATGACCCTGTTCGTGGTCCCCGTGATGTACAAGCTGATTGCCAGAAACAGCGGTTCCCCGGAAGCCGTAGCCAAAGCATTGAAGTCCCTGCAGGGTGACAACGACACCCTGGTACCCACCATTCCCGGCAACAATACCGGCAATCATGCCCCCGCTACCGCCGGACAATAAACCTGGGGAAATTCCTCACCCCCCCCCGGGGACTGTAACGGGGCTGTTTACATCAACAGTCTCATAATCTGGTTGCCATTCATCAACAAGCGGCAGCTTTTCCCCTGAGCGCTTGATTATTGCAAATAATTATCAGTATCATCTGGTGAACCAGGGAGCACTGTCACGAGTCTTGCTGCCCTGGTCATTAAACCAGGGGCGAAAGAAAGGAGCTTCACCTTCGTCCGAATAACAGAAGCATCTCTTTGATTTTAATGCGGAAAATACCGGACTCTGGCATTCCGGAAACCATTCATAATATCAATTAGAAAGGGGAAAGAGATGAAAGAGAACCATTCTTCATGTCACAAGAAAGCATCGCGGCAATCGACCCGAAGCTTTCCACTCAACACACTCAAACTCTCGGCTCTTGCTCTCGCCACTTCACTGGCCAGCCAGGCTTATGCCCAGGATGAAATCGAGGAAATCCAGATCACGGGCACCCGCATTCAGCGCGAAGGAATGGAATCTCCAACGCCCGTGACCGACCTGGGCCTGGAAGAGCTAGGCAATATCGACCCTGGACAGCTCGGTGAGTCACTGAGCAAACTGCCCCAGTTTTTCAACAATCAGCGTCCCAGTCAGGTCGGCTGGAACTCTGCCGGCACCAACCTGAACCTGCGTGGCGCGGGTTCCCAGAGGTCTCTGGTGCTGTTGGACGGCCGGCGCGTTCCCGCCGGTAACCGTTGGGGTATACCCAATGTGAGCGCCTTACCCGAGGCGGCTATACGCAGCGTACAGGCCGTAACCGGCGGTGCCTCCGCCGCCTACGGCACCGACGCTGTGGCTGGCGTCATCAACTTCATCCTGGACACGGACTACAACGGCACCAAGGTGAAAGCCCAGGCGGGGACGTCCTACAGGGCAGACGGCGACAACAGCGAGCTGGGTATTACCCACGGCCGCGATATCGGCACTAACGGTCACCTGTTGCTCTCCATCGACTCGTTCCGCATGGAAGAGATTCGTTCAGTGGAGGCTCTGGAAGACAGATCCTGGTACCGTCAACAGGCCCGCATCACCAACCCGGACCCCAACGGCCCCACCCTGATCACGCGTGACTACGTGGTGTCCACGGCGGTTTCAACCGGCGGTGTCATCAATGCACCAGGCTCGGCCCTGCATCGCTGGGAATTCACCCGCGACGACGGCGGTAGCGTGGTCGCCGGTCCGCAGTCCTTCTCCGGCGTCGGCCAGTTCGAAGGTGGCTGTAACTGCCAGGCGCTGACCGAGTCAACCCAGAACTGGCAGAACGACGCCGACAACCAGATCGCGGCTCGCAACGACAGGGATAACGTGTTCGTCTATTACGACCACGATGTCTCCGACAACCTGAACATCTACGCCCAGGGTATTTACGGATTCACGGAAGTGGAAAGCCCCTGGTTCTCCACGCCCTTCCTGCAGGGTCCCTGGACCGTCAACGTCTTCTCCGGCAACCCCTTCCTGCCCGCCAATGTCCAGCAGATCATGGACGACGAAGGCCTGGCCTCGTTTAACATGGCATTGATCGGTGACAACCAGGCTGACAATCCGCTGGGACAGTACACCATCACCCAGAATGACCGCTCCAAGTCCGGCACCGTGGGCTTCAACCTGCGCCTGGATGATGCGGGCTTCTTCACAGACTGGAACGTCAAGGGCTACGCCCAGTACGGACGCGTCGACCAGCGCCAGCAGTTCTTCAACGGTCCGGACCTGCAGTACCTGTTTCCCGCCATGGATGCCGTGGTCGGCCCAGACGGCCAGCCTGCGTGTTACGCCGCTATCGTCAATCCCGCGGAATGGGGTGACTGCCGTCCCATCAACCTGCTGGGCGGCGTGCAGAGCGCAGCCACCACGCCGGACGGCATCGACTACGTAATCGACGACGAGAAGTTCATCGAGAGCCTCTACGAGCAGACCTTCGCCGAAATCACCATCGACGGCGAGCTGCATGAGGGCTGGGGCGCCGGCCCGATCCTGGCCTTCTTCGGCGCCTCCCACCGCAAGGACGAGGTCTACCAGTCGGTCAAGGAACTCGATGACGAGTTCGTCTTCCTCGGCGGCCAGAATACCGGCTTCCGTGGCCTTGTACCGGAAAACTTCCCAGGTGGCATGCCGGGCATTCGGGCTGGCAGTGTGCCCCCTGGCTTCCAGGGCGCCGGCAACCTGTCACGTATCCTGTTCACCGGTTCCATCCAGACCCCCACCACGATCTTGGATGGTAGCTTCACGGTTGACGAGGTCTTCGGCGAAGTCAACGTCCCGCTGATCGCCGACTCCCCCCTGATCCAGCAACTGGACGCGAGCCTGGCGTACCGCTACGCGGACTACTCGGGCTCAGGCGGCGTCGAGTCCTGGAAGGTGGGCCTGAGCTGGCAAATCAACGACGATTTCCGGGTCAGGGCCACCAGCTCACGTGACGTGAGGGCCGCCACCCTGAGAGAGCGTTTTGACGAAACCGCAGGTGGTGCGGCCGTGGTTGACCCCTTTCTGGGCAACAGCTTTATCTTCACCGCCAGTCGTAATGCCGGCAACCCGAGCGTAGACCCGGAGGAAGCAGATACCCTCACCTTCGGCGCCGTGTACCAGCCCAGCTGGCTGCCCGGTTTCTCCATCTCGGGTGACTGGTATGACATCAAGATTGATGGTGCTATGGCCCAGCCGCCCTTCCAGGACATCGTTGATAACTGTTTTGCGGGTGCCCAGGAACTCTGTGACCTGATCGAACGCAGCCCGGAAACCGGCCAGATCACGAGAATCACCACGATCTACTTCAACCTCGATGAGCTGCGCCTGAAGGGCTTCGACCTGGAAATGCGTTACACAACCGACATCAGTCTCTTCGGCGGTGACGAAAGCCTGAGCTGGCGCTTGATCGGCAGCCACATCGATGAGCGCTCACAGCTGGTCCCTGGCGCCCCCAGGGACTACTTGGATCGTTCCGATCCCACGAATCGCTTCCTGACCAACCTGACCTACACCAGGGGTGATTTCAGAGCCTTCGTGAACGGCCAGTACATCGACAGTTGGACGCAGGATCGATTCAGCCCACCTGGAGAGAAGGATGACAATACTATCGAGTCCGTGTTTGTTACCGACCTTACTCTGGGCTATGACTTCACCGGTGAAGGGGGCAACACCTATAATGTCTTCTTGACGGTGAACAACCTGCTGGATGAAGCACCGCCCCTGACTCCGGGCGACGGCGTTGGCTTCCTTGGAGGCACCTCGGGCATCAACGGCCTGTACGACGCCATCGGCCGCCGGTACGTGTTGGGGGTCAACATGAACTTCTAGGCTCCCGCCTTCGAAGTGCTTGCAGAAAACCCGGCCTCAGTAATGCGGCCGGGTTTTTTATTGCCCGCGGCGCGCAGCACATGCTTTCGATCCTGCCCCGCGCAAAAAATCGATGACAAGCTCCGAAACAGATGAATGTCCCAGAAACCTGGCCCCCAATTATTAGGGGCTGAGTAACCTGATCAACAAATTTCTGAGCGTTAGTGTGCCCTCCTCTCTTACCTTCATGATCGCCTTTCGTGTCGTAGGTTATTTGCCAAAAAATCATGCTATCCTCAGTGACCTGTTTTGAGGGGTTAATTAACTGGCCGTCAGGGAGCATCTGAGTCCATGCGTATATCCATTCGCTTGTTTTTGCTGGCTTTTCTCGTTTTAACGGGCTTCACCGCACAGGCTCAGTCCCTGCGCTGGTCCGATGCGGCGACCTGGCCCAACAACCAGGTCCCGGTCGCCGGTGACAGAGTGACCATTGCCCGTGACCTGGAAGTGCTGCTGGACGTTAGCCCGCCGCCCCTGAACGGACTCACCATCAACGGCAAACTTGTGTTTGCAGACGAATCCGACCTGTCACTGACCACCGAATGGATTTTGGTGTCAGGCGAGTTGCAGATCGGCACCGAAGCCAATCCTTATACCCACAAAGCCACCATCACGCTCACCGACAACAACGAAGGCGAACAACTAATGGGCATGGGCGACCGCGGCATCATGCTCTCGGGCGGCACCCTGAACCTGCATGGTAATCGTACCCATACCTGGACCAGGCTTGCCGAGACCGCCGAGGCGGGCAGCACCGCTATTCATGTCCTGGATGCCAGCCAGTGGATGGCCGGGGACGAGATCGTGCTGGCCTCCACGGATTACAACCCGCGCCAGGCCGAACGTCGCACCATCGCCACCGTTGACGACAACACCATCACACTGACCGAGCCGCTTGCATACATGCACTTTGGTGAGATTTCCTTTGGTGTGGATGAGCGCGGCGAAGTGGGCCTGCTGACCCACAACATCAAGATTCAGTCCTCTGAAGATTCGCTTGAGTCGTATTTCGGTGGTCACATCATGGCCATGGTGACCAGCAAAATGTATGTGGAGGGCGTCGAACTCAATCGCATGGGGCAACACATGGAGCTGGCCCGCTACCCGATTCACTGGCATCTGGTGGGCGATGGCGGACAGGGCCAGTACATCAGGAACTCTGCCATCCATGACACCTTCAATCGCTGCGTGACCGTGCACGGTACCCATGACCTGCGTGTGGAGAACAACGTCACCTACAACAGCGTTGGCCACTGCTTCTTCATGGAAGACGGCATTGAGACCGGTAACGCATTCATCAAAAACCTGGCGATCCAGATCAAGTGTCATCCCACCCTGGAATGTGTGCCCTACAACCTCGGGCCAAACGGTGAGGTTGATGGCGAAAACCGCCAGGCCATCAGGCGCATCAGCATGTCCGGGGAACATACCCTGCTGCCTTCCGACAATACAGTCGCGGCATACTGGATCACGAACCCTGACAATACTTTCGTGGACAATGTGGCCGCCGGTAGTGAGGCGACCGGCTTCTGGTTTTCCCTGCCGGAGCATCCCAATGGTGCATTCCTGGGCTCGGATGACAGCCTCAACACCTGGCCGCGCCGTACCCCCTTGCGTGAATTCCGGGGCAACGTGTCCCATTCCAACTACGACGGTTTCATGTTCGACCGCAACATCAATGAAGACAACACCTTCGACCTGTCCTTCACCGCGTACACGCCGCTGGAAGTTCCTGCTGACCCGTACAGCGAGATGGTGGAATCGCACTTCGAGGATCTGACCGCCTGGAAGAACCGCCATGGTGGAATCTGGGGCCGGGGTGAACTTCACGTATTCAGCAATGCTAAACTCGCTGACAACGCCATTGGCATGACCCATTCAACCGGTACGTTCGGCAGTGAGCGCTTTACCTCACGGTTGATCGATGCGCTGGTCGTGGGCGAAACCGATAACATCGGCAATCCTGAAACGCCGGAGGAAGTCGCCTACGGCCGCAGTCTGCCGAAGCCGCTGATACCGGATTTCCCGATCCGCGGTTACGAATACTATGATTACCGTCATGAGGTGGTGGATACCACATTCGTGAATTACCAGGACAATGATCAGAGAAAAACAGGCGCACTTTCCTGGCTGTTGTTTACAGGCGCGGGGGTCACTACCGAAAACACTGTCAGCGGGGCACAATTCGTCAATGCCAAGCCGGTATATTTTCCCAACATCGATCCCCGGTTCGACAGTGACAACCGGGGTGCCGTGGCTTACAGGTCTGCAGCCATCCACGACCTGGACGGTTCGGTGGGTGGCAAGAGAGACGCCTATATCCTGGTCCATGACGGCGAGAACGATAGCGTCGCCACGGATGAAGAAGCCTGCGAGATTCACCCCACCTGGAACGCCTCTGTGTGCCCGGGTGATGTCGGACGTCTGAATTTCAGGGCGGGTCAAATTGCAACGCCTCCCGCTCCCGGGGAATTAAGAGGCGGCTTTGGATTCGGATTCGTCCGTCCGAGCTTTCCACCCCCTCCACCCCCTGGAGCCGCCCGGGCAGCGCCGCCACCTCGTCCTGCGCCGCCGGCGCCCATCACGGTTGTCCGCAATGGCAAGGAGCACAAAATAACAGCCAATCAGAGTACCGTGCGGGCCGGCACCGAGATCCAGGTGCTGACCGAGCGCGATGAAGTCTCGCTCAGTGTGAGTGAAATGGACCAGGGCTCATGGGTCATGTTTGAAGTGCCAGGTTTTGCCAGCGCAGCCTCCGGCACGCAGCAGCGCAGCATAGACGCCTTACGCGAGGCGAACGAGACTTCCTGGTTCAGTGGCGACGACACCATCTGGGTCAAACTGGTCGTGAACGAACCCCTGATCAAGCCGGTTCGTCCATCGAATACGCAAGCCAGTATAACGCTCAGTCGATAAGAAACAGCTCGGTGTTCAAGCCATGAATAATGCCATAGCAGGTGTCAGGGTCCGATTCCTGCCCGCAATCCTGGCCGCAGGTCTGTACTGGGAGTACGATAGATTGGCAAGAATGCCATTACCCCTCTTTTCAAAATAAATTGCTCAACCAGTTACCTGTGCAGGATCGCCGTGATGTTGCGTTTGGGGGCTGAACCCACCTGGATTCTTTCCACCTCTTCCAGATTTTCAATATCGATGACGGACACATCGTTGCTCGCACCATTGGCAGCATAGGCATATTTGCTGTCAGGACTGAAGGTGATCCAGTCCGGATGACTGCCCACCTTGACGCCACCCAGGAACGCCATGTCAGGTAGTGAATAGGCATACACGGTGCCATTCCAGCGACTGCAGATCCAGATGGTTTCCTGGTTTGGTGCCACGCCGATCCCGTGAGCCGGTGCTGAATTGTAGGGTGGCGGGTCCATCTGCTCTTCAGGCACTGACGGCAAAATAAACCGGCCTATTTCCACGCGCGTGTCAAAGTCGACAACCGCAAAACCATGCAGGTTGGAAATCTGCACATACATGTTGCGGGTTGAGCCATCAGGATGTGTATCGAAGGCCATGGGCCGAATACCTTCCATGGCATCACTGGAGGCAGGCGGGTAAATCTGGAAAGCACGTTCCCATGTCTCGGTACTGAACACATCCAGGTTCCCTTCGGTGCTGCCAAAGGTGCCCGCCACGACATGACTGCCATCGGGTGTCACATAGGTATTATGGACACGGGATCCGGTATCAATATGGTGAACGTTTTCCCGACGTTGCGTATCGATGACATCGATACCACCAGGCTGCTCCATGATGCCCACGTAGACATAACGCCCATCCTTGCCAATGGAAATATTGTTCGGCCTGCCGCTAAGAGGAATTTCAGCCTCGATCTCCAGGGATCTGGCATTGACCACATCCAGGGTGAGTTTCGCCTCGCTGGAAAAGTAAAGCTCACTCCCATCCGGCGCTGCAGCGGCACCATGGTTGACCGGAATACCTTCAATCTCACCCACAATTTCCTGCGTGGCAGGATCTATCAGATGCACCACCTCATCCCGAGAATTGGTCTGCACAATCACCGCCTGTTGCGCCAGCACAGGCATGCCAACCAGCCACAAGCTAACCATCAGTATCCGTTTCATCTCGCCGACTCCTCAAGCAGTTTCAACACAATCACATTCCAGGCCAATCACCGGGGTGTAAACAATCCACTAATCAACCCGACTCCCTATTATCCTATTATCCTTTGATCCTTTTATCCTTTTATTCTTTTATTCTTTTATCGAAAACCCCATCGAAGCCGTCAGATGGCGCCACTACCTGGCTTATCCGACCTACCTCTTTGTGTGCCTCTTGTCTCTTGCCTTTTGCCTCGTCATTCATCCGTCCCGAAATACCTCGACAGGTATCTGGTGACAATGACCTTCTCATTGTCGTCGAGCTTCGCCCCGTGTTCTATCATGTTCTCCACCATGGGCAGCCAGCGCTCGTAACCCCAGTATTTCTTGTAGGCCGGAACGCCTTCAAGGGTATGGCAACCAGTACAGGCTCTCAATATCAGGGCCTTGCCCTCGGCATCGGGTAACGCGATACCCGGCGCAAAATAATCCTGTTTAGGCTCCGCCCCGTTTACCGGTATTGCCAGGCAAGCCAGGACACACAGTAACCATAAACGCATCAGGCCGTGATTCCGTTCCAGTCATCTGCCAGGTGCTGCGCAGTACGCCAGGCCAGGGCCTGCAGGGTCTGTGTCGGGTTCCTGGCTCCGGCCGTTGGCATGACTGAACCACCAAGGATGCCGAGATTTTTTGCCTCGAATGAAAAACCCCAGGGATCACATACACTGGTCACAGGACTGTTGCCCATACGCGTGCCACCATGAGCATGGGTAGACAGGGCCGGGCCAACACCGCCACCGGTATTCACAATATCCGAAGCGCCCGCTTCCCGAAACCAGGCTTCCATCTTGTCTGCCGCATGGGCTGCGGCCATGGGCTCATTGCGTTTTGGCCCATTGGTTACCCTGAGAACAGGATCACCAAAAGGATCGCGGACATTGGGATCAAGATCAGCCCAGGTATGTTCATAGGGAAAGGTATTGGTCTGGATATAGGCAGTCTGGGTTCGCCCGGCATTCACCCGGATAAAGTCTTTCCACTCCGACCCCCAGCGCCGCTGGACCTTGCCAAAGGTGCCCATGGCAGCGGCACCTATGGGATGTTTTTCCGTGTAGACATGCAGGCTTGAACCGCCGATAAAGCCCATGCCGCTGTGATCAAAATTGTCATCGGCCCAGTCATCCACCATCACCCCCTGGGCAATGGCGCCGTACCAGATATTGATATCAAAGGGGAACAGCGCCGAGACCAGGGTACCGCCCTGGATATCCCAGTGGCCGAAATAATGGCGTCCGACCTGGCCGCGGTTATTACCGAGACCATCCGGATAAAAGCCAGACCGGGACAGCAGCAAAAGTCGAATATTTTCGTAGGTATAACAGCCGAGCAAGACCGCCCGTGCCGGCTGGAAATACTCCTGGCCATCGCGCAGGTAGGTCACCCCTGTCACCTTGCCAGTATTGTCGGATTCAATGCGCCTGACATTGCAGTTGTCGCGCACTTCCAGGTTCCCGGTGGCAAGGGCCTTGGGAATGGTGGACACATCAGTGGAATTCTTGGCCCGCACATGGCAACCGCCGCGATCGCAATAACCGTGGTACTGACAGCCCGGCCTGCCGTCGTAAGCCTGCGAATTGATGGCTGCCGGACCATGGTAGGGGTTGTAGCCTATTGACCTGCCTGCCTCCAGCATGTGGTCAAGGAAGTCACAGGAGCGCAGAGGCGGCATGGGATAATCGCGGCGCCTGGGGCCTTCAAAAATATTACCCTCGGGATTGATCTGTCCCTGGATATTCCCTGCCCGGCCACTGACCCCCACTTCGTATTCGATGTGATCATAAAAGGGTTCCATATCGTCATAACTGACCGGCCAGTCTTCCAGGGTGGTGTATTCCGGAATATAGGACGGGCCATAACGTTCCAGGGTGGCACTGCGCACCTTGAAATCCCAGGGATTCAGCCGCCAGCTCTGGGCATGGTAGTGAATGGAGGTCCCCCCCACAGCATTCATCATGGGATGACGGGGCTGCTGGACGGCTGTTTCAGCGGTCGACCGGCGCACAGTCGGCACTTCTCCGGCCACCTTGTTACCCGTGGTTACCAGGGCGCGCACGTTGTTGTGAATTTCATCGGCTTTGTAATCGGTGCCGGGATTCATCCAGGTACCGGCTTCCAGGCCCACCACGTTTAGTCCGGCACGGGTCAGGGGCAGGACGGCAACACCGCCGGCGGCACCCAGGCCAACAACCACTACATCCACTTCGCCCAGATTAGCTGCCATAAACTCCCCCCTTACTCACCATCATAGTCACTGCCATAGGCAGAAGTGTGCAGCGGAGGCAAACGGCCACCCATTTGCTGCATGGCCGGTGTACTGGACATGACGGCACCGGGATAGCCAATCAGGTCCCAGCCGATATAGTTCTGGTTGCCGCCATAATAGGGATCACTGAACACGCCTTCCAGGGTCAGTCTGTGAAGACGGTTGAATACCGGTGCAGCATTCTCAAAGCCATCGATTTTGCCATCCTCCATATCCCTGAGCAGGGCATCCTTGTTGGCATTGGATAACAGGGCAAAATCCTGGTCATACCGGCGCCTGGCAGCACGGGTGAGATCGTAAAGTCCGGCGATCAGGTTATCCATCTCATGGTCATTCCAGTTGGCCAGCGAATGATTAATGTAGAACACGGCCCCTGCCTCAAGTGCACCTGGGCCGTTATCATCAGCCGGGACTATGCGGTCAACAAAGGCTTCCAGAATGGTGCGGGCTTCAGCGGGTATCACTAGGCCAGAGGGCTGGATGGGCGTAGTACAGGAAGTGAGCGGAATCAATGACGCTGTTGTCGCAGAAGCAGCCGTGCCCAGTAAGGTCCGGCGACTAACCCCCCTGTGGTTTCCTGGATGATTATTGCTTTGTTCTTTGGTCATCTCAGCCCCCCCTGTATCCGACATACGTAAAACTAGCACAAAACATCGGACAGCGAATCTACCGTTATGTAGCCCGGCCCGCCACCTTACCGCCTAACCGTGCACCACCTCTTTTGCCGAGCCGAAATCAGGGACCCAACGATTGATAAACAACATCACGGACGATGCAACCTCAGGACGTGCAGGATGGCGTTCGGATTTACAATGCAAAAGGGGGTATTTTCAGGGGGCAGGCGTTGGCGTTTCGGGGATTCAGGCGGCAGCAGCACCGCGCAACGGCAGGTTACCGGACATCAACGTCTGGCTAGACTCAGGCTGGACTACCCGTGTTGGCCGTTTATTCTTCCGGTACTTTCCCCGACCATGCGATGCACTGCCTCGCAAATCTGTGCCACTATCGCCCTGATGTCGGCAAGATCGATATCCCTTTCTGTCGATGATTTTTGCCGGAAATTCATGCTATTCTCTGTAGCCCATTCTGGGGTAATTAGCACACTATCAAGGGAAATTCCGGTTCCATGCGTACATCCATCCGTTTATCCATTCTGCCATTTCTCGTTTTTACAGCATTCGCGGCACAGGCGCAGTCCCTGCGCTGGTCTGATCCGGCCACCTGGCCCAACAGCCAGGTCCCGGTCGCCGGTGACAGGGTGACCATCGCCAGTGACCGGGAAGTGCTACTGGACGTCAGCCCACCGCCCCTTGACGGGCTGACCATCAATGGCAAACTTGTCTTTGCGGACGAATCCGATCTGTCACTGACCACCGAGTGGATCATGGTGTTCGGTGAGTTGCAGATCGGCACCGAAGCCAATCCTCACCAGCACAAGGCCACCATCACGCTCACCGACAACAATGAAGGCGAGCAGCTGATGGGTATGGGCGACCGCGGCATCATGCTCTCGGGCGGCACCCTGAACCTGCACGGAAACCGTACCAATGCCTGGACGAAGCTGGCGGCAACTGCCAAAGCAGGCGCCACTATTATTGAAGTACTGGATGCCAGCCAGTGGCAGGCAGGTGACCAGATTGTCCTCGCTTCAACGGATTACAACCCGCGCCAGGCCGAGACCCGCTTTATCACGACCATCAGCGGCAACACCATCACCCTGGATGAACCCCTGCAATACATGCACTTCGGCGAGATCACCTACGGCGTGGACGAACGCGGCGAAGTGGGCCTGCTGACCCGCAACATCAAGGTACAGTCATCCGAAGATTCACTCGAGTCGTATTTCGGCGGCCACATCATGGCGATGATCACCAGCAAGATGTACGTCGAGGGCGTCGAACTCAACCGCATGGGGCAGCACATGGAGCTGGCTCGCTACCCGATTCACTGGCATTTGGTCGGTGAGGGCGGACAAGGCCAGTACATCAGGAATTCCGCCATCCACGACACCTTTAACCGCTGCGTGACGGTACATGGTACCAACGACCTGCGTGTCGAGAACAACGTAACCTACAACACCGTGGGCCACTGTTTCTTCATGGAAGACGGCATTGAGACCGGCAACGAATTCATCAAAAACCTGGCCATTCAGACCAAATGTCATCCTACCCTGGAGTGCGTACCAAACAATCTGGCCGCAAACGGTGAGCTTGTTATTGAAAACCGCCGCGAACTCAGGGACATCAGTTTTTCCGGCGAGCATACCCTGCTGCCTTCCGACAACACGGCGGCCTCATACTGGATCACCAACCCGGACAACACCTACGTGGAAAACGTGGCCGCCGGTTCCGATTCAACCGGCTTCTGGTTTTCCATACCGGAGCACCCGAATGGCGCGTTCATGGGCTCGGACGACAGCCTCAACACCTGGCCGCGCCGTACGCCCTTGCGTGAATTCCGGGGTAACGTGGCTCATTCCAATTTCGACGGGTTCATGATCGATCGGCACATCGACGAAGACAACACCTTCGGTCTCGCCTCCTGGCCGTTGCAGCCGTTGTCGGATCCTACCGACCTGGAGAGCGAAGTGATGGAGACGCACTTCGAGGATTTGACCAGCTACAAGAACCGTAATGGCGGTCTCTGGGGCCGGGGCGACCTCTACGTGTACAGCAACCTGACTCTCGCTGACAATGCCATTGGCATGACCCAGGCCGCTGGCGACATCGGCAGCCTGCCGTTCAGTTCCCGACTGGTTGACGGACTGGTCGTGGGCGAGACCGATAATATCGGCAATCCCACGACACCGGAGGAAATCGCCTACGGCCGCAGCCTGCCCAAGCCCTCCATTCCCGATTTCCCCATCCGCGGCTACGAATACTATGATTACCGCGATGACGTGGTAAATACCACTTTCGTGAATTTCCAGGACAACGACCAGAGAAAGACAGGTGCGCTCTCTTTCCTGCTGTTCACGAGTGCGGGGCTCAGTACCAACAGTTCCATCAAGGGGGCAGAATTCGTCAATGCCAAGCCAGTCTATTTCCCGACTTACGATACCCGCTTCGACAATGATAACCGCGGAGGCAACCAATATCGGACCCTGTCCTTCCGGGACCTGGACGGTTCGGTAACCGGCATTCCCGACTCCCAGGTCATACTCCACGACGGCGAGAATGACAGCGTCGCCACCGACGATACCTGTGAAATTCATCCCACCTGGAACGCTTCTGTATGCACGGGCGATATCGGTCGCCTGAATCTCTCCAACGCCAGGGGAGAATTCCCGGCCGGAGTGAATCTCGAATCGCGGACTGCCCGCTTCGCCCTGATCGGTGGGCTCAGTCCGAATGCGCCGGACACTGAACTTGTTCGTTCTCAACGTGCCGCGCTGTTCTCCCGTCCTGCTCCGCAGCCGCCCATCGCTCTTTTTCGCAATGGCAAGGAATTCAAGATCAGCGGTGACCTGAGTACGGTGAAGGCCGGCACCGAGATCGAGGTCAAAACTGAAAGGGAGGAAGTCACTCTTGGCCTGGCAGAAATGGATGAAGGATCATGGGTCATGTTTGAACTACCTGGTTTCACCAATGCAGCCTCCGGAATGAAACAGCGCAGCATAGACGCCTTGCGTCAGGCGAAAGAGACCTCCTGGTTCAGGGATGGCGATAACATGTGGGTCAAGCTGGTGGCCGCGCCTCCGGCCATGGAGGTCATCCGTCCAACGGATCTGCAGGCCAGTATAACGGTCAGCCGATAAGATCCTTTTTCGCGATCTGAACAAAGCCCTCGGCACTCACATCCGGGGGCTTTTTTTGTATAAATTTAACAGGATATTTGGGGTCAGAATAAAAACTATCAGTATTTATTGTCTTGATAATTATTATTTAGGGACACAGTAACAATAGAGTTTTTTACGCTGACGCCAAATATCTGTCCTCAAATTTCTTTTCTATTTCAGGCAGACTAACCGGCATTGACCGTTTGTTCTTTCTACACCTGCATGGCAGTCGGTTGGCGTTTATGCTAATAATTACCTGGTAACTCACCAATCAATGGAGGAAAGCATCGTGACAGCATTTTCTGTCTCCAGCTTGATTCATCGCGGCGTCCTGATCGGGCTGCTTCTTGCCACCACCGCTGGTCTTGCCCAGGCGCAGCCGAGGTTCCCCCAGCCCGCCGAAGTGCCCGATGCCGTAGTCATGCAACGGCCCAGCGAAGCGGAAATCTCCCGTGCCGAACAGATGCTTGATGGTTTCATGAACAGCCTGTCGAACAACGAGGCAGCCCTGTTTGAAAAGTACCCCTATCTTCTGGAAGTCAGGCCACCCGCTGCCCGTAACACGGCCATTATTCCCAACCTCAGCCCCCGTTTCGAGGCCAAACACCAGGCCAATCTGGAAGTTGCCAGGGCAGGCGACATCGATCTCCTGTTTATGGGCGACTCCATTACCGACTGGTGGCGCACAGAAAGTGGTCGCTATGCCGGCAAGCCCGTGTTTGACGAATACTTCGGGGATATGAAGGTGGCCAACTTCGGCATCGCCGGCGACACTACCCAGGGTGTGCTTTACCGGCTGCAAAATGGTGAAGGTGAAGGCTTTAGTCCGAAGGCGGTCATGCTCATGATCGGAACCAACAATGCGCGTGCCAACCTGGCGGAAGAAATTGCCGAAGGCGTGGGTGCCGTTGTGCTGGAGTTGCAGACGCGTTTTCCGGCAGCAAAAATTCTGCTGCTGGGTATTTTTCCACGCAGCACGCACAATGATCCGCTGCGTGAAAAGCTCGGCCGGGTGAACAGTATTATTGCCAGGCTGGATGACGGCGAGTCGGTCTTCTACCGGGATATAGGCGAGATATTCCTGGATTCAAACGGTGACATCCCGGTGGAAATCATGAGTGACGGCCTGCACCCGACTACCCGTGGTTACCGGCTCTGGGCCGAGGCGGTGATAGAACCACTGAAAGCCCTGATCGAATAAGGCCCTGAAAACAGGAGACAGGAGGAACAACCGCCCCGGTGTTTCCATGGGCAAACGCTTTGGGGGTGATCCCGATGTATCAGTGGCCACACGCAACACGATCAACGAACGTTCACCTGCCAATCACGTTGAACCCGGGCTGTACCTGCAGCCTTTGGACTTGAACTATCAGCTGGAAATTGACTTGGTGCGCCAGTCTCGGAATGGTTCGACCAGTTAATTCTTCAATTGAACCTGTCACTCCGGAAATCAAGGGCGATTCAATACAGTTTCTCCCATGCGTGCCACACGGATGTGGCTGATAAGACCGTTTTCCAGCGTGTAATAGACCAGGACAGGAACCCGGTACTGTTCTCCTGCCTTGAGCGGACCGACAGTAAAATCAGGCGCATCCACTGAAGCCGTAAACACACTGACAAAATCTCCGACGATGGCATGCTCGTCATAAATCACGGTATTGATTTCAAGTGACTCCTGCACTGACACAAACATGTCCGTATAGAAATCCACAATCCCCTGTTTGCCTGTAATTGTGCCAACAGAAGGTAATTCCAGGACCACATCATCGGTGTAAAAAGCAGAATACTGTTCCGGTAAACCGGCACTGAAAGCCCTTGTATAGGCGAGGAATGCGGCTTTCTGTCCAGGATGCTCACCCAGGCGGGGAATCTTGCTGACCTCTCTCTCCGGCTGCCAGGTCATGGTCTGCAACTCCTGGATGAGACCGTCTTCATTAATAATGTAATGGACCAGAAACTTCACCGTGACAATATCGCCCGGTAGCATGTGACCAAAAGGAAAATCGGGGCGTTCTTTCGACGCGACGAAATCCATATCCACTTCCACAAAAATATTGCTGTCATCGTAGGCAATATTGACCGGCCTGAGAATTTCACGGACACCATCATGGGCCCAGGCAAGAAACTCCTTCATGCCGGCATGGCCACGAAACTCACCACTGCCACTAATCATCACGGTATCTTCAGCAAAATATTTCTCAACCAGCCCCTCGTCATTGCCGGAATTGAAATCCCTTACATAGGCATCGTAATCCAGCGGCATATCCTGGGCTGCAGATACCCCGCTGATGCCGATGGTTAACAATAACAACAGGAAGGAAGCAGAAATTTTCATGATAAATACTCTCTGGCGGTTAAAAAAACAGGCAGACTAAAGTTTGCACCAATATGCTTTGCCGTCAAGGGCGAAGTGGACAGACACGTGGAAAGGGCCTCCCTATATATTATCAATGTGAATATTGACTCCGTTGTCGGGAAAACCTAACTTGCCTGTGACCAATCATGAAGCAACAAGAGGTACGCCATGCATTCCGCCCTGTCGAAAGCCAAATATTCGCTGATGCAGGGACTGCTTTGCATGACCTGCCTTGCCATTTTTACAGCCCCGGCCAGGGCGCAGGAGGCCACCATGGCCGGGGATCTTGTCATCGAACCATCGACGCTGATGGCGCTGGGATTTGAGTGGTATATCCAGGGCGATGACAACCGCAATGCAGCCGTTTCATTGGAGTACCGGGTCGAGGGCACATCAGCCTGGCACGAGGGTTTGCCATTGCTGCGTATCCAGAACGAGGAAATGCGGCAAGTCTACAATGCCTTTGATTACACCTCGCCAAACATGTTTGCCGGCAGCATTTTCGATCTGGCAGCTGACACCGCTTACCAGGTGAAACTCACACTCACCGACCCGGACAATGACCTGCATGAGGAAAAACTGGTCACCGTTCGCACACGAGCGGAACCGTCACCTGCGGAAAACGGCCGCACTTTTCATGTTTACCCCGTGGGCCATACGGGCGAGAAGGAGCAGCCGGCGTTCACCGGGTTGTTGAATGCGTTTTACACCCGTGCCAACGGGGCAGACTGGTTCAATGCCTACCCGCCCAGGGTTCAGCCCGGCGATACCATCAAGGTGCATGCCGGGGAATACAAGGCCGACCGCTATCGATATGCCAATCCATCCGGTCTGCTGTTCGATGGGACCTATCGCCTGCGCCAGGGTGGTACGCCTGACAGGCCTATTGCCATCGTTGCCGCCGGAGACGGTGAGGTGATTTTTGATGGCAATGGCAATCATGTGCTGTTTGATGTCATGGCCGCCGACTATATCTACTTCGAGGGTATTACCATCCGTAATACCGAAGTCGGCATCCAGGCCGGCTACAAGGGACTTGCCGGCGCCGTTGGTCTGGTGGTCAGGAACAGCCGTTTCGAGCAGGTGGGTCGGGGCATCTACACAGACTGGTCCGGCTCGAAAGACTTTTATATTGCCGACAATGTCTTCATTGGCAAAAGCCATCCTGACCGGCTGGAGGGCTGGATTGGCCGCACCTGGCAAGGAACACCCGGATATCCCACGCCGGTTGTATCGGAATTGGCTGTCAAGGTTTACGGCTCCGGTCATGTCATTGCCCACAATTATGTGGCCAATTTTCATGACGGTATTGACCATGCCACCTATGGTGCGCCGGATGGCAATCCGGACATCATTCGCGAACGGATGCCGGTATCCATCGATATTTACAACAACGACATTACCAATGTCGATGACAACTGCATCGAAACCGACGGTGCCATGTACAATATCCGTGTCCTCAGGAACCGCTGTTTCAACCAGGGCCACAGGGCGTTGAGCGTGCAGCCCGGATTCAGCGGGCCGGTCTATTTCATCCGCAATGTGGTTTACCACGCTCCCGAAAGCGGGAGTACAAAGTTCACTGCCAGCAGCGCGGGTATTCTTGTATATCACAACACCTTTACGTCAGAAGTGCTGCCCATGGGACCGGTCGGCAATATCCATTTTCGCAATAATCTCGTCCTGCGACAGGGCGCCGCAGAGGCAGTGTTCGGGATGGACACCTTTACTGATTATTCCAGTTCTGATTACAACGGATTCATGACCAGACCCGGGGCAATGAATTTTTCCTGGAGCGGTCCTGCTGCTGATAAGCGGGTGAATTACGACGAACTTGTGAAAGGTGAATACCGTAGTTTGTCCGAATACAGTGCCGCAACCGGCCAGGATGGCAACAGTGTGTTGGTGAACTACAGCATATTTGAAAATGTTCCCGCTCTGGACAGGGATGAGCCCTGGCAATTGCATGATCCAGCCCCGGTGAATTTCAGCCTGAAACAGGGGAATGCGGCTATCGATTCAGGCCAGGTATTACCCAATATCAATGATGGCTATACCGGTGCCGCGCCGGATCTGGGCGCCTACGAACGTGGTCTGGAACTGCCACACTACGGTCCCCGCGACCGGCGCTAACTGATCATTTTGCACTCGGAATCAAGGGGACAGTTTACTTGACCCCCAATAAGTCGAGATATCTGACTATTTTGATATCAACCCTTTTCTAAGCCGGTACAAGAAATATTGGCATGCAAAATTTGATTCTTTAATTTTTCAATTCATTGGGAGTGAGTGTCACGTTATAACTTCGTTGATTTGCAACCAACCACACCAGTTAACAACAGCTTTTCCGGCAACCACGTCAGACTGGACTGGCCAGGATTGGCTGGTTATTCTTCCTGTCCGACTTCCCATTTATTGACCTACGTTGGAGTAGATTATGGCTAACCTGAAAGATGAGTTCCTGAAACAGTCCGCCTGGACCGGCAAGATTTTTAACGGTGACTGGGTGGATTCCATAGCAGGAACCATTGAGGTGACAGAGCCGGGCACCGGCGAGACAATGGCGACGGTCGGATTTGCCAACCAGGAAGATGTCAACAGTGCCTGCGTCATAGCGGATGCGGTCCAGCAGGAATGGGCCAATCTGGGCGCCCGGGAAAGGGCCAATATTTTTTTCAAGGCGGCCACCATATTGCAGGAAAATTTCGAGGAAATAGCCACCTATGTGGCCCTTGAATCCGGCGGCATCATTCCCAAAGGTCAGCACGAAGTTAACGAAGCGGTCGCCATCCTGCACAATGCAGCCCACCTTGCCACCGCACCGCGTGGCGAAATACTGCAAAGCCTGAAAGGCCCAGATTGCATCAGCATGGCCAAGCGAGTCCCCAGAGGGGTCGTCGGCATCATCTCCCCATTCAATTTTCCCCTGGTGCTTTCCATGCGTGCTGTCGCCCCGGCACTGGCCTGTGGTAATACCGTGGTGATCAAACCCGATCCCCAAACACCGGTGGGCGGCGGCTTCGCCATTGCCCGCGCGCTGGAGGACGCAGGATTGCCCAAGGGCGTGTTCCATGTCCTGCCGGGCGCCGCGGAAGCCGGCGAAGCGCTGTGTACCAATCCCCTGGTTCAGATGATCCAGTTTACCGGTTCCACCGCTGTCGGCCGACGTGTCGGCGAGCTGGCCGGTCATCATCTGAAGAAAGTGTCATTGGAGCTTGGCGGCAACAACGCGCTCATCATTCTTGATGATGCCGATATTGATGCTGCGGTCAATAATGCCGCATTCGGCGCCTTTTTCCATCAGGGACAGATCTGTATGGCCTCCAGCCGCATTTTTGTACAAAAGGGCATCCATGATCAGTTCGTCGCAAAACTGGCTGAAAAAGCTTCGCATATGCCCGTGGGTAATCCGGCGACGGGTCAGGTTGCTCTGGGCCCCGTGATTAACCAGAAACAGCTTGAGCGGGTGAAATCAATTCTTTCTGCGTCTGTCGAGGCAGGCGCAAAAATTGAAACCGGTGGTGAAAACGACGGTCTCTTCCACCAGGCGACGGTGCTCTCCGGTGTCAAACCCGGCATGCCCGCGTTTGACGTGGAAACCTTTGGCCCGATAGCCAACATCATTTGTTTCGATACCGATGAGGAAGTAATCGCCCTGGCCAACAGGCATGAAGGCTCACTGTCCAGCGGTGTGATCTCCCAGTCGGTAGGCCGCGCCAATCGCGTGGCAAGCCAGTTGAAATCAGGGCTGGTGCATGTCAATGATCAAACGGTCAATGACGATGCCAACAATCCGTTCGGCGCTCCCGGAGTCGCGGGAAGCGGAGCCTCGGTCGGAGGCCCCGCCGATCTGGAGGAATATACACGCTGGCAGTGGATGACGATCAAGGACACGCCACCCCAATATCCGTTTTAGCCGGTAACGAATAACCCAGGATCCATTCCCATGACTTCTTCGCGTTATGCAGTGACATGCAATGCCCGACCAACAGCCTGGTATTTTCTTCCAATCACCTTGCTGGTGGCAGGAACTGCCGCTGCTCAAGCAAAAGTCGACTGGGATCTGCTCGATCAGTATTGCACAGAGTGTCACAACTTTGAGGATTTTGCTGGCGGCACTGCTTTTGACCTGCTGACTCACGATTCATTGGCTGAAGATGCAGATACCTGGGAGCTTGCGATTCGCAAGATACGTACCGGCATGATGCCTCCTGCGGGAAAGCCTCGCCCTCCCCGGACTGAACTGGACGCGTTCGCCAACAACCTGGGGACTGCGCTGGATATTGAATACGACCGCGACATGAACCCTGGCAATGAAGGGCTCGCGCGACTGAATCGCGACGAATACCGCAATGCCATCCGTGACCTGCTTCAGTTTGACGCCTCCCATGTCGTGGCCTCCATACCAGCAGAGACAGCAGGAGAAGGTTTTGATAACAACCTGGAATTACTCAGCGTTTCACCCACTTTAATTGAAGCCTATGCCGGTGCTGCCATGCGCATCAGTCGAGAAGCGGTGGGAGACCTGTCACTGATTCCCTACGAGGTGAGCTACGATGCGAGCACAGGCAGTACGACCGAAGGCTTGCCGTTGGGTTCCCGTGGTGGTCTGGCGATAAGCCACAACTTCCCGCTGGACGCGCGTTACCAGTTCACTATCAATCCTGGCGGGGGTGGCTTCTTTGGTGGCAATCCCTTTTGTTCTTCCGATGACTATCAACTTGTGGTGAGTATTGATGGAGAACTGCTGGAACTTGATGATCCCAGAAACTTCCAACTGCCAATCAGTGCCGGTGCCCACAACATTGCAGTGGCGAAGCAGGACGTCAAACGCTGTCCAGGAGTGAATGAGTACTTTGATGCGTTCAACAGGGATGGCGATGTCGTCAGTATCAAGATTAACGGCCCCTTTGAGATCAGCGGAGCAGGCGATACTCCCAGCCGTCGGACCATCTTCTCTTGCTATCCTCAAGTGGATAGCGAAGCACGGGGCTGCGCGCGTGAAATTCTTACCCGGTTGGCGACCCGTGGTTGGCGTCAGCCAATAGCAGCGGAGTCTGATGAAGTAGCCGAGCTGCTGGCATTCTATGATAAGGGACAAGAACTCGAGGGCTTTGAGGCAGGCATACAGTATGCCATCGCACGTCTGTTGATGGACCCGCGCTTTCTCTACCAGGTAGAACAAACACCTGACGAACTGGCACCGGGATCGGTCTATGCGATCACTGATGTTGAGTTGGCCTCGCGGCTTTCCTTCTTCCTGTGGAGCAGCATCCCCGATGAGGAGCTGCTTAACCTGGCAAGTGCGGGTAGCCTGCATGAGCGCGACATCCTGGAGGCTCAGGTCCATCGCATGCTGCAAGATCCCCGGGCTGAAGCGCTGGTCAGTAATTTTGCCAGCCAGTGGTTAAAGCTGCGAGAGCTCGATGTGGCACAGCCAGACGACCGGGCGTTCGATGCACAATTATTGAGCGCCTTCCGTCAACAAACCGAAATGATGTTCCTGGATATGGTGCTTGAAGATCGCGGCGTGCTGAGCCTGATTGACAGCGATTACACATGGCTTAATGAGCGCCTGGCATCCCATTATGAAATCCCGGATGTGCGTGGCGACTATATGCGCCGTGTAGCACTGCCAGCGGATAGTCCCCGTCGCGGCCTTCTCGGTCATGGCAGCATTCTCACCGCGACCTCTGTCGCCAACCGGACTTCGCCTGTCGTGCGCGGCGCCTGGATTGTGGAAGATATCATGGGCGCGCCGGTACCCACGCCGCCACCCGGTGTAGAAACCGACCTGACCAATGACAAGGTACCGGCTGGTATTGTCGTCAATACCTTGCGCGAACGTCTGGAGTTGCACCGCGCCAATCCTTCCTGTGCGGCATGTCACCAGATCATGGACCCTATTGGGCTGGCGCTGGAAAATTTTGACCTCATTGGTCGCTGGCGCACCCGGGAGAATGGCTATGCGCTGAACACGCTCACTGAGTTAATCGATGGTACACCAATCGATGGACCCGTAGCCCTGCGAAACGCAATACTTGATCGCGGTGATGCCGTCGCATCCAACTTTATCGAAAAACTGCTTGCCTATGCGCTTGGGCGCCACCTGCATTCACCCGATATGTCCGCTGTACGCAAGATCGCCAACAGTACAGCTGCCAACCAGTATCGTTTCTCTGATATTGTGCTGGGTATCGTAGAGAGTGCCCCCTTTCGCAAGAAAATCGTCGAGGCGCCCATCACCACTGTGGCTGAACGTTGAACGGGACAGGAGAAGACTCATGCACTTTCTAACCAAAAAACACTTGTCACGTCGTCACTTCCTGCGAGGCACTGGCAGTATCATTGCCCTGCCGTTACTGGATGCCATGATTCCAGCCGGGGTATCAGCACAGAACCTGGCTACACCCCGCTCGCGCCTGGTCTGCATCTACATTGCCCATGGTGCGGTGATGAAATACTGGACGCCGTCTACTGATGGTACGGGCTTTGACTTTCCCCAAACGCTGAAATCCCTCGAACCCTTTCGCGATCAGCTTAATGTGATCAGTGACATGCGTCTGCCCGCAGCCTATGGGGATGATGCCTCTGCCGGCGCCAACCATGCCCGCTCATCACAAACCTGGCTGACGGGTCAGGAGCCGGGCACCGGGCCAACACCTACCTCGTTTGACCAGTATGTTGCACAACAAATCGGTCAGGACACACCGATTCCCTCTCTGGAGCTGTCTCTCGACGACGCCAGCTCCATTTCCTTTCAGACGCCGGAAACCCCACTGCCCATGGAGCAGAATCCACAGATCGTGTTTGAACGCCTGTTTGGTGATGGCAGTACGGCGGAAGAACGTGCCGCACGGGCAGAATTGAAAAAGAGCCTGCTTGATGCGGTGGTAGACGATGTGGCCAAGCTGCAGCGAACTCTGCCCTCTGCTGACAAGCCCCGCCTGGAGCGCTACCTGGAAGACGTGCGTGAAATTGAACGGCGACTGCAACTGGCGAGCACGTCGGGAGTCAATGAACTTGATGTACCGGGCAAGCCGGTTGGTATTCCTGCCAGCTTTGTGGAGCATTCAAAGATGATGTTCGATTTACTGACTCTGGCCTGGCAGGCGGAAATCACCCGCATCTCAACTTTCATGGTGGCCAAGGAGATCAGCAACCGGGTGTATGGTGAGAGTGGTATCAACGAGCCTTTCCATAATCTTTCGCACCATTCGGAAGTGCCGGCAAATATCGAACGCCTGTCCCAACTTAATGCTTTCCATACCAGCTCAACCATAGGCTACTTTCTGAAAAAACTCAGCGAGACGCCCGATGGCGATGGCTCATTACTGGACCATTCGATGGTGCTTTACGGCAGTGGCATGAGCAACTCCAATCAGCACGACCATGATCCCCTGCCCTTGTTACTGGCTGGCGGCGCATCGGGTCGTTTACGGGGCGGCCGTCATATTCGAGCAGGCCTGGGTACGCCCATGTCAAACCTGTTAACCGGTATGTTCGAAAAACTGGATATCCCGGCACGTAGTTTTGGTGACAGCAACGCTGTGCTGACAATCTGAGGGGCTTGTGATTACTCTGACAGGAATAAAACAGCATATCTTATGGCTTGGTGTATTAACGGGCATGCTGCTGCCACTGAACGTGCAGGCTGATGACCGGCTTGCTGTGGCGGCCATGGAACGCAATCTGGATAGCGTCCGCCAGATGGTGGCCGAGATAGGCGCCGATGTCGATGCTCTCGGTCCCCATGCTACGCCGGCACTGCATTGGCTGGTGCACTATGAGGAACTGGAGCTGACCCGGCGTTTACTGGATGCAGGTGCCGACATCAACCTGCGCAACGGGCTGGGAGTTTCAGCCCTGAGTCTGGCGATCGAAAATCGCGATCTGGATATGGTGCAGCTACTGATAGAACGGGGTGTTGATGTGAACACACCGGATGTTACTGGCGAAAGTCCATTAATGTTGGCCGCACGCAGCGCAACACCGGGCATCGTCGAGGCGCTGCTTGAAAAACAGGTTGATGTTAATTACCGCGAGCCGGTGTTTGAGCAAACAGCATTAATGATGGGGGTCCGCTCGGGGTCGCCCGAGGTAGTTGCCTTGCTGTTGAACGCTGGAGCTGAAGTGAATGCCCAAAGTTTACCGGGGGTAGCTCCCGACTGGCGTTTGCCTGAAAATGTCAGGGCCTCTCATGGCGTAGGCGTTAACTGGGGTGGTTACCCTGACCGCGGACAGCGTGAAGCCATTGGTGGAGCCAAGACGCCCTTGTTATACGCTGCACGACAGGGTGACCTGGAAACCACCAAATTACTCGTGGAAGCCGGAGCCGATCTGGAACAAAGCGATGCGAATGGAGATACGCCCCTGCTCACCGCCATCATTAATGCCACGGTAGCCATAACGCCAGGCCTTTCCACCCAGCATCTTGAAGTCGCCTGGTACCTGATTGAACATGGGGCCGATATCAACACCCGTGACTGGTACGGTCAGAGCCCGCTCTATGCCGCCGTGGATTTGCGCAATGTCGAAGTACGTGGCCCCAACGAAAGCAATGGCATCGACCGTGGTGCAGTGCTGGAATTGATCCAGGGATTGCTGGAACGTGGTGCGGACCCGAACACACGTATTGAGGAAGTCCTTCCTGTCCGCCGCTGGATAACCCGCCTGGGTAACCTGCAATGGGTAGACGTGACTGGCCAGACAGTTTTCCACCGGGCAGCACTTTCCGGCGATGTGACCACCATGAAACTACTTGTCGAATATGGCGCCGATCCCAATATAAGCTCCTACAATGGTACTACCCCCTTGATGGCTGCTGCAGGTATCAACTGGACTGTTGCACAGACCTTTGATGAAGGCCCCGAGGCTTTACTGGAAGCAGTCAAGCTGGCCCATTCACTGGGCAATGATGTCAACGCCAGGAACGAACTGGGTTTGGCTGCCGTCCATGGAGCGGCTAACCGTGGCCTGAATGACATTATTCGTTACCTGGCAGACAATGGTGCCAAAATGGATGTTGCTGATAATGTCGGACGAACGCCTGTGACCTGGGCCCATGGTGTTTTCCTCGCTACCCATCCACCGGTGGATCGTCCGGAAACAGTTGCGCTGATCGAAAACCTGCTGGCACAGCAAACAGACACCGGCATTGGAACCAATCCATAGTCACAAGAATAAAAAAGGAGAGCCACAATGAATTTCAAGCGTCGCACTGTATTGGCGGGAATGGCTGCATTAGCGGCTCCGTTTTCATCCTTCACCCAGGCACAGGATGCAGTGCTGCCGCTGCGAACGCCGGGGCTGGATCATCTGGATGTGATGGTGCCGGATGTTGAAGCTACCACGAAATTTTACATGGGCCTGCTCAATACTGAACTGCATGCCCAGCCTTTTCGTGGGGGAACCCGGTATTTTGTGTTGTTAAACCCACTGACTGAAAGTCGTGAAGTCGGTTATCTGGCGGTAGGCGACTCAGCTGGCCGTGGCAGCTACATTGGCCATTTCTGTACCTCAGTCTATGATTGGCGGCGTGACGGCGAAGCCATCATGGCAGGTCTGGAAGAACAGTTTGTAGCTGGCGGCTTCGGAGAATTTCCTGGGTCCAGAGGGTTTGGCGCACTGTTTCCGGACCCCGATGGAATTGAAATTCAGTTCCTGCCTGCCCCTGACACACTGGTGACCGTTGCGGAACCTTCTCAATTCGTCCCCTGGCACCAGGGGCTGGTGACACCTCACGGGGTACAAAGTGTCTTGCTGCGCGTACGCGACATCGAACGCGCTCTGGGCTGGTACGGTGTACTTTACGGCGAACACTCCTGGACCCCGGACAAAAGCCGCGCCTATTTTGAATTTCCGGAATCACAAACGCGTCTGTATCTACAGCAGGCACGCTACGAATACGGCGAGGAACCTGGCATTGCCCTGTTCGGCATCAAGGTTGACCGCTTCGACAAAGATGAGGTCACGAAAGGTGTTGAGGCTCTGGGAGGTAAAGTGCTGCCCATCCCCGGCAATCCGCCCATTCTGCGCATTCAGGATCCGGACGGGAATATTGTGCAGTTGCATTGGTCGTAAACAGCCAGCTCTTCCTTGTTCCTCAATCAAAAAACCAGGCATCAGCCTGGTTTTTTTCGAGTTGTGCAAAGTAGAGAGAGGGGGCAAAGATGCCTGATCTGCCCCCTTGATCTGGAATCAGTCTGTTGCGAAGCAATAGAGCAAACCGGCACCACCGACCTGAACCAGCGCTTCTTGTGTACAACCCGGTGTGCCATGGGAAGAATTCCAGGAAGAACCAGGAATATCAAAAGAATAGCGGTCACCATGACCGACCCAGGCGCTGCCTTCATCATTGCTGGTCCAGTTGTTACAGGTGGCGTCCTGGCCATCGGGCATGGCGGTACCGTCCATCTGTGTGCCGGTGAGAACATCATGTTCCGTAAAGTCAGGGTTACCATCAATACGTGAGGCAAACTGGTGACCGTTTTCATCACGGGTATGCATCCAGTTGAAATTGGAATTGTCATAGTGGAGATTCTCCACGCTGGTCGCCATTACCACTCCCTTGGAGTTGGCCCATGGACCTTCCCCAATACGGTCACGAGCATCGACACCATCGGGACCCTGGGTACTCAGGTAGGCCGCCCAGGTAAGTTGGCCGGCTCCAGCCTCCGTTGCCAGTGCCTGGCAATGGGCATCAGCACCAGCCAGACCGCCCAGGTTACCGCCATCACCAATCCCCCTGCTGGTAATAAAGAAAGTCATTTCAGGACGCTCAGCATCAGCATCAGGTTGCGCCGCTGAAGCCGCATTGGGAAGAGCACATACACTCAGCAAACAAACGCTTGTTACGATTTTTTTCAACATCAGTCTTTACTCCTTATAGTTATCTTTATAATTTCCTGTCAGGACCTGACCAGCTCTACAGTAATACCGTCCAGACGCTTAACACGACCACATCCTCAGTAACCAGTACCTGCGCTCCCGGTTCCAACAAGCTGCCTAGGTAAAAAACGGTGCCAGAAAAATCAGGAGAGTGCCAGCTAATGCATGCCAGCGCATGCTCTTCAATCAAACTCCCCCCGTGATGAAGTATGTGACATAAATATGTGCAACAGGCCCAAAAGTCTATGCTGATGCGAATAGTTTGTAAAACTGATTGTTTGTTGAAAAAGTTATTCACCAGATATTTTGAATCGAAGAGGCTATTCAAAGGAGAGAATAATATTGGTGCCAAAGTTTATCTGGACGTCAATCAAGCTATCTCCTTTGATCACCATCTGGCTATAGCCAGGTTGCAGGGAAATCATGTTATTCTTTCCGGCCCAATCAGGGATTACTTAACACGAAAACAGGGGAGACTGTTTCCATGGGAATTTACAAATGTCCGTTCCTCTTTTCTTTACTCGTTTCAGTCTGCTTCACCATAAGTGCCCAGGCACAGGAAGCGGTCAGCAGCGGACTATGGTCTGACACAGCCACCTGGTCAGGTGGCACACTTCCTTCGGCCGGTGATGTAGTCACCATTGGCGCAGGTATGGACGTAGTTCTTGATATCAGTCCACCGGGACTCAATGGTATCAATCTGAATGGCACCCTTACTTTTGCTAATGGGGAAGACCTAGAGCTCACCACCGAGTGGATCCTGAATCGCGGCAGACTGGAGATTGGCACCGAAAGCGATCCCTTTACGGGCAACGCCATAATCACCCTGACCGACAATGTCCCGAACGAAAACATCAATGGTATGGGTGATCGTGGGATATTAATGGCACCCGGCGTGCTGAGCCTGCACGGGAATCGGGAAAACTCCTGGACAAAACTGGCAGAAACCGCCGAGGCTGGTGACACCCGCATCAGGGTGCTTGATGCCAGTGGCTGGCAGATCGGCGACGAAATCGTCCTTGCTTCCACGGATTACAATCCCCGTCAGGCCGAGCGGCGCCATATCAGGCGCATCCGGGGCAATCGCATTACACTGGATGAACCCCTCAAGTACATGCATTTCGGCGAAATCACCTATGGTGTGGACGAACGTGGCGAAGTCGGCATGCTGACCCGCAATATCAAGGTGCAGGCCTCTGACTCAGCTGAAGACTCCTACTTTGGCGGGCATATCATGGCCATGGCCGGCAGCCACATGACCGTGTCCGGCATTGAACTTTACCGCATGGGCCAGCACCTGGAACTCGCCCGCTATCCGATTCACTGGCATATCAATGGCGATGTGACTGGGCAATATATCCGCAATTCCGCTATTCATGACACCTACAATCGCTGTGTGACCATTCATGGCACAGACAACCTGCGTGTCGAAAACAATGTTACCTACAACACCGTGGGGCACTGCTTCTTCATGGAAGATGCTGTCGAGACAGGTAACCAGGTAGTTAAAAACCTGGGCATCCAGACCAAGTGTCATCCGACGCTGCCGTGCGAGCCAACCAACCTTGCCCCGGGGCGACCTGTATCGAATGGCCAGAACTCCGAGCATGTCCTGCTGCCCTCGGACAATACGGCATCAACTTTCTGGATCACCAATTCGGATAATATCTACAGGGACAATGTGGCAGCGGGGTCCGACCAGATCGGCTTCTGGTTTGCCTTACCGGTACACCCGATCGGCGCCTTCGAAGGTACAGAGGTCAGCGCCAATACCTGGCCACGTCGAACCCGGGTGAGAGAATTCAGCGGGAACACCGCCCACTCAAATTTTGATGGTTTTATGTTCGACCGGGGACCCCGGCCGGATAACACTTTCAGCGTTGTCGGCAGCAACTACCATGTCAGCTATGCTGATCCGGCCGACACAAGCAGTGAGATGCTGGTATCACATTTTGAGGACTTCACCACCTACAAGAACCGCAATGGCGGCGTTTGGGGCCGAGGTGAACTGCACCTGTTTACCAACCTGAAAGCTGCAGACAATGCGATCGGATTTACCCACGCGGCTTCCGCCGTTGGTCGTGCCCCCTACACATCAAAGGTCATTGACTCCCTGTTCGTGGGTGAAACCGATAATATCGGTAATCCGGAAACACCGGCGGAAATCGCTTATGGCCGCAGCTTGCCCAATGAGAATGCGGATTTCCCGATCCGCGGTTATGAGTACTACGACATGCGTCATGATGTGGTCAATACCGCCTTTATGAATTACGAGGAAAATGACACACGTGATGCAGGAGCAATATCCTACCTAATGTATACCAGCTTCGGGATGAGTACCGAGAACGCCATCCAGGGAGCGACATTTACGAACGCCAAGCCGGTGCACTTTCCACCGATTGTGCGGAAATGGGCCTCCGATTTTGGCAGGCGAAATGCCTGGAGGGGCGCAACAATTCACGACCTGGACGGCTCGGTGAGTGGAATCCCAGATTCCTATATTGTCCTGGACAATGGCATCGCCTCCGACGAAGAAGCCTGTGAGCTCAAGCCGTCGTGGAACGCTGCTGTGTGCCAGGGTGATATGGGACGCTTCAGTGTCGGTGGAAGTTTCGGATTCGGCAACGGCCCTATTCCCGAACCTGTCATGCTTAGTCGGAATGGCAGGCGACTGGAATACACAGGGCCAGCTACCATACGCAGTGGTGCCGAGGTAAGGGTAGAGACAGGCAGGAATTCCCTTTCCCTTTCCCTGAGCGAAATGGACGAGGGCTCCTGGGTGATATTTGAACTGCCCGGTTTCACTACCAGCGCTGCCGGCATAACACAGAGCAGCCTGGGTGCACTGAAGGATGCCCGTGACACTTCATACTATCAGGATGAAGATACGCTGTGGGTCAAGCTTGTAGTGGCGACTGCTGATAATGGCGAACCTCAGAACAGTGTAGACGTCAGCAGATAAATTCAGCCCTGCCAGGGCCCAGAAAAAAAACGACCTGGGTCCCTGGCAGTTCGCCTTTTGTCACCAGGTTTCAATCCGGCTGCCTGATTAATGGAGCTCGGCTATTTTGATTGTGCTCAGTGGTTATTTTTCTCAGGCAATGCATAAGTTGCTCCCGCTCTTTTTTATTCAGCGGTTCTATTAACAACTCCTGGGTTCTATCAAGGAGTGTTTCCGTCTTGTCCATTAATGAATGCCCCTTCCTGGTTAAATAGATAAGCCTGATTCGTCCATCATCCTCAGAAGATTTACGTTTCAAAAGTCCCCGGGATTCAAGCCGTTTCAAAACATTACCTGTCGTACTTTTATCAATGGCAACAAGCCCGGATATAGTCACCTGATCAAGTCCAGGATTATGTTTTAGCACAAATAGCGTTGAGTACTGAATGGGAGTCAAATTAAGCTCCTTGAAACTCTGGTGGAATATCCCGGTTGATACCTGGTGGCACCGCCTGACTAGATATCCGGGGCGGGCGTAAAGCTCTTCAAGAGCAGTACCGTCTGCTTTCTTCTTCATGTGTCAAATACCAAACTCTGTATACCCTTAACACCAAAATCCAGATTACCCTTCATGGCAACTGGAGACCTGATAAATCAAATGCAGACTGTTGTGTCAATCAGCATAAATAAGTATGCTTACTAATTTTAGTAAGCACACTTACTGCAATAGTGTATTCCGGGGGAAAAAAAAATGATAGTAAACAATGCCTGGTATCTGGCCGCCTGGGCCGATGAGATCACTAACCAGCCTCTAGCACGACGGATCTGCAATGAACCTGTCGTGCTCTACCGCACCCTGGATGGCCAGGCCGCCGCTTTACAGGATAGTTGCTGCCATAGGGGCGCTCCCCTGAGCCTGGGCACTGTGGTGGAAAAAGGGATTCGCTGCAACTATCACGGATTAATTTTTGGCTGTGATGGTGCCTGTGTCGAAGTGCCAAATCAGGACATTATCCCGAAAAAAGCCCGCGTCAGGGATTATCCTCTGGTTGAGAAAGACCAGATGCTCTGGATCTGGATTGGTGACGCCGATAAAGCCGATGAAAGCATGATCCCCGATTACCCCTTTCATAACGATACCGAAAACTGGCCGCATATCCATGACATGATGCCGGTGAAATGCCACTATTTGATGCTGGTTGATAATCTTCTTGATGCCACGCATCTGGCCTATGTTCATCCAGATTCGGTTGGAGGCTCCGCACCGAGTGTACACATGGTAGCGAAGAATGAACTCGATGCGACTGACAACGGTATTAAACTGAGCAGACGCATGAGTAATGCCCCAGCTCCTCCTGTTTATAACAATTGCGTCCCCTTTCCCGGAATGATTGATCGCTGGCAGGATTTTGAGTTTATTGCACCGGCCTTTGTTATCCAGTATTCCGGTGGCGTCCAGACGGGTGAAGACCGCGAAACAGCAGGAGCACCACGTTTTGACATGCGCATCTGGCATGCCCTGACACCGGAAACTGATACCTCCTGTTTTTATTTCTGGTCCACAGCCAATGGGCATGAGACGAATAATCCTGCAGCAACAAAAAAGATCGACAGTGAAATTCGAAAGGCCCTGGCTGAGGATAAAGTCATGGTGGAAGCGCAACAGGAAAGAATCAATGAGTTTGGTGAGCAGTGGCTGGTCGATAACAAGGCCGATGCACCACGAGTCATGGCGCGCAGAGCCGTCACGAAATTACAGCAACGACAAAACCCTGAGAGTAGATCATGAATGAAGAAAGAAGCTTTGAAGTCAAACTCGCCAAGAGTGATAAAGTTTTAGTCATTCCGCCAGACAAAAGTATTGTCGATGTCATGTATGAAAACGACATTCATCATCCCATTTCCTGCGAACAGGGTATTTGCGGCACCTGTATTGTGAAAGTTCTGGAAGGTGAACCGGATCACAGGGACTCCATACTCACGGATGATGAAAGAAACGTGAACGGTGAATTTACACCCTGTTGTTCAAGATCCAATTCCGATCGCCTGGTTCTGGATATATAAAGGCTGAACGCCATTTGAAAAATATTGCAGCAGTAAGTTCCGGCAAAATACCCGTCTGATCATTCCAGCCTGATCGATTGGGTCCACCTCGAAACCAATACCGTCCTACCTATCTGAGGGTCAGACCAACATAAGCCTTTGCATACGATTGACTCCGCTTCTCATGATATTTCCTCTCCGTGATTATGTGATAGCGCAGGGCAATACTACCTTTGCAATCACATGAAGGGTAACCACATCATAACCCGCTATTATCCCTTTTTGGTTATGTTGCCTGACCTGATATATTTGTATCATCAAATTAGTCATCAGAAGCAAAACCCCACACTTGGTACCAACCCCATGATCAGAAATACATCCGGTTCCCGTCATGTCGCCACACTTGTTTTATCTGCGATCTCCCTTTTCTTTTCCAGCATCCCGATGGCCCAGGTGGCTATTACAGCGGATTCATTGAGCCAGCTTCCTACAGCACACTGGCTGACCAATGGCGGCAATCTGGCTAACCAGCGATATTCACCGCTGACCCGGATCAATCGCGATAACGTTGCCAACCTCAAGGCCGAGTGGGAAGTACACCTGGGTTCCGGATCGGGGCCGCAGAACTCCAGTGAGGCCCAGCCCATCATCGCTGATGGTGTTGCTTATATCGTGTCAGGGGATAACGATGTCTTTGCTATCGATATAGAGACCGGTAATTTTGTCTGGGCGTATTATGCAAAACTTAATCCGCTCATAGATGTGGTGTGCTGCGGCTGGACCAGCCGGGGTGTAGCCATCAGTGATGACAAGGTCTTTGTTGGACAACTGGATGGAAAACTTACTGCACTGGATAGAAGTAATGGCGCAGTAGTCTGGCAGATCCAGGCAGAAGAATGGGAAGAAGGATTCAGCATCACTTCTGCCCCGCTATACTATGACGGCCTGGTGATCACCGGGTTCTCTGGCGGAGAACTGGGTATCAGGGGGCGTGTTAAAGCCTATGATGCCAATGATGGCTCTCTGACCTGGACCTTCTATACCATCCCGGGACCCGGCGAACCCGGGCACGAAACCTGGGAGGGCGACAATGATCTGTGGCAGCATGGCGGCGCTCCGGTATGGCAGACACCTGCCGTGGATCCGGAACTGGATCTGCTCTATTTCTCAACCGGTAATGCCGGTCCGGATTTCAACGGCCAGCATCGTCCCGGTGACAACCTGTTTACCGCATCTGTTCTGGCACTTGATATTTATACCGGGGAATACCGCTGGCATTTTCAGGAAGTCCATCACGACATCTGGGATTACGACGCATCAAATCCGGTGATCCTGTTTGATCTTGAATACAACGGTGAGCCTCGAAAAGGTATTGCCCAAGCTGGTAAAACCGGCTGGGTCTATATTCTTGACCGTATCACCGGGGAACCCCTGGTTGGCATCGAGGAACGTGACGTCCCCCAACGTAGTGAAAATGCTACTGCACAAACTCAACCCTACCCCCTTGGTGACGCCTTCATTCCGCAGGAAATGAGTATCAATCCCGAGGGATTTGACCTGGTCAACAATGCCCGGATCTTTACACCCTACTATGACGAGGCTGTGGTTATCTCTCCTGGAATGGCAGGAGGGGCCAATTGGCCACCCAGTGCCATAGACCCCAACAAGGGCCATATGTATGTCTGTGCCGTTGACCGTCCCATGATTTTTCAGGCCGCCGAGATCAGTTCAGAACGTCCTGAACCCGGAACCATGTACACAGGAGGTGGTTTCCTCGGTTTTCCCTTATGGAATCTGGGCATCATTGCCGCAATGGACTTACGTGACAATACCATAGTGTGGCAGCGTCATCTTCAGCAGCCCTGCAACAGTGGTATTACAGCGACTGCCAGTGGCCTGCTGTTTGTGGGACGCAACGATGGTCGCCTGACTGCACTGAATAGTGACAATGGTAATATTCTGTGGCAATTCCAAACCAGTGCCGGTATGAATGCCCCGGTAAGCATTTTCGAACACAAGGGAAAACAGTATGTCATGGGATATTCCGGCGGCAATGTCCTGGGAGGTACCAGCAAGGGAGACAGTGTCTGGCTGTTCTCACTGGAAGGCACGATTGCCGAAGGCCTCCCTCCAGGTTCTGATCAGGCAGCAATCCTGAACAAGGAGCCGGCCCCGGGGCCTGCTGATATGGAAGCAGGCATGGTGACCTTTAATACCGTCTGTGCTGCCTGCCATGGTGTAGATGGTCGCGGCGGTCACGGGGGAGGCATTTCCCTGGAGAATGCAGATACACCTGAGTTCGTCATATCCATCGTCAATCAGGGCAGGAATACCATGCCGGCACTTGCAGCAGCATTAAGTCCCGAGCAGTTGCGTGATGTTGGTGCGTATGTAAGTACTTCACTGTCAAAGTAAGTCGCCTGGTTCTCAATCAATTTTTATCACCTGGAAGCGAAGAATGTCGAAAAGCAAAGAAGCCTACGAAGACTTGCCCGGCACATGGGTATTTGATGCCCGTCGCGCCAGGAAGGGCTACCACCTGAATACATTTTTTATGTCCCTGATGAAAGCGGAAAATCGCGAGACGTTCCTGGCAGATGAGAAAGCTTACCTGGAAAAATTCCCGATGACCGAAGCCCAGCGTGATGCCGTACTGGACCGGGACTGGAATACCCTGCTCGCGCTGGGTGGTGTGGTGTATTGCCTGGCCAAGCTTGCCTTTACGGACCAGCATTCCTACCAGTACATGGCCGCAGAAATGACTGGCATGACCGAACAGGAATACGTAAACATGATGCTGAACGGTGGTCGTTCACCTGACGGCTGGCGCTCCAAATCAGAAGGAAACAACTGATGGCAACGATCATAGCCGGTATAGGCACCTCGCATACTCCTGCCATTGGTGCAGCCGTGGATCTTGGCAAACAGGACACCGATTACTGGAAACCCATGTTTGATGGGTACAAACCAGCGAAGAAGTGGATGACGGATACTGCTCCGGATCTGGCCATCATGGTCTACAACGATCACAACAACGCCTTTGATTTCTCCATGATCCCGACCTTTGCCGTTGGCTGTGCGGATGAATTTCCCATAGCCGATGAAGGCTGGGGAGCACGGCCAGTGCCCGTGGTGAAGGGATACCCGGACTTTGCGTCCCACCTCGTCCAGTCAATTATCCTGGATGAATTTGACCTGACTATTGTCAATGAAATGGAAGTGGACCATGGTCTTACTGTCCCCCTGAGTCTCCTGTGCGGAGAACCAGAGGCCTGGCCCTTTCCGGTTATTCCCATAGCCGTTAACGTGGTGCAGTACCCTCCGCCCACGGGAAACCGCTGCTACCAGCTGGGTAAAGCCATCAGGAAAGCCGTGGAAAACTGGGATGAGGATTTGAACGTAGTCATCTTCGGTACCGGCGGGATGTCACACCAGATCCAGGGCCCAAGAGCCGGACTGATTAACCAGGATTTCGACAAGGCTTTCCTGGATGGGCTTTCACAAGATCCGCAACAGCTCACACAACTCTCTCACCTTGAATACATGCGTGAAGCGGGAGCCGAGGCCGTGGAATTGGTGATGTGGCTGGTAATGCGGGGTGCATTGGGAGAAAACGTGGAAGAAATCTATCGTTTCATGCATGTGCCGGCATCAAGCACCGGTGTAGGACACATCATTCTCGAATCAAGATAACCGGCAAGCACAGGGCTGTGGCGTAACTGCCCTTGGCGGCCTCAGTATTTTCAATCATCTTCCCCACAGCAGCCACATCTGCCGCCTCGGCTGCTACGGCAATCAGGGCTGGCTCAGCAACCGTAGTGCCAAACCCCAGGGCAAACGCGAATACTAAAAGCCACAGCACACTGCTCTTGCGGGCAAATTCATGAGCCATGGTTTCACCGATGGGAAACAGTCCCTGTTTCAGACCATGAATAAAGAAGGTAAGACCCAGGATCACGAACAGGATACCCACCAGTAATTGCCCGATATTCGGCAGAGGCTGCTGAAGCACCGCAAACTGGAAAAACAGGATCACCACCACAATGGGCGTCTCGCATGCTGCCAAGCATGGCCTTGAGCAGTTTTTTCAGGGTATCAGGCATGAGTTACATACTGGTACTGGTATCTTTCTCCAGCATATCATTAGAGACAGACAATGAATTGATCTTGATAAAAAAATTCCGTTTTTACAAAGAAATCATGGCTTACATGTTCAAGATAAAAGTTGCTACCACCACTTTTGGGAATTTTACGACTATATCAGCGGCACCAACCCCAGCAGAATAAGATATCTCAGCCCTTTACCGATACCGGTAAGCAGTACAAAGACCGGGAATGGCACACGCATTATGCCGGCAATGAAGGTAAGCGCATCACCAACCACCGGCGCCCATGCCATCAACAGGGACCATACCCCATATTTCTGGAACCAGCGCTGGGCACGCCCCAGCTGCTCTTCATGAAAGGGAAACCATTGACGGTCCTGGTAGTGCAGCAGGAAACGCCCCAACACCCAGTTCAGGCAGGCACCAAGGGTATTGCCGGTAGTGGCCCAGATCAGCAGTAACCAGGGATCATAGCCCTGGGTGACCAGGGCGGCAAACAGTACCTCGGAATAGGCCGGTAAAATAGTCGCCGCCAGGAATGAGACGGCAAACAGGCTGATATAAGCGGTCATCCCCGGCCTGCTCCATTGTCCTGTTTATAGTATTTATCGGCATCCACCAGCGCATGAAAAAGACTACTCTGGCTATGTTCGAGCAGCAGGTCTTTAAACATAGCTTCTTCAATAAGGAACGTTCCCATACGATCGCGTTCTCTGTCGTAATGCTGGATATACCTGGTGCTGAATAGCCGACGCACCAGGAACACAAAGGGGTAGAAAATCCAGCAGAGCCAGGAACGCTCTGACGATGGCCAGACCTCAGAGATCTTTCAGTGGATTCGGCTGACCGGCAGTAAAGGTTCTGGGGTTTCCTTCATTGAAAATCTTGTGCAGGGAGAAGAACCATTCACCATCGATCTTGACGTATTCATCTTCCCAGGAACCAAAGCTTAACCACTGGATCTGGCGACGATCAGCGTTATTCGCATAGTTCATCCAGTAGGTAACTGCCTTCGCTGTATCCCCTTCGACAATAATCACCTGGTTAGTAATAAGATGACGGACCGTTGACTGCCATTCCTTGCCATCTGGTGTTTCGGCGGGCTGGAAACCAATTGTTCTCAAGTCATAAGTACCTGTCGACATGAATTCACGAATAGTTTCCCGACCCTCGACGATACCACCGGCCCAGTCAAGGACACCGTCTTCGGCAAACACTTCAGCGTAGCCATCCGCATCAAAATAATCCATTGCCAGCACGTAGCGATGCTGCAGATCGATAATAGCCGCGCGGTCATCGGCATAACCGTCAGGATGTTTTTCAGCGATAGCCGTCGCTGAGACCAGTAACATGGCAAGCAATGTCAGTATTTTTTTCATTCTATTTATATCTCGGTTAATTCAAGTGTTAGCAAGAGTATCAAACTATAGGCAATAATGATCAATCGATAGAGAGAACAGTATTATCAATCCTGGTCAGCGTCGAAGTACATTGACATTTAGATCATCGGCTAGCGAGGTTTATAAGTATCAAAGTATGCCGGAGGCAGACCGCCGTCCTGGGTGATCAGGCGTTCTGTGATATACCAGCTACCATTGATCTTGCGGAACTTCGTGTCTTCCCTGCCCTGTTCGATCAGGCGCGGTGCCAGATATACGGAATCATTCATGACCTCTGTATAAATCATGTGGGCAGTGGCCGTATCACCATCAACAATGATCCGTGGATTGGTCATCAGCACGTGCACTTTACCTGGCACGTCTTCTTCCGGTGATATCTCGCTGTAGTTATCGTAAAGCCCCTGGATAGCCGCCTTGCCCTGATAAACCATGCCATTGATATCCAGCACGGCATCCTCGGTATACATGGTAGTCCAGTCATGGCCATCATCCACTTCAAAGCCATAATAGTATGCCAGCAGAATATCCTCGATCTGGAGGCGATCCAGCAGTGTTTCCTGGGTGGTGATAGGCACCTGGGCTGAGACAGGCAGTACTGCAATCAGTAAAAGGCAGCCGCACAATCCAGACACATATTCTTTGGTGGCAAGCTTCAAATTGAAAAAAAACTTCATACAGTAACTCCTAAAAAAATTTTAACAGCTTGAAAAAGAACAGCGGGAATTCCGGATTCAAACTCACTCTTCCTGTGTGTACTCAAAGGCTAGTTCCTTACAGGGGTCGATGGCAAAGGGCGCATCAGCCAGCAGGACACGGTCAGCACCGGTATACTGGTCCTGGAAATAGACGGGATCCTCTGCCTCAAACTCCCTTAGCAGCTCTACCCGATTGAGCCAATCACGCTGCAGGGTGAATCGTTCAGTGACTTTTAGCTGATCGCTGTGAGGAACTGTTCCTGCCAGTCGACCTTCCAGGAAATCGCCTGTCTCTACTACCAGAACATCTCCTTCCCAGCGCCCCATGGAATAACCTCCCCGACTCGGAGAGATATTGGAGGGCTTGTTGCCATCCATATGCACTGTACGCACCAGGTCACGGCCGTACTCGATAGTGATCGTGTCTTCTTCCTGGGTAATGCGATTGATCGGGCCATCAAACACCCAGTCGAAAAGAATACTGGTGATTTCACAGGCAATACGGGGATTATCTTCCGGGGCTTCGTTGCGCAGGATTTCCGCCGCGGCCTCTCCTGCTTCGGTGAGAGAGACCGGTCTTGGACCCCAGCCGGAATCCGGTGCCTCGGAGCGCTCAATCTCGCCAGACTCAATACCATCAACCATGCTCTTGGGCACGAGACCGGCCATACTGCCATCCGGCAGATTCGCAAGCAGGTACTGTTCCTGGGCCCAGTCGCCAGCGATGTTGGGCTCGCCTGATGGCAGGCGCATGGGCCGGTTTTCATGGTTGTTGCTGTTGTCACTTAGCTGCTGGTAGCGTTCAAGCGCCGGGGCATCTCCGATAGCAATGGTTTCCACGTAGCAGGAAGTCGGATCATCGCGATGGGGGCGACCGGTAATCTCCAGAAAAGCCCCTTCTACAAACATCTCCTTCGACCACCCAGAGCGCCGTAATACGGTTGCTGCACGCATTTCGCAGCCCATATGACGGATACTGCCATCCGCAAGCATCATATCGAAATTCACGTAGGAGTGGGGATTCACAAATTCTATTCCGGTCAGCGTTCCTGACCATGCCTCTTCAGCATTCATATCGAAACGACCAAACCCGTGATGGGCCGATACGGTGCTGGCAAGGCAGCAAGCGCCAACCAGGCAGGTTATGCGTGTTTTCATGATATCCCCCTACGGCCAGGCAGGTGCCATATGACTTTTATTATTATTCGCGTCAGCAAGTTACCCTTAACTTTCCCACAATAAAGGACAGATTGCCAATCAAGTTGCCGACCCTTTACGCCAGGGCAGCTTTTACATATTCCGGCGATAGCGGCAGTCGACGCATGCGCACCCCGGTGGCATTGAATACGGCATTGGCTACGGCAGCAGGCACTGTTACATGACTCGGCTCACCCGCCCCTCCGGCTGGCATGTCCGGACGGTTGATAGTCGCTATGTCGATATTTTCCGGGGCATCCTGCATTTCCAGGATCGGGTAGGTCGCCCAGTCCACACTGCGCACCATCTGTTCATCAAATCTTACTTCCTCGAACAGTGTCCGGCTCAATCCCTGGACAATATTGCCTTCGATAGTAGTATGCAGCCCTTTCGGATTGATAATCAGTCCACAGTCATGAGCTACATAAAACTTCCTGGCCCAGATATGTCCCGTGGCCGGTTCCACCTCCACATCACAGACAGTGGCCACAAATCCTCCAAATGCCGTGGCGAGTGCAACACCCCGTCCAGTCAGTAATTCACCTTCCTTTTTACCCTGCGGTGCCGGACGCCTTTCCCAGTCTGCAAGATCCGCAACGGTTTCCAGCACGGCCCTTTCCCGCTCGTTTTCCAGGTATTTCAGGCGCAGGTCAATCGGGTCCTGCCCGGAAGCCACAGCCACTTCATCGATAAAACTTTCATGGGCAAAATGGATCTGTGGCTCCTGGGGAGCACGCATATGGGAGGTTCTCAGGGGAGAAGCCTTTTCCTGGAGTGGCGCCACAGTTTCCCAGTAAGACACACTGTTTGGAAAGTCATAGGATTCTGTCGGTGCCCCGAAATTGTAACGCCCTTCCCTCTCGTAACCCGTCAGTTGTCCTATGAGCGTATCCTTGGGTTCTGATGCATTGAACCAGACATCCCAGCCGGACATCCCCTTGGCATGGTAGTACCAGCCACGTATGGATTGATCCGCTTCTATTCCTGCCCGACAGGTAATGACACAAGGTGGCGCCTTGGGATCCCAGGCATGGCCTTCATGACGCATCCACTGCATACGGACTGGTACGCCAAGATACTGGGACAGTAACGCGGCTTCATAGGCAGCTTCATCAGCATCACTGCGCCCATAGGACCCCGGACCCGGTTTCCAGATCACCCGTACCTGCCCAGGTTCCATACCAAGAATTTTTGCCAAACCGTTACGGGTATCATGGGATTTTTGTGTATCTGCATATATCACCGCATGATCAGCTTTCACATCAGCCACACCCACAGAGGGCCCCATGCGGGCATGAGACTGAAAAGGCACCTGGTATTTTGCTTCCAGCTGCTGGTCCGCTCCGGCGATAGCTTCAAGTGATGGTGCTGTCTCATAGGGCTGGCCGCCGAAACCACCGGTCGCACTATCGCCGCTGGGTGGACTGTTTTCTATGTGTGCAAACAGGGATTCCATCGGTGGGAAAGGATCATCGGCAGCTATCCATTCCATCGATATTTCACGGGCCGCCTTCACTGCAGCCCATTCCGTGTCCGCTACTACGGCGACAAAGTCTCCCAGGCGCACGACCCGGGCGGAATCGATGTGGGCAATGGAACCTTCATCCACGCTTCCCGGTAACTGGTTGGCGACCGGCGGACGTACAGCCCGGGCATGGAGCATTTCGGGAAGGATCACATGATGACAGAACTCTGTCGTCGCCATGATCTTGCCGGGAATATCCTTGCGTGGAACGCCAGTTCCCACCACCTTGTAATCCGCCGGATTCTTGGGCTGTGCCAGGCCATTCACATTAAGCCCGTTTCCAAAAGTCCCGTTCCAGTCCAGTCCGGTGTCGAAACCGTCAGCGATAAGATCAGCATAGCTGATGCGAATCCCGGCATTACTTTGTGAAACCACCACCCCTTCACTGACCATGAGGGACTCGACCGGAACACCAAGCACATCGGAAGCACGTTTAACAAACACCCGCCGGGCTTCGGCAGCGGCATTGCGCAGGGCATTGGCCCCAAGACGACAACCACTGGATCCACTGGCGCCCCCCTGGTTAGGCGTAAGATGGGTATCGCCCATTACCACGCTGACACGGCTGACATCCAGATCCAGTTCTTCAGCCACCACCTGGGCAATAGCAGTGTCGACACCCTGCCCCATATCCATCTTGCCAAAGAACGCTGTCACCAGCCCGTTGCCATCGAAGGAAAGCCAGGTATCCAGTTGATCCGGACCAATAGCCCTTGGAGCTGCAGACAGTGTCTGGGCCTGGGCATTATCCAGGGTAAGCAGGTTGACACTGCTGCCTGCCGTACAGGCGAAAACCAGGGCGCCGCCCTTACCCAGGAAAGACCGGCGTGAAGGACTCTTTGGTAATGCATGCTTACCCATGGCTCACCTCCGTGTCACCGTAGTCACGAACCCGTGTACCCGCCACCGGCTCGGCTATCATTTCTGCGGCTCTCTTTGTGGCACGCATAATGGCCATATGGGAACCGCAACGGCATTTAAGACCAGCGTACATTTGCCGAATCTCGGCATCGCTTCGTTGAGGGTCCCTTTCCAGTGCTGCCACCGCTGTCATGATCCAGCCATTGGTACAATAGCCGCACTGTGCAGCCTCTTCTTCAATAAATGCCACCTGGACCGGATGTGGAGCTTCGGGACTGCCCAATCCATCGAGTGTACGAATTTCTGCATCGATGGCTGCGGAGATCGGTAATATGCAGGAACGCACAGCGTTGCCGTTGAGAATCACGGTACAGGCACCGCACTGGGAAAGCCCACAGCCAAATTTTGGTCCTTTCTGGCCAAGCTCACCACGCAGGGCATACAGCAGGGGCATGTCTGCATCGGCATCAACGCTATGCCGGTCTCCATTAACCACCAGATTGTAGGTAGGCATGATCAATCTCCTTGAGGGAAAATTGTTATTTACGGGTTATAGCGTTGCTTTTTGCTCCATTGAGAAAGTTCTGACCTTCCCGTAAAGCAGCCGTCAACGCCATGATGTGCTGTACCGTTACTCCATAATAAGTCGTGTAGCTGACGTCCAGCGCACTGGATGCCAGGTTCAGCACCCGGTTATAAAAACGATTGGGTGGATTGTTGACGCCGTATCTGGGCGCGCTTTGGAAAAGCCCCTCCCGGGTCATCTCACCCAGCGACACCATCACCTGGGTCATATTGGCATCCCGGTCGCCTGGCAGTCTGAATGCCGTTTCCAGCGCCGCTCCTGCTAGCTGATCTGAGGTGGCCTGTACTGCTGATATCCCGTCAGGCAGAGCATTCAAAATCGCCTGCCTGGTCGGGCCATGGTTTGTCTGCTGAGCTGTAGCACTCATACACAGCACTGACAGGCAAAGGGTGATCAATATAGTTGATATGTTCATGACAACGATCAGTTTCCAACAAGTTGATCGATGAATTTGGCAGTATCAGTTTTTCCTGCCATTTCTGCCAGGTCCTTCGGTGTATATCCCCCCACATCCCTCACCGTAAAATCCACGCCCTGGTCAAACGCAAACCGCAAAGCTTCATGCCAGCCAGCCTTTGCCGCCCCATGGGCCACATTCTGGCCGTTAGCGGCCAGGGCATGAATATCTGCACCGGCACCCACCAGCATGTCCATGATTTGTGCAGCCTGTTCACCGGTCTTGTACATACCTGAAATAGGGGTTTCCTTGAAAATTCCATAAACTCGCCAGACTCCTGCCGCCGTGTGTACAGGGGACACTCCATAGACCTTGTTCGCCACATTGACATTGGCTCCGAACTCCAGGAGCAGTTGCACAGCTTCCACGTCACCGGCCTTGGCCGCCTTGTGCAGGGCAGTTGCCCCACCATTGATAACCCGGGAATCAGGACTGGCATCGGTATATCCCCGGTCACCAATATCACTGCGAAACGGCGGTTCCTTTTTCAGGCGCATATCTACATATGTACCACGTTCCAGTAGATTCCTGGCAATATCCAGGGCACCAAGCTTATCAGTGGACGGTAAATCCCCGCGACGACTGGCAGTTAACAGATTCAGGTCTATGGCGGAATAAAGCGGCGTTCTTCCCCACCAGTCCCAGCGGTTGATGTCCGCACCACGCTCAACAAGGATCCCGGCTGTGTCGTAATGCAGATTTTCCAATGCCATGAGCAGGGGCGTGCGTCCCCAGAGTCCCGGCATGTTTATATTGGCACCAGCATCAAGCAGGGCTGTTACACAGTCCTCACACCCTTCCCTGGCAGCATACAGCAGGGGGGTAAAACCACCCTGATCCAGCTGCTTCTTTCGCGGCTCAGAGGTAACCAGACGCTGCCAGTCATGCCCATGACTTCGCGCATTTACGTCGCTACCATGGGCAGCTAGCAACCTGACCATGTCCGGGTGCCGCTGGGCAGATGCCCACATAAGTGCAGTCTGTCCGCCCCAGTTTTCCCGGGCGTTTACATCGGCACCATTTTCCAGAAGCAACTGCGCGGTCCCGGTATTACCAGTCCTGGCTACAGACATGAGCAATGTCTGGCCTTCCCCGTTGGGCGATTCAATATCACCACCAGCCTCGATGAGCAAACGCATGATTGCCAGTTGGCCATGTTCTGCCGCTACAGTCATTGGGGTTGCACCATATTCGTTTGCCATATCAGGATCAGCGCCAAGATCCAGAAGAGATTGTGCAAGCTCAACATCCTGATGGTAGACCGCCCAGTGAAGGGCCGAAGTGCCATCCACCGACTGTTCATTGACATTCACTCCCTGGACAAGCAATTCCATTACCGCTGAGCGCTGCCCCTGGTTGACCAGCTCCGGCAGGGATGCAGGCAATACCTGGACAGAGCACAGCAACAGGACAGCAGCAGAAAATTTTCTAAGGAGCACGCTTGTTGGTCTGGCCAATGACATCTCACACGTCCGCCAGAATTCCGGTGCTGTTTCCGAGCTTCTCCAGGTGGGATACTCCCGCACGCTCCAGCATGGTCAGAATCAGGTTGGCATGGGGAGTGTTATGGGCATAACTCAGGTGCTGGCCGCCCCTGATTCGACCATAACCACTGCCGAACACAGCCGAAGGCAGTGGATCTGCATTGTGCGCATTGGAATCACTCATATTGCTGCCGAACAGCAAGATAGAATGATCCAGCAGAGAGCCGTCACCATCCGCTGTATTGCGCAAGCGCTCCAGGAAACGGGCAAATATCCTGGAATGATAGGTTTGTACGACAGCACATTTATCCATTTTGTCCTGCACATAGCGGTGATGGGACAGTGGATGATAGGCATCTGATATACCAATCTGGTTATAGGTCAACATGCTGACTTCTGCGGAAATCATCATGGCAACCACTTTTGAAAGCTGCGCTTCGTAGGCCAGTGCAACCAGGTCAAACATCAGATTGATATGCTCCTCCCAGTCGGCTGGCACACCCAGGGGCGCATCTGGTATGTCGACACCAGTCAAATCCTGCTCACCAAGCTTCTGTACCTGGCGTTCCACGTCACGTACCGATTCAAGATATTCTTCCATGCGCTGCTGATCACTACTACCAAGTTTTCCGGTGAGTGTAGATGCACTTTCGGAAACCAGGTCTAGCAGACTATATTTCTGCTTCATGATGGACTCGCGTGCCATGGCTGTATCTCCCTGGCCAAACAGACGGAAATACAGCTTGCGCGGATTATGCTCCATGGGCAAAGGCTGGGTACGGGCACGAAAAGATATGGTCGAGCCATAACCACAGCCCAGGATAGCATCACAGGCACCGGCACTCGATGGCTTCACTTCAGTACACAGTTCCAGTGAGGGGAATGGCGTATCCTGGCCGAGACTCTGGGCGGCGATCTGGTCTGCAGAAATACCGTAATTCGGGTCACTGGCATCCGCACTGAAGGGAGAGGCACAGCTGAGCCAGGTACCCGGGGAGGTGGCATGTACACCGGCTCCCTCGGCAGCTGTATTGCGCAGATTGCTGACAATAGTCATCTGCTCCCTGAAACCTGCCAGTGGTTCAAGCACAGGCGTCATCGAGAAATTGCGGCCAGTTTCCGCTGGTGTCCATTTGTCCATGATGGCACCGTGGGGGAAATAAAAGAAACCAAGTTTTGGTGCAGGAGCAGCCGCCGTCTGGGCCAGTGCTGTACCCGCAGGTATCATTGCATCCAGCAAAGGCAGTCCGAGAGCCGCACCGGCGCCTCGCAGCAAGGTCCTGCGTGACAGATGTTTTCTGGTTATGAACATTGTACCCCCCAAGCTCCCCGATAATGATCAAGTTTGATCAACCCGGGTCTGCACAGCAGTGATTATCACCACTGCCTGTCATTGATCGGCCGTTACCACGACATCCATACCGCAGAAGATGGTGCCTATCGGCAAAAACAGCGACCTTTTACCTTATAAACTAGTGTCTGCCACCGCAACCGCTTCAACTGTACCAGTCGACTTCATTCTGAACTGCTCACTGCTGACAATGCCCAGCACCAGCGATGAAAGCCGGTAATTCTCTTGAGCAGATTCACGGACGATACGCCGAATGGCAGGCATGTCCCGGTAATCAAGTCGGCGGCCAAGACCAAATGTCATCAGCTTTTCCGTAAAAGTCTGCACAAACTGAGCAGGGCGGGCCAGGATTGCATGTCGCAGCTCCACCGGCCCGCTGACTTCAGTACCATCGGCCAGTATGCCGGAAGAATCTATAGGTGTGCGGGCAAAACGATCTGTCTCTCGCCAACGTCCGGTGGCATCAAAGTTTTCCAGGGCAAATCCGAGCGGATCAATAACGCCATGACAGCCATTACAGGAAGGATTGGCACGGTGCATTTCCAGGCGCTCGCGTACGGTCGTAAATTCCTGCCCCGGCTCTATTTCAACAAACCCTTCCACGTCAGGTGGTGGTGCGGCCGGTGGCGTGCCCATAATATTTTCCAGAAGCCATTGCCCGCGCAGCACCGGTGATGTCCGGTTGGGATAGGATGACACCATCAGCACGCCTCCTTTCCCCAGCAGCCCCCAGCGACGCTCATCCTCCAGGGTAACCCGGCGAAAGTCAGCGCCACGAATATTATTTAGGCCATAGTGCAGCGCCAGATTTTCATTGAGAAAAGTATGTTCTGCCGTCAGCAGATCAAGAACAGAACGGTCCTCACTGAAAATACTATCCAGAAACAGTAGCGCCTCCCGGGTCAGATCTTCCCGTATATTACTGTCCACATCCCTGAACAGCTGGCTGTCGGGAGTGATATTTTCAAGCTCTGCCAGTCCCAGCCACTGGTAACCAAAATTTTCCGACAGGTTTTTTGCCCGCGGGTCCTGGAGCATCCTGATAACCTGTGCCTGAAGAACTGCCGGATCACGAAGACCGTCACCGGCCGCTATTTCCAGTAGCAGTGTGTCGGGAATGGAGCTCCATAAAAAGAATGAAAGCCGTGAAGCCAGCTCTGTACTGCTCAGTTCATAGGAAGTACCCGGGGGCAGGGATTGCGGAACTGGTTCCAGCCGATAAAGAAATTTCGGGTGGGCCAGGATTCCTGACAGGGCAAATGCTATACCCTTTTCAAAACCGCCCTCGGAAAAACCCGACTCGTACATTTTCATGAGTTGTACCATGTCTTCATCCGATAGCAGACCACGAAAGGCTTCATTCGCCTTGGTAGTTATGATCTGCCGCGCACAACTGCTTTCCTCGCTATCCCGGGCCGGGTGACAGGAAAATATTTTCTTCCGGCTCGGTGTGCTGCTCAGGCCGGTCGCATTGACGGGGCCATAAATTTCAAACTGCCGCAGGACCGGAATTGCATCCTGGCCGTGACGGGGTGTCATTTGCTGCAAGGGTGAATCCGACTCGGTATGGGAGCGGTGAAGAAAAAACACAGCGACTTTATGAGGGCCGGCAGTAGTCGTCAGGGGGATGTTACGCAGACTGTTGTTCAAGGCATCCACGGCCGAAGACTGTTGCTGATCCAACTGTTGCGCTTGTTCCGGCCCGCCAATATCCATGGAAAAAAACGGCTCCCCATCCAGGGTCGCCACGATGGTTTGCCGGAACTCCATGGTCCTGATCGCCAGGCCGGTTGCCAAACTACCAATATTTAACAGGTAATCACCATCACTGGGAAAATAATGCTCAACCACAGCTCCACCCCGGGAGCCCAAAGGGAGAGCATCCACATGGAACTGCTGACCATTTGGGGAAAATGTGTACGGAGTTCCCGAGGGCCTGGCATCCGCTGACCCCACAGCCTGTTCACTAATGACCCGTGCCGCACCCAGATACTGGTCAATGAAAGTCGGCGATACCTGCAGGGCCGTGGCAATATTGTCAAAACCATCCTCGGCCCCATCTACAGGCAGAAAATCCCCGGCATCAATTTCCAGGGCCAGCAGCTCCCGGATAGCGTTGGCATATTCAGTGCGATTGAGCCGATGCAGCAATTTTTCACCAGCACTGATGGATTCCCCGGACTGGTCCAGATTATCTTCAAGCCAGGCCACGAAACTATCGACATGACTGTTCTGCGGTTTCTCCTGCCCTGGCGGCGGCATCATTCGGCCGCGCAATTTTCTGACCACCTTTTCCCAGGTTTGTGCATCGTCAAGAATGGAATTCTGGTCCATCAGGTCAAAAGCCAGGCCACCGCTGTAGTCGTCCAGGTTATGGCAATCCATGCAATACTGGTCCAGGAAAGCCCAGTGATCAGTTGGCTGGTCCTGATTCCCCAGGACTACCTGACTACTCTCCACGGCAGTATCCTCACTGCAGGAGGCCAGAAGCAGGAAGCCGCACAGCAATAATACCGAGTGCCTGTTATCTATTTTTCCTGCAGTGGGTAATGCCATCATCAGTAACTCAGGGAACATTCAGCAGGCGATAGTTCTGGGCATCACGGATACGGTTCTGAAAACTCTGCACGGCAAGAGTCACAAAACGTTCCGGATCACCCATCTGGGGGTCAAATTCTGCAGTCGGTCGTTCAGCCAGAATTTCCTCGACACTGTAACTTTTGATAAATGCCGCATGAATGCGATCAAAGACTGTCAGGTACATCTGGTTCTGTGCCTGCAGCTCTTCCAGTGTCATGACATCCCCCACAGCGGGAATGATCACGGTGTTTTCTCCCGGCACGGTCAGAAGAGAAACAAAGCCATCAAGCAGACCGCCAATATAACCCCCCGTCCACCAGTCAATGTCAGGCCAGCGCCCGTTACCAACCAGCCCGCCGGTAACCAGGATATCCTCATCTTCAAAATAGACCCAGATATCACCATCAGTATGGGCATTCCACATATGCCCATAGTAAATTCTGGATTCACCAATCTGCAGGTGACCATCGTCATAAAAAGTGGTCACCGGAATACCTTCATGGGACAGGGGCTTGTAGGTGGTGCCTGACCAACGCTGCCAGATTTCGGTGCTCAACCACAGCATGGTATTTTCATGGGCTATGATTTCCACGCCTTCCCTGCCCAGAGCGACATTGGCACCGGTTTGCTCTGGATGCCAGTGGGTATTGATGAGGGCGCGGATCGGCATATCAGGAAAATGTGCTTGCAGGGTTTCCCGCAGATCTGCATACCAGCTGGCATGACCACCATCCACCAGAATCAGGCCTTCACTGCTGGCGACCGCCAGCACATTGGCATCCGGACCCTTGATAAACAGTGCCGTATCCGATAATACTGTGGTTGATAATTTTGCCTGGGCATACAGAAAAACCGGACAAAGCAGGCAAAACAGGACCAGGCCCGACAAGACCAGAGTTTGCAGACGTTGGCTGCAGGATGTAACGGCCACTGCCCCTTTCATGATATTTGTGGTTATTGCTCCTAGACTTGAATCCCGGCGCTGGTATTTAATATCCGGGACTTCTGGAGTATCCGGTTTCCATTCGAGTATAAAGGGGCGGATTTTTTTTATACAGAAATAAAAAAAGGAAAGAATATGCAACTCAAAGGTAAGCCTCTATTTTTAATAAGTATTCTGGCAATGCTTGCAAGCATTGCACCGGTTCAGGCCCATCATTCCCTCGTGGGTGAGTTTGATACCAGCATCAGTTTTGAACTGACTGGAACAATAACTGACGTGGAATGGACAAACCCGCATATCTGGCTTTACATGGATGTGACCGACGAAAACGGCGAGGTTGCACCATGGCAGTGTGAAATGGGTTCACCCAACCAGCTGATTCGGCTTGGCTGGCGAAAACAGGACCTGCCCCCCGGCACAGTCATCATCGCCCAGGCCAATCCTGCACGTGATGGCTCTAACACATGCAGTACCCGGGTTATTACTCTTGAAGACGGCACACCGGTATTTTCCCGTGTTGGCAATCGCTGAACAGGCACAGGAGTGACATGCACATGAATACATACAGAATAACCATGCCGACACTTATCACTTTCCTGCTGACCTCACTGCTCAGTGTGCTTGCCCTTCAGGCCAGAGGGCAGGATGACATCCCCAGACTGCCATCGGGAAAACCGGACTTTAATGGCATATGGGAGTTTCCCTACGTACCGGATATGGCACGCAGCAATAACAGGAACCAGTTTGGTCCCGGTGAGCTGCCATTCACTGAAGCCGGACGGCGTAATTTTGAAAACTATGACTCCTCCGAAGGAGACTACACCGGTGCCTGCCTGCCCTTTGGTCATGTACGCTCCATGAACTCTCCAAACCCTGTGCAGTTCTTCCAGACCGACAATGCCTTTGCCTACCTTTTTGAAGTCAACACCTGGCACCATGCCTTCAAAATTGGCGGTGAAGACAGGAGTGACTGGCTTCCTGCCACCTGGTATGGCAACTCCCATGCCGAATGGGACGGCGACACCCTTGTCGTAACTACAAGAAATTACAACGGGAAAACGCGACTGGATACCGTGGGTCACCCCCACAGTCATAAAATTGTAGTCACAGAGCGCATGAGCTTGCGTGATGCAGACACAATCGATTATGAGATAACTGTAGATGATCCAATCTACTACAGCGAGCCCTGGAGCAATAAACGTCTTTTTACCCGCATGCAGGGTGATTTTGGGCTTCTTGAGTATTCCTGCAACGAGAACAACAAGGGCTTCTGGGAAAACCGTATTAACCTGCCGGATTACGACAACTGGCACACCTATGATATGGATGATTATCCCGAGTAGGCACTGGCGATTTATAAAAACGGGAAGCGCCTGTCTTCCCGTTTTTTTTACTCGCATGCCATCCATGGAATACACCGGTAAAGTGGATTTCTTTTAGTCTGTTACCTAACCGAGATAATCCTTGTCATATCCTGAATCTGTTGATGTCATCATACTTGGCGGCGGTGCAGCCGGCCTGATGTGCGCCATGACGGCGGCTCGGCGTGGACGAAAGGTACTCATCCTTGAAAAATCCAACCGGATCGGCAAGAAAATCCTCATGTCCGGTGGCGGGCGCTGCAACTTCACCAATTACAGCATCGAAGCAGACAACTTTCTCTCGGACAACCCCCACTTCTGCAAATCAGCCCTGTCCCGTTTCACGCAGTGGGACTTCATCAAGATGGTAGAAAAACACGGCATTGCCTACGAAGAGCGTAAGCACCAGCAACTCTTCTGCCGGGAATCCTCAAAACAGATTCTGGCCATGTTGAAGGAGGAGTGTATTGAGGCTGGCGTTACCATACTGGAATCCTGTGAAACAGAGTCTATTAAAACGGTAGTGAATCAACAGAAGGAAACCATCGGCTATCGGGCCAGGTTTTCCCTTGATGAACATCACCATGTCATTACCTGTCATTCTCTGGTGATTGCCACGGGAGGGCTGTCTGTGCCAACACTGGGCGGTAGTGGGATGGGGTACGAAATCGCTGAACAGTTCGGTCTCAACGTCTGTGAACGACGTGCGGGACTCGTTCCGTTTATGTTTACTGATGATTTTAAAATCACCTGTGAAGCACTCTCCGGGGTGTCGGTCGAGGTTACGGCCAGCTGCCATGGAGAAACATTTCGCGAAAGCATGTTGTTTACCCATCGAGGAATCAGTGGGCCGGCCATTTTGCAGATATCCAGTTACTGGCGACCGGGTGACACCCTGAAAATCAACCTGCTTCCGGATGAGGATGCCCCGACCTGGTTATGTACCGCCAAGCGCAACCATGGTAAAAGTCGCCTGAAAACCATTCTGCAGCCGGTTTTACCCAGGGCATTGGTGGAAGCACTGCAGTCAATGTGGTGGCCAGAGCAGGCAGAAACGCCACTGGCAGAACTCAGTGACGAGGTCCTACAGCACATTGGCCAGTGCCTGAACGAATGGATACTCAAGCCATCCGGAACCGAAGGCTACCGCACAGCGGAAGTCACCCTTGGCGGAGTGGATACAAGTGATGTCAGTTCAAAAACCATGGAAGCCAAATCCAGTCCGGGACTCTTCTTTATTGGAGAAGTACTGGATGTCAGCGGACATCTTGGCGGCTTTAATTTCCAGTGGGCCTGGTCTTCGGGCTATGCTGCAGGTCTTTATGTATAATCTGTGCCAGTCGAATCCCAAGTCCGATTTATCCATTCCTGATCAACTGCCAGAGGTTACTCAGTCGTGATTGAGTCTCTTTTCCTGACCTGTACACCCGTGCGAACGTTCAACCAGCAAACCTCGCTAACCAACGCCAGCGGATTCTTTTTTCAACGAAATGACCGGCTTTTTCTGGTCACAAGCCGGCATGTATTGATCGATGAGGACAGCAACCACTTTCCTGACAGGATTGAAATTGAAATTCATACAAATCCTGACAATCTGGCCACGTCTTCCATTTTTTCCATACTCCTGTATGACGGAGAAAAAAGTGTCTGGCGCCAGGGCACTGATTCCGCCGGGGAGATTGATGTTGCCCTGGTAGAAATTGACCAGGCTCAACTGCCGGAAACGGCCACCTTTTCCGCTTTCACCACAACCCATTTGCATGATGCAGTGGACCGTGTGGAAGTAGGCTCTGCTCTGCTGATTGTCGGTTTTCCACTGGGGTTTCACGACACCCTTCATCACTTGCCCGTGGCACGGCAGGCCATCAACGCCTCGTCCTTCGGTTTACGATTCCAGGGCAATGGCTACTTCCTCACTGATGCGCGCACCCATCGTGGCATGAGTGGTGCACCGGTTGTCATGCGCGCCAGTTCAGGCCGGGCAGACCGGGAAGATTTCCCCTGGATGCTTCTGGGCATTCATTCTGCCCGACTGGATGTAGGAACCAGGGAAGTGGAAGTTGATGAAGCCCTTGGGCTTAACTGCGCCTGGTTTGCAGACATACTGCTCACACTGACACAGCAGTAGGCCAAACCGGCAAAGGGTGGCAAATCCCGTCCGGGAAGGCTCTATTCCCGACCAAGATAGTCGGCACTTTGCATTTCGGTAAGGCGGCTTTGCGTCCGCTGGAATTCAAACTGCAGGGCCTTACCCTGGTAAAGCTCATCCATGGGCACATCAGCTGATAGATACAGGTGATTGCCGTTATCGTAGAGTACATCCACCAGGCTGATAAAACGGCGGATGGCATTGTCTTCAAGGCTGAACGTTTTCCGTGATCTGCCGGATGCCGATATCCCCTCGCCATCCTCTATTCCCATAACCACACTTTCATCCACCTGCCCTGTAAGACGGGGTATATCGCTCAGCAGCAATACCCGATACTCCTTGCTCAGATGTAAATAGTCACGTTGGGAACGGGGACCTTCACACAGCTCTGCAAAGGTAAACCAGGCAATTTCATTACTGTGCCTGACGGTCAACAGGGGGCGACCATGAACATGCAGCGGATCACTTTGCCATTCCCTTGCTTCAGCCAGCTCCTCAAACAACGTGCTGAAGCAGGTTTCTCCTGCCATGAAATAGGTTTGTCGATGATTTCCCTTGACCAGGCGGTAATCCATGGCACTGTCGAGAAAAACCTGTTCGGTGTTTGCTCTTATCAGTTCAATGGCAGGTTGAAAAATCCCGGGTTGCAGATCGTCCTTGTATAGCTTGTTTACTGGAAAATTGGACGTTATTAAAAGCACTACACCGGCATTAAAAAGACTGTCAAAGAGACGGTAGATGATCATCCCGTCCGCAATATCTGTGACAAACAATTCGTCAAGGCACAATACATCAATATCTGCAGCGATACTTTCTCCAATCCGAGCCAGCGGATCTTTCTGACCAGTTCTCTCTTTTAACAGGTGATGAATATCCTGCATGAATTCATGGAAATGCTGTCGGCGTTTTCTTTCGGTAGACAATGAGTCAAAAAACAGATCCATCAGAAAGGTCTTGCCGATACCCACATGACCATGCAGGTATATTCCTCCCGGTGCTTTCCAGCTACCAAGAAGTCGACGAGGTCTGGACAGTTTTTTGTGCAGTTGATCGAATTTGCCGACCACAGCCGCCTGAACCGGGTCCGGGGTTAGTCCCTGGGCCAGTTTCCGGTGATAGAGTGCTGAAGGTCTGATAACAGGCATCTTACAGGCAGAACCGTGAAAATTAGTGCGGCGCGCATTGTACCGAACAAGCAACCCTGCTTCACCTCTTGCCCATGGCAACAGTCACCCTCTCCTACCGGATAGACAGACAAAAAAAAGCGGAGAGATCTCTCCGCTCCTTTTAAGATTTGCTCGCTGGTTCAATCCGCCAGGGGGTTTCCACGAGGGACATAGGTATCATCGAAACGATCCGGCGTTCCGGAATCGGAACTGATGAAACGTTTACTGATCATCCATTTGCCATTGATTTTGACAAGTTCGGTGTCCTCACGTCCCTGCTCATACAGACTGGGAGGTTTCCCCACGCCATCATTTTTTATACCGGTCCAGACCACATGGGCCTGGGCACGCATGCCATCCGGATCTATATCAATGACCGGATTGGTGAGCAACATATGATTCTGCGGGCGCGGATCGGTATTGGGATCACGGCCTGAACCACCACCATACAAGGACTGGATTTCCTCGCGACCATGGGCGATGGTGCTATCCACATCCAGCAGGGCATCCTCGGTAAAGTACTCAGACATGTCATGTGCATCGCCGGTAGTCAATTCATAGTAGTAACGCACCAGCAGGTCCTCGATCTGAATACGATCCAGCAGGGTTTCCATGGTTACCTGGGCATTGACCAGACCTGACAGAAACAACAGGCATAAACCACCTGTTAGCCGCTTGTTGATTCCGATGTTCATCATGAATGTGTCCTGTTCTTGTCATTGAAGGTCATTGATGGGACTGAAATTTTTCCATCCGGAAGTTTTATCTTTTTCCGACAGTATTCGCCACTGCTTTGCAGTATTATTCAATCATCAACAAGCAGTGCTACAATCCCTGTCATGACCAGAATTTTTACTGCTACAGCCACACTTGTCACAGCCCTGCTGCTGCCACTATCGACAGCAGCACAGCAGTCCACTGACCCGGAAAACGGCAAAATGGTTTTTAATGACCTGTGTGCACCCTGTCATGCAGACAAGGCGGCTCGTCCGGGCACCCAGGCACTGACCATCAAGTATCGTAATGGCAACATTCCTGCCCCGCTGGAAAAGCGTACTGATCTGAGCCCTGCCTATATCGAAACAGTGGTTCGCAATGGCCTTTTCTCAATGGCGCCTTTACGCAAGACTGAAATCACGGACAGTCAACTGGCGGATGTGGCTGCCTATCTTACTCAAAAAAACTAGCCTTGCCCTGCAGCGGTTTTAGCCATTGCGCATATGCTTCGGCCAGATTCCGCCCCGCCCCGGTGCCAGGATGCCGTTGGGATCAACAGCATCCTTGAGTGTTTCGTTGAATCGCCTTAACGCAAAGTTGTTAAAGGAGTAGGCACTGGCAACGACATCATTAAAGTAAGGGGCTGCACGGTATTCTGCCCAGCCTTTTTCGGCGCCCTTGTGAATGAGGGCATTCAGAATCTCCGCATTCCTTGCCTTGATTTCCGGTGTAGCCCTTGGATCACGCCCACCGCCACTTGAGAATCCCGCCGAAAAATAGAAGGCAAACTGATGCCAGTTGTTGGGAGCAGACAGCGCCGAAATATTCGTAGGCGCTCCCATGTCCCGCAAGGTATCACCAAACACCTGCTGGGCTTCAAAAACTGCCTCCGCTGTACGTGGAATCACCATGAACAGCCCGGTATGGTACTGCTGCCATTCATCCGGCATTGCTTCGTTGCGCCCCAGGCTGACAAACGTTGCCAGGCTTGGAACACCCACATTGGAGCGCCACAGGTAACGCTGATCCGGAATAATCCCATGCTCGATTTGTTCTTCAGTAAGAGGAATAGGAACAGAAAAAATATCTTCAAATCGGGCACCGGGAATATCACGACTTATCAACTCCTTTGCATAGTCCCAATGAGCCAGCGTGGTGCCTTCTGACCCATAGAACTGCAATTCCACCTGCCACGAATGCAGCCCTGCTGCCGCTGCATGCCGGTCCATTTCCTCTTCCAGGGCCCCGCCGCGTCGAATAGCTGCTTCCCGAAATTCCGTATTGCCCATCAATGGAGTCAGCGGACTGCCGTAGCGCGGCTCACCAACCATGAACATATCTGTCAGATAATTGACGCATTTCACCAGTGGCTCCAGGTCACCCCGCCTGGGAACTGTCACCATGGCAGTTCTGTAGTGTTCTGGCTGTGGCATCAATCGGACGCCCATCTTGGTGACAATACCGAAGTTTCCCTGTGGGAAAAGCTGCGAGGGGTCCGGACCAAACCCGTATTTGTAATCCTGCCAGGTCTGGCTGCCCGGTACAGCGCCCATGCCGGTTCGCATGATCTCGCCATTGGCCAGCACCACTTCAACACCATACATGGCACCCGCATGGTCCCTGTAGAAACCCAGCGTAAAGCCCATACCACGATCCATGGTATTGCCCAGTGGACTACCCCAGCCAGGATTGGCGCAGTCGATCCAGAGCTTCAAACCGCGATTCTGGATCTCCTCGTACAGGTCAAAATAGGAGACCCCAGGCTCTACCAGGGCAAAATTGCGATCGCCATCAAGCTCAAGGACACGGTTCATGCGCTTGAGATCAATCACTACACTACCGCGCATGCTGGGTGCCGGACCACCATAGCCAAAGTTCTTGCCCGTGGAAATCGGGAACAGGGGGATTCGATGCGCGTTGGCAATACGTACCACAGCCTGGACTTCCTCAACGCTGGCCGGCGCCAAGGCGGCAGAAGCCAGCAGTTCCTCGGCCTCTTCAGGAACAGGGGACCAGTAATCCCGGTAAGCCTGCAGATCAGCATCACTTGTGAAAACCCAGTCCTGTCCTACGACACCGGCAAATTCACCAAGAGCCGTGGAAAAAGTGGCTTCGGATATATCGGGAGGTAAAACGGCCATAGCTCTATCCTGTAATAATGTAGGTTTTTACTCCCTGGCGCTGGACCAGAGGGCTTCTCCATTTTCACGACTCACCGACGACGCATTCGCCGTATTGGTACCGTCACGGGAACCAAATCCAGTTATTCTGAGACGATCACCTGCTTTCAGGGTCTGGGGCGTCATTCCGCTTCTTACCAGCGTGTTCACACCCAGCATTTCCACGGCCCATTTTTCTGTACCACCACTTTGATTTTCAACATTGAGATGTATCCATGCATGAGGGTTGGTCCATTCAACTTCTATAACAGAACCAACAATATCCACTGGACGACCGACATCAAACTCTGCTGAAAAAGAATGGTGTGATAGCGCGGATAGTGGCATGACAACCGAAACCAAACCGATAACCATTGACAGTAAAAAACGCATAGTAAAACTCCGTTGCTGGCAACAGATTGTGCCTGTAAGAATAATTGCCGTGGTTAAAAGGGAGCAGTTCATACTGCTCCCTTCGTGACGGTCTCTAGAACTCCATATTAACGGTCAATCCGACTTCTCTGGATCGGCCAATCACGGAAAAATCATAACCCCATACGTTCCTGGTATCAAAACCTCCGTTAACATATTGCTCATCTGTGAGGTTGTTGCCCCACAAACTTGCAGACCAGTTTCCTGCTTGAGGTGTATAGGTAACCCGTCCATTGAGAATACCGTAGGAAGGCTCCTTTATAATATTACCGTTCGAATCAATGGGTTGTCTCTGATAAGCAGAATCCCTCACATAGTCTCCCATCCAACCGTACTTTCCAGAGAATGATAACTCACCCCCATTCCTGAGGCGGTAATCATATACGGCACCGAATGAGAAGCTCTCATCGGCAGCGTAGGCAAATGGGGAATTCGGGGAAATTCCATTAATCCCATCAAAAACCCCCCTTTCAATATAAGCCGTATCGATCAGGCCAATATTCAATGTCAGGACCAACTCATCAATTGGAACGTAGGTAATATCAAACTCGAAACCGGTGGCTTCTCCCTTGCCGTCACTGGTGGGATAGGGGAAAGGCAAGGAAGAACCTGGATTGTCAGGATCTGGCGGCAACTGCTGCACTCTCATACCTTCCCAGTCGGAGTCGAAATAGGTGCCATTGATCCGTAATCGACCATCCAGCCAGTCAGACCGGACACCAACTTCCCATGTTGTCACTATCTCTGGATCCAGGGTCACGATGCCGACATTATTGACGTTCTGCTGTCCACCCGAGGTGAATCCTTCCCCCCAGTTGGCATATAACATCATGTCATCGGTATGCTGATAGGTAATGGCAAATTTGTTGGTTGTAATATCACCAAGATCAGGATCTTCCACAACACCGGAGACCGTGCCCGCAAAAACAGGACCACTGGGGGCCACTCGGGGATCAGCCGTTCTGAATGCACCGGTTGGCACATACTGTATCACTCGTCCATCATCACTCGTGATCCTGAAGCCCACGGTAGCCTCAATTTTTTCTGTCAGTTGATACGCAAATTCACCATACCAGGCCGAGTCTTCATCCACAGCACCGGTTAAAGCGTCATCCGTGATCAGTACAATCGGGAAATAGGCTGACAGTGCTGGATCTCCGATTGTTGCACCATAACTGCGGACATATCCAAGGGCAGCCCCATTAAGGGGTGGATCAGTGGGGCCTATATTGGGCTCCGCAAAATCCCAAAGCCCCCAGCGATAAAAGCGCTGGGTACTTTCCTGATCCAGGGAATAATAGCCAAGCAGCCAGTTGGCCCTGTCATCAAATAACGATCCCGAGAAACGGAATTCCATGGTGGTGTTTTCATCTGAATTTCTGATGTCATCCGTGGTGATAACAAAATCGGAACCATCAAAATCAATCACCTGCCTTCTTTCCATTTCCCAGTCAGACAGGATAGCTGTAACGGAAAACAGCTCACTTGGACTCCAGTCCATTGTCAGTGTGTAGTATCTGATATCGGAACGGATACCATCTTCATCGCCATCTGATTTGGTTTGCCACTCACCTACCTCACCACCGGGAAAACCCGGCTGATGGGTAAGCGGCCCAAATCGATCGGCCACTGTGGTGACCGGAGAATCCGGAAAATCCGGATCAATCGCCCTGACGGCTGCCAGATAATCAGGATTTCCTGCGATAATATTCTGGGCCTTGAAGCGGGGATGATCAGTATTGGTAAACCTGACTATCCTGGCATCGGAACTGGATTTATCTTCATCATTAACGGTGAAACGCAACGAAAAGTCATCCGTTGGCTCCCACAGAATATCTCCCCTGAGAATCAGATCATCCTGACCACCAAAATCATGACTCGTTGACAAACCTTCGAGGAAACCATCATTTTGAAAGCTGGATACCATGAGTTTGGTTTTCAGCGTATCTGATACGGGCAAATCAATAGCTGCCGTAATATCACGCCTGTTGAACTCACCTACCCCCAGACTGACCCTGGAACCAAATTCATCAGCAGGTTTACGTGTAGTGATATTGATCGCTCCACCATTCGTATTTCGGCCAAACAAAGTTCCCTGGGGCCCCCTGAGCACCTCTACACGCTCCATCTCGGTAAAATTTGTTTGCTGAAATCCAAACCCTCCCTGCCAGACTCCATCTACATAAACACCAACGCCAGGAAGTCCACGGATAAAAAACTGCGACTGCCCCTGTCCCGTGCCCGGGTTGAGGACAACATTTGGCACCATAATTCCCAGTTCGCTACCAGTCTGGATATTGGCTTCCTGTAATTCACCTGCAGAGAAAGCCTGAACACTCATCGGAGTTTCCTGCAAGTTGGTCTCCCTCCTCTGGGCAGTAATAATGATTTCTTCCAATGCTGCTGGTTGCGAGAAAACCGGATTAACGTTGACCAACATCGACAACCCACCCAAAATACCCACGGCTATTTTTGTTTTTCTAAAAACTTCCATTTCAATTTCCCCCAAGAAACCCGTAAAAATTGATTTTTGAATGTTTTTTTAAACATTCATCCAGTCAATAAAAACATCAGATAGCATCTTTTGCAATCATCATGCCTAATCTGATTATGGGTTTTTCCTGTCACTCTTGATTGTTGATTTTTATCCATGATCCGATCTGACTATCAAATATACCTACAGCATTTATTGCCATTACAGCTTCATGAGATACACTTGTTTTCTGAAAATCGTGAAATCACCTGTGCCTAAGAGGGAAAGCCCATGAATAGAATACTTTTACCTTTGCTTTTGCTGCTGATTGGTTCAACAGTAAATGCCCAGTGGTTTGACTGGCAGCAGCAGGGTATTCCCCGAACGGCTGATGGCAGTGTCGATCTGGCAGCCACTGCTCCCCGCACATTCGACGGCAAACCGAATATCTCCGGCATGTGGGTACCCGGAGATGCTTCAGGTTCCCTCTTTGACCTGGATAACTACCAGGACTGGGCCCTGGAAGTCATGAGGGAGCAGGAACGGACATTTTTTGTCAATGATCCCCGCTTTCACTGCCTCCCGGATGGCCCTGCCTCATACCCCGCCGGACCTTCTGTTGGCGGCTCACGCCAGATCGTGCAGACTCCCTCATTCATTGCCGTTCTCAATGGGGATATGACCTATCGCCAGATACACCTGGATGGCCGATCTCCTCTGGAGAGTGCCATACTTCCATCCTGGCTTGGGTTTTCTGCAGCCCATTGGGAAGGCGACACACTGGTCGTCGAAACCAGCGGCTTCAATGACAAAACCTGGTTGACCCGGGAAGGTCTCCCCCACACTGACCAGTTAAAAATTACTGAACGCTATACCCGTCATGACTTTGGCCATATGACCCTGAAAATCGCCTATGAAGATCCAGGCACGCTGAAACAGCCCGTTCAAGCCACTGTCGACCTCGGCTTCAGGGAAAATGTGCATATTCTGGAAATCGTCTGCAACGAATCGGAAACTGCCCAGCGCCATTACACGGGCGAAATTAGCCAGGCAGAAGAGAAAATTGTCGAAGTTCCGCTGTCCACCATGCAGACCTATGTGGGCACCTATCAGGGTATCTGGCTTGGAAACCTGATTACGGCAGAAGTGTTCATCGAGGATGGCCAGCTTTATCTGACGCGCTCTCCCCGGTATTCCGATACCGGAGGCAATACAGACAATGCCACGTCCCTGCTTGTGCCCCAGAGCCAGAATGCATTCGACAGTACGTTCGGTCTGGGCTGGATATTCAATGCCGATGAAAACGGCGACATCACGTCGGTTTCAGAAGTACATGTTTCCGGAGCCTGGCCATTTGAGCGCGTCAAATAATAAAAGGGGACAGTTTACTTAATTCGAATATTGAAATATCCAACAATACCCGGGACTAATTAAGTAAACTGTCCCCGTATTTATTTTTACCAGGATCATATTTATGCAAACACTGGCTTCGCTGATCGTCTTCTCCATATTCATGGTTCTGCTTTCATCCTGCTCACAGGAAACTGCTGAAACTGTTTCCAATGATAGTGTCATTAGCAGCGACGCTGTCCAGGCTGAAACACCCCCCGAACTGCAGCCTTACGTTCCCGTCACGGAAAATCCTGATCATGAGACCATGCTTTCAAGTAATGACCCTCAGCTTGCTGCCAACAAGCGGGATACCTATGACATGTGGCGCGCCATGGTAGATGCCAGAAATATGGAAGTGGCCAAACAGTATATTGATGAAATCTACATCCAGCACAACCCGATCGCTGACACTGGCTGGGATGGCCTGGTGGAATATTTTGAATCCCTGGGTGAACCACTGGAAATTCCTGAACGCATGATCAGGCCTCTGGTGGCCGTTCTTGCGGAAGGTGATCTGGTCGCTATGGCCTGGGTGGATGAACGCACTCATCCGCAAACAGGTGAACCTTACACAACAACTATCTTCAATCTATGGCGTTTTGAGAATGGCAAGATCGTGGAACATTGGGACCATGGCACATTGCCCGAAGGAATGTTGCCAAAAGAATATGTCCCGGTTGTACCACACCCGGATCATGAAGCCGCGCTGGCCAGTGATGATCCACAACTGGCCGCCAACAAACGCCTTGTATACGACATGTGGCGCACCCTTCTGGATGCCCAGCAAATAGATACTGCCTCACAATTTCTGGCCGAGGATTATATCCAGCACAATCCAATTGCCAACACCGGCCTTGATGGTTTCCTTGCCTTCTTTGAACCCATAGCACAACCCCGCCCCGTCGCTGACACAGTACCAACTATGGTTAATATCGTAGCTGAAGGAGACCTGGTTATCATGGGCACCATGACTGAATATCTGGATTCCGCTGGCAATCCCTATACCACCACCTGGTTTGATATGTGGCACGTAGAGAATGGCAAACTGGCCGAACACTGGGATAACGCCAGTTTCGATTTACCACCCCAACCCTAGTGCTAACTGATTCTGTTAAAAGGGGCTCTTGGCCCTTTTTTTTGCCTTTTAGTTTTTGATTTTTACATCTGCGGGTAGTACGCTCAGTCAATAATCAAAATAACAGCCGTTTCAATGTTGAACGGTACAGCAAGGGAAGTGCTGACACCTTCAGGGGGACTCTCATGAAAACCATCCAGCGTGTTGTTGGCTTCGCTGTTTTACTCACCTCGCTTCTTACCACCAGCACCCTGCTCCAGGCTCACCATTCCCTGGCTGCTGTCTATGATATTCGCAAGGAAGGCGAAATAACCGGCGTTCTCACCAAGGTAGCATTCACCAATCCCCATGGGGCATTCCATGTGGCTGTGACCAACGAAGACGGCTCGGAAACAGAATGGATTCTCACAACAGGCTCTGCCAACACCCTGGCCAACCTGGGGTTTGGTAATGGCGGCAGCAATGACGTCAAAGCCGGTGATACGGTCAGTGCAGTCTATTTTCCGGCCCGCAATGGCAAACCACTGGGCTTTGTACGTTCCATTCAATTACCAGGTGACCGCCAGGTCGAATTCACACCTGAATAATTTAATACCATACAAGGGGAATTCATCATGGCTCATTTCACTGGAAAGGCCTGTTTACCCGCTCTACTTACAACGGCATTTCTTACCGGATTACCTTTGATAGCCAGCGCTCAGTTTGGTGCCGGCAATCCTCCCTACACGCCGGAAGAAGGGGCTACAGATCTCAAAGCGGTCCTTTTCAACTGGGCCTGGCATATGGGCATGCTGCGCGGCATTGACGAGCATGAACTTATCGCAACGCTTGAATACCAGGGTACCGGCACAATCAAGGTTAACGAACAGGACTGTGCTCTGGACACCTATCGCGCCAGCACCAATTACCAGTACGCCGGGCAACGCATCAAGTATGCATGCACCCTTCCGGATGGCTCACCTGTTGCAAGAATTGAGGTTGTGAATTGGCAGTATGCCTGGAATGAAGACCTGCCCGGGGCCGAAATAGTCCCTGGAGAAGGCGATGCTACACCCATGCCGGAGGCTGTTACAGAACGACTGATCCGTTTATGGGCCAGCCCTCAGGGCGCCGTCAAGGCAGCGCTGGCTGGTGCTGGCCACCCGGACCCGGGTCAGCTTCCTGATAACGGTACCAGCATGATCGGGGAAACACGCGTTTCCTGGGAAAACAATTTACCCGTAGTCACTTTCCCGATACCTGGTGTCACAGGTGCTACCGCCGTCGCTGAACTGGATGACCGGTATATGGCAGCCACGGTAACCGTCAGTCATGGAGAGGATACCCGGGAATTCTCCTACGGGGATTACGGCGACTGGAACAATCCCCTTAACAGGGTGGAGGTACTGTATGCCGGTCGTATGACCGAACGTCTTAATGGAGAGATTCAGCGGGATATCACCACCGAGGTAACCGAAACCGGTAGCGTATATGTCGTTATGCCTGTCCCTGATAGCGTCCGGGCCGCTATTACTCCTGCTATTGCCGGAGGGCCGCCCCCGGTGACACCTCCGGATCGCCTGAACGTAGCCGGGCAAAACGATGATGTGCCGACTCCACGCCTGGCCAATGAAAAACCCGACCTGACCGGCAACTGGAGTGCCAGCGGCATGAACTGGCGCTACGGTTTTCGACGCTGTGGCCCTACCCAGGTAGATTGCTCCTCAGTCTGGAACCAGACCATCGATTTTGAATTCGAAGCACCCTCCCGCTTCGGCCCCAACCGTCCCCTGTATAAACCGGAACACTGGGACAAGGTGATTGAGCTGGATATGTGGACCAACCGGGAAGACCCGGTCATGACCTGTCAGCCGTTAGGCATTCCCCGCAATGGTCCACCGCGCCGAATTGTCCATAATGAAAACGATATTATCTTCTTTTATGGCCAGTACGCCGATGGCGGCGGTGGATATGGTGAATACCGGATAATGCCAACTGATGGTCGCCCCCATGATCCCCAGCAGGCGCTGCAGACCAAGTACATGGGCTATACGGTGGGGCACTGGGAAGGGGATACATTGGTACTGGAGTCCATCGCCTTCAATGACTACACATGGCTCGCCCGAGGAGGTTTCTTCCATTCCGATCAGATGACCGTTACAGAGAAATTTACCCGTACCGGTAACGAGATGCTGTATGAAGTGATTGTTACAGACCCGAAAGTCCTCGCAGAACCCTGGGTCATGACGCCACGCGTGATGACGTTAAACCCGGATCCCGGTGCCGGCCTGTTACCCGAACGCGGAAACTGCGAAGTATATGAACTGGAAGATATTACTACCCAGATCAGGCATTAATGAGTGGCGGGGACAGTGACTTTTTTCAAAGGACAGTCACTGCCCCTTTTGTATCTATGATATTCAAAAATGGAATGTGCCCTCCTCTTCTTTTGATAATGGCGATCACTTTTCCCGGACAGTTTCCCCAAGAGCATTATCCGCAATCAGTGGTGTTTCAAAAACCCGCCTTGTTGGTACTGTCTGGTAGGTATCCCACAAGCGCTGGCGCCATTCATCACCATGGGCTTTTTCGGCTGCCTCCAGATTTTTCCACGTATACAGGGCGGCCGCCTGGTTCGCTTCGGGATCGTACATGAAGGTCTTGCGAATCAGATCAGGGTTATTGCGCCAGATCGGTACAACCGCTTCCATGTCTTTCACCGCCTGTTCCCGGCTGATGCCTTCGGGCAGGTCAAAAAGGATGTACTCGCTAATCATTAATCACTCCAAAAAAGGGGACAGTTTACTTAATTAGAGTATTGCCGGGAGAAATATCATGTCAATAACGTGAATTAATTAAACTGTCCCCGTTTCATCT
>CAZDCK010000004.1:0-29324 GCA_964503965.1 uncultured Enterobacteriaceae bacterium | reverse complement strand
CTGTCCCCGTTTCATCTCAGGGACAGTCAATCAGTCCAACGTCGAGTGTACAATTATTTCATGTTTCTGTTTTTCCCAGTAACTACAGGCTTCAGTGGATATCCCGTGCTTGCCTACGATTGCCAACAGTGTTGCAAAATTTTTCTTTGGAGAGTAATTTCAACGGCTGTTGTAGAAAATAACAAATAATGAAACTTGGCCACTTGGGCCAGTTGGGGGTCCGGTGTCAATCCGGCCTCATGGCATCGGGGGAAGCCATGAAGAATCGTCAGCCTGCCAGAACCAGCAAACTTGCCCTGGCATTCGCCTGCGCTACGCTGGCACTAGCGCACCAGAATACTGAAGCACAGTCCCGCCGGGACCAGCAGCAACTGGATCGTATCGAGGAATATTGCCTGGGCTGTCATAATTTCGAGGATTATGCCGGCAGCCTTGACCTGGAAACCATACTCGGTGACGACATGGCAACCAATGCCGAGGACTGGGAAAAAGCCATTCGCAAAATGCGTGCCGGCATGATGCCTCCGCCCGGCCAGGATCGCCCAAATGACAGAAATTATCTGCGGCTGACCGAGTGGATCGAAAATAAAATTGATGAGTCCGCCACTGTTACAGCAGGAAGCAAGACTCTCCATCGTCTTAACCAGAGCGAATACGCCAACGTCATTCGCGAATTGCTCGCCATAGACATAGATCCTTCACTTTTTCTCCCGGCAGACTCCTCTGCCCGCGGCTTTGACAACCAGGCTGGCTCTCTCACTATTTCACCAACCCTGCTTGAAGCCTATACACGGGCAGCATCCCGAATTGCAAAGATGGCTGTAGGCACCTGGAACTCCCCTACCGAAATGACCTATATCGTGGACGCGGACAATTCTCAGAACATGCAGCTACCAGGTATGCCATTGAATACCCGAGGCGGTATAGCCGTGGAGCATAATTTCCCGGCAGATGGCGAATACAGTTTTTCCATGCAGAACTTTGGCCTGGGCAGTTATATCCCCGGGGAAAAACTGGAAATCAGCATCGATGGCGAACGGGTGCACTTGTTTGACTACACAGGGCTGGGTATTTTTGTAGGCATGGGAGGCGATCATGACGGCTCTCTTGATGTGACATTACCGGTGAAGGCAGGCACTCACCTCGTTGGGGCGACATTTGTCGCAACCAATTTCCGCCCGGATATCGGGCTGATCCAGCAGTATGATCGCAAGTCCATCGAGAACAATGATCTACCCCAGGTTCAATACCACCCCGCCATCGGCATGCTCAAGATTTCCGGTCCTTTTGAGGCTCAGAAATCCATAGATTCTCCCAGCCGCCAAAAGATATTTATCTGTTCCCCGGCCAATGCGGATGAAGAACCGGAATGTGCCCGACGCATTTTTCTGAGCCTTTCCCGCAAGGCATTTCGCCGACCGGTGACTGAAGCTGATATTGCTCCCATGATGAGTTTCTATGAAGAGGGACGCAGGAGCGGTTCGTTCGATGATGGCATTGAACTGGCCCTGCGCCGTCTGTTGGTGGACCCGGAGTTCCTGATACGACGGGAGCATGAACCGGAATCATTAACCGAGGGAGATATTTATCCAATCAGTGATCTTGAGTTGGCCTCCCGCCTGTCTTTTTTCCTGTGGAGCAATATCCCCGATGATGAGTTGATAGACCTGGCAGCAGAAGAACGTCTGAGTGATCCGGACATTCTGGAAGCTCAGGTCCTGCGTATGCTCGAGAGCCCCAAAGCTGACGCGCTGGTAAAAAATTTCGGCCAGCAATGGCTGTACCTGCGCAATCTGCCCACCACCTCACCGGATGGCATTTTCTTCCCCGATTGGGATGCAGAACTTCGAGATGCCTTTCAGCAGGAAACTGAATTGCTCTTCGAAAGCATTATCCGCGAAGATCGCAGCATCCTGACTCTTCTTGATGCGGACTATACCTTTGTCAATGAACGCCTGGCCAAGCATTACGACATTCCCAATATCTATGGCGCCCATTTTCGGCGCGTGGAACTGGGCCCGGACCTCGATTACCGACGCGGCATTCTGGGACAGGGCAGTTTTCTTTCACTGACCTGGGCCGAGAATTTCCGTACCTCTCCTGTCAAGCGTGGCGTATGGGTACTGGAGAATCTGCTCGGTACCCCGCCTCCCGCACCGCCAGCAAATGTACCCGCACTGGAGGAAACCGGTGAAAACCAGATCACCAACCTGCGCGAACAGCTGACCATGCATCGACAGAATGAACCCTGTAAAACCTGCCACGCCATCATGGATGGTATTGGTTTTGCTCTCGAAAATTTCAACGCTGACGGCAAGTACCGAACCATGGCAGGCCACCCGAGACAGTTTGGTGGTGTAACGGCATCCATTGATGCCACTGTGGAATTATGGGATGGCACTGTGGCGACCGGGCCAAGCGGTCTGCGCGAGCAATTACTCAAGTATTCACCCCAGTTTGTCCGCTTCGCCGTGGAAAAACTGATGACTTATGGCGTAGGACGCGGAACTGAATATTACGATATGCCGCAGGTACGCCGCATTGTCAGGGAAGCTGAAGACAGCAATTACAGCTTTTCTTCCCTGGTCCTTGGCGTAGTGAATAGCCCGCAATTTCGTATGCGAACAAAAACCAGCGACAACAACCAGGAACTGGCCAGTCAATAATCTGGCCGGGAGAGAGCAAGCGCATGAAACTTATCACCAAAAAACATTTGCCGCGCCGCACTTTTCTGAAGTCGGCGGGTGTCACCGTTGGCCTGCCTTTTCTGGATGCCATGGTGCCTGCATTTGCCCAGTCCGGTGCTACCGCACCCCCAAAACGTTTTGTCGGCGTATGGCATCCCCACGGAGTAGCACCCGGGTACTGGAGTCCTACTACCGAAGGAGCTGACTTTGATTTCTCCTATGTAACCAAACCAATGGAGCATCTGCGCGACTATGTCACACTGATCAGCGGACTGGATATTCCCGAATGCTTTTCCACGGAGGAAGAACCGGGCGGTAACCATGCCCGCGGGGCGGCGATCTTTACAGGTGCCCGGCCGCGTCGCAATGCAGTTGCGCCTTACCTTGGGGTATCCATAGATCAACTTATTGCCCAGGAATTCGGTCGGGATACGATTCTTTCCTCCATCCAACTTGGTGTTGAAGACGCCGGCAACTACGGAAACTGTAACTGGGGCTATAACTGTGCCTATACAAATTCCATGTCCTGGATATCCCCGACCGAGCCCCTGCCAACAGAAATTAATCCACGAGTGGCTTTCGAAAGACTGTTCGGTACTGGCGGTAGTCCGGAGGAACGTAGACGCGGTCGAACTCTCGATGCCTCCATTCTGGACTCTGTAGCCGAAAAAATTCCCGAATTGAAAAATGAACTGGGTGGTGGTGACCGGGCAAGACTCGATAACTACCTCGATAATATCCGGGAACTGGAACGACGTATACAGATTGCACTGAATAATGGTGTCGAGGAGCCTTCAGAGGAAGTCCCCTTCGGCATCCCCCAAAGTAAGGATACCCATTTCCGTCTGATGTTTGACCTGATTGCATTGGCGTTCGAGGGTGATATCACACGCTCGGCGACCATGATGCTGGGACGCGACCTGTCCGGTTTCAGCTTCCCTGAATCCGGATCAACCGGTGCCTGGCACGGGTCTTCCCACCATGGTGACAAGCCCGACAATATCGCCAATTACGCTAGGATGAACCGCTACCATTATTCCATTGTTACCGAGTTCCTGGACAAGCTGCATGCCATGCCAGAGGGTGACGGCAATGTACTGGATCACTCAATGATGTACATGGGCAGCAATATGGGTAACTCTCACCGCCATGCCCATGAAAAAATACCTGTGACCCTGGTCGGCAAGATCGATGGCACCTTCAAGGGCAACCGGCATATGGTGTTCCCGGACAACACTGAAAAGCATGCCAATATGCTGCTGAGCCTGCTGCATCTTTATGGCATTGAACGCGACAGTATCGGTGGCAGTACTCACCTGCTACCCATTGCCTAGGACAGACTCATGGGAATGATGGCAAAAGCCTTATCGCTGATTCTTTTAATTGTCCTGTCGGATCTGGCGACAGCGCAGATCCGCCGACCTCCCACCTGGCCAGATATTCCCCTGCCCGGTGGACCAGTCAGGACTGTCATCCTGGACAATTGCACGGCCTGCCACGGTATTGATGACTATGCCTTCTTTGCCTTTGACCGGGATGGCTGGAACCAGCTGCTCAAGGAGAAGCATACCGGAGAGTTCAGCGTGAACCTGGCAGATACTGAACAGGATCTCCTGCTGGATTACCTTGCTGATACCTTCGGCCCGGAATCGATCCCCTTTCCAAGAGACTACGTCCCACCTGAAATCGATGAGTTTTTTACAAATGCCGACGCCAGGATTTTCATGGAAGTTCGCTGTACCGGTTGTCATACCCTGGACCCCATTTTCAGCACACGCTTAAGCGAGGAAGGCTGGCGAGTTGCCCTGGTCCAGGAACGTGAGCGAGGCGCCAACCTCAATGATGAGGAACTGGAACGCCTGACCGAATGGCTCGCCAGGGCACGTGGAGTCAATCTATTTGAATAGTCAGTCTGGAATATTACGATGAATACATTCAGAGCAAAGACATGCATTCCATTGCTGCTGGTTTTGCTGGCGGCACCGATCCAGGCCTCGGAAATTGCCGATGCCATGCAGAACGGTAACTACAACCGTGTAAGAACACTGGTCAATGAGGGGGTTGATGTCAACGAATCCCAGGTGGATGGTGCCAGAGCCCTGCACTGGGCAGCCCAGTGGAATGATATCGAGGCAGCAGAACTGCTTGTTGACGCCGGGGCACAGGTCAATGTCGCCAATCGCACCGGTGCCACCCCCATCCAACTGGCCGCCATTAACGGCAGTGCCGACATGCTGGAACTGCTGCTGGATGCTGGTGGTGATGCCAACGGCCGGTTTTCGATGACCGGAGATACACCATTGATGCTTGCTGCAAAAACCGGCATTCCCGATGCAGTCAAGGTACTCCTGGATTATGGTGCAGAAGTAAATGATCGCGAGGAATGGGGGCGTACAACACCATTGATGTGGGCAGTTGCCGAGGGCCACACCGAGGTTGCCGCGCTCTTGCTGGACCATGGCGCCGAACTTGATGCCCGAACAATTTTCATGCCGCCAGACACTACGCGCGGCTTTGAAGGAACTGCGCCCAGGGATCGACAGGAAAGAGAGATAGGACCCGTCCAGCATGCCAGTGGCGAACTGACAGCCCTGCATTTTGCTGCCAGGAATGGACATACAGAAACTGCAGAGCTGCTTCTTGATGCGGGTGCGGACATTAATGCCCGTGTTGCCGATGGCAAGAACGCCCTGGGAGTTGCTATCTTCAACGGGCACTATGATCTCGCTTCCATACTTATCGATCGGGGAATTGACGTTAACGTGGCCGATGCCCGCCAATTCACACCGCTGTTCTGGGCGGTAGACCGGCGCAACATGGAGACAGCGCCCAACTTTCCCTGGGTAGTTACTGATGATCCCTTGCCGTTGATCAAAAAGATGCTTGATGCCGGTGCTGATCCCAATCACCTGGTCAATGATACACCCCGGGCGCGTATGCGCGGCGGTTCACCCCGGATTGTATTTGCGACCGCTATCATGCGTGCTGCCTTTTCCGGCGATCTGGAACTGGCACAACTACTGCTGGAATACGGGGCTGACCCCCACATCAAATCCAGTGACAATGAAACCACTCTGGGAGCCGCTTCAGGTCTTGGCTTCATCCATGGATACCACTTCCAGCATCCTTACAGTGAGCGGCTCGAGGTGATCAGGCTTCTCGTTGAAGATTATGGCATGGACGTCAACTGGCATGATGACTATGGCATTACTCCACTGATGGTCGCGGGTAATCTGGGAGATGTGGGCATTATCCAGTACCTGATTGATGCCGGTGCCGATCTGGGTGATTTTGACCTGGGTAAAAAGAATGACGGGTTGTTTGGTGCCAGCATTGAGCCCTTGATGCCTATTGATTATGCCATCGGCGTCGGCACTTTTCGCCCCAACAATGCCATCGTGCTGAACCAGGAAGCCGTGGACCTTATGCAGAAGGAAATGGCAGCACGGGGAATAGCTCATGCTACTTCAGAATGCACGCTAAGGGGATTTACCTGTTCCTATGTGGACATGGATCCGCGCGCAGTAACCCCCAGGCGGATTGCTGAAGCCAGGGCACTGCAAACCGGACATCAGGTGGAAAGCCTGACATCCACCACGGGCCTGCAAGTGGAAGATGAATCCTGCCTGGACGTTAACCTGAATTTCGGACTCGACCAACCGGAATTTTGTGAGGAAACTGAAGAAAATTAATCAGGGCTTTCCGGCTGACTATCAGTTGCAACCCGTCTGCTCAATATCCAATAGCCACTACTAAAGCGGGCGTATACCCGGCATATCAGGAGGTAACTCTCCCTTGGAAGCCGTATCCCAGTGCTCAATGACACGCCCGTTTTCTATCCGAAACAGGTCGAACCAGGGGACATGGTAGATCTTCCCTCCCTGCTCCCGCTCTGTTTCCAGGACCTGCATAACCAGGTCGCCCTCTGCAAGCATGATCACCAGTTCATCCTGAATGACCGGGTCAATATCAGAATCCGGGCGTTGGCTGAAATACACTTTTGCCCCTTCACGACCAGTGGCCGCATTGGGATTATGCTGAATGTAAATCGGGTCCATGTAGAGCGCGATCAATTCCTCACGTCCCCCCTCAGGAATCTGCCGCCACAGGTCGAATACCAGGCGTTTGTTGGCAAACAGCGCCGGATCCTCATTGACCAGCATCTCCAACTGGGCGATTCCGGCTGTACCGGTAACCGGTAGTGCGGCATTGTCTCCGTAATCAGGAATCTCCCTGCTGGACCGGAATAGCCAGGAATCCCAGTGCTCTGCAATCAGGCCAGCTTCCAGTCGGTACATCTCGAAATGCGTGGATGTGTAGGTGTCCCCCGACCCATCGGGTTCCGGATAATGGGTAACCAGGGCCATTACAACATAATCGCCTTCGGCGACCATGGTGATGAGGTCAGGAATAAGCTCAGGGGCTTCCTGACGCGGAATATTACTGCCAACATAATCGGTAAATGCCTGGCGACCATTAGGCAAAAGGGGATTATGTTCTTCATATTCCTCCGCCAGGAAGCTGTTTACCATGTCAGCCTGACCAGCAAGCATGACCTTTCTGTAAAAGTCATAGACCCGTCGTTTGTTGATCGCTAATTGTCTGTCGGTATTCTCAAGCAGTACGGCCTGGTCGGGATGCGCAGTAACAATGACTGGGCGTCCCTCAATAATAGGACCATGAGGGGGAGCAAGACTCTCTGCGGCAAAACTTCCCCAGGAAAACAGAAACAGGGCTGTAGTAATTAGTCGGTTCATCAGTTTCATTCTATTCATCCTGACAGATAATTCGTGAATCATGGTGTTTCTATCATTACTCCTGTCCCAATACCACTGTCTTGTTTCAATTCTGTTTAAGGTCTAGGCTTAATGCTTTGACAGACCGGCACTGAGAAAGTCGGAAGATGAGTTACTCACCAGGGGTTTAGCATGCACAAAGTTTTCACAGCCTTACTGGCTGCCATAATGATTGTTGGTGCGGTTGGCTGGATTATGCCAATCATGAACGCAAACCAGCAGGAATTGCAGAGTCTCAGGGAGCAGTTTTCGGCTCTTGAAGCGGAAGCCAATTACGCCAGAGACTATGTGGACCTGGCCAATCTCCAGGCGTCCTATGGGTATTATGTGGATAAAAGTCGCTGGGATGATGCTGCCGATCTTTTTTCCAGCGATGCCACCCTGGAAATTGCCGGTCGTGGTCTTTTTGTTGGCCAGGACCGAATTCGCGAATACCTCCATAACCTTGGCCCTCTGGCATACGGCCGCATGTATAACCATATGCAACTTCAACCTGTGATCCATGTTTCTGATGATGGGACAGCCAAGGCCCGCTGGCGTGCCCTGATGATTGTCGGGGGACTAGGTCGGGAAGCCAGATGGGGAGAAGGCACCTATGAGAATGAATACGTCAAGGAGGACAATGTATGGAAAATCAGCAAGCTGCATAGCTATATTGGCTTTTACGTGGAATATGATGAGGGCTGGCACCGGGGTGCCGTTGAGCTACCCAGACCTTTCTCCAATCTGACACCGGATGGTGAGCAAACTGTGGAATATAGTGCTTATCCGGATCCTTTCATTCCTCCTTATCACTACAAGAATCCGGTCAGTGGAAGAGAGTTTGTTGCCCCGGATTACAACCAGTTCATCCAGGAGCAGTAGCAATGAAAAAAAACCTACTCCATGCCTCACTGGCTTTTCTCTTTTACACTGCCCTGTCTCCCATGACAGCGACTGCAGCGACACTCGAGCCCGACTGTGACCGTGCCTGTCTTTACAGGATCGCAGATGCCTACTTCGATGCCATGGTCAAGAAAGATGTCAGCAGCGCGCCGCTGGCAGACGATGTCCGCTTTTCTGAAAACGGCATCCTGCTGAATGTCGGTGACGGCCTATGGAACACGATCAGTGGGGTGCGAGGCTATGATCTTAAAGTGGCTGATCCAGCCACAGGCCAGGTCGCCAGGATCGATGTCGTAGAGGAACATGGCGTACCCGGTATCATCGCTGCTCGTTTCAAAGTCAATAATGGGCTGATTACCGAAATTGAAACCGTGCTGACAAGGCGCATTGATAACTCCCCTTTTCCTGTCACGGATGGCTACGATACCCCCCATCCACTGTGGTCGGAAACCGTGCCGGTAGAACGACGCAACCAGCGGGCACGAATGATCTCTGTGGCCGACGGCTATTTCGATACTATCCAACTCAATGACGGTACACTCTTTACCAATTTCAGTGAGGACTGCAATCGCGTGGAAAATGGACTGCTGACCACCAACACTGAGATCCCCGGTTATGATATTGCCCAGATGGGGTGTGCCGAGCAGTTTGAACTGGGTCAGTACATCTATGATGATCGCCTGCGCGATAGACGTTACCCGCTGGTGGACGAGGAAAAAGGGGTCGTCCTGTCAGCAGCCTTCATGGACCACAGTGGCAGTGTCTATGAATTCGAGTGGACGGACGGGACCCCACAGACTTCCATTTTCTTTTACCCCCACTCGTTCATCCTGATCGAGCTATTCAAGGTGGAAGACAATGCCATACGTCGAGTGGAAGCGGTCTTTGCCAGCATGCCCTACAACATGCCATCGGTATGGTAATGATTTCTTTATTAGAGAAAGCCCATGATGAATAATTGTGGGCATGAATATCTAGTGCAGTGCATGACGTTTGAGTTGCCATGCTGATGAGCTACACATGCCACAGTCCTCACCGAGAAACATGGCCGCTGCCACTGGATCGTCTTTAAGCTGGAATTTCAGCCAGGCCAGTGGTCCTTCAGCAAAGGGGCCACCACCGGGCATCTGGTAGGTTGCACCATGACCGACATCCATGTTGGCGTTAATCGCCGGTTGATCCTGCTTCTGTAAATCCAGCCAGTCAGCTTCGGCATTCACATAGGCGATATCGGTTTCCCCGCCGATGAAATAGGCAATGGGCGCATGTAGGTGCTGTAATTCCTCTCGCGTGGCTTCGTGGCGAATCATGTACTGGTCATCATTGGGGAATAACCCACTATTGAGCACCAGCGTAGTCGTGATGCGCGGATCGGATGAAGCCTTGACCGCCTGCAGTCCACCACAGGAATGCCCCATCACCGCAACATTATCCAGGTCCACATGGCCCGCCAGGTCACTGTCCCTGTTTACCTCGACTGATTCAAGCCAGTCCAGCGCATCAGCATGCTGGCGATAACTGGTTTCAAACGGTGGCCACTCAGCGGGGTTTTCTGGTCGTTCCTGGCGCGGTGCAGGTTTGGTATCAAAGGGGCCAATGGCGATGACAATAAACCCATAGGAAGCGACTTCAATAAGAAACTCCCGGTAATGAAAATTATCATTCACGCAACTGCCGTTGCCCCAGAGCACAACGGGATAATTGCCATTAAGGACAGAGGGACGATAGATACTATGTGTGGGGAGCGTCGGATCAGAATAGACTGTCGCTGCCTCGGGCCCACTGCCCGTCGGCACAGGTGCCTGGGCAAATGAAGACATCATTGAGAGGGCCAACACAAAAGCCATAACTCCTTTCATCTCCAATACTCCTGTTTTTCAGACAAGCAGTTTATTCAGGGCAGCAATGTCACGGTCACCCGACGGGTTTGCCAGTCATCAATCCCATCGGCCTCGGCATCGATCCAGTTCATATCACTATCAATATTGATACCAGCATCATGAAGCAAGGCGGTGACTTCTTTAGCGCGACGCTCGCCGGTTGTTTCAGATTCCTGCAGGACAGTCCCGTCACTTAATAAATGCGCTCCGCGCACACCCGTTACCTCCATGCGTGAAGGCTTGAGCTTTTCTGCCACGTCAAGTATTCCCACAAGATTTCCCGGATGACGAAATGAGATACCCTTGTCAAAATCAAAATACAGATCGAACGTCTGGGGCCCTGTCGGTGGTGGCGGCTCCGGCGGCTGCGTGGAGGGATCCCGCTGAAAAGCCAGGCGCCCGGCACTGGGCCCGGGGGGCCTTGGATGAAAGTCTATGGTAATCCGCTCATCGGCAGGCAGGATGGTATTACAGTTTGCATCCAGTTCCGGCATAGCTGTGAGATGAACATCCTCGAGGACAATACCGCCGCATATCGATGGCCTGTCAGTCACAATCCCTTCCACCAGAACCTTATGCCCCAGTAATGGAGGTTGTACCTGGGCACTTACATCACTCTGGATAGTCAGGTAGTAGGTATCGCCCTGATAGTCACTTGTCCAGCATGGCACAGTGCGTGTATCACGTACTACCGGACAGCTGACAAAGCTGATGCGTTCGCCAGAGGGTGGCGCAGGGACTGCCATGGCCGAATATAGAAGGGTAGAAAAGAGGATTATCCGTTTCATCACAGCACACTCAGGAAATTGACCAGGTCAATACGTTCCTGCTCGGTAAAGCGGATATTGAACCGCCGATCATAAAAATCTACTACCTCATGCAGGTCGGCGGCAGATCCGTTGACGAAGTAGGGGGCTCTTGCGGACAACCCCCTAAACTGCTGGATAACAATGGCCCCAACGTCTTCACACTTGCCGGAAATCAGGGCACGACCGGGGTCCTGGGTATAGATAGTACGTCCTAGAAATGGATGGGGTGGCAAATCGTCAGAACAGGTTATCTTGAATAATGGCATTTCCGGCAATTCGTCAGCCCACGGACTTTCCGGCGGCTCCAGTGCCCATGGATGATTGGTGGTTCCCAGATCCATCCAGCCATTGGCCGTATCCATACCTGTCATATGCATGCCATGACAGGTCGAACAGGTGCGCTTGATTGGATTGCCCAATCCCACTGTATTGATGTGGGTGGCATCCTTGATCCAGAATGTCCGGTAAAAAAATACATCATGGCCACGCTGCACTGACTCCCTGAATGCATTCCTGGCATTTTCTTCTTCAGTTTTTCCTGCGGACAGATTCGCCCACTTGTTTTCCATGGGGAAAACGAAGCGCGTGGTGTTGTTGCCTAGCACACCATCCCTGCCATCAGCCATGGCCTGGGGACCGATGCCCGAAGGCCCATCTTCCTCATTCAGGTCCCCGGCCCCATTGGACCAGGCCTGGGCACCATATATCTGCAATTCAAAATCACGGATACGGTTAAGCTGGGTTTCTGTCAGCGTGACCCCCATGTGATCACCCGCCGCCGACTGGGCCTGTGTTTTTGGCGTCACCACTCGGGCATCTGCCATCATGTTCATGTTCTGTGGCTTTCCAGTATCCGGATCAATCGCCGAAAGTTGACCGGTTTTTCCAATGAATGGCGATACGCCAAACCTTGATGAGGCCACATAACGAATATTCATGGCCGGACGTGGCCGGCGGTAAACGGATATCTTTTTCTGTTCACCGCTGATCCCATATACCGGATCGGTGTTGCAACCGGTGGGGTCACGAACCACTTCTAATGTGAATTCAGGCTCGGCATTCTCCGGAGGCCAGGGCAGTGCGACACGGAACAACCCACGCTTGAGGAGCAAAGAATGTGATTCGGCCTCCCCTTCCGGCAGATTCGGACAGTCCTTGCCATCGATGGCAGCAAACAGGGGATCACTGCCCTGGGTATCCTGCCAGCGCTGGCGAATAGTTTTTGCGGAAAGGGACATGGCATCCGAGGGTTGGTGACAGGTTACACAGCCGCGGCCATTGGACCCCAGCGCCTCAAAGAAAGGATGACCGTCAGTCTGGACTGTCCCGGCAGTATTGATCAAACCAAGACGTCCGTATTCATTGGTGTATTCAACATAAGGCGGCAAGGATCTGCCATCTCCGGGAGACCACCACTGGTCAATCATATCAGAGGAATCACCTGGCAGGTCCTGGGCCAGACTGGAAGCACCAGCACCCAGAATGGCTATGACGATTACGGTTGAAACTTTACTCTTCATTATTTAATTACCTGCATGAATATGGTGTCGCAACCGGGCCTCAGGGCAAAGTATATGCGACAAGCTCTCCACCGGCATTGGCGCCACCATGGGTGACCGCGAGTACGATGTACTGTTTGCCATTGTGCATAAAGGTCATCGGAGAGCCTGTCTGCCTGGCAGGCATCTCGATTCTCCCTTCCACATCCTCCCCGGTGGCCTTGTCATAGGCCCGCAACAGGGCGACGGTCTCACCGTCCTCATTGGTGTGAGTCGCTCCTTCTCCTGCTATTACCAAGCTGCCTGTGACCAGTGTACCGATAAAGATGCGGCCATAGGAACCTAATCGGTCGATATCCTCAACACCTGCCAGGGCCGGATTGTTGCGAATCCGGTCTTCCGTGGTGCCGTGGGTTTTCTGCCAGAGCATATCGCCAGTATTCATGTCATAGGCCGTGATCCGGTCATAGGGCGGTTTGATCAGGGGAATATTGCCCTGCAGGTAGGGGTCAATCCGGCGTGGTCGAAGCCCCAGCCCCATGGGCCTCGCCCTGGGCGCAGGGGCTTCGCCCTCGGGTCCGGGATTAAACGGTTCAAAATCCGCATCCACATTGGGCAGGTTGAAAACCGCTGAATGCGAATGGATGTAAAGCCGGTTAGTTTCCGGATCAAAACTTCCCCCCGGCCAATTGGCGCCGCCCACATTGGACGGCAGCATCAGCGTACCGATAGGACCGCCATCCCTGGTAACCGCTGGCGGCGTGAACATGTCCGCCAACTGGAACTGTTCTACCAACTGTTCGGCTTCGGCCCTGAGAGCCGGCGTCAGGTCATTCAGATCATCCCGTGTCAGGCCCTGGCGGTCAAAGGCTACCGGCCTGGTAGGAAAAGGCTGTGTCGCACTGGTTCTTTCGTAGGCTGATTCCGATTGAGGAACGGGACGTTCCTCGAAAGGCCAGATGGGCTCACCGGTTTCCCGGTTGAGTACATACAGGAAAGCCTGCTTGCTTGGTTGGGCGAGGGCTTTTATCGTGCGACCATCTTTTTCCATGTCGAACAGAATGGGAGCGCATGGCAGATCCCAGTCCCAGATACCATGATGTATAAACTGGTAATGCCACTTGCGTTCACCGGTATTCACATCCACCGCCACCAGGGATTCGCCAAATAGGCCGTCACCGTCGCGGTTGTAGCCGTTGTAATCGGACGTCGGCATTTCCACGGGCAGGTAAACCAGTCCCAGTTCAGGATCGGCACTGAGCTGTGCCCACACACCGGTATTACCATTCTGCTCCGCCGTGCCATTCCAGGTGTCGTAACCGAACTCGCCCCTCAGGGGAATCGTGTGAAAAATCCAGAGCCGTTCACCGGTGCGCACATCGAAACCACGCACATAACCGCGGGTATCCCACCGGGTTTCTACCGGCGTCGATGGCCTGTGAGAGGCTCCTACCACCACAACATCCCCGACCACCAGCGGCGTGGCATTCAGACCGATATTACCGCCATCAGGATCAACTTCCTGGTCAAAATTCTTTTTAAGATCAACGACCCCATCCTCGCCAAAAGTACGAACCCGCTCACCAGTTTCAGGATCCAGCGCAATCATACGATAACCGGGAGTGACATAAATCAGGCGTTGCTCTGACCCGTCTTCACTTTCCCACCAGGACAGGCCTCGCCCTGCGCCCTGACGAGCACCGGCCGCACCACGCGCCCCTTCATCCTCACGATATATCCATAATAGTTCGGCTGTTTCCGGGTTCATGGCAATAACCGTTCTACGGGTACCTGCCGTCGCATAAAGCACACCATCCACATATAAAGGAGTGGCCCCGTAAAGACCATCGGGACGTGGACCCAGGAAATCAGTATTCAGACGCCAGGCAATTTCCAGGTCCTGAAAATTGTCCGCATTGATCTGGTCCAGGGGTGAGTACCGATGACTGGCCAGGTTGGCCCCATAGGTTGTCCATTCACCCTGTGCCTGATAGTCATTGATCTCAGACTGGGCCTGCACCCCTGCACTGATCAACATCAGCAGAATCGCGGCCATCCCCATTCCTGAGCACGCTCTATTCATGATTATCTTTCCCGGATTCATCTCATCCCCCAGCGCCATTGTCTGTTTGTAATATGTATTCAATATTGTGGTGTCGGTGTTTCGAAAACAATGTTCATCAGGCTATCCCGATCCGATGCCATCGGTGTGGTACCCAGAGGCAGTTCATTGAACCAGAGTATAAAGGCCAGCAAGTCCACCGCCTGCTGTCGGGACAATACACCAGGCCTGTCCGGAGGCATGGTGTTCATGCGCTCCACCAGTGACAGCAGTGTCTCTCCTGACCAGTTGCTGGCAAATTGCGGGCCAGCCAGTGGCGGCGCCTGATCAACCCCGTTCATGGCCTCGCCATGGCATTGCAGGCAATGATCATAATAAAGTGTCTGCCCATTGATGGCCTGCTCTTCGGTAAAGGCCCCGTCCAGCAAGGAGCTGCCCCCGAATTCCTGGGCATTCACCCCCGGTGATATGATAATCGATAGCAGTAACATGAATCCCGCCATCGGTTTAAGCAATTTAACTACCATAAAGACAATTCCTAGCAGATATGGGCGCCTTTTGCGCCAACATACAGCGCATACAGTGACTGACTGGCCGTCATGAACAGACGGTTGCGTTTGGTGCCGCCAAAACAGAGATTGGCACAAAGTTCCGGCAACAGGATCATGCCGATCTGATCCCCGTCCGGAGCGACTATCTGAACACCGGGGGCAGCACCGCACCACAGGTTACCATCAGTATCGCAACGAATTCCGTCCGCCACCGAGCGAACGCCTCCCGGTGCTTTTAGCTGCACAAAGGTGCGACCACTTTTCAGGTGCTCGCCATCCACATTGAAGACACGAGTTTCTGCCGCACCTGTATCTGCAACATACAATGTTGAGTAGTCGGGTGAAAAACACAGACCATTGGGCATCACCACCTCATCCGTGGCCACAGTGATGCGACCGCTGTCACCATCCACGCGATACACAACAGGGGCATTTTCACTTTCACCGGCATTTCCTTCGTAGGCGGTGTCCCGGATACCATAGACCGGATCGGTAAACCAGATACTGCCGTCCGGGTGGACCACGACATCATTGGGAGAGTTTAATTTGCGGCCCTCAAAGCTGTCTGCAATGACAGTGACCTGACCATTGGACTCATAACGAACCACCCGGCGGGCACCATGCTCCGCGGATAACTGACGCCCCTGGAAATCAAAGGTATTGCCGTTACTGTTGTTTGAAGGTTGCCGGAACGTGGTGACTTCACCGTCATCCGCCAACCAGCGTTTCTGCACATTGCCTGGAATATCACTCCACACGAGGTAGCGCCCCACCCCATTCCAGGCAGGCCCTTCCGCCCACAAGGTCCCGGTATGGAGCCGCTGGATGGGTGAGTTAAACAACATATAGGGATTAAAGCGGGGATCCAGGGCAACAACATCAGGATCGGGGTAGCGCAGAGGATTGTTACCGCTCCAGTCACGCTGGCTGGGGGCTAAAGTCATGGCTTCAATATCACCCGATTGGGCGCGCACGATTCCCGGGACCAATGGCAGCACGGACGAACCCATGCCGCGAAGTACGTGTCGTCGACTGAATCGTTTCATACTCCCCCCGGGCTCCACAAAGCCTTACTTTCTGACTTGTTTACTGTCAGTATGACTGTACTTGTTTTCTATTCTGTTTATAACCAATATTACACAGAATAAAAACCATATAGAAAGCATTGATAATAATAACGAACACTTTTATGGAGGGGACCCATGAAACATACATCCCAGGCCAGCTGGACAAGGCCATTCCCACTTCTCGCATTGCTCCTGCTAATGGCGGTTTTGCCCACCACACAGGCTGCTGAAGGTAACATCTTCAACACCGTGAAACAGAAACTGGCCGCCGGCGAGCAGGTAGTTGGCGGCACAGTGAGCTCTTCAGACATCGAGATTTACTGTGCCATGGCCAATTCGGGCTTTGATTTTCTCTGGATCGAGATGCAGCACAGTCCGCTAACCTTTGCCGAGGTTGCCGTCATGATCCGCGCCTGTCCGGGACCGGCAATTCCATTCATACGTGTTCCAACCGATAGTGAAGGCGATATCCAGAAGGCGACAGACATTGGCGCCCTGGGCATTATTGTGCCGATGGTAGATACCGTGGAAAAAATTGAAAATGCGATTACGTATGCCAAATTCCCTCCCATTGGCAAACGCAGCCAGGGGGGTGGTCAGTATGGAGCCATCTGGGGGCGTGACTATCGTGAGCTGGCCAATGACAACATCATGATCGTCGCCATGATCGAAAATCCGGCAGGTGTGGAAATTGCTGGCCAGATTGCCAATATGGAGCACGTGGATATCGTGTTTGCAGCCAGCTCCGACATCGGCAGCTTTTCCGGCTACCGCCAGGGCGATCCGCAGTATGAAGCCCTGATCTCGACTATCAAGGATGAAACCCTGGCTGCTGGCAAGTATCTGGCAGGTCCTTCGGCATGGAAAGGCGTGCGCGATGGCTATACCTTTTTCCAGGCAGCCTCTGATACCCGGCTTATTCGCCTGGGGGCACAGCAGATACTCGGTGGCAGTGAACCCGGTATGCCCCGGGGTATTGCTCCCATCGAAGGTCAGGAAGACTGAATAACCATTGGCCTGTGCAGGGCAGTCCAGGCGCGCTCATCAGAGTTGCGCCAATACTCTCTGCACAGCCGGGATTTCCTGCATACGCTGAAAATGATCCGCCACACGCGGAAATTCATGGATGTCCACTTCATCCCCTTCCAGCCAGCGACAGATCGTGAACAGGTACATGTCACTCACGGAAAAATTGTCACCCAGCACCCAGGGACCCTGCAGGTAATCATTTTCGATGAGGGTAAAACAGTCGCGCATATTCTGCGGTACTTTTGCCACCATGGTGGCAATAGCAGCTTCATCATCGGACCAGCGGTATCCGCGATAGCGATGGGCATGTGCTACATGCACGGTAGATGCCAGGTAACTGTTGAATGACTGCATTTGCGCGAAAGCGAATGGATCATCCAGTGGGGCGAGTTTGGCCTCCGGCGCCAGTTGTGCGATATACACCAACAAGGCCGGATTTTCAGTCAACACACCCTGGTCTGTGACCAGCGCCGGAACCCGTCCCTTGGGATTGATTCTCAGGAACTCAGGTGAACGCTGTTCCTGGTTTTTAAAATCCACTTTTTTCACCGTGTAGGTCAAGCCGGACTGTTCCAGGGCCAGGTGCGTGGCCGTGGCGCATGAACCGGGAGCATAAAAGAAGGTCAGCATAGAAAGTCCTTTGGGTGGCACATGACATTGTGTCATGGCGAGTCTCGTTTTGATTATTCTGGTGACAGCCCTGACTGGCTGGTAATGGCATAAATTACAGGAAGCCTGTCATCCTTGGTAGCCCTTCAGATAAAATGGCTCCACCAATTTGTAACGAGTATTCCATGCTGGCACCTTATTCCTGGAACGCCCCGGATCGTGACACCCTCGATGCCATGTCCGGCCCTGTGATTCTTGAGTTCGGCAGCAACTCCTGTGGCATCTGCCAGGCTGCGACGCCAATAATTTCAGAGGCATTATCAAACAGCCCCGTACTCCATATCCGGGTACAGGATGGCAAAAGCCAACGGCTTGGACGTCAGTTCGGGATCAAGTTGTGGCCAACGCTGATCTTCCTGCTGGATGGCAAGGAAGTAACCCAGGTGGTACGTCCAACGACAGTGAAGGAACTGCAGGATGCCCTGGCGTTGATATGACCACTTTTATTTATCCAGGTTATTTTTACCTCAAGCGGGCCAGTGCCAGGCGAGCTTCCCGGTTAGGATCGTCCATCACCCTGACGGTATCCCCGAACATCATGGTGGGATAATTGTCTGGATCGAACGCTGGCCAGTGGGGCATGTCAGCATGATCAGGGTTTCCATTTCGGGCAAAGGCAGCCCAGGCGGCACTCATGACATGACCCAACTGGTAACGGGCCTGGGATGAACCTGTCATGGACGCTCCCAGATCCATGTTGTAGAAAACGAAGGGAATATCGAGCGTGTGGTAGGAACCCATGCGATTATTGTGTACAGGAGAATACCAGTCAAAGAAATACAGGTAGGCCGGCGCTCCCCCCTGCGCATGTTTAAGCCGGCTCGCAAGCTGGGCATCACGGCGACGGGTGTCGTCGGACTCAGCGGTCAACCACAGCGTCTGGTTTCGCACATCTGGATGCAGTTTCCTGTACAGGTCCACCAGCTCGCGTCCTGTTGCGGCATCGTTATTGGCCAGGCGCGTAGTAAAACGTTCCAGCATATCGGCATCGGAAAGTTCATAAGGGGGTGGGCCGATCCAACCATTTTCCGTTTCCGTGGAACCCACCAGTAAGGGTACATTGGAAGACCAGGATGGCGCCGTTGGATCCCACTGGTCGCGTGGAAGAATATTACCGTCAACGACCGGCCCGACACCCAGCCCGGCAATGGCCGGCTCACTATAGTAGGCATCCTGGATCTGTTTGACACTCAGGGATTGCAGGCGGTCAAGCTGGTTGGGCCTGATACCCAGTTTACCCAGAAAACGTTCGGTGCCTTCATTCGCCACATCAGCACTCACACCCCGCACCGCCACACCGCTCTGGGAAATACAGCGGTGAAATAGTCCTTCAGCCGATGGCATCGCCATCAGGGTGGTGGTCTTACGCCCGCCACCGGACTGGCCAAAGATGGTGACACGATCCGGATCACCTCCGAAATTCTCGATGTTGTCCCTTATCCATTGCAGGGTGGCGACAATATCCTGCATACCCACATTGGTAGACTGTGCCCACTGATCACCTCCGACATCGGCCAGGTGAAGGAACCCGAAAATATTCAGGCGATGGTTTACCGAGACGACCACCACGTCTTCCTTCTTCGCCAGGTTGGTACCATCGTACAACAGGTAATTACCCGCCCCTGCGGAGAAGCCGCCACCATGCAGCCACACCATGACAGGGCGCGCCGCATTATCCAGCCCCGGGGTGAAGATATTCACATTGAGGCAATCCTCCCCTTCCGGACTCAGGCGATTCAGGGCAGTTACCACCGGCGCCGGTTCCTGAGCCCCGGGTTGTATCGGGGCATTGTGGGCGATCTGGAAATGATCATTCACACCCGACCAGGCAGCAGGCGGCCTCGGTGGCATGAAGCGATTGGCACCGGCTGTCGACGCTGCATAAGGCACCCCCCAGAACTGATGAACACCTTCCTTCAACAACCCACGCACCCTGCCGTATCGGGTACTTGCTGTGCCGCCAACAGTGGTCAGGTAGGTATCCTGTGCCAGACCCGGCAGAGCGATTCCAGCCAGGGAAAGCCCCGCTGTCGTCATTGCGCTTGCCCGGATAAAATGACGCCGGTTCAGCTTTGTATTGGATAAGGTTTTAGTGATTTTCATGACATCCCCCAACATCGCGAAACAGATAGAACGAATTTACGCTAATGGGGGAAAGAAGCAAAGGCGAATGGGAAGCGTGCGAAGAGCAAACGCTGGGTCTACTGATTCTCCACATTATGATAAATGTTCTGCACATCATCGAGGTCATTGAGCAGTTCGGTAAATTTTTCAAACATCTCCAGATCCTCTCCGCTCAGGCTCGTGTAAGCATGGGGTATCCATTGAATTTCATCAACATCGTACTCGATGTCTCCCATCGCATCTGACAATGCCGTTTTTGCCTTGGCATACTCCACCGTGGGAGCGAAAACAGTGACTTTACCTGCTTCTTCCTCAATATCCGTGATATCCACATCGGCATTGAGCAGTGCCTCCATCACAGCTTCTTCATCTCCATCGAAAGAAAGAATAATGCTGTGATCAAACATATGGCTGACCGTGCCTTGTGTGCCCAGTTTGCTTTTGCCCTTGTTGAAACACACACGCACATCACCAAATGTACGATTTGGATTGTCGGTCAGGCATTCAACAATCACCGTGCAGCCACCCGGACCAAATCCTTCGTAGCGTGCCAGTGAATAATCTTCTCCGCCTCCACCCTTGGCTTTATCGATGGCCTTATCAATCACATGACTTGGCACCTGCTCACGCTTGGCGCGTTCAATGATTGAGCGCAGGGCAAGATTACCATCGGGATCAACACCACCCTGCTTCGCGACAACATAGATTTCCCGCCCGTAGCGGCCATACAGCCGTGACTTGTTGGCCGATGTCTTGGCCATGGAATCTTTACGGTTTTGATAGGCGCGACCCATAGTAATTAACCTGAAAAACTGAAAAGGCGGATTTTACAGAACAAGGGTTGATGAGCAAAGGAAACAGGATGGGGAATACTTAGGGTGTGATAACGAAAACAGGGATATCTGGAACAAAAAGTGCCAGAATCCACTGTCACCGGCACAGCATTGGCTATAAGAGGCAAAGTTAATAACAGTAATGTTGAAAACGTATTCAGGTTAAGTTTTTTGATTGGGAACTCTCGCTTTTCTTCCTAATCTATCCCGGTATTTTTTTATCCTGACTCCTTACCTCTGATAGTCTCATTTACCCCATTCGCAATGCCTGAACCCCCTATTCCCCATGCTGTCCTTGTCGATATCGTTTACAATCATACTTTTTTTGTTCCCCTTCATGCACATACCACCAGACACCCAGAGGCTCCTATCAAGCCTCGCTCTTTCCTGCACTCTGCTGCCAGCTATACCAGTCTTCGCCCAGACGGCCTGGCAATTTGACACTCACTGGCAGGACAAACCCGCCAATCTAAGCCTGACAGCCGAACAGCAAAGCCGCTGGCAAACCCTTGATGGACAGTTTCGTGCTGGCTTCAATGGGAGCGATGAAGCCGTAGAAACCCGAACCACAGTCAGGGCGGAACTCACATTCAACAGCTTCTCGCTGATCACTGAATTGGCCGATATGCGGGCATTGAGGGCTGACAGGGACACGCCACTGGATGGCTCGATCGTGAACCCCCTGGATATTCTGCAACTCAATGTGAAAATGCCTGTCACCAATATCCTGGGGTGGAAAAATGAAGGGTATGTCCAGGTTGGCCGCTTCACCATGGACCAGGGCGGGCGCCGCCTGATGGCACGCAATCGCTTCCGCAACACCATCAATGCTTTTGCAGGCGCTCTCTTTAGCCTGAGGAATGACACGCAGGGTATCCAGCTTTTCTACACACTACCCACGAACCGTCGCAGCGACGGTAACCTGCTGGACAACAAACCCAAGCCGGACAATGAAAGCGGGGACGCGCAATTCTGGGGAATCTTCCATGACATCCGCTTACCCGGTGAAGCAGGCCATCTGGAAACCTATCTCTATGGACTTGATGAAAACCGGCACGCGGCAGATCCTCACCAGCGCAACCGACTGCTCACAAGCGGTCTGCGGCTTTTTCGCAATCCGTTACCGGGACAGTGGCACCACGAAGCCGAGATGCTTCTGCAACGGGGCAAGGCGCCGGCACGTGCAGGCACAAGCGAAAGACAGTCCCACCGGGCGCATTTTGTCCACCTGCAGGCCGGCTACAGCTTTGAAACCCTCTGGCAGCCACGGCTGAGTGTCATCTATGACTATGCTACCGGCGATGATAATCCCCTGGACAATGAGAACAACAGTTTTGACTCTCTCTATGGTGTGCCGAGACCGGATTACGGACCCACCGGGACATACCGGGCCTTTGTACGCAACAATATCAATACACCGGGATTGCAGCTTGACCTGAAGCCGGCAAACAACATGGATGCCTATATCAAGCTGCAGAATTACAGGCTGGACTCAGCCCAGCAGGGGTGGCGTACCACTCGTTACCAGCATCCTGGCGGGCTTGGGGAAACCCGGGTGGGTGCACAGCTTGAAACGCGTTTGCGCTGGCATCTGCTGGGCGACAACCTTACGCTGGAAACCGGTTACACGTGGCTCAACGCTGGCGCTTACATGGACAAAGTGGGCAAAGACGACGCCCACTACTTCTATCTGCAGAGCATCATTCGACTGTAATCAAAAGGGTTATGAAAGAAACCAATGCATACCTTTGATTTCACCAGTTGACTGCAGTAGCCTAGGTCCAATTGCTGAAACCGGCCCACACAATCCGGTCATAAACTATCCGCTCTCCGGGATCGTTGATTCTCTCTCAAACAACAACGGGAAAACATCATGAAGAAGACCGTTCTATTGCTGGCTGCTCCTGCATTATTTTCATTCACGATAGCTTCCTCTTTAGCCCAAACCACGGCGCAGATCGACTTTGACAGTGTCGGGCGCGCCTGGCCCCTGGCTGCAGACATGAATGACTATCACATGACCGGTGCCACGCTCCGGCAGGGACTGGGCAATCCGGCTTACCGCACGGAAATTCCCTTCGATCCCCGCCGCGATCCGGACACCGGTTTTGTGGGTGCCGCTCGTGACGGTGAAACACCCGACGGCATCAAAGCGCTGGAAGTCGACCTGTTTACCACTTCTGATTTCTACCAGGACCAGGAGCTGTGGAGTGATCCCCGCTATTTCCGCTGCAACAGTTCCGCGGCACTGGAGGATTTTCGAGGGGAAGGTGGATTGATTGGCAATAATTCACCGGCTGTAGCTCCTTGGGGTTATTGCGATCGCGACTATCCGCGCGAATCAATCGTGAGCCCCTACCCGTTCAGCTCGGCGCAGGCCCATTACGCGGCACTGCTTGAAGAAACACAAAGCCGAGGTGGCCCCACCCAGCATACATATGCCACCGTCCCAGGTGAATGGACCGGCAGATACGACCATCCCGCTCCTGCAGACAGCCAGTACTGGCTAAGGATGCGGCATGTCCAGATTCCTACCATCCTGTCCCTGCTTACGCCGGAATACCAGAAGCGCATGGTGCAGGAAGCCTATCATCACGGCAATACCAACGCTCCCCAGTGGCCCTCCCAGTACTGCTGGCCGGAGGGATTCCTGCGTCGCTGGCATGAATCGGCTTTGTGGGAGCAATCCATCATGGTGACACCAAACATGGTCCAGATTCTGGCGGGTGTTGCGCGCAACTTCATCACCAATATCCATATCGGTCGGGAATTTGATATGAGCGGCAATGTCCCCCGGCTTGGAGAGGATGTACCGCGCTGGTACGGGGAGACCATTGGTTTCTGGGACGGCGATGTACTGATCACCTGGACATCCAATGTCCAGGGCTGGTCCAGCCATGCGGCTTTCGAGTTTTCGAACCGGATGCAGACTATCGAGATTTATACGCCCAATAGAGACGAGAACGGTATATTCCTTGGGCTCAACCACGAGACGATTTTTTATGATGATGAGGCCCTGGTGGAACCAGTGCGAGTCATCCGCAACATCACAAGACAAAGCGGATTCGAGGAAGGCAACCCGCAGCCATTCATTGAATGCGTCCAATCAATCTTCCCGATGAAAGGCTCCCCTACACCGGTCTCGCCAGGTGATGTGATCGAGTATGAGGTACCGGACATGTATGGACGGCCCTGGGCAAACATCTGGGAGCAATACTGGGAAGACGGCATGGAGCGGCCGCAAGAGGAAGACATTTTCAGCTTTGAGTGAACATTGATGGTGTTGCCGGGGAAGCGATGGGATTGCTGGCGTACCAGGGTTGCACTAAGGTAAGTACAAACAATTTAGAATAAGCCGCGCACTTGCGATGCGGCGCCTTGCCTCGACAGGGTCTGTCCGAACCGGACCCAGCTGTGAGGCTTTAGGGGGAAACCAGTGTCGAGTTTTATGCCACGCCTTGCGCTGATCGCGCCAATACTCATCCTGCCGATCGCATCCGCCTGGGCCCATCACAGCTGGGCCCCTTATGACCTGGAGCGTGAGGTCACCCTTGAAGGGACCATCACCGAATATAAATGGGCCAACCCCCATACCTATATTGAGTTGCAAACAAGCGGTGAAAATGGAATCACCCAGGTGTGGGAGATAGAAGCGTCCTCGGCGGTGGTCATGCGCAATCGAGGCTGGGCAGCCGACACTGTTACGGTGGGCGATCAGGTCACCATCTTTGCCAATCCCTCGACTGACCCGACCCAGACCCATGCGCTGGGTGCCCGCTTGATAACTCCCGAAAGCATCCTGCTTGAAATGCGCAAGGTCAACAGCGGCGCCCCGGTTATCGTCGCCCCTGAAAAGGGGTCGAATAGCCTGGCCGGCCAGTGGCGGACGATCACCACCCCCGAGGTCAGGGAACACTTTTTCTTCTTCGAACCAACTGACTGGCCACTGACGGAAGCAGGCTTGCGCGCGCACCAGAATTTCGAAAACAGCGACAATCCCGGAAAGAACTGTGTTGCCTATGCTTCGCCGTTTCTGATGATCATCGGAGACGCCAAAACAATCACAATGGGCGAGGATGAAATTATCATTCGGACAGAGCTTGAGGTCGCAGAGCGTGTCATTCACATGAAAGAGACTTCTCATGAGGGCATTGAACCTTCCGTACAGGGACATTCGATCGGGCGCTGGGAAGGTGATGTCCTTGTTGTCGACACCGCGCGATTTGCCGAACATGGCATGGGCAATGCACAGAAGCTGCCCTCGGGGCCTGACAAACACCTCACCGAGCGCTTCCAACTGAACCAGGACGGTACGCGAATTAATTACAGTTTCGAGATGACGGATCCAACCTATCTGGCCGCGCCAATTGGCTATGAACTGGAGTGGGTCTACGCCCCCGATTTTGAGATGATTCAAATGCCTTGTGACCCTGAAAGCGCCCAACGATACCTGGAACTGCCGGAGAGTTTTGGGCAATAACTGATCATAATGAGCAGAGTAAGCAAAATTTAAGTAACTCTGGCCAAATTGGTGTAGTTTCAAATCCTGGTTACCGCTTTGTAAAAGCGTATCCTCAGGAAACCAGGGTATCCGGAGCAGGCATGTTCTAGGGCAACCTGGTGTATGTATAATCACCGGACACATGCGAGATAATAAAACTCTCCACATCACCGTTGTCGTTAACTACAAAGCGATACCCCAGGCCCACCCCGTCGAACAGTGTTTCCGATAATGGCACAAGTTTACGTGGCACACCGGATTCCAGGCCCGCTGCGCCAAGGCCGATAGCATCATAACCGGAAATGATGGTGGCTATCAGATCCCCTTCTGACACAGACACTTCATAGGTCCGTTCACCACCAGCATAGATCCCCCTGTAGATACCTGTATATTTTTCCAGTATTTCTGGTGCAACGAAGACACTTTCACCTTCCGTTGCCGACAGGCTTCCAGACCAGTTATCAGTACCTGTCTCGCACACCGACTCAAGCATTTCAGTGTCCGCCATGAGTTTCATGCTTGTCTTGTAGCCCCAGGGCTGGGTGAATGTTCCCGGATCTGTGAACGTGACTGTAATATCCAGCTGACCAAAGCTGGACCGTGTAAAGCGTTCATTCACCACCAGTTCATCGGTATGGGATACGCCATAGCGCGCAACCCAGGTCTGGTCATTGTAGCCATTGGAATCGACCACAAGGGTGTCTCCATCCCAGTACCCTACTGAATATCCGGTAAAGCTGGGCACGGGATTTTCCTCAAGTTCGCGTCCATCCAGATGAATAACCCTGTAGGTCAGGTCCTCATTAAGAATGATTAGAGTCTTGTTTGTCTGAACAAAACGCTTCCACCCTCCTGCACTTTCGGTTTCCGGGCCATTTGGCAGGCAGTTGAACAAGGGGCGCTCCTTGTAGAAATCCTGTTGCCGCTGTACTGCAAGTTCAGATGCCCATGGCAGTAAAATGTCCGGATCAAGATTTGCCACGGGTGGTGGGCCATTCCAGATACCGGTCAGATCCAGGTTGCCATCGGCTCCCCGGGGGGCTGGTGCGGATAGATCCGGACTGCCATCCATATTACGCGGAATGTCATCCCAGGGACGATCCAGCCACTGCGCGGTGGCCTGCATCACTGGCATGGCTAGTAAAAATAGACCAATCAAGAATTTCATAGATAAACTCCAGCCCTTCTCCAAAAATTTCGACAGCGCGGTGAATAGCCAATCCTGCCCGCTTTGTTTCTGCGACCTTTTATTCGATATGAGTTTCAACATCAGGACAGGGATCTGGTATCCGCTGGCTGTATCACGCGAATCAGCGTAAAGGCAGTAAGGACCGCCGCGACGACACCAGCTGCACCGGCGAAAGGTACCACACCCAGTCCCAGCAACATGGCGGCGACATTGAGCAGCAGGGCCACAAGACCTGCAAGCCCGACCAACACACCGACAATCCGCCACACACCATCTCTGATGGACTGCCACAGTTCCATACCCAGAGTGATGGCTGCAACGCCCAGAGCAGCTTTGGCAGCGAAGTAGAGAAAAAAGGACATTCGCAGCACGGGAAAGAAAATAGGATTCGGATCAGTGTCACCGCCATAACCCAGCTGATAGAACATGGTCAGCCCCATGCCGGTCTGGATCACGTTAAAGATACCGGCCACGGCCAGGCAGCCACCGACAAGCGCATTACGCTTGAGGATGACGAAGGAAAACAGCGCGACGACCAGCGCTGACACTGCCTCGATCCGCCAGACAGGATAGGCGACAGGCTGGTTACCACCGCCGCCAAGAATCACATACACCAACTGCGTAATTGCCGTCACAACGAGTGCTGTGGCGACCAGTTTAGCGGCGTGACTGGCATCAAATTTCATTGACTGCATTCCTTTAACGAGACGGATTTACGGGGGCAGTTATTTTTTCAGCCCCTTTCCCGCTTTAACCCACTATCACTATAAATCTGGCCCTGCTCGCCAGACCGGCTTTTTCCTTTAGGGAATTTAATTTTCCCTTAAAGCACCTGAGGCAAGAGCCAGCTCGTAGCGCAAGCGGGCATTGTCCATATTACGCTCCGTATCTTCCAGAAAGGCAGTGCGAACACTGAATCGGCCGTTCAGCACAAGCTGGTTGCCAATCCGAATGGCCGTGCGGGGATCGCCCCTGGCTACAAGATTGCCCCGGCTCATGCCCAGTGCACAATGTCCGCCAACAAAGGGGAGGTATTGATTGTTTCCATTATCCCGGGTAGCCGATTCAAACGTCATTTGGTTTTCCGCGCTGGAGAAACACCAGTCGACTCCCTGGAGCCTGGATTTAAAAGCGCTGCAATTTGCTTCGACGATGCTGTGTTCATCATAGGCAGCTACAAGATCGAAGGCCACCAGCTCATCATCTATGATGCGAGAGAAACCAATACCATCAACATTGATGATGGCATCGGGTTTCTCCTGAGCGAAGGTTGGGGCACTGAAAACGAGGAGCAATGTAATGACGGTCAGTGCATTTACTAGTAGGGACTTCATGAATATTCTCCGGGAGTAAAACAGGAATTTTGTTATCTGTTAAAAGCCATTTAGCTTACCACGACAAGATGCAACCAGATGTGGAATAAATCAAGGTGGTTGGAGCCGCCAGTTCTGAAAACTCATTGTTGGGCTGATGCCCGTTGGTAATGCGCCATGATTCGAAATGTTTACCCTGTAGAGGGTGATTGTCATGAATGATTGTTTAATGCTGTCAGTCCATTGATGGAAAACGGGGTATGGATCAAGTGTCGGAATTAATACGGGTATACAAAAAGAGATATGGTCACCAAAAAAAAACGGCGAAACCCATGGGTTTCGCCGTCTTTGTTCAACCCGCGTGATCCCGGATCAACGACTGACCTGGACGCGCTCCCCTTGACCAGGGCCCTGGCCCGGCCCGCGGCCCGGAATATCTCCATTGGACACCACTTTTACCCAGAGTGCATCGTCGTCACTGAACCAGGACGTTGCACTGGCCGTGCGCAGCGCATCGAGGCTGTTCACCGCCTTGCCGGAGTCTGCAGCGGTAAATCCCGGCAGCTCAAACATCACCCACGAACCGGCATCCAGCTCACGCACCCTGATATCCACGGAGTCCTTTGCCGTTTTTAATGTGTACTTTGAGCCCGCGCGCACATTGGTTTCGCCTTCGGCTTCGAACTCTTTACCGTTACGGCTGAGCTTGATCGGTGGTGCATCCGGGAAAGTCCCCCTGATACGGCCACCACCTGGCGCAATCTCATATTCCGTAGGACGAGGACCACCGCCAAAGCTGAATCCCAGGATACCCCCGCCGCCAACGTTCATGCGGCCAACATCGCCCGTGCAAACATAAGCATTCCAGGTTGGCCTGGCCTCGCAGGCATCATCGGGGTCGTAGCCCGTATCATTGATGATGTAGGAATCCGGAATGCCAGTGATGGTGCCATCCGCATCGTGGAACACCGAGTGCTTGTAGACAATGTTGCCATAATCATCGTTGCTCCACCGGTTGTCGATCGGCGGAAAATAGACCGGCTTCGCATTAATGAATGTCGAACGCGATACGGTGTTGTTGGAGCTCATGCCGAAGCTGGTAAATAGCAGGTAGGAAATCGCTCCCGTCTTGCGGATGTCATTGTCCTCGTAATTGATGAACGTATTATTGTCCAGTTCATGATGGTAGTCGTAAAACTCGTAGGCGCGGATCGGGAAGTCCGGGATTCTCGGCTGCGGCAGGCTGCGGCCGTAAGCAATTTCCGATGGCGCCGTGGGATTACCGATGTTCTCGGATTCGCCCACGAACAGCGAGTCAACCACACGTGAGGTATATTTGGCCTGACCAAGGGCACCGGAGGCATGCGTGAAACCGATGCCGTTATCGGCAAACTTCAGGCCCCTGTAAAGGTGCATCTCACCCCTGGCCC